>CAZDEE010000043.1:0-1806 GCA_964504595.1 uncultured Staphylococcaceae bacterium | reverse complement strand
AATGGTGGATCTGACGGGAATTGAACCCGTGTCCAAAGAAGATTCTGCAATAGCATCTACAGCTTAGTTAAGCTTAAATTTAATCTAGTATCAATAGCCTAACAAATCTAACTAGACGAGATTATTTGATTTTCGTCTTCTAAACATAATCATATCAGAAGCTTATTCTTTCTTTATGACACTCACCCTAAGCGTGAAAGAATAAGACCTTAGGAAGCGCGCTGCCCGTTTTATCAAAAACGGAAGACTACATCGTCTGCTAATTAAGCAGCAGCGTATGAAAAGTTTCTGTTGCCAGATATTTTTGTTTTGGTGATATCGTCACCACTCGGCTGCATCTATTGCCAAACACAACCCTGTCGAACCCAAAACAGACCCGTATTGTATGCCTTTGGCGTGTTAATATTATCACATTATTAAATGAAAAAAACAAGATAAAAGTATTAAATCATTGTATTCTGTTGTTATTAATAACAATTGAATAATATTATTTTTTGCAATAGCGGTTTTTTTATTAAGTCTTCATTTTATTATTAAATTATTTCTTATTATGTGATATCTCCATTTGATTTAATTTATATAGATTTTATTCTAGATTTAGCTATTTCAAAATATTTTTTTTCTTTTTCAATACCAATGTATTTTCTATTTAATTTTACGCTAGCAATTCCTGTTGTGCCACTTCCATTAAAAGGGTCTAATATTATATCACCTTCATTAGTTGATGATAATATGATTCTTTCAAGCAATGATAATGGTTTTTGTGTTGGATGTTTTCCATATTTTTTTTCTTCTTTTGTAACTAAAGGAATTAACCAAACGTCCTTCATTTGTTTGCCACCATTAATTTCTTTCATTAAAGAATAATTGAATGTGTGTTTTCCCTTTTTCTTTGGTGTTAATTGTTTTCTAGCCCATAGAATTGTTTCGGTAGAATTAGTGAAGCATCTGCACGCTAGATTAGGAGTGGGATTAGGCTTTTGCCATGTAATATTATTGATGATTGAAAAGCCTTCTAATTCTAAAGCTATACCGATTGCATAAATATTATGAAATGTACCACTAATCCAAATAGTTCCATTATCTTTTAAAATTTTTCTACATAATTTAATCCATTTTCTGTTAAATTTGATTTTTTCTTCGATTGTAATTGCTTTATCCCATTCAGCTTTATTTACTGAAACTTGTTTTCCTGAATGGCAAGACACACCACCACTTGATAAAAAGTAAGGAGGATCTGCAAATATCATATCAATTGAATTTGGTTCTATTTTCTTTAATCTTTTAAAGCAATCGTCGTTATAAAGAAGAAAATTATTATCTTTGATTATTATTTTTTTCATAAAATTACCAATTAAAACTTAAAGAAATCTTTGATAGCTTCTTCTAGCATTCCAGCTTTAGCTAAATGAAAATTTAACAAATAGTCTAAATGCCTAAATCCTTTTTGAAGTTGATTTTTTTCTTTATTTGACCAGCAGTTACCATCTGTAATTAAAGCAAATCCAATTCCAATTATTTTTAAGTCGTTTTGATGATTAATATAACTATCAATTATTTCTTCAGGCTTAGAACCTGCGGCAGCAAAGTAATCAACTTCAATATTTAAAGCTTTATTATTTTTTACTAGAATGAAATCAGCTTTTCTATCTTTGATATCTGATGAAATTGAAAATCCTAATTTATTAAGTTCTTTAAATTGCTTTTGACTAATAACTGTTAACCCATATTTATTAGCGATTTCCATAATTATACCTGACTTTCGACAAAACGAAGAAAAAGTGTTGTTAAATTTTAAAATTAAGT
>CAZDEE010000042.1:0-1923 GCA_964504595.1 uncultured Staphylococcaceae bacterium | reverse complement strand
CCCGTTTTTAGGATTTAACACTATAAAATTTCGGAAAATTAAATAGTTTTGAAAAATTACATATATATAAAATATATATGTAAAAGTATTGAAATTATTTTTTTATTGTTATATAATATATAGTGTTAAAGTGTTATTATATTACTGAGGTGTTTTATGAGATATTTTTTAAAGAAATCTACCCCTTCTAAAAAGGGTCTCTATTTGCAAATTTATCAATCTATTTATGTCCCTGGTAAAGGTGGTCGTAATAAATCTTTTAAAGTTGTTGGTTATTATGATGATCTTATTAAGCAAGGAATCAACGATCCTATTAAGTATGCTCAAGATTTGGTTGATGATTTAAATGATGATATTCCTAATAAACAAGAAAAGAAAATTGGTGATATTTCTTCTTCTAAAAACTTAGGATATTTTTTAATTAAATCTATGATTGATTATTTAGATATTGATGAATGGTTAAGTTATTTATCCAGTAATAAAAAGTTTCGTTTTAAATTATCTGATTTTATTAGATCTATGATTTATTCTCAAATAGTTAATCCTGGTTCTAAGCATAAAGCTTTTGAAAAGGTTATGCCTAACATTTATGGAATTAAATGTTTTAGTTATGACCAAATATTAGATACTATCAATTATATTGGCAATGATTACCAAAAATTTATTGAATTATTCAATATCAAGATTGCAAACAAATGGAATAGAAATACTTCTAAAGCTTATTTTGATTGTACTAATTATTATTTTGAAATTGATTTACCTAAAGAAGATAAACAATTTGGTCCAAGTAAAGAAGAACGTCATTTACCTATTATTGGTCAAGCATTATTATTAGATGAAGACCAAATACCATTAGCTATGTCATTATATCCTGGAAATGAATCTGAAAAACCAATAATTAGAAAAACTATTGAAGAATTAAAAAACAGATATGATATTAATTCTAGAATTGTTCAAGTTGCTGATAAAGGATTAAACTGTGCAAGAAATATATATGCTGCTTCTTTAGAAGCAAAAGATGGATATATATTTTCTAAATCTGTTCATGGTAGAAATTTAAGTACTAAAGAAAAACAATGGGTCTTATTAGATAATGACAATAATATATGGACCGAAGTTAAAGATAATTTAGGTAAAACAATATACAAATACAAAGAATGTATTGATTATTTTGAATATAGTTTCAAAAACGAAGATGGTGAAAATATATCTTTTAAAGTGAAAGAAAAACATATTGTTTTTTATAATCCTAGTTTAGCAAGAAAACAAAAAGCTCAAATACAAAAACAAATCGATAAAGCTTTAACTATATCATCGATTAAACAAGCTTCTAAAGAAGATTATGGAGATTCAATTAAATACGTAACTTTTACAACTATTGATGGTAATGGAGAAATAGTTAAAGCCCAAGCTTCTTTAAACCAAGATAAAATTAATGAAGATTTATCTTTTGCTGGATACAATTTATTAGTTACTTCTGAAATCGATAAATCGCCAGAAGAAATTTATAAAATATATCATGGTTTATGGAGAATTGAAGAATCCTTCAAAATAATGAAAACATATTTAGAAGCTAGACCTATTTATCTTCAAAACAAAGAATCTATATATGGTCATTTTACAATTTGTTATTTAGCTTTAACTATATTAAGACTAATTGAACTTAAAGCATTTAATGATGAATTACCTATTTCTAAAATTATTGATTTCATTAGAAACTACAATATTACTGAAACTTTAGAAGGCTCTTTTATTAATAATGCTTCTAAATCTGATGTATTATCTATTATTCAAAAACGATTCTGTTTATCTAAATTAGATAATGTTTTATTAAGAAAAAAAGATGTTGATAATATCATCAACACCGAATTATTCTTTGATTAGTTTAACACTATATTTTTGGGTTATTTCCTAATGACAGGT
>CAZDEE010000041.1:0-2307 GCA_964504595.1 uncultured Staphylococcaceae bacterium | reverse complement strand
GTTTGAACCATCAACTAAGTTTCCTAATAAAGAAGTAACAGCTAAAACAACTAGAGATTATAGAATTATATTTAATATTGATAGATTAAGTATATGTCCAGAATCTGAAGTATATGTTACTGCCTTTCATGAAATGAGGCATATCTACCAATATTGTTGTATTGACTTTGGTAAAAAATATCCTGAGATATTTAAAGAGCCAAAAGAAAGAATAGAAAAATGGAAATATGAATTTGAAAACTATTATGTTAGTGATATTGAAGATGATGAAAAATATCTAAATCAAGACTTTGAAATAGACGCTATAGCATTCGCATATGTGATGATGAAAGAATTATATGATACAAATGTAATAATTTCTAAAGTCATAAAAAATAAAGTTTTAAAAAGAAGTAAAGAAATAATTAATAAATTTTAAGATATATTGGAGAAAATATAATAATTATGTGGGATTATATTACATATAAATTGAGTTTTTGATAAAAATGTGATAAAATATTACTTATTAAAACGGAGGCATTTTTATATGATTAATTTTGCTGAGAAGATAAAAGAATATAGAAAAATAAAATTATTAACTCAAACTGAATTAGGTAATATTTTAGGAGTTGGTTTTGTTTCTATTAGTAGATGGGAATCTGGAAAACATGAACCAACTATGTCAATGAAAAGAAAACTAAAAGAATTATTTATTGAAGCAGGAATGAAAGTTGAGTAGAAAGAGGTATTGAAGAATGATAACAGGTAATCTGAAAAACAAGATTGATGCTATATGGCAAGATTTTTATAATGAAAATATGGCTCAAACAAGTGATATTGTAAATCAGTTGACTACATTAATGTTTATTAAAATGTTAGATGATAAGCAAAATGCTATTGAAGCTCAAGCGAGTATTATTGGAATTGAACCAAAGCAAGAAGATTTAATTTTTAAAAAAGGTAATTATAATAATTATGATGTTATTAATGGCGAAACTGTATTGAAATTTGAAATTCCATATGAACAATTAAGATGGAAAAATTTTAAGAACTTAAATTCTTTTGATTTGGCTAGAAGACTTAGAGATTATGTCTATCCTTTTATTAAAGATGTTAATAATACTAGTATTGGAGATTTCCCGAGATTCGCAAAAAAACTATCTTTTGGATTTGATGATAAGGAAAGATTACTAACTTCAATTGTAGATAAATTATCTGATCCAGAATTAGATTTTAATAATACTGATCTAATGGGTGATGTTTATGAGTATATGTGTGGTAGTGGAGTCTCTGGACAGTTTAGAACACCTAGACATATCATTGATATGGCAGTTGAAATGATGAAACCTAAATTAGGTGAAATGATTATTGACCCAGCGATGGGAACAGCAGGTTTTTTAATTGAATCAGCAAAATTTATAAAGGAAAATCAAAAGGCTCAATTATTAAATGTAAATAATTCTAAAATCTTTAGTGAGCAAATGTTCTACGGATGTGACAATGATAGTAATATGGCTAGAATTGGTTATATGAACTCAGTTTTACATGGTATAAAGAAACCAATTATATCTACAGACTCATTATTAGAAAGTGAAAATGCTAAAAATTTAATTGGTAAATTTGATTTAGTTTTAGCAAATCCTCCATTTTCTGGAAGTATTGTAGAAGACGCTATTGATGGGAAAATATTATCAATTACAAAAACTGGTAAAACAGAATTATTATTTGTTGCACTAATGGTTATGTTATTAAAACCTGGTGGAAGATGTATGACAATAGTTCCAGATGGAGTATTATTTGGAAGTTCAAAAGCTCATAAAAACTTGCGTATTGAATTGATTGATAAGCAAAAACTTATAGGTATTGTGTCAATGCCTCAAGGTATTTTTAGTGCACCTTCTAAAAAAGGATCAGCAAGTAAAGGTGCAGGTGTAAAGACATCTTTTGTTATTTTTGAAAAAACAAATAATGGTGGCACTAATGATGTTTGGTTTTATGATATGACTAATGATGGATATACATTAGATGCAAAAAGAAATCCAGTAGAAGGTTCGAATATTCCTGATATTATTAATAGATTTCATAATATAGATAATGAGAAGAATAGGTCAAGAAAAGAATGTTCTTTTATGGTACCAGTTCAAGAAATTAGAGATAATGATTACGATTTAACAATTAATAAATATCGTGAACGTGAAAAAGTTGTAAAAGAGTATCGTCCTACATCTGAGATATTAAATGATATTGAAAACACTCAAAAAGAAATGGAAGAAGCATTGAAAGAACTAAGAAAAATGCTAGGTGAATAAAATGGAGTATATAAAATTA
>CAZDEE010000040.1:0-3029 GCA_964504595.1 uncultured Staphylococcaceae bacterium | reverse complement strand
CCTTTTTTCTTGTTTATAAATGCAAATTGGTTTATAATTATACGTACGGAAGGAGAGAAAACATGGAACTTAAGTATAATGCAAAAGAAATTGATAAAATTGAGTTTAGTGGTGTTGAAAAAGGTTATGAACCATTAGAAGTTGATCAAGCTCTTGATGATATAATGGATGATTATCAACAATTAGATAAACTTATTAGTGAACTTGATTTACTTAAGGAACAGCTTTCTTTAAAAGAAGAGTCAATTAATGGTTTAAAAGAAAAAATAGTGGCTTTAGAAAATAAAATAAAAGAATTAGAAGACACTAGAATTGAAATTGAAACCGAATTATCCTTTCAAAAAAATCGTATTGAACGAGCTTTAGGAACTAAAAGAGATACTAGTTCTGCATTAGATTCTTTAATTTATATTGAAGAATTAGAAAATAAGCTAGTAGAACTTGGTGGAGATCCGGTTGAGTTGCGTTCAAAAATGTATCGGAAAACTATCGATATATCTAAAATTAAAAAATAAATTAATTCGATCTGGATAATTGCTGGTGCTATATAGCATTAGAGGAAAGTCCATGCTCGCACTATCTGCGATGATAGTAGTGTTTGTGCTAGCGGAAAAAATAACGCTAGGTATATGGGAGCATATAACGGCGGATTGATACCTAAGTCGAAAGATATGGTAAAAATCTATAAAGTGCCACAGTGACGTAGTTTATTGGAAACAATAAAGTGGAACGCGGTAAACCCCTCAAGCGAGAAACTCAAATTTGGTAGAGGAAGTTAGAAAAGAGAAACGAATCTTAACTAACATGCAGCAGTGCATAGATAAATAATTATCCTAGACAAAACATGGCTTACAGGATCGATACTCATTTATAAGGAGCTAAAATTATGAATTTACCTAATAAAATTACAACATTTAGAATGATTATGGTTGGAGTAATACTAGCATTTATGGTATTCATTAGCGCTAGTGGAATTACTGGACCTATTATTGCTTCAAATAATAATTGGCAATTAACTTTATTTGATATTATTATTTGTGCTTTATTTTTAATTGCTAGTTTTTCTGATTTTTTAGATGGACATTTAGCAAGAAAGTATAACCTTGTTACTAATTATGGTAAATTTATGGATCCAATCGCGGATAAATTACTTGTTGATTGTGTTTTATTATTTCATGCATTACCAATGTCTAGTCACGGATTTGGATTAACTGGTGAAACAGGAGTTCCTATTCTTGTAGTAATTATTATGATTAGTCGTGATTTGATTGTCGATGCAATTAGATTGCTTGCAATGGAACAAAAGCGTGTCATTGCGGCAAGTTGGTCAGGAAAAATTAAGACGGTACTTCAAATGATTTCATTAACCTTTGTGTTGCTAAATAACTGGCCTTTTGTTTATTTTGGCTGGAATATTAATGTTACAAATATTTTATGCTATATTGCATCAATTGCTTCTGTTGTTTCTTGTGTGATGTATTTATATAAGAATCGACAAATATTTAAAGGTGATAAGTGATGATTGAACAAAATTTTGTTTCTTTTCTGAGAGAAAGAAAATTGACTATAGGTTCGGTAGAATCTTTTACGGCTGGCCTTTTTACTTCATTGATTGCTAGTGTTCCAGGAGCGTCTAGTGTTCTAAGAGGAGGACTTGTAACTTATCAAACTGATGTTAAAACATTATTGCTTGATATAGCTAGTGAAGATATTAAATTACATGGTGTTGTTTCAAAAGAAATAGCAAAGGAAATGGCGGTTAGAGGAAAAAGAAAACTAGATGTTGATGTTTGTGTTTCTTTTACAGGAAATGCCGGGCCAAGTGCGTTAGATATGCTTCCTGTAGGAAGATTGTTTATTGGAATTGCTACTGAAAAGAGCACGAATGTCTATGAAATACAAATGGATAACATGGACCGAAATAGAATTCGAGAAGAAGCATCGCTAAAAGCAATGGAATTAGTGATGGAAATTATTAGAAAAAATTAGGTAAAATTAAAATTTGAACGAAATATATATTAGGGAGTGATTTTATATGGCACAAGAAAAAATGAGAACAAAAGAAGAAGCCTTAGAAGAAGCTTTAAAAAGTATTGAAAAGATTTATGGCAAAGGTTCGATTATGAAATTAGGTGATCGACCAACAGTTGATGTTGATTCAATCCCAACAGGTTCTATTTTGCTTGATAATGCTTTAGGTATAGGAGGATATCCAAAAGGAAGAATTATTGAAATTTTTGGACCAGAATCATCAGGAAAAACTACTTTTGCTTTACACGCAATTGCGGAATGTCAAGCTAAAGGTGGAAGAGCAGCATTTGTGGATGCTGAGCATGCAATTGACCCTGTATACGCAAAAAGATTAGGAGTTAATGTTGATGAGCTTATTCTTTCTCAACCTGATAATGGAGAACAAGCATTAGAAATTGTTGAATTATTAGCAAAATCAAATGCGATTGATATTATTGTTGTTGACTCTGTTGCAGCTTTAGTTCCTCAAGCGGAAATTGAAGGTGTTATGAGTGATAATCAAGTCGGTCTTCAAGCTCGATTAATGTCAAAAGCAATGCGTAAATTAGCAGGTGTACTTAATAAATCTCTTTGTACAGTTATATTTATTAACCAATTAAGAGAAAAAGTTGGAGTTATGTATGGTAATCCTGAAACGACAACTGGTGGAAGAGCGTTAAAGTTCTATGCATCTGTTAGAATCGATATTCGCCGTTCAGAAGTTATTAAAGAAGGTACAGATATTATCGGTAATACTGTTGCGTTAAAGATAGTTAAGAATAAAGTTGCTCCACCATTTAAGACATGTAAAGTTGATATTATTTATGGTGAAGGTATTTCCCGTTATGGTGAAGTTATTGATTTAGGTGTTGAATTAGGACTTATCAAAAAATCCGGTTCCTGGTATGAATTAAATGGTGAAAGAATGGGACAAGGAAGAGAAAATGCTAAAAAATATTTAGTTGATAATAAAGAAGTTTTTGATGAGGTTTATTCTAACATTAGAAATGCCTTATTAA
>CAZDEE010000039.1:0-3169 GCA_964504595.1 uncultured Staphylococcaceae bacterium | reverse complement strand
AGAAAAATTTGCCCCCTTTTTCTAATTTATGTCTACTTTTTGTTGACTAGTGCACTTTTTGTTGACTAGTACAAAAAGGATGGCGCTCTATAAGAATACGCCATCCCATATTTTAAAAATTCGTTAAAAATTTAGGTTCTTAACTCAAAAAACGTTGTTTTTCAGTATTGCATATTTAAACTTATGCATATAAGTGTGAAGGGAAATTTTCTTCAATATATGTGTCATATGCACATGCAGACAATGTAGTAAATGTATTAAAGGAACCAAGGAAAAATTTTCCTGATGAAATAGTTGTCGTAAATGTTTTATATGTTGAATCCCATTCCCATGTAACTGATGAAGCATCCTCAAATTTAACATTATTATGAGTTCCACTAACAACAATATTAATATATTTTTTGGAGTTAGAATTCATAACATATAGATTATATCCGCCTTCAACTTCTTCAATATATACATCTGCTGCTTTGCTTTCATCATCTGTGCATTCAAAATAATAACCTCTCATATTTCCAGTAATATAAATATTTTTAGAAAGGTTTCCTTGATATAAACCTAATTTATATGCAACACCAGCTCTTGGAGAATCAACAACTTCCAATTCTTTTGTTGCAGCAGTAATAGTAATCTTACCGGTTTCATAGTTGAAGCTAATATTATAAGTTCCACCTAATTTAGTAATGATATTACCATTATTTTGTCCATCGTCATTTTTTCCTTCTTCAAATGCGCCTTCTGGTGCACTTTCAATTGCAGAATAGCCCCATGAAGCCTTCCAATCTTCATCTGCTCTTAATTTCCATGTGAAGCCTTCTGCTAATTCAGCATTTTCATATGTCCATGTTACTTTATCTTCAGATGTTAAGTAATATGTATCTAACCAAGTTTCACCTGTACCACCCATAACAGAAATCTTATTAATGGTTTTTGGTGAAAGATTTTCTAAAATTGTTAAGACGATTTCACCATTTGGGCTATAATCACTTTCCATGGTGTATGTAACTTTAAGTTTTGCATTAAATAAAACACCAATGTTTTTACTGTCTTGTTCTGTAATAGCGGTTGCTTTATCTAATTCAGTACCATCAGCACCGATGACTTTTGATACGATATCAAATCCATAACTATCGGTCCAACCATCTGAAACTAATCCATCTGTGGACTTGATAAGTCTAAATTTTTCATCTTTGTAAATTGCATTAATTGTATACTCATAAACATTCTTTTCATTTTCTGAATCTGCTGTATGAGTTAATGTACGATCTGCAGGAACTGCATCTGAAGCTGCTCCATCCCAAGCTGCTCCTTCGAACGCACCAACAATGTAGAATACATCTGTTGAGGCGGTGAAATTTTGTTTATACCATGCATAAAGTTTTAAATCTTCATTGATTAAAGTGTCAAAACTAAATTTGGTTGTGTCATCACGAACACTACGACTGCTATACCATCCCATGAATGTATAATCGGTCTTTTCTTCTGGGACGTATTCTGGACATTTCTCACCAGCATTAACTGTTTCAGTTTTTAATAATTCGTTACCATTATAGAATTCAACAGTGTATTTGTCACTGCTTCCACTATTGGTGGTACCTTCATTATTATTTCCGCCACAGCCAACAAGAACGCCAACTCCTAGCATTAATCCCAAAGTACATGCTAAGATTTTTTTACTATTTTTCATGATCTTGTTATCCTCCTTGTGAAATAATAGCTTATGTCTATATTTTAATATTCATTAATTTTAAAGTCAATGAATTAATAAATAAGTATTTACTTCACAATAAGTATATTTTTTAACAAGAAAAAAAGTTATATTTAATGCCAAGTGCGTATTAGGTAATAAATATAACAATTTTGTCGACTTTAAGTTATTTTTTTACAATTTCAATAATTTCTCTTGGACTTGAAACAATATAATCAGCATTATTATCTTTTAAATCTTTAAGTGTTCTAAAGCCCCACAAAACACCAATTTTATTTACATTCCCATTGCAAGCAGTTTTCATATCAACATCAGAATCACCTACAAACAAGCAATTATCTTTTGATGTTTTTAATAATTCAATTAATTCAAATAAAGCGGTTGGATCAGGTTTGATTGGAACACCTTCTCTTTGCCCTAAAACAACATCAAATTTATCTAATCCAAAATAATGTTCAACTACTCGTAATGTATCTTGATGTGGTTTATTTGAAAGTAAGCCTATTTTAATTTCCATTTTCTTTAATTCAACAAGCAATTCTATTATTCCATCATAAGGGTGTGTTTTAATAGCTTGTCGTACTTCATATTCTTTCATATATGCTTGTCTAATTCTTTCAAATATTTCGTCAGTATATATTTGATTACCTAACGCTCTTTCAACCATGATTTTAACTCCGCTTCCAACAAAAGCTTTTGTTTCTTCACTGTTATATGTTTTATAACCTTCGCTTTCAAGAGCAATATTTAAAGAATCACAAATATCATCTATTGTATTTAATAATGTGCCATCTAAATCAAAAATAATTGTATCAACCATTTAATTTTCACCTCAACTTTCACAATTTAACATAAATCAAAGCCTATTTTCAACGAATTTTAGCAACAAATTCAAATATAAGCTTTTTTACTCTTTACTTTTTCTTAAAACTCCGTTAAAATAGATTCACTGCAATGGCGACATTGGTGAAGTGGTTAACACATCTGGCTGTGAACCAGACACTCGTCAGTTCGATTCTGATATGTCGCCCCATTTTGCTTAAAACGTCCGATTCTATCGGGCTTTTTTTATGTCCTAACATCTTATCAAAATTGCATTGTAAGCGTCAAAAATATCCAGAATAGACAAAAAAGTTCGAATCTCGAATAATAAAAGCAGGAGGTTCGAACATGGAATGTAATAAATATTTAGAAGAGTTCAAAATAGATCTTGTAAAACAATATCTAAATGGCAGAATGAAAAAAGAGATATGTGAAGAATATGTAGACATTACAGATTTACTGAAAATAGGTAATCTTTGACGCTTACATTGCATTTTATTCACATCAAAAAAGTATTTTAAATATTTAATCATTTCTTTTATAATTCCGTTTCGACTTTTTTTATTCTTCGCAAAATGATACCCGACTTTCGACAAAACGAAGAAAAAGTGTTGTTAAATTTTAAAATTAAGTATTTTT
>CAZDEE010000038.1:0-3316 GCA_964504595.1 uncultured Staphylococcaceae bacterium | reverse complement strand
TTAAAAAAAGATATTGGTTGTGCATCATATATGATAAATACATTAACAAGAAAAAGTATTTTTATCCTGCCTTTAGGAGTAACAATGGGACATTTCCCATTTGGATTAAATGTTCTTTTTTTGTTAGAAGAAACAGAAATAGGAATATGTGGAAAAGGAACAAAATTAGAGAATAAATTAACGATAGAGTATTTAAGTACAACGGATAAATATCGGATAATAAATGCTTATGGAGAAAAGATGATATTTTCAAAATTATATAGTTCTGTTACTATTGATGATATTATTTATGAATATAAAAGTAACTTAAATAATACATATTTATCAGTAAATAATAATGAATTTATAATGTACGATGCTCAAGGTAATAAAATAAAAATAAGAAGAGAAGATGGAATTGTATTAGAATATAAAGGTCGAGATGGAAGCAATTATAAGCTTAATAATGAAACATCAAGTATAAAAGAATATGTATCATATAATGATAGTAATAAATCATCTTATTCTAAAATAGTCTTAAATTATAGTAATGGAAGATTAGAAACAGCAATTACATATGAACAAGATCTGTTCGTGAGTAAGGTTGAATTTACATATGAAAATAATAAAATAAGTGGATATAAAATATATAAAAAAGAAATAACAAATCTAGTTGAAAATTATAGTTTTAATTATGAAAGTAATTAAATAGAGGATGTTCCGTTAATTAATTATGTAAGATTAATCGATAATATAAGAAAAAAGAAGTTTGAAATTAAAAATGAATATGTGAAATATAAAACAACATTAACAATAACTGGAATAGAAGATAATGCATTAACAAGTAACATTATCATTCAAAGAGATTTTTTTAAAGATAAAGTTTTTGAAAATGCAACAATTATATATGATGGTAGATATAAAGTAAGTTATCGATATTTTAATAATACTATTGAATCGATAATGGATGATAAAGGAAATGTTAAAACATATGAATTTAAAGAAATAGAAGAAAATCAATGTGAAGTAGAAGAAAGTAATATGCTTCAAGTGTTTACAAGTAGAAATGAAGGAGCAAATCTAGTAACAAATGGAAATTTTGAAAATGAGATAAGTGGATATGTTAAAACAGGAACTGTAAATGTTGAAACAGATGAAATGCGCGATGGATTTTATAAAGAACTTGAAGATGGAAAATATATAAGAATAGAATCGACTGTTGGATATGCATCTTCACTTTCTAAAACAATATTACATAATGGAATAATAAAAGATGAATACACTTTTTTAGTATATTTTTATGTAAAGAAATTAGGAGAAAAATCAAATGGAATAGTAATGACTTTAAACTATTTTAATGATGATAAGCTTGTAAATTTGGATTTTAAATCAGTAACCTTAAAATCTGATGAATTCTATGTATTGACATTATCAGTTCCTTCAAAAGGAAATTATAATAGAATAAAATTGGATTTAGAAACAAGATATGGAACAATAATCGATGTTAAGGAATTCGGATTATATGAAGTGCCAGTGGGTAAACAATATAAATATGGAAAAAATGGAAAAATAACATATTCAAAAATAGGAAAAGTAGAGACTAAATATAATTATGATGGATATTTAGCGATATCATCAATTGAAAAAGAAAAAGGATATCAAGATTTTATAGAGTATGATGATAAAGGAAGAATAATAAAAACCTATGATATATATGGAAATGAAACAACTTATAAATATCAAGAAGATTCTAATGAAATAATAGAAGAAACAATAACATTAACTAATGGAGAAGCAATAAGTAGAAAAAAATCTATTACATTAAATTATGGAAGTGATAAAAAGATAATAACTTCAATAGATGAATATAATAATCACACGGAAGCAACATATAGCATTTCAAATAATGAATTGCAAAGTTATGTCGATTCATTTGGAAGTGAATATGAATATCAATATAATAGATATTTAGATTTAAAATCCATTACTTTAAATATAATTGATGAACCTGTTGAACAAACACTTACATATAATGAAAAAAGAGAAATGAAGATAGCAACCTCACCAATAGAAGGAAAATATCATTATGACTATGATTTGTTTGGGAATATCTTGTCAATAAAAAAAGAAAGTGAAAATGTACCAATACAAACGATGGTATATGATAATAGAGATGATAGTAATAATACAGAAACGACATATTTAGGAAGATTAACAAAAATAACATATTATAGTAAAGATGGATATTCATTTAGTTATAATAATGATGGTAATATTGACCAAATATCATATTTTAAAGATACAGAAGTAATACCAAAATATAAATATAACTATGATATAAAAGGAAGATTAAAAAGTGTTAGTAATTTGATAACTGACGATAATTATCGTGAATATGTTTATAATAATAGCAATCAAGTAAAAGAATATATAATTGACGATATAGAAAGAATGGTATTTGTTTATGATACAAATGATAAAATATATTTAAATAAACAAAGTGGAAATGGCTTAACAACATATGAATTAATTAGTAGTTATGATAGAAGAAGAGAAATTAAAGCTTCATCCATGATAAGCGCAATTTATAATAATTGTTATACAACATTCTTTTCAAGAGAAGTAAATGGACAAGGAATAGGATCACTTTATAAATATGATGATGATAATGAAATAATTGAAAGTGAAAACTTTGGAAATATATATCGACAACAAAGTGGATTTCTAACATATAATGAAAATCAAGAATCCATGAATGGTGTGGATTATGAAGTAACTTTTAGGAAATTAACATATTCAATTGCTTTTAGTATGATATATAAAAACACTCTTTTACATGCAGAGTATCGAAATTTATGTCATATTGCTGTTTTAGATGCTTTTGAAGCAGAATATGGAGGAATAATAGTAAAACAATATTTAGATAAAATAGAGTTTTATTATTACACAATAAATGGAAATAGCTATAATAGTAATTTGATTACTCAAATGATAAATCCATGTAATGATAAATGGACATTAATAAGTATATATGCTGAAACAAAGAACTCAAAAACAACATATTATTTGCAAGTTGGTAATGAAGTATATCAAAATACGATAAATCATAGTTTAGTGTTGCAAAATAATCGTAATTTAATTTCAATAGGAAATGTTCATCATGAAAGTAAAGTTACTTCGAAAAATAGTAAAACCGGACTATATACCGGAATAATGTTTTCTAATGAATTTAGTCTAATAGATTTAAAGAAATATAATGAATCACTAGAAAAAGATATTATTGATGTTATAGAAAATGGAACAAGATGGGAACAAAAAGTCAAAAAAAGTAAACAAA
>CAZDEE010000037.1:0-4735 GCA_964504595.1 uncultured Staphylococcaceae bacterium | reverse complement strand
CAATTGATGTCTTAATTTATCTAAAGATGAAAATTTTATTTCTTCACGAATAAAATCGATAAATTCAATTCTTATTTCACTTCCGTATATATTTTCATCAAAATCAATAATATGCACTTCAATAAGTGGGTGCTTTAATTCTTGAATTGTTGGATGCACGCCGATATTGACCATTGAATAATATTTCTTATTATTAACATATGCATAGCAAGCATAAACGCCATTTTTAGGCGAATAATATGGCGCGATCAATTTCATATTTGCAGTTTTAAATCCAATTTTTCTTCCATTTTGAAGTCCAGTCATTACTTTTCCATTAACACTATATGGTCTTCCTAAAACACTAATAACATCCTTAATATCCGCTTGTGATAGTGATTCAATTAATCTTGAAGTCGAATATTTACCTTTATAATCCTTAATTTGTTCAACTTCTGCTACTTTAAAGAATTGTTTTAAGAAAGAAATATCACCACTAGCATTAATTCCAAACCGATAATCATAACCAACAACCAATAACGAAGGATTAAGCATTTTTAAATAATTAATAAATTCTGCAGCGGATATTTTAGAAAACTTTTCATCAAATTTTTGGATAAATAAATAATCAACTTTCATTTTCTCTAGTAGTTCATTTCTAGTGTTTTCATCTAAAACTACTTCTTTACTTTTTTTATTAATAAATTGTTTTGGTGAAATATCAAATGTCAAAATTCCAACTTTATAGCCACTAGAAATAGCTTTATCTATTAAAGCTTGATGTCCTTTATGAAGTCCATCAAAATATCCTAAACATAAAGCAATTTTTTCTTTACTAACATATTCTTTATCAAGTCTAATTATTTTCATTAAAACAGCCCTCTTTTAACTTTGTAAACGCCAGTTACATCATATTCTAAAACAGCGATCGGTTCATTTATGATGTTAATTATAAATATTTCTTTTTCATTAGAATCTAATTTAACTTTTTTTCCATTTTTAATGTCTTTTTCTAATTTTATATCCACCTTAATTGTGGTCATATGCGATAATGATTTTGAAATTGATATTAAATCACTCTCACTGATTTCATTTATTTTCTTTGAATCATCAATACTAAATGAACCTATTTTGATTCTTCTTAAAGCAATAAGATGCCCACATGTATTTAATTTATGCGCTATATCTTGACCTAGTTGACGTATATAAGTTCCTTTAGAACACACAACCTCAAAGGTAATAACATCATCTTCAAAATTAATTAGTCTTATACTTTGAATATCAATTTCTCGATTTAATTGGGGAATTTCAACATTCATCCTCGCATACTTATATAATTCCTTTCCTTTAAATTTTACCGCAGAGTACTTTGGAATTTCCTGAACATATTTTCCTAAAAATGAATTTAAAACTTCTTCAATTTCTTTTTTTTCTAATAACGGATTTTCTTTTTCAGCAATTTTATTTCCATTTAAATCTAAAGTATCAGTATCGAAGCCCAATTTTAAAGAAGCAACATAAGTTTTACTGCAACTTTCTAAAAATTGAGTTATCTTTGTACCTTTATTAAAAGTTACAATTAATAATCCAGTAGCAAAAGGATCAAGAGTTCCAGCATGTCCTACCTTTTTTGTTTTAAACTTTTTTCCAATAATGTTTACAACATCCCTTGAAGTGTAATTAATTTCCTTGTCAATTAAAAAAATACCATCCATAACTATTCATTTCCTTGTCTTTTATATTATAATATAAAAAGTGCAAAAAAAGGAATGTCTAAGTATGAAATCAATTCGTAAAGTTTTAGCGGCAGTTAAAAAAGCAGATTTAAAATTTAATTTAATAAATAAAGGGGATAAAATTGCTGTTGGGATATCCGGAGGCAAGGATTCTCTTATTTTATTTTATTCATTGACCTTATATCAAAAATTTGCCAAAAAAGAATTTACAATTGTTCCTATCCTTTTAAATTTAGGTTTCGAAAATGTGGATTTTACGCCATTACAAGAATGGTTTAATTCATTAGGTTATGAATTAATAATAGAAGATTCAACCCAAATTGGTGAAATACTTAAAATTCAAAAAGGAAACAAAGAAAAACTATCTTGTTCTATTTGTTCTAGAATGAAAAAAGCATCCATTAATAACGCTGCACATAAATATAATTGTAATAAAGTAGCTTTCGCTCATCACGCTGAAGATGCAATTGAAACCCTATGGATGAATCAAATTTTTGGTGCCAGAATGGCAACCTTTTCTCCTAAAATGCATTTAGAAAAAACTGACTTAGTATTCATTAGGCCTCTCATTTTAGCTCGTGAGACGAATATCTTATCTTGCGCAGTCGAATTAAATATCCCTGTCACTTCTTTAAAATGTCCAAATGATAAGCATACAATGCGTGAAGAAGCAAAGACATGGTTAAATTCTCTTTATAAACAATATCCTAAAGCAAAAGAAAACATGCTTACTATGTTATTAAATTATGAAAAAGAAGACCTTTGGAAAAACAAAATTTCTATTCCATTAAACGAAGATTCTTTATATGTTAAACCGGTTATTGATGATAAATCATATCATGATTCAATGATTGTTAGGCATGAAGTATTTATTAATGAATTTGGTTATAAATTCGATGAAGTATTTAATGATTCAATTAACAATTACCATCTATATGTTCTATACAATAAAAGCACACCAATTGGAGTTATCAAATATTCTTCTATCGAAGAAAGAATATATAAAATAACCTCATTCTGTATTAAAAAAGAATTCAGAAATAATGGGTATGGCTCATTATTACTGCAATTTATTGAAAATGAACTTTTTTCAAAATACAATCCTTGCAAAATTATTATTAATACAGAATATAAAGATTTCTTTTTAAAACGCGGTTACATTCAAAAAAATAATTTGCTTCTTATTAAAAAATTATAAATTTGAATTTTTTATTTTTAATAATTTTAAATCCATAAATGTAAATATCCTAATAAAATTACTATTTTTCAATATTTTATTATTTATCCGTATTTTTTATTTGAAATTACTATATATTAATTGACAATTACACAAAGAGCAACCTTTAATTGGATTGCTCTTCTTTTTATACTTTGAAACATATTGATAATTATTTTAATTGACTTATAAAAAATATAATAGCAAGCTTACTTAGATATTTTTTTAATTAAAACACTTAGAAAAATGCTGATTTTAGCATCTTCCCTTGTACAAATTTTATTTTAATCTTTTTGATTTTACATCAAAGATACATCCAATTATTAATGGCAAAGCTATAAATAAAATTACCCATATTGGATCAACTTTAATTGTTTTATCATTGGTAAATCCATATATTACGATACCTCCACAAACTAGAATAGGAAAGCACAAACTTATCCACGTAATTAAAGTATATGTTTTTTTATTTTTTTCTATTAAAGTCGTATCCTTTAATTTTGGATGATTTTTGATTTTTCCATTAATTTCTTCAATTAATTTTTCTAAATTCTCTACATTTATTCCAGCGTGATATACTACAACATTATATTTGTCTTCAAAAAAATCTATAATAACATAAATATTATGATAATTATAATTCAATTGAATTGTTTTACCTAATTTATTCATAGTAGGATAAACTCCTACTCAAGCATATTTGGATAACAACTTTTTAATGTCTCCACTCAAGTATAATTCAAAGATTTTATCTAAATTACTATATTCATTTTTATCTTTAGAATTCAAATAATTTTCAATTTTTCTTTTCATATTGATAGATTATCCTTTCTTTAACTATTCCCAATAACCAGATATAGCTCTAATCAAATGGTCAAATCCAACACTCAAAATAATTACTCCACCTATTACAACAATTCCTGGTAATGCAACACCAGCCATCGCTAAACCGGCTGTAGCCAAAGATGCTGTTCCCATAGCAAGTCCGTATGCTCCCATACCAATAGCTGTATCGATTCCAGTATCGATCCACATGGCTTTATCTGTTAAATCAAACCCATTTTCATGTAAATTAAACAAAAGATTTGTTCCAAATGTGAAAACTCCAACTCCTGCAATATTGCCAATAACTGAACCAATACTTGCTTTTGCATTACCTGTGACAAGTTCTCTAAATGTTGCATTAGATAATTTCCAAAAACTAGTTGAGTGAATTGCTAAACATTTATGTGTTTTCCTTAAAATTGGGAACATATAGTAATAATTATTTTTGTATGCAAAATATTTGTGCATCTCTTTTGCCATCAAATAACGAGCACCTGAATATAAATCTGGCAGTGCTCCAACAATTGTTTGAGCATACCATGGAGCTGATCCATTACTTACAGAATCTGAAGCTCCTGAACTTCCTCCTATTCCTGTAGAACCTCCCACAGAGATTGATGAACTAGTTACTAAACCTCCAGAAGAAACGGGTCTTTGTTTACAATTCACAGGATCATTTTCACAATACGCATATAAGTTTAACCCATTTACTGATTCTGGATCTAGATATTCTATTGAATCTGGTGATATCCACCTACATAATTCAGGACTATAATATCTAGAGTTGCAATAGTATAGCCCCGTTTCATGATCATAATAATATCCGCGATACATAATTGGATTTATCTTCCCTATCGTGTCTTTTAATGTTCCACTTATGGTGACATTTCCATATGCGTCATAATTATATGTTACCACAACTTCTCCTGATGCTGTTCCTATACTTATCTTATGACTTTCTATTTCGACAACTATATTT
>CAZDEE010000036.1:0-4772 GCA_964504595.1 uncultured Staphylococcaceae bacterium | reverse complement strand
AAGAAAAATTTGCCCCCTTTTTCTAATTTATGTCTACTTTTTGTTGACTAGTGCAAATAGTTTACCTCATCTTTTAATTTTAAATAATAGCAACCAAATTAATATGTTATTAGCAAATTACGAAGCAAAATAAGAAATACAAGACTTTTTGAATTCCTTTTAAAGGAACATCTTCTATATCACTATTACCAAAACATGAATAAATATGGCGAGTGAATAAAGATATGAATGCAAATACAACACCTATAGCTTGAAGGAAAACTAAAATAGGAGACAAGACATAAAATAAATAATAAGTACCGGTCATTATCCAAGTATTTCCTCCACTTGTTTTTTCCCAACCACGTTCATAAGCTTCTGAACTATTGACTCGATAACGATTTCCATCAAACTTAACTTTTTCATTAGTATATCTATTTTTATAAACAAATGTTGAATCCCAATATGAAACTGCTGATTCCATTTTTCTTAAATTGACATAGAACATTGTAATAATAGTGAGTCCATACATAGCTATAATTCTAACAAATAAACTAATTTCTATATCAAATAATTTGGTTAAAACACTTGGAATAAATAAAGCATAAAAACAGAATGATGATAATGCCGCGATTGGTAGCAAAACAAATAGTTGTGCGAATAAATTACCTAAAGGCGAAGAATCTAAACTATCAGATGGTGATTTTACTTCAAGTACATAAACAATTATCTTAGGCAAAATACCATCTATAAAGTCTGTACCATATGCAGTTTCAAAGTGAAAGAATATTACTAAAATATATTTAATAACTCCTAATATTAATCTAACTGGTGAAAGCAACATTTCTACAAACACTAAAATTGTATGAAATTCCATAAAATCTTTATATATAAACTTTAGTTTTACAAAACATACACCCGCTAATAAAATAATGGAAAAAATCATTAATGAAATATCAGGTTCCGGGGTATGATAGCCTTGAAGAATAGAACCATTATTTTGATTAATAATTTTGGTAATTTCATTAATAATTACATATGATAGGGAAAATTGTAATACAGCAACGATAAGTCGCAAAAGAAACAATCCGAAGCGGACAAAGAATTCCCCGATTTTCTTAAAAATCATGTACAAACACTCCTTTACTTAAATACAAGTATGCTCTTAAAAGATAAAATAAGCAAGCTCAATAAATATTTAAAAATTATATGTTTTTTTATTATTTTATTAACGAAAATTAATATCTGTTACTAAATTATGAACATTTTTAAGTGGAAAAAATAATAAATAGATTATTTTAATATATATTTATATATTAACTTTTAAAAAAATATGAACAAAAAACACATATCAGTTGCGGATTTTTATTAATAAAATATAGATTTATAATTAGTTTGCAATTAAGGAGTGATGAAAAATGACTGAAACTAAAAACTATTTAAATTCTATATTAGGATATATGACTGAAAAGGAAAAACTACAAAAATTAATAAATAGATTAAACAAATTTAAGGCCGATAAAAATAATAAAAACATTTATAAGTCTATATTTTTTTGTGGTCCAAAAGGAAATGGCAAGCATTTATTTGCAGATGTATTGGCTAATGAAACAGGATATAACCTCTATACTCTATCCATTAACGATGATTCTGTTGAAGAACAAATCACCGATGTTTTTAAAACTGCCAATGAAAGCAATCCATCAATAGTGATAGTAGAAGGAGTTGAAAACTTAGTAGATAATAATTATTTAAATAATAAGAGCTTTAAAGTTTTATTTACACTAATTAATTATATATCCACTAAAAAAAGTTCTAACGTAATCACTATTTTGATGACATCAAATTTAGATCTTTTACCTAAGAATTTTATTAAAGATATAAAAGTGGAATATATAATCAAATTTAATACTCCTTCTTTAAAATCAAGAAGTGAAATTATTTCTAATTATATTTCTAAAACTTCTTTTAATTTTGAACCTTCAATTAGTTTTATGGCAAAGAATACAAAAGATCTTTCTGTAGAACAAATTTTAGTATTGCTTAATTCATGCATCGCATTTTCTTCAAATGAAAATGTCATCTCTAATGATGTTTTTGTCGAACAATTAAATAATATTAGAACATGTAATTATCAAATTGACTGTAATAATAAAAAGCTCTATTATAAAGCAATTCAAGAAATCGGAAAATTAATTGTGGCCCGTCATTTTCAAAAAGGAACATATAGAATTAATTTAGATAAAAAAGATTCTCTTACAGGAAATATTTTTAATGATAAAATTCTACAAGAATTCGGTCCTTATGATGATGACGATTATTATTTTGAGCGCAACAAAACAGATTTATTTTCAAGAAGTGATTTTGAAAAAACAATCATGGCAAATCTAGGTAAAGAAATTGCCTCTGATTTAATATTACATGATAATTATTCAAATCTTTATTATGATCATTTAGATCTCTACAGCAAAATAAAATACGCTGTGATAAATGGCTTTTATGGCATTAAATACGCAAACGATTATTCGTACGATTATAATACCGTAAGAGGTAAAAGAACTGAAGAAAAAATAGATCAAGTAATTACTGATTTATACGATAAAACAGAAGGTATTATCAAGCAATATCTTTCTTTAATAATCACTATCGCTTCGTTGTTGGTTAAAAAAAGAATACTTGATGACAAAGAAATTGAGCCAATTATCATCGATTGGCTAAAAAATAATTAATAAGAGGTGAGATATATGAATATAGAAGACTTATCGATAATGCTCCATTATATCTTTCTTTTATGTTGCGCGATACTTGCAATATATTTAACAATAAAAATTTTCTCACAAAAAAAGGTTTCAGTTAGTTTCTGTCTATTCTTTATTTTTCTTGGCGCGGTGTCCTATATAGGTGAATCAAATCTTGATGAGATAGGAAATAATCATGATCAAAATGTCATTGTTAAAAAGAAAGCTCCACAAATAATTAGTGCAGAACAAGTTCAATTAGGAACAGGCGTTAATGTAAAGATTAAGTGCAATGATAATTATGATTACGTCATTATAAGACTCAAAGTATATAAAGATGATACATTTGTTAATAAATATGAAAAACAATTAGATGATTTAATTAACAATAAATACTATACTGTATTATTTAACTTTACCACTAGCGACATTATGGTAATTAATAAATATAGTTGTGAAATTGCTGAATATAAATAAAATTATTAAAAGTTGTGTTCTATTTTTAATACAACTTTTTTATTTACTTTAATAATAATGATTCGACTTTCTCTTAATAATAAAAGTGTTATGTTATCATTAAAATAAACAGAAGGGGTTATTTTATGAAACATTTATTAGCTATATTTGCAATTATATTTAATTTAAATATTCTAACCACTACTCAGGTATCTAAAGATGAAACAATTAAAGATACTTACCAAGCCAATAATGAATTAATTAATTTTCCAACTGTAGTTGCGGATATTAAAACTAGTGATACATTAAATTCACTATTATCTACACCAACAAGGCCATCTAATGCAATATTACATGTTAACAATAGCTTAAATGTCATCGATGAAAATAGTAATTCACTTGGCTCTTTAAATGATGTTATTAAAAAGAAACTCCAAAACTATATTATTCCTATCGTTTATCTAGAAAATAATGTTCAAGCATCAAAATATATTGAGTTTTTAAATGAAAATTTGATAATCGATATGGCTATCATGTCGAACGATGTATCTCTAATTAAAATGGTTAAAGATGTACATTATGTAATTAGAGGAATATATTATATAAATGAAATATTAGAAAATACTCCTTTATGCGATTTAGTATATACGGCAAATAAAAACTACGCTAGCGTAATTGCTTTAAATAGCAAAATTGCCACAAGAGAAAATATCTCATATCTACAAGCTAGATTTAAAACCGTTTGGATTAATCAAACTGATGAAACTGATTTTAATCTTTATTCTTCTATTAATACAGGATGTTATGGATTAATTGTTAATGACTATGAAAATTTATATAATCTATATCTTTCTTACAACAAAAATACTTTAATTAGAACACCATTTAATGTTGCTCACAGAGGATTCTCTATCTTATATAACGAGAATTCTGTTTATGGAACTCAAAAAGCTATTGAATTAGGAGCAACTCATGTTGAATTAGATGCTTATTTAACAACCGATAATGAGATAGTTATGATGCACGATAACAGCATTGATAGAACAAGTGATGGAACTGGAAATGTTGAAAGTTACACCCTTGAACAATTACAAAAATTCTCATTAGATTTAAAATCTCCTTCAGAACCAATTCCTTCAATTGAAGATGTAGCTAAACCTCTTATAAAATCTGATGCTGTCCTCGTTTTAGAACTTAAATCAAATAATGCAAAAATAGTTGAAGTGCTAAAAGAAAAAATAACAAAGTTAAATTTATATTCTAAAATAGTTGTAATATCATTCTACACTGATGTTTTAAAAGCCATGAAAGAACTCATTCCTGAAATACCAACTGCAAATTTAAATGATATTTCTACTTCTAATTTCACTTCAGTCCTCTATTGGATGGGATTATATAATACCGTAATCGATACCCAATTTAATTTAATTAATAAAAATGAAAATGAGCTTTACCTTAGAGATAGAGGTATTATGGGATGGTATTGGACTTATGATAACGCCCTATATATCGGTTCAAATATTTCTAAAGGTCCTGTTGGAATGACCAATAATTCTTGTAGCTTTTTTTCTAATTTAATTCAATATATTGATGGACAAG
>CAZDEE010000035.1:0-5255 GCA_964504595.1 uncultured Staphylococcaceae bacterium | reverse complement strand
GACTAAAAAAGTAGATGTGTTTACTAATAGTGGTAAATACATCTACTTATATTTTTATTTAGAAGAAAACTCCTCTTGCTTTTTCTTTAACTTCGCTTGAAGCTGAAAATGGAATTCGTGAAGTATAACCCGCTTTTGCAGCAACAATCATTTTCGTTGGCCAAGCAAAGATTGCGGTATTCCATGTTGCTACAGTGTCATTATAAACTTCTCTAGCAGCGGTGATTTCACGTTGAAGATAATCGTTTTGTTGAAGTGCTTTTTCAAGTTCTTTGTGGGCTTGTAATTCAGGATAAGCTTCAAAAGCCACTCTAACATCTGTAGATAAGCGTTCAACTGCGCCACCTAAAGCATTTCTTTCTTCATCACTTGCCGAAGAACCTCCACGATGTTTTGCAATTTCTGTATATGTTTCTTTATCTAAATCAATAGCTTTATCTAGTAATCGAGCGCAGTTTTGTAAAATCATAACTCGTTGTTCTAAATAGTTATCGATTTGAGAGGCATCGTGTTGGATTTTTTGTTGTAATTGACGGAGATAATTTTGGGCTTTAACTTTCATAATTAAGAAAATAATGCCAGGAATAATTCCTAAAACCCAAAGCATAATTTCAAATATTTTTGATCCCACTCCAACTTTAACTGGGATTTGCTTATGGATAACAGCAACATCACGACCTTCTTCGCTAACTGGTCCATTTAATTCATCTAATTCATTTGCCATAATATTAATTTCCTTTCTGTGTTTATATTATATTTTATTTTTTATTTTTTGTTAATATTTCATTTAATTCTTCTTCTTGATTATTATCGTAGTATGTTCCCATTAAGAATGCGAGTAAATTTCTTTGATAGATTATATGTTGATCTTTTATATATCTACCTAAGAAAGTTTTAAATTCATCGCTTTTATTAATTTCTTCAAATTCTTTTTTACTTCCTTCAAATTCTTTTACTCCCATCATTGTTTCGGTTTGAACTGGGTAATATTCTGTCCAATGAACAGGAACTTGATGGAACCTTCCATCTCCACCAAAAACAGAAACTAATTCAACGCGGTCAATTCCTCCAAAAGAGTGGGCGCATACGGATATTTGATCAGCTTTACCACATTTTCCGGCAAAATTAGCTTTTAAAATTGTTTTGGTAATTGCTTCTTGATGTTTAAATAAACTAATATCAAAGGAATTTGCTAAAACTTCACTTTCATAGCTGGTATAATTTCTTTCATATGTATGTTGGAAGATATGCTCATCAGGCTCATGTTGTTGATATAAAGGAATACATAGTAGAGGTGCTAAATCAAAATATAATCCTTGGAAGAAGTTATCATTGTACTCAACGAATGCTTTTTTAGAAGCATCAACATCATAAGAATAGTATTTAGATGGATTACCATAATAATCTTGATTTTGTGAATGCTTAGAGGTAATAAAATTTAAAGGTCCACTTTTTTTAAATTGAAAATCGTCTCCATAAGGATCGGATGAACGAAGAAGTTCAATCATCCCTTTTTGCGCAAGAGGGGTAAATAATAAGCGGAATTGAACATCGTTATCACGATCATAAGATCCAAATAGTACCTCAAATTCAGCATTGCCTAATTTAGTAAATGTTTTATTCCCGGATAATAAACTTTCTTTAGCTTTTTTCTCAAGCTCTTTTTCGCCTTGCTTAACCATTTTATCGATTTCTTTATCGCTTTTTCCTGAAGCACCAGTTGGTGAACGGCTAAATGATAAATCAGGCGCAGCATCATTACCATATACTAGAAAAGTATTATATTCATATAAAGGAATAGGTTTAACAACAGAAGCATGAAGGGTTTGAGTCTTTGTAACTGTTTTGAAGTGTCCTTCCGAGTCTCTAATTCTTTCAGTCCATGTGATTAGTAAAGTTCCGCTATAAAGATGAGTACCCCATGTTTGTTGAAGTTGTCTAATAAGGAGAAAAGGGTTACCTACAATAGATCCAGAAAGAATGCTTTCTGTAGAAATTGTAGGATCTAATTCATCTTCTAATCCATATTTATGGTGAATGTAATTAAATTTTTCAACATCAAAGTAGCGATCTACTTCAATTAATGGAGTAGTCTTTTTAAATAAATCTACATGCATATTCCAATCAAAGAGGGAATTTAAAGCAGACATTTGAGCGTGTGCCTTTGAAAGTATATGATCAGCTTTATTTTGAAGTGCATCAACAGCTTCTTTTTGCTTTTTAATTTTAGCTTTAATATTTTTACTGATCAAAAAAATCAAGCCAACAGCAGTGGCAATACAGGCTACACTGACAATAATACTTATAAATTGTTCAAAGTAAATTTCTTCTACAGCAAAATAGATAAATATTAATGCAGCGATAAAAAAGAGAACTATTAAAAAGATTAAAAAAACTTTTAGAGATTTAGTTTTATTTAATTTCTTTTTAGCTGCTTCAAGAAGTGATAATGCATGTTTATATTCTTTAACAGTTTTCCTATTCTCTTCTACATCCATTTTGGATTTTTCAACTAATTCATCAAAATATGCTTCAGCGTTATCATGAAATTCTTTTTTAAATTTCTTTTTGTATAAAGATAAGGGCTCTAAAATATCATCCATAAATATGACCTTTCCTTCTTTTTTATTTTAGCATATACAAAAAATGATTGTCATTAATATATATAAAAATAAAAAAAGACCATGCGTTGAACATGGTCAAAACTTTCAATTATTCGTAACTTGGTCTTAATGTTTTCATTGATAACCACATTAATCTAAAGCTTGCAAATAGCATGAATGATAAAGTGGAGAATGATGGAACAAGAAGTCCAGTAATTAAGGAAAGTATTGCTGGTGAAACCGCTGAAATACAAGACATTTTGATGGTTTCACTAAGTTTAATATAATTATTTGGATTATGTTTACCACGAGTTAAAATCCATAAGGTAAATCCAAATACTAATATGATTAATGAGTTAATTCCTCCAATAAGAGAAAACATCATTATTGTATTGTTGATTCTAGTAATTGAGTAAGCTTCATTTAAGAAAGATATCCATTTTGATTTTTCTGGACTAACAAAAGAAGGATTTTCAGCGAAGTTATTTGCATTTGTAATTTCTTCTTCGTTAGCATTACTAGATAACAATAAAGATTGAAGATGAATTCCTTTTGAAGCATCCATTCTTGAATAGTCGCCACGGAATGTATTTCCTGAATATTCAGTATTTTTACTAGCGGTTGGAGCATAAATAGCAAAATATATATCGTATGTTCCTAAAACCATCATCGAAGTTGGAGCAATAGTACTTTCTTCCTTTGTGATACCGAATGTTTCATTATTAGTAAAGAATTTGTATGATTCAGAATAACCACTTGAATCTTTACTTCCTGGAACATAGAATACACGGAATCTTGGTTTGCTTGTGCCATCGCTTAATTCGGCACAATATTCATAGTAATGGACATCGTTATCATTGTGTTTGACTGTTTTAGTTTTGTCTTCCCAAAATGATACAGTATTAAGGGACAATTTGTTTTCATAGTTTTGAACAATTTTTTCACCATTGTCATCTAAGATATAACTTCCGTTTGCATTTGTTGAATAAACTGGTGTTTTATTGATTGTGAATTCAATTTTGTTATCATAGATAAATCTAGAAAATGCTTCTAAACCAACATCCATTTGATAAGTTGTATTTGTTAAAATAAAACTTCCTTTTTCTGTTGCTGCGCTGGTGACAGGAGGTATAAAAGATAAAATAACTGATACGAAGAAACATATTATCGCAATATACCAAGGAGTGTCTTTTGCTTCAACAACAGCGGCATTTTTAAATAATGATTTCCATAATAATTTAAAAGTTTTTTTAGTAGAACTTTGTTCTGGTTCTTTTTTCTTTTTGGTTGTATCAACACTAACTCTCATTAAAATCAATTCCTTTCTTTTTAAATAATAATTAAATGTAAATCTTTAATATTATATTGTAAACAGGTAATCTTTTCAAGATTAACAATTTTTATAAAAAATCTTCGTTATTTGAACGTTAATTCTTTCGTGTATAGTAAGTTGCTTTACCATTTCCATGTTTTTCAATTAGTCCATCTTCTTGTAATTTTTTCAATGCTTTTTCAATTGAGCTACTAGAAAGTGAACTACATAAACTTAAAACATCAGCTTTTTTAAATTTACCTATTTGTTTACTTATTGCATCTTCAACCATTGAAATTGATGATTTATTATCTCTAACAATGTTAATTCGTTCTTCAAAATCATTATATGCTGACATTATTATTGAAAGCATATATCTAACAAAAGGCATAACATCTTCTTTATTCTCATACCATCCAATTTGACTATCTTGCAATGTATCATAATATAAATCTTTATGTTTAGCTATTTTTTCTTCTAACGATATATACTTTCCAACATAAAAACCAGAACGATATAAAAGTAATGTCGTTAAAAGCCTACTCATTCTTCCATTACCATCTAAAAACGGATGTATACATAAAAAGTCATGTATGAAAATAGGTATAAGAATAAGTGGATTTACCTTGCCATATGCAATTGCCTCATTATATTCATTACATATTTTTTCTATTGCCATAGGAGTTTCAAACGGATCAAGTGGTGTAAATAGAGTTGTGGCATTACCGTTACTATCAACACTACTAATATAATTTTGTACGCTTTTGAATTTTCCACCTATTCTTTTATCACTGCAATATGAAAACAAAATTTGATGAAGTTGTAAAATATAATTCGGAGTAATAGGAATATCATCAAAACTTTCATGGATAATCAAAAGAGCATCCCTGTATCCTGCAATTTCTTCTTCAGCTCTATTTTTAGGCATTGTTTTTTCTTCAACTAATTGTTTTATTCTTGTGTTAGTTGTTCTTATACCTTCAATTGCATTAGAAGATTCAGTACTTTTGATTTTTGCAATTTCTACTAATCTTTGTAATTCTTGAGGTTTTTGTTTTACAAACAATTCTTGTCTACCTTGCATTTGTGAAATATTAGCAATATAACTTAAAGTTCTATTGTCCCAACTTTGCTCATATAATCTTTTATAATCAAATTTACGCATATTTGTCTCCTTTTTCTCGTATATTTTATCACATATTACGAGAAAAACAAACGATACGAATATTTTCTAGTGATTTTTATAAATACGTTATTTGAAATAGTAAATTCCGCTAGCAATAGTTCGGGTCTTTTACAGTTAATGGATAAAAACTAATGAAATTTTGAGAATTTTATAC
>CAZDEE010000034.1:0-6074 GCA_964504595.1 uncultured Staphylococcaceae bacterium | reverse complement strand
GTGGTTCTTATAAAAAGACTTTAAAAATTAAATAAAAAAACCATCAAAATTTAGAATTTCGATGGTTTACTTCCCTACAAAACTTTAGAGCACCTTATATAATTATTTTTCCTTTTTTTATGATATTACAAAACAATCAATATTATCGATCGTTTTAAAATCAAATGTCGTTTTACCAATTGCCTTCAATGAATATGCAAAGCCTGTATTATCTTTGTTTCCAATTAAAGCATTTACCGCAGTTTCACCAATTTTCATATTGAAATCTTCTATATTTTCAATTTTAAATATTTTATCAATCGTATTGAATAAATCATCAGTTTCTTTATCAGATAGAGCGTTTAATTTTAATGCAACGTGTGAAACATTATGATCCATTTCTCCATTGTTCTTAGTTACTTTAACAGTTGAAGAAACATATAAATAATCAGGTATATATTTTTTTATTAAATCCAAAGGGAAAGTTTTCATTTCTTCTTTAAATTGCGATAATCCAAGTTTAACCACTACATTAAAGTCAGCATTATTTTCGCTTATATTAGAAAAATCGACTTGAACAATCGACGCAGAAATTTCTTTATCTGTTATTTTTAATTTACCACCTGTTTGCTCATCAAAAACCATTTGTGACAAAGCTCCAGCTTCTTTTTCGCTCATTACAATATCATTTTTGATCAAAGATTCTAGTGTTTCAAGCGCGGAAAAATCAATATAATATTCGTTTGACCCTTCTTCTCCTTTATCAAGAATTAACCCATTAAATTCTTCATCCATTTTAGTTTTTAAAGCCTTATAATCATCATCATTAAAAGCATGTGGACAAATTTCATTTTCATCAACTTCTTGACTTAATATTCTCAATTCTTTAATTGTATTAAATAAATCAATGTCGTAATTAACACGTACAAACACATAACCGCCTATGACACCAACAGATATAATTGCGACTAAACAAATAACAAAAATAATGATTCTTTTAATTAATTTTACCATACAATTTTACTCCTTATTTAAAATTAATGATCTTCTAAAAAAGTGTTACAAGTAACTTCAACTACACTATCACAATACACATAATATTTTTGCTAGTCAAGCAATTATTATTATCAATAAAATAAATATTTTTATCTTAATTATTAGATTAATCTAATAAAAAGTTTTTATTTTTTTAATTATCATTAAATATTGAAAAATAAAATAATCTTATTACCTTAACCATCATTATTTTACTTTTCTAATTCAATATATATCGTTCTTAAAATATAATCCAATATCATTAGTCCTTCATTAGAGCAACAAATGTATTCCTTATTTTCAAAAATCAAGTCCTTATTCTTAAATTGATTCAAAGAATCTTGCAATTTATTAAGATATTCTTTTCCATATCGTTCAATAAATATTTCTTTATTAATTCCTTTTTTAGTCCGTAAACGAAGGATTATTTCATATATCATTTTATCATATAATGATACTTCTTCTTTTGATATAACAGTTTTTCCATTAATATATGAAGAAATACTTTTTGTATTCGCGTATCTTATATTATCTAAATAACCTTCTGCGCCTAAACCAACGCCTATATATTCATCATTATTCCAATATACTTGATTATGTTTTGATTCATATCCCTCTAAAGCAAAGTTTGATACTTCATAACGAGTATAACCATTTTTTATCATAAAATCCAATATCAAATCATAATAGTCCCGAGAATCATCTTCATTTTGTTCTTGATAATGATTTATTCCAAAAATAGTATTTTGATGTATAGTTAAAGAATAAATCGATAAATGAGGAATATTCAAGGAAATAAATGAATTTAAATCATTTAACAACATTTCTTTTGTTTGCTCTTTAAAGCCATATATTAAATCAATATTAATATTATTAAATCCTAATTTTTTAGCTTCCTTGATAATCTTGAATGCATCTTCTTTATTATGATGACGATTCATTAGATGTAATAAATCATCATTAAATGATTGCACACCAAAGCTAAGTCTATTAACTCCATATTTTTTTAAAATCAACATTTTTTCTTTAGTTATATTTTCGATATTACATTCAAATGCAAATTCACCATTATCCTCTAACTTAGGACTAACTACTTCAAGTAATTTAATCAATTGAATTTCACTTAATGAAGATGGAGTTCCTCCTCCAATGTAAATAGTGGGACAAGATTCTATATTATAGTCATTAATTTCTTTAATTAAAGCATCTAAAAAAGCGCCTACAAAGCGATCATCATAAATAAATTTAGGAAAATCACAGTATGCGCATATATGAGTGCAAAATGGAATATGAATATAGAGAGATTTATTCTTTTTCCTTATCATCTTTTTTTACTTCAATATTTTCTTCTTCCATTGGAACAAGAATTCTTTTTAATTCTTCTTCCGCAATCGCAGCTTCATCTTTCTTCTCGTCATTTTTATCAACACGTAAACCAGGAATGTATCTATAGCATAATAATGCGACAAAAGCGATACCACCAAATGCTAAAAGCATCCATAAAACATCTAAAAAACCATTTAAAACAACTACATTAATCATAAAAGCCTCCTATTTCCGGGCAACCGGAGTATATATAAATTTATTGTTAAGTTTTTCTTTACGATAAAATCCTAATTCTACAAGATTATCCATTGATGTTCTTGCAGTTTCATAAGCACAGCCTAATAAACGTTTGTACTGCGCAATTGTATAATATTTTCCAATTGTACAATGACGAGCATAAAAATACGCTTGTCCTCTTTTAAGTGTAGGATATATTTCAACAAGATGTTCTTCAATCTTAACCGCATCTCGTTCCTCTAATCCTATTGGCAAAGTTGGTAAAGCAACACTGACTTCAAAATCGATTTGTCCTGCAACTTCTTCACTCACCGGTCCATTTAAATCTTTAATAATATTCTCTCTAGGAACATACTTTGTTTGTAATTCCGCTCCGGTATTAGAATCATAATATTCACTTCTAATTGAAGTAACATTAACATTTTGAAGTAAATCTAATAATTCATTAGCAATCACTTCACCCAAATCAAGAAAATAAACCAACAAATATGTTAAATCATTTGTTTTCTTTACTTCACTAATAATTTTGTTAACTTGTTCTTCGTTATCAGAAAGAATTTGTTCAAAATCTAAAATTGAAGATACTTCATCGAAATCGTTATGTCCCAAAATTGATTTAAGTAATAAAACACCAATTTCTTCTGAGAAAAAGTCAAAAGGTTTAACTTGGTAAATAAAATAATAAGTTGAAATTGCTTTAACGAGTGGAACATTATCATCATGAGCAATATAATCAAATAAATTGTCCATCATCGCTGGTATTCTTTCACTTGGAGCCGAATTATAAATACGACCGATAATCATTTTTGATGAACTATCTTGAAATTCATTTTTTCTATAAATTGTCTCATCATTACTGTCTTCTAATAATATTTGATAAAGCTTACGGACATATGCTTCATCAATCGGATCAACATAATGATCGCGAACATATTCTAAAGCTTCAAAATATTTAATTAGCAACATTGCATCAGGAGCAATTGTAGATACCTCATGCCGAATAATTGATTGCAAAAAAGGTTCATCTACACGTAGATTATATTTTTTAGCAACCCAATATAAAATACGAATATAATGATCTTCTGTTAATTTTTTTGCTTCCTCAGAATCCGCACTTTTTGCGTATTTTAAAATAAACTTATTAAACTTTCGTTCTAATCCAATAAGTCTATTCCCAATCGTGGGTGTTAAAGTAACTAAATATGGAGATTTTTCAATATTTCTTAATGATAAACGTCGATAGAAAGTTGAACGATATTGCAAAATACGATTCCATATATCATCCACCATTGATATTCCTAATGCTTTAGACACTTCTTGCTTTGTTGCATATGTATAATCGGAAAACCTAATACATAATTCCTCATTTGCCATGAAGTTTCACCTCGTTAGTATTCTATCACAATAAAAAAATATTGACTAGATACTATACTAAAATATTACTAATTTTTTACTAACATTTTTCGACAAAAAACGTGACGATTTACACAGAATGTCATTATTTTATCATTTTTAATTCATTTGTAGAGTTATAAAGTAGTTTCAATGATCATAATTCCCGACTTTCGTAGAATACTCTAGAAAAAATCGTAAAAAAAGAATTAAATGAATCAAAAAAAAGAAAATAAATAAACTTTTAATATTTATAAATAAATATTAAGATGATTAAATTCATTTTTTTTATATTGTCAACTATTTTTTGTATTTTCTACTTGTTAATAGAGTAATAAAGTGTTAATATATAAATATATTAAGGACTAGAGTAATATGACATACAATTTAAAACAATGCAGATACAAAAATGGTAAAGTTTTCTTAGAAATAGTTGATTCGGTTTATCTTAAATCTAAAGGGTATTCTAAACCTGTTGTTATTGAAAAATTAGGTTATCTTGATGACCTTCAAAAGATTTATGTTGACCCTATTTCTTTCTTTAGAAATAAAGCTAAATTAATGGAAGAAGAAAGACAATCTTTAAATAACGGTATTCCTAGACAATCTAAAGAAATTAATTTAGGTTCTTTTCTTCCTTATCACATTTTAAACAAATTAAAACTTGTTGATTTATCTAATGCTATTGATACTTTTTCTAAAAGACAATTCTCTCATTATGATGTCTTAGAATTTTTAACTTTAACTAGAATTATTTATCCTTCTAGTAAAATCGATACTTATCTTTCTCAATTATCACATTTCCATAAGGATTATTCTTTTTCTAAAGACCAAATGTATGATGCTTTAGCTCTAATTGGTCAAAATGATCAAGCATATTTAGAATACTTAAATTCTAGAATTGAAAAATGCTATAAAAGAAACCTTGATCATGTCTATTTTGATTGTACTAATTATTATTTCGAAATAGATGCTGATAGTTATGACGATTATAGAAAACCAGGACCTTCTAAAGAGAATCATCAAGGGGCAATTATTTCAATGGGATTACTATTAGATGCTGATGCAATTCCTTTGTATTATAAATTATTTCCAGGAAACCAATCGGAAAAGCCTATCCTAAATGATGTTATTGCTTCAATGAAGAATGTTTGTGATGTTAAAGGAAAAACAATTAGAGTTGCTGATAAAGGCCTAAATTGTACTGAAAATATTATAAATGCTCATATTTCAGGCGATGGATATATTTATTCTAAAGCCTTTCGTTCTAAAGATGATAAAACAATGATTCTTAATTCTGAAGGATATGAAGAAATAGTTGATAGTAATGGTGAAGTTGTTTTTAAATATAAAACTTGGATTGATACATTTGAATATACTTTTAACGATAGGATATATAAACTTAAAGAAAAAAGAATAGTTATATGGTCTAAAAAATATGCTCAAAAAGCTAGGTATGAAAGAAATAAAGCTATCTCTAAAGTAGAAAGTGCTTCATCTTTATGTTTAATAAAACAAACTGCCACTTCAAAAGCTGTTGATACTCTTTATGATGTAATTAACAATGATGATGGTTGCATTATTTCTTCTGATGATATGTCTTTAATTTTAAATTCATCAAAGTTATCAAAGCAAGAAGAATTAGATGGTTATTACATGATTATTACTAGTGAAACTAAATTAGGTTGGAAAGATATTCTAGATACTTATCGTAAATTATGGGAGATTGAAGCTTCATTTAGATTAACTAAAACTCAATTACAAACAAGACCTATTTATGCTTCAACCATGGATTCTATAAGAGGTCATTTCTTTACTTGTTATCTTGCTTTAACTTTAATTAGATTAATACAAAAGAAAGAATTAGATAACAAATTTAATGCGGAAACTATTATTGATTTTATTAAAACATTAAAAGCTTTTCCTGTTTCTAATGAACAATTTTTATTATCTGGTTCAACCCAAGAGTTTATTAAAGAAATTGAAAAAAGATATCATCTTAGCTTTAACTCTAAAACGATATCTTTAGATAAATTTCAAAAATTATTTTCATTCTAATTATTACTCTAGATGTTTTTATTACTTTATATCTTTAGATATAATTC
>CAZDEE010000033.1:0-6205 GCA_964504595.1 uncultured Staphylococcaceae bacterium | reverse complement strand
AATTTAATACTGGTGTAATAGATTTAACTGAATATATTTTTGTCTTAACACCAAATGAGAATGGTAATATTTATTCTTCCTTAATTAATACTTTATCTTATATTTTACCTCCAGTAATTGTTGGTACTTTCTTTAGTGCTTTAGCGGCTTATGCTTTTGCCCGTATTGATTTTAAAGGAAAAAATGTTGCTTTCTTCTTGATGCTTGCCACAATGGTAATTCCAGGAATTATTTTTACTTTCCCTTCTTATATGTTATTTACAGAAATTTATAAGACACCTCAATGGTGGAAAGCATTCCCAATTGTAGTTCCAGGTATGTTTGGATCGGTTGGAACGATGTTCTTTTTAAAACAATATTTTGCCACTTTACCTCGTGATTTAGAAGAAGCGGCTGAAATGGATGGAATGGGAAGGTTTGGAATGTTCTTAAAAATTATTCTTCCTTTATCTATTCCAGCGTTAATAACTCAATTATTATTAGGCTTTAATGGATGTTACAACGATTATTTAGGACCATTACTTTATGTTGGCGATGATCCTAAAACATATACGATTCAAATATTTATTCAAGGATTATCAACTGCACGAAATTTAAATGAAGTTCGTTTAATGGCGGGTAGTATAGTTGGTTTAATTCCAACGTTAATATTGTATTTAGCTGGTCAAAAATTCTTTGTTGAAGGAATAGTTATGACCGGTATTAAATAAAGGAGAAAAAATATGAATAAAAAGAGTATTATGGCTTTGGCGGCGTCTTTGTCTTTACTTGTTGGATGTGGCGATATTAATGGAGCTACTTCAACGGGAAAACAAAATAATGATAATCCATTAAATCTTCCTATATTAAATGAATCTTCATTTGTAGAAGATGAAAATAAAAAAGGAATTGCTTTAAATGATTTTCAATTAATTTTTAATGTGAATAATGATTTAACATATGGTGTTCAATTAATGACCATTAAAGATGAAAAAATTGCTTCTTACAATAAGACACCTGCTTCTTTAAGAGTTAGAGGAAAAGGTTCAGGTATTGGTGTTGAATCATTTATTGAAACTTTTTATAATAAAGCATATGACACAATAAAGAAAACAGAATTCGGTTATAAATTAACATCAACTGTTAAAACATCTAATGGTTCAGAGTTCTTTATTGAAGACTCATATTATGTTTCAAATAATGTTTTTGGAGTTGCTAGATCGGTAAGTATCAATACCGCAAATAGTGAAGATGCTGGATTTGCTTCAATATATAAAATGCTTGATGGTACAAATGGTAATTACTATGATGACTTTGATTACTTTATTCCAAGCATTTTATATAAGAATAGTGAAAATGTTGTAAATGGTGCGATTGCTTCAAACCTTGATTTAGATCAAATATTTGTTAAAGAAACAAGATGTGGCTTACCAATGGTCATGGAAAGAAGTAAGTTTACTGGTTTATCAACCGCGATTATGCATCTTGAACCTGAAGTTGGTATTGGAAATGCCGATGATGGAGGATCAGCAGGAGAAATTAATAATGAACTTCAATTCGGTTCTGTTGGAATTCAAATTGCGCCTCAATTAGGTGTTTCATTTACTTATCCTTGTACTGAAGGACCAAATACATATGATGCTGGAAAAGGTATCATAAGAAAATATCATTCAGTTCAAGAAGGATATGTTCAAAGTTATCGCGTTGGAATTATAGGAACTAAAAAAGAAAACTATAATGACGCAATGGTCGAATCATATCGTAATGCTTATACAGCGGAGGAACGCTATGTAGCCGATATGGATATGTCGACAATTTATGATCAAAATATTGAAATCTTTAATAAAGAATATAAAGAATATAAAAATGGTGGAAATGTAGTTGCCGCTGGATTCCCATGGTCATTAGATTTACCTAATGCCACAAATAAAGAAGGAGTTTCTTTCCAAATGGGATTTGTCGGTCAACAAATACCAGCCGCTTACCATTTATTAAGAACTGGCTTAGCTAATAACAATGAAGAAATGATATCTCAAGGTGAGAATATCATTGACTTCTGGACAAAAGATGGAATTATGTCTTCTTATTTCCCAACTGTTTGGTGGGATCCATCCGCTGATAACAATGGTGGAAGAAGAAGAGAATATCCTTCATTTTTAAGATGTATGGTTGATGGTATGGAAGGAATTATTGATGCTGTTAGAGTGGCATCAGCCTATGGAATTAATAAACCACAATGGACATCATCATTACTTAAATTTGCTGAAAATTTAGTTAAAGTTCAAAATACTGATGGTTCATTCTATCGTGCATATAAGACAAATGGCAAAGTTGAAGAAAGTACTGATAATGCAACTTACCAAGGAACATCGAAATTAAATACTCCAATTGCGGTTCGTTTCTTAGCCAAAATGTATGAATTAACAAATGATGAAAAATATAAGACATCCGCATTAGCCGCTGCTGATTATTGCTATGAAGAGTTATATCAAAAATTAGGTAAATATGTTGGAGGTACTCCAGATAATCCTAATACTGTCGATAAAGAAGCAGCAGTCTATGCAATGTATTGTTTCAATGCTGCTTACATGTTATCAAATGAAGAAAAGTATTTAAAAGCAGCTGAACACGCAACTGTATGTGCCTTATCTTGGACTTATGTCTATGATTGGATTATTCCTAATTTTACTAAAGACGATGCTTTAAGAAATCCATTCTCTGATGGAGGTGTTATTGGATTCTCTGTTATCGCAACTGGACATTCAGGCGCTGATAACTATAGTGCATATACTTTCTATGAAACCTATAAAATGTATTTATTTACAGGTGATGAATTCTATTTAAATGCCGCAAAATTATTACAAAATGACACTAAACTTTCTTCTGATTATGATGGAAAAGTTGGCTATAAATATCGTGCTATGATGCCAGAAGCTACAAATGTTGCTGATTTTAAATTTAAATCAGTTAATACATGGCTTCCTTGGTCTGGAGTGGCTAATATTGAACCAATTGCTAATTTTGAAGAAACATTTGGTGTAAATGATATCTTTAAAGTAACAGCAACTTATGAAGAGCAAGTTGCGTTACTCAATGAATATGGTATCGGCGGTAAACCGCTTAAAAAATAAGGAAGGGAATTATTTATGAGAAAAAAATTATTAGCCTTTATTCTTATAGCAATGGGTGTTGGAGTGGTTAATGTTTCTTCACCTAAAGTTGCTTCCGCTAGTTATAATGCTGATAACTGGCATCATGTTAAGTCGTCAGGTAGTAATCCTTATACAGTAACAAATGATGCAATTTTGGTTGAAAACAATACTAGTATGAGACTTAATTACTTTGTTACTAATGAATACAAAGCAATTGGTGAATATGAAATAAGCGTTGATATTCAAGGTACAATGGGTTTTCCAAATGATCATGAAACTCAAGCCGGTATTGTTCCATGGTATTTAGATGATAACAACTATATTATTGCTTATATGGACTGGTCCGCAACTGAAAGACCAAGTCAAATGCGACAAATTCAAATTACAGGTCGTATTAATGGACAAAATATGGTTGCATGGAAAGAGGGCTTTGTTCAATCAGAATGGAATGATATTTGGACCGATGGTGTTGCTATTCCTTCTTCAGATTCAATTAACTTTAAGGTTAAAAGAACTATCTCAGAAGATAAGGATACTTATACATATTATTGTTTTATCAATAATGAACAAATTGGATTTTATGCTTTCCGTGAAGCGGTACAACATGCTTCAAAACCTGCAGAAATAGGTGTTTATGGATATGCAGATAATTTCACATTTAAAAACTTCACCTATACAAATTTAAATACTGTAGGTGAATATCAAATAATTGATGATAATGTTGTAGCAAAAGCCTTTGATACAACATGGACTAAAAATGAAAATGAATATTCAATTACTACAAATGAAGAAAAATGGGAACATAATTTAGTAGTTATTAATAATCCAATTTCAGAAGAAAAATATAAAATTAATCTTAACTTAGATGTTAAGACTGATGCTGATAATAGTGCAGTAGGCTTACTTGCTTGGTATTTAGATGAATATAACTATTTAGGCGCAGTTGTAAAAAAAGAAAATGGAACTGTAAAAGTGGGCTTTGAAGGTAAAACTACAATCCTTCTTGGTGCTTCAAAAACTGAGACTTTAATTTCTGAATTAAAAGAAGAAAATCTCTCATTAAGTTCATTAGAAAATATGACTGTTATTAAGCAAGGTAGTAAGTTTACTTTATCAATCGGCGGTGTTGAATATGCAACATATTCAAATCCTTCCTTATTATCCGATGGAAAATATGGATTAATTGCCGGAAATACTAATGTTAAATATACTAGTGTTTCCATTGAAGAAATTGCATATAATCCATATGACTGGTATACAGATAAATTAGGAACTTCTACAACTTATTTTATATCCGCAAAAACGGATAAAAATCCTATTAGCTATTCATCCGGAACTTATACATTTTCTAATGAAGGAATAGATAATGATGATGCAAGTAAAATATCTTCAATTTATTTTACTTCAAATAAAGTTGACAATGTAGCAATATCAGCGGATTTTACCAATATTACAGCATCAACAATCTATGGCTTTTATGGATGGATTGAAGATAGCGATAACTATCTTTTAGTTGAAGTAACCCCAAATGGAATTATTCTTACAAATCATTTTGGAACTAATATTTATAGCGAAACATTTCCATTAAAATCAGGTATTACATATGCAGGTGGAACAAAGAGCTTAAGCGTTGAAATTAAAGATGGATATGTATTTGTTAGTTGGTATGGTATTAAAATCGTTAAACAAGGCGATTTTGCTATCGTAGGCAATGACACTTCGATCTCACCTAATGTTGGTCTTGTAGCAGGTGGAAGTGCGGTTTCAGTTAGTAATGTTAAAGTCAGTGGATATACATCTTATAGTCTTGTTGAACAAGGTAATTGGGATTTATATGGAGCTCATTATGATACATGGAAAGTCGATGAAGAAAATAAAATAGTTACCGGAAATTTAAGAGGCGGAACAACATTTAAGAGTTCAAATGCACTTTATCCTAATACAGAAACTAAGGATTTCTATATGTCCGCAATAGTTAATGTTAAAGATACAACTGCTTCAGAGTTTAAAACAGGATTCATGCCTTACTATAAAGATAGCGGCAATCATATTATTGTTTGGTTATCACAATGGGCTGGATCTTCTCCAAATATTACAGTTACTGGTTGGTTAAATGGTAAGTGTATTGGAGCAGAATGGAGAGAACAAAAAGTATCATTTGATTATGCTGGTACTGATAATAAAGTTGAGGTACAAATTGTTGGCGATGATGTTAAAGTCTATTTAAATCAATCTTTCAATCCATCATTTACCACTACATTTGAAGGATTATCATCACGTGATATGGAAAATGCTTATGTTGGTTTTAATATCTTTAATACCACAACAGAATTTAAAGATTACACTTTAGTATCTCAAGAACGTCAATTTGTATTAAAATCAAAACCTGTTATCAGTGAATCTAATGCTCGTGTTACTGAAGCAAAACTTGGTGATACTGTTAAATTACCAATCTTTACAGCCACAAATGACGCACTTGATATTTTAAATGCAAACGTTAAAGTTACTGATCCAGATGGAATCGTATTAGAAATTGAAAGAAATAGATTTGTTGCTTCTAAGCTTGGAAAGTATCATGTAAATGTAACTTGTGTTGATAACTGGGGTAATGAAGCTGATCCAATTGATTATGATATAGAAGTTAAAGAAACTATTTCTGAACCTGGTGGTGACACAAATACTTCAACTTCCAGTAATAGTGGAAATCAAGAAAATACTTCCACAGGATGTGGTGGTTGTGCAAAACAAGGTACCAGTGCCGCTGTTATCCTTTGTTCAATTGCTCTATTAGGATTAGTTTTCTTCAAAAAGAAAGATTAATAAAGTTAAATAGGTTCTTTAAAGAACCATTAAGAATCTTAAATATGGATGGTGTATCCTTACGGAACATCATCCTTTTTTAGTTGTGACATAAAAAAAAGAATTTTATGCTTAGCTTCATTTTTGACTGCATTTTTCGAAAATTTCATTATGACATTTATAATTTTATGCATCTTGTATTTTATGGTAATTTTTCAAAAAAAATTAGGAGTTTTTAAATTTAAAACGAAATATTTATTGAAAAGTATTTTAAA
>CAZDEE010000032.1:0-6243 GCA_964504595.1 uncultured Staphylococcaceae bacterium | reverse complement strand
AATTTCAGTTGCTCGGTTACGGATATTATTCATCTTTCGTACCCAATCCATAGGCAAAGTTGCTTTCAAATTTTCTGTAACATTCTCTTTTTCGGCAAGTGATTTTACCGTCTGTTCAAATATTTCTTGTGCTTGACTTTCGATGTCGGAAAGGTGGCTATCGAGCGTTCCTGCCGTCAGCAAATTGTAATATCTAACCTTGTGATGTTCTTTAAGATACCGTCCATGCCGTTCTGCCCATACACCGATTTCACAATTGCTATTGTTTGATAATGTAACACAAGGTAATTTGTAATCGCCCTGAATTTCGTACTGTACACCTTGTTGTTCAAATAATGTTTTCATAATGAACCTCCTTGATTTTTAATGTGTTAATTATAAATCAAGTCGAATCAAAAGACGAATATGCGGATTTTATTGCAAAAGAAAAAGGCTCTGACCTTCTAAGTCAAAGCCCAATTTCTTCCCTTTGCAATGCCACAGATGTAATAAGTGTTCTATACTGCCTTATCAACCCGTAGCGAACTATAAGGATTAGATTATGTTATGATATTTTATTTAATTGTTATGGTAATACAAGGTCTAACACAATGACTGTTTCCATCTACAGCATAACAACTTAAATAACCACCAGAATTAACGTTATAAGCGCAATAGGAGTATTCACTTGATGGTGATCTTGTCCAATATCCACTGGCGTATTTAATACTTTCACTATACCAAGCACCTTTAATTCTTGCATATTCGGTTGTTAAGCATTCTCTAGTTTTAGATGTTTGATTTTTATTTGTATCAAATCCATATGCGGTATTAAGATAATCTTTATAACTTAGTAATGAAACTTTATCGGTTGTATTATCACACGCATATTTATTATTTTCATTATCGGTAGTATTAGATGAATTATCTATATCCATTGGGTTTATGTAGCTATTATTAAATCTAAAAGCAATATTATAGAAGTCATTATTCAACCATGAACGAATGTCACTATGTTCATAATTATTAGGATATATTGTTTTGCTTTCTATAGTTCTATTAGAGTATTTATTATAATAATCTTGAGCATCTAATAATGATGAGGATAATAAATAATAGGTATTGTCATCTTTATATAATATATTCCATTTAATTGTTTCACATTTAAACCAATATTCTTTTTGATTTTCAATGATGGTTTCATCGTTAAAGGTATAAGTTGCCGCTCCATTAAAAACATTAGCGGTTTCTTTTATATAATAATTACCTTCATATAAACACCAGTTATAGGAATCACATTCTAAAGAATTTAGTTTTGTAATTAATGTTTGGTCATTAACATATGATTGAGGATAAAAGCCGTATTCTATAGATGATTTATCTTCTGAGATAGTTGGCGTTATACCTGGAGTTCCTTTGTTAATAGGATATGATTCATATGTTGCTATATAAGTAATATCAGAAATTACTTCACTAATTGCAGGAGACCAACCTTTAAAAATATAAATATAATCATCATCGGTCTTGGAAGGTATTTCACTATCGTAATGTGGTAAAGTTCCATGAGGAACATTAGAATCGACTTCTAAGATAACGCCATCATCATTTTTCCAAGTTACGGTATATGTTTTAACAATTGTTGATGTGATATTATTACTTGAAGTAGTAGGTGAGTTTGTTGTTTGATTAATAGAGGTAGTCGGAGATTGAGTCGTTGAATTATTTGTTGTAGGTGTAATAGATAAACTATTATTTGATGTAGCATTAGAGTTATTTCCACATGAAACAAAACCTAAGATACATGATAAAGATAAGATAGATAATAATAAACTTTTTTTCATACTGATTCACGTATCCTTTCTTAAATATAATAAATAAACTCAATCGAAGTCATAAAGAGAGGCTTTTTGTTTGTAGTATCGATTCTTAAACTAGTAGTGCTTTCAAAATCGATTGTAGCGGATGTTTCATTTTTCTTGGTGATTGCATCTAAGCTTGCAACAGTCATTGTATTACAACTATAGGTTGCTGTTAAATTATCTTTAGAAGATGAATCAGTCCAGTCAGAAGAACCGCTGTCGCCAATTTGTAAAATGGCACTATTATTTTGTACATAACCGGTAATGATAACTCTATTAATAGGAGTACTTAATTCTAAAGTTAAGCTTCCGTTATTACTTTGAGTTCCAAATTTTAACATATTACCCGAATACCATTTATTAGCGTTAGATCCTCCATTACCGCCTCCATACATAAAGTCAAAGCTACTAACTGAGGTAATAATAGAGTCTTCATTACTATCTAGACTGAAGGCTTTTAGTATTTCATCAGAGGTTTTTAATCTAGTGGCTTGGGTTTTAGTTCCTAAATCATAAACGATATTATATTTAACACTTATTTCTTTTTCGGTTGTATCTTTTGGATTAATAACGATATTACAATCTGCATATGTATTAGAATTATAGCTAACTCTAACACTTGCGGTACCGGCTTTTAAAGCGGTTATTGATAAAACATTATCATTTGGAGTTATTTTAATTAAATCTTCACCTTCTATAATACTCCAAGAAGGATTGTCAGTGGTATTTGCAGGACTTACAGTCGCAGTTATTAATTTGTTTTTGTCACCAACTTTTAATTCTAGAGATGAAGGATTTAAAGAGATTGATTCTGCATATATTGCAGGTTTTAATGTTACTTCAATAACAACATTTTCATTAGGCATGGTAAATTGATACTTTCCATTTTCATTTATCGATATTTCGGTATCATTTATTTTAACTTTATCAATTACTTTATCATTAGAGGTAACATCGATACTAAATTCAACTGTTTCACCAGCACGATATTCATTTTCTAACCCATTTATTTCGATTTCTTCATTATCTTTTATAGTTACTGTATAAGGAGTAGAATTATTACTTATGTAATCTATAATTGCAGGGGCTAAATCGCTCCAGGAAACTTTGCTTCTCATATTCTTTGCAATAGTTGCGGTCGCAGTTTTATTGATTTTACCAAGTTCTGCGACATCTTTTGCTTCTTTAACTTTTGAAGGTTCAACTTCACATGCTTCATATATCCATAATAGTAATTCTGGACATAATAGTTTTGAATAGACTCTGTTTTCAGCGGAGTCATCATATTTTAATGTACCATCTTCAATTGAAGGGTAAAACCATGAATCAAAGAAATGCCATTTTTGATTTGGTTCATGTAATTCTTTATTTACAGTTAATCCTGCTTTTTTAGCATTATCGATATAGCCTCCACTTTTTTGTTGATATCGTTCGATGAATTCATCTGAAAGAGGATAATGTTCTTTTTTTGTTTCTAAGTACATAGTAATATCGCTCATTGTAATATTAGATTCATTAATGATAGCATCGTTTTTAGTAGCAATATCTAAATGATTATTATTTATTCTATTAGGGGAATTATATTGTCCTATAGAACTAGTAATGGTTATAGACATAAATAAATATAAGATAGATGATATAATACTTTTCTTCATAATACACTCCTTTAAAATACATGTATATTTTAATTTTTTAGGATTATAAATACAAGTTATTAATTGTTATAAAAGTTTAATTAATTGTAAATATTGTTGTTATAATTTTTTCATTAACATAAATTTTTTTATTAGATATTTTATTATCACTGTTTAATTAGTTAATTTGAATTTTATTTTGATTGGAATTCTTGGTATTTATAATATTAAGTGAAAAATATGTATGAAAAAATACATAGGCATAAATATTGAAATGATTACGCTTATTATTTATTTGAAAAGAGAATGGTATAAGTTATAAATTGTTTAATAAAAATGTAATAATTGCATCAAATTAATTGTTTTTAAAGAAAAATCAAAAATATAATTATCTATTTCCTAAACATTCTTTTAATATTATTTCAATAATTTCATGCAAATCCAAATCTGGATTTATAGTATAAAAAATATATTTTCCATATTTAATTTTCTTTTGATTTTGTACTAAAGAGGTTTGGTTATCGTTAGCCTCTCTTATTTTTTTAGAACGTTCTATTGCTGCATAAATGTCATCAAGAGTTATTTGTGATAAAATGCTTTTAAATTCGTCCTCTGTTTTATATTCGCTTATATCTTTATATTTTTTTTAAAAGCTTTATTAATATATTTAACATAATCTTTTCTATTTTGAATTGAATGATTCATTTCTCGTTTATGTAATAAAATCCAAAGTTCAAATGAAAAATTGGTATATCCTAATTTATAATTAACAATTTTATTAGCTTCTTTAATCTCTTGAAGTAAGCTAATAAATGTATTTTTGAACTCTTCATTGTTATAATCTTCTATATCTTGAATATGAAAAAATCTATTTTGAAGAAATGAAAAATTTTTTGCATATCCTAATGGCTTTTTGTTTAATGATATTGCTGGTTTAAATTCACAATTATATTTTCTGTTAGGAATATTATTTATAAGCTTTTTTAAATGCTCAAAATAATACTTTTCACATTCGCCTTCAACTGTGATTGTATAGGTCTTATTAGTTAATCTTTTATTTTTCATAAATTATTTTCCATCAAAAATATTATTTACCATTTCATAACATATTTCTGATAAATCAACATATTCAATAGCGCCGTATTCATTCTTAAAATATTTACTAATGATATCTGTTGTTTTTCTTGTAGGTTGTTCTGAATTAGTTTTGAAATCGGAAAGCTTATAAAAATCACTTATTTTTGTTTCTTTATGTTTTTCAACAAAACATATTTCATCGCGTCTAAATAGTTTTTTATTCAAATAAATAAGATTATGAGTATTAAAAATTAATTGAGCATTATATTTGTTGATTTTAGGATTGTGAAATATATTTATGATACTCATTACTACTGTTGGATGCAATGAAGAATCCAATTCATCTATAATTAGAGTAGATCCGGTTAAAAGAGAAATTATAACTGCAGGAAATAAATCAATAAATTTTAATGTCCCTAGAGATTCAATTAATCTAGAAGGAATTACTATTTCTCTATCATCGCCTGTTTTGAATTTTGAAACTAAAAAAACATTATTATCTTCGTTTTCTGATTTTACATATATTAGTTCTGAACCAATAACGCCAATTTTATTAACAGCGTCAAAAATGATTTCAGGTAATTTTACACTTTTATTGTTTTTTGCTTGAATAAAGCAATTTGTATTATTAAATTCAATAAATATTTGTAATTTTTTAGAGAACCAATTATATATATTATTATAAATCTCTTTTGAAGCAAAAGAAGCAAAATCTGTACATAAGAATAACTTAGTATTTTCTAAATTATTATTTATTATTTTTAAATAATTATTAAACATATTTTCAGTTATTCCATTGTTTAAAAGTTCCTTTGCGATATTTTTATAAAATAATTCTATATTATTATCTTTTCTAGTAAATATTTTTTTATCATTAATATATAGATATTCTTCAATAATCTTTTTTTCATTTTCATTATCGTAGAAACTGCCTAAAAAAATTATTAGTCCATAACGATATTCATAATACTTGCCTCTATTATCTTTATCAACAAATTCAATTTCAAATTCTACAGGAGTTGGATCAGAATTATAAATAAAAGGAACAAATGTTAAATAATCAATATTATTTTGTATATTGTTATTTTCAATGGTATTAATTCCTCCATTTAATATAATTTTCTTAAAAGAATTAATAGCCTCGATTATTGATGTTTTACCTGAAGCATTAGGACCATAAATTACACTTGAAGATAAAACTTTTTTTGTTGATTTATTATTTACAGAATATTGTAAAATGCTATCGTTTAGATCTTTAATTGTTGTTGGCTTCATAGATAATGAAAAACCATTTTTAAATGATTTGAAGTTTTTTGAATAGAAATTGAGCAACATATAAAATATCTCCTTATGCAATACTATACTATACTTTACTATACTATTTATTATGATATTATTCTAGCACAAAATGCATTATTTTATCATTATATGTTAAGTTTTAAGCTTGAATTATTAGTTTATAACTAAACACATGCTATTTTTTGGCATTTTAATAAAAAAGCGTTTAAATGATTTAATAAAAATAAATAGGGAATATGCTTAACAATTTTAGTTAGCCTAACTTTTGGTGTTAAGTGCAATTTAAATATATTTTTTATAAAGACATTAGAAATTTTTAAACATAAATATTTTAAGTCCTTTATTTAAATAATAAAGGAGGATTTAAAGGAATGAACAAGATAATGAAAACACTA
>CAZDEE010000031.1:0-6949 GCA_964504595.1 uncultured Staphylococcaceae bacterium | reverse complement strand
CAATTGTTTTGAATTAATCTCGACCCTACAAAACCCTAAAAATTTTTATAGGACCTAAATAATTAGTTAGCTAAATGCTTAAATTGATTCCAACGCATTTCTGCACACGCTCTTGATTTTTCAAGTAATTCGGTTGCGTGTTCTGGGTTAATACGTGGAAGTTGTGAGAATCTTGTTTCACCCATGACAAAGTCATTGAACTTAGCGAAATCTGGATCCTTACAATCTAATTGCATTGGGTTCTTTCCTTCTCTAGCAAGACGTGGGTCATAACGGAAGATTGGGAAATATCCACACTCAACTGCAGCTTTTTCAACTCTCATAGAGTTACTTAATCCACCTTTAATACCATGGTTAGCACATGGTGCATAACAGATAATTAATGATGGTCCTTGATAGCTTTCTGCTTCTTTAAATGCTTTAATTGCTTGCATTGGGTTTGCACCTAATGAAACTTGAGCAACATAAACATTACCATAAGCAATTGCCATCATAGCAAGATTCTTCTTCGCGGTCTTTTTACCAGAAGCGGTAAATTTAGCAATAGAACCTGTTTGTGATGATTTAGATGATTGACCACCTGTATTAGAATAAACTTCAGTATCTAAAACAAGAATGTTAACATCTTCTTCGTTAGCTAAAACATGATCAACACCGCCATAACCGATATCGTATGCCCAGCCATCGCCACCAACAATCCAAACTGATTTATCAACTAAATCACGTTCGAACGCTAATGCTTCTTTAATACCTTCATTTTTAGAAGCTTTAATACCAGCAACTAAATCTTTAACGAAAGTACGGACTAAATCACGGTTCTTATAATTTGCTAACCATTTTTCAATTAATACTTTTAATTCTGGTTCAACTGCATCAATGTTTTCTTCAAAGATACGAGCAATTTGTGATAATTTATAATCAGAAGCCACTCTCATACCGAATCCAAATTCAGCATTATCTTCAAATAATGAGTTAGCCCATGCAACACCTTCACCATTTTTATCTGTACAGAATGGTGTTAATGGAGTAGATCCGGAATAAATTGATGAACATCCTGTTGCGTTAGCAATTAACATATCACGACCGAATAATTGTGATGCTAAACGATAATATGGAGTTTCTCCACATCCAGCACAAGCTCCACTGACTTCAGTATATGGCATTAAGAATGCTGCACCTTTAACAGTTGTCACTGGGAATTTATCTGATTTATATTCAACATGTTTATATAAATATGCTGCTGCATCTTCTTGTGGGAATTGAGATTTAGCTTCAACCATTGATAAAGCTTTATTTCCAAGTTTACCTGGGCATTGCATAACACATAATCCACAACCAACACAGTTCTTTGGTGAAACTTGTAAACGATATTTTAAGCCTTTAACAGTTGGTCCAATTGCATCTAATAAATCATTCTTAGCAATTTCTGGTAAACCAGCAACTTCATCTTCTGTTAATAAGAATGGACGAATTGTAGCATGTGGACAAACGAATGCACATTGGTTACATTGAATACAATTGTCCTTATTCCATAATGGAACACGGTCTGCAATTGCACGTTGTTCACGATATGTAATATCATTTCTCATTGTACCATCTAATAATTCATATTCTGTGAATTTACTAACTGGTAATGTATCTCCATCTAATGAACCAATAACAGCAACATAACTATCGAAGTAATCATCGCCTGTTAATGTACGTTCACGATGAGCACTGAGTTCTACCCATGATGGATCGATAGAAATCTCACGTAATCCTTGTGAACCAGCATCAATTGCACGATAGTTCATTTCAACGATATCGTCACCTTTCTTTGAATAGCTCTTATAAGCGAATTTCTTCATCCATGCAAGAGCGTCTTCATATGGCATAATATCTTGATTTAAATAGAAGAATGCTGATTGTAAGGTTGTATTAGTACGACGTCCCATACCAATACTTGCTGCGATTTCATTTGCGTTAATAACATAGAATTTAGCATGTTTTTCCGCTAATTGACGTTTTACACGATTTGGAAGAACTTTAATTAATTCTTCATCACTCATGTCAGTATTAAGTAAGAATGTTCCGCCTTCTTTTAAGTTCTTTAACATATCATATTTAAAGATATATGTATCTAATGAACATGAAATAAAGTCTGCGTTTTCAACATAATAAGTTGAATGAATTGGCTTTTTACCAAAACGCAAATGTGAACGAGTAACGCCACCAGCTTTACGTGAATCGTATGCAAAATATGCTTGAGCATATTGTCCGGTTGCATCACCAATAATTTTAATTGAGCTCTTATTTGCAGAAACTGTTCCATCTGAGCCTAATCCATAGAATAAGCAAGAAGTATATTCACCTTTAACATGGAAATTATTATCTACAGGAATTGATAAATGAGTAACATCATCATCAATACCAACGGTGAAATTATGCCATGGATTATTATCTAAGAAATCATAAACTGCTTTCATATGTTTTGGTTGAGTATCTTTTGAAGATAAACCATAACGTCCTCCAACGACAACATCAACTTTACGTCCAACTTGTTCTAAAGCGGTAACGACATCAAGATAGAGAGGTTCTCCAGTTGCACCAATTTCTTTTGTACGATCTAAAACAGCAATTTTAGTAACTGTTTCTGGAAGAACTTTAACTAAATGTTTAGCGCTGAATGGGCGATATAAATGGACTTTAATTAAACCAACTTTTTCGCCTTTTGCGGTTAATGCATCAACAACTTCAGTACATGTTTCTGTAACTGATCCCATTGCGATAATAACTTTTGTTGCATCTTTTGCACCATAATAAGTAAATGGAGCATAATTACGTCCAGTTAAACGACTTGCTTCTGCTAAATAGTGTTCAGCAATATCAACGACTTTTTCAAAATGTAAGTTTTGCGCTTCACGACCTTGGAAGTAAATATCATCATTTTCTGCACCACCACGAGTGACAGGATTTGTATGTGGATTTAAAGCACGTTTACGGAATGCTTCAACATCATTCATGTCTAATAATTTCTTCCATTCTTCATCATCAATAAATTCAACATTTTGAATTTCATGTGAAGTTCTAAAGCCATCAAAGAAGTGACATATTGGCGCACTTGATTTAATAGCAATTAAATGTGCGACAGGAGCTAAATCAGCAATTTCTTGAACAGAGTGAGAACATAACATTGTAATACCTGTTTGACGAATTGCGTAAATATCTTGGTGGTCACCAAAGATAGATAAAGCACGTGTAGCCAATGAACGAGCTGAGACATGTAAAACAGCAGGTAATAATTCTCCAACCCATTTATAAATGTTAGGAATCATTAAAAGTAAACCTTGTGATGCAGTGTAAGTGGTTGCTAATGCTCCACCTTGTAAAGCACCATGAACTGTTCCAGAAGCACCAGCTTCAGATTGCATTTCTACTACTTTAACAGTGTTGCCGAAAAAATTTAATTTACCTTGTGATGCATATACATCAACAAGTTCCGCCATCGGCGAAGACGGAGTAATTGGGTAAATACCAGCTACTTCAGTAAAGTTATAAGAAGCTAAACCAGCCGCGGTATTACCATCTACAGATAAAAGTGTTTTTTTAGTTTCCATAGTAAACCTCCATATAAAACCATGTAAAGTATACAATACTTAGCAACTTTTTGCACCTCTTTAAAAGAAAAAAAGTGCCGATTTTGATATTTTTTTTCTTTTCTATCAAAACAGCACATATTTTACTAGTTAAAAAGCTTAGTTTAACGCATCATTTTAAAGTACTTTCCTTTTACAAAGGAAAATAGGCAGCGTTTAATCTTAATGTTAATTATCCTTTTTAGAAAGCTTACGCCGCTCTTTTTCCTCTTTAACTATTAGTTTTTTCAATACTTTTAAATCATAATCACTTAATTCAACACCTTGATTAACAATTCCACCTGTAGTCATTTTTGCATAAATAAAACTAACTATCGAATCATATAAATCAACATCTTTTTTTGTTACTCTAACACTTTTACTTTTAGTCTTTACCTTTTCAAATTTTATTAGGCATTCCTCTAAATTAGGAAATAAATCTTTTAAGTTATAATTAAAATCCATTTTAACCATCGGATCAAATTCTGAAAAGAAATCCGCTATAACTTCCGGATAAACTCCTATTGACAAAGATAATATTTCACATGTAACAACTTTTCTTTTTTCTTTTTTAAGAACGGATATATATTTTTTTAATTTTGTCTTATTAACTTGCGCCATATTTCTTCACCTCAATATTATTTTAAAGTCCATATTTTGTAATATCAAGTTCAAAATAAATATCAAAGAATCATATATTAGTCTAGGTGATCATATGCGAGCTTTTATTGAAATTAATGGAAATGCATTAGAAAATAATTATCAAGAAATTAAAAAAACTACAAATAAAAATATAATTGCCGTTGTCAAAGCTAATGCTTATGGACATGGCTTAATTGAATGCGTAAAAATTCTTTATAAAAACAAAGTTTCTTTCTTTGCTGTCGCAACTAAAGAAGAAGCTATTGCTATTAGAAAAAATTTAATATTTACTCCTATCTTATTATTAGGAGGAACCACCGACTTTAAAGCCCTATATTCTTATAAAATTACCATTCTTGTTTTAAGTTTAAAACATCTATTAAGCCTTGCAGAATTCCCCTATCCTCTATCAATTCATTTGTTTATTGATATCGCTATGAAAAGAGAAGGTATTGAAATAGATGAAATCCAAGAAGCATTAACTATAATAAGCCATTCTAAGCTCATTTTAAAAGGAGTTTGTACTCATTATTCATCTTCTACTTCTTATAAAGAAGAACATGAATTATTCCTGAATTGTATTAATCGTATTCCAAATATAAATAAACTAATAATTCATTCAAGTTCAAGTTCAACTTATATGCAAAATGATGATGATAATTTCTTAAGAGTGGGCTTATCATTATATGGTTTAGATTATAATAATAATCACTCACCAGTTCTCTCCTTAAAAGCGCCTATTATAAAAAAAGCAAAAATTAAAAAGGGAGAGCGGGTTGGATATGATGGAAAAGGAATATCTCCTAGCGATGGATATATTTATACAATTGGATTAGGCTATGCGGATGGATGGCCAAAAAATTATATAACAAAAGCCTATGTTGGAGATGAAGAGCTTATACAAATCGGAAATACCTGTATGGATTATTTAATGTTGTTTTCTAAAACCAATTATGATGAAAGTACTATTTTATCAATTATTGATGAGAATCATTCTATAGAAGATATTGCTTTAGAACAACAAACCATCACCTACGAAATATGTTCAAGACTAAGTCCACGTTTACAAAGAAAAATCATATATAAGAAACTATAAATATTATTTCTTTTCAACTAATATAAGATTTAAGACAATTCCTATTATCATACTAACTGCCGTTGAGGTAATTTGAATTGAACCAAATTTTAAAACAAGTCCTCCAATTCCTGATACTAAAATAGCTGATGCAATAAATATATTTCTTGTTTTATTTAAATCTACATTTTTATTAATAATCATTTTTACTCCTGAACTAGCAATAAAGCCATACAAAACAACTGAAACACCTCCAGTTATACAACTTGGTATTGTTTGTAAAAATGCAGTTAAAGGAGTAAATAAACCTAATACAATTATTAAAATTGAAGCAACCTTAATAACATTTACAGAAGCCACTTTAGTTGTTCCAATAACCGCAACACTTTCGCCATATGTAGTATTTGCTGCACCACATAAAGCACCAGAAATTGCCGTTGCAACACCATCTCCTATTAAAGTTCTTGTCATTCCAGGTTCTTCGTTTAATAAATCTTTATTAATAATATTACCTAAATTTTGATGATCACCAACATGTTCACATATCGTAACTAAACTAACCGGAACAAATAATAATGCAACTTGTCCTATTTGACTCCAATCAAATTGCTTTAATTGATCAAATCTCAAGAAAATAAATGATTCCTCATTATTTGGTAAAAACATTTTGATATTAAATAAATTATCGGCAATATTTGAAAAAACTTTCGTTAATGGCTCAAAATTAATTACTTTAAAACATTCATTATTAAATCCATAATATCCTATTAAAGTAAAAGCCAACGCTATTAAATAGCCACTACCCATTCCAATTACAAAAGGTATTAAACCTAATGTTTTACCTTCTCCATAATGAGCACATAAGGCAGTAACAATTAACGCAACTAAACCACATAGGATAAAAATTAAGTTATATTCACCACCATTTGTAGTTAAATTATTAACAGCACTACTTGCTAAAGAAAGTCCTATAACCATAATAACCGGTCCAGCAACAACTGGAGGTAATAATTTATTAAGCCAATTTGTACCAAATATTTTTACAATGATAGCAATAGTTACATAGACAATTCCAACCATTAGCATACCAAGAATTAATGTCATATAATTTGCATTATCACCGGCCGCATTTTGAATTCCACTAAGCGCTAAAGCGGAACTCATTGGCGCTAAATATGCAAAAGATGAACTCAAAAATACCGGCGACTTATTCTTAGTAACAAACAAATAAAATAATGTTCCCATTCCTGCTGAAACCATTGTCGCCGCAATTGGTAAACCCGGATTTAATAATGGAACTGTAATCGTTGCTACTAAAACCGCTAAAATGTGTTGTAACGCAAACAAAATAAATTGCGATACTTTCTTTGGATTTTCATTAATATCCAAAACTAGATTGTTATTTTTTTCCATACTTTTCCCCTTTCTCTGCAAAAAAAAGACTTGTTACCAAAAATAACAAGTCAATAAACAATCACAGACATCAAAAGATAAAAACTTCATAGTACTCTTTTCTTTTATTTTGAAAAACAATGATTTTCTCATAAAAAGCCCTCTCAATTTTTTATCCTCAACATTATAACATTAATAAATAATTTGTAAAATATTTTTTATTAAC
>CAZDEE010000030.1:0-10082 GCA_964504595.1 uncultured Staphylococcaceae bacterium | reverse complement strand
AAATTAAAACGGGGTTTGAAAAAAATTCATCCCCCGTTCTTCTTTAAAGAACCAAGAATAATAAGTTTAATTGTTTGATTTTACGGTATGGATATTTCCATACCTTTTTTATTGTTTAAAAAGGGATAAAAAAAGCCGTTAAAACCAATAATTGATTTTAACAGCATTTAAAACAAGAATAGTTTATTAATAAATTCCTAGTTCTGTATCGATATCAAAGAATCTTAATTCATCAGTTTCAAAATCTAAATGAACTTTTGCATGTGGTTTAACATCAGTTTTTGAATTGACTTTAAAACAGAACTTTGTGTCATTTAAAACGGAATGGATAATTAATTCACTACCAAGTAATTCAACAATTTCCGCTTCCGCTTCAATACCCGAGTCCGCTAAATGAATATATTCTGGACGGATACCAACATAAATTTCTTTACCTTGATAAGGAGAAAGAGATTCAATGCGGTCTAAAGGAACATTAATTGTATTTTCTCCAATTGTAACTTTTCCATCGCTATAAATAGCTTTAAAGAAATTCATTGATGGAGCGCCAATAAAGCCTCCAACGAATTTATTTGCAGGATAGGCAAATATTTCTTTTGGTGTACCGATTTGTTGAATATATCCATCTTTCATAACTACAATTCTAGTTGCCATAGTCATGGCTTCTGTTTGGTCGTGAGTAACATAAATAGTTGTAGTTTGTAATCTTTCATGAAGCTTAATAATTTCACTTCTCATTTGTACTCTTAATTTTGCATCTAAGTTACTCAATGGTTCATCCATTAAGAATATCTTAGCATTTCTTACGATAGCGCGTCCTAAAGCTACCCGTTGACGTTGACCTCCAGAAAGTGCTTTTGGTTTTCTATTTAGATATGGAGTTAATTCAAGAATTTCAGCCGCTTCACGAACTCGTTTGTCGATTTCTTCTTTTGGATAATGTCTCATCATTAATCCAAATGCCATATTTTTATAAACTGTCATATGTGGATATAGAGCATAGCTTTGGAAAACCATAGCAATATCACGATCTTTTGATAAAACATTATTTGATAATTCGCCATCGATATATAATTCGCCTGCAGTGATATCTTCTAAACCTGCAATCATTCTTAAGGTTGTAGATTTACCACAACCTGAAGGTCCTACAAATACGATGAATTCTTTATCTTTAATTTCTAAATTGAAATCAAAAACTGCTTGAACCTTATTTGGATAAACTTTATTGATCTTTTTTAATACAACACTTGCCATTTACATCACCTCATTATACTTTTGAAAGGCATAAGATTATTTTCTCATGCCTTATTAGTTTGTTAATATTAATATTTTTCAACTTTTATATCAGTCGCGGTTACAGGGTTATTAGTTCCTGCAGATATATAATAACCTATTTTTGCTTCTTTTGCCCAGATATTTGATGGGAATAATGAAGCTAAATCACATGTATCAACCCAATTTGCGCCATCATTGAAGGTTGCAATTGAAACTCCATCAACACTTGGTTTGAATTTGCCATTATCGTATTCTAATCCTAAAGTAAATCCTTTTGCTGGGTCAGCTTCAACACCTTGTGCAGCAAGATGTTGATCTTCACACATCCAGAAACATTTAAAATTAGTCCAGTGGTCTATATCATGACCACCGACAAATCCCATAATAACAATTTCGTACATTCTTTGAGGTCTATCAGTGACATAATGTGTATAAACTTTAATGAAATTACTTTCATCCCAGTAGATTACAAATCCATACATTCTTTCAGCAGTGTTTGGATAACCAACGGATGCTTTGAATGTTGATGATAATTTGAATTTACCAATTGCGTTTAAATCTTCAGTAACTAAGAAGTTATTTTCCCAAGCAGTTTCTGAATTAATTAAGTATGTGCCATCTTCATTTTTGCTAATTGTAGCAGGAATATCACCACTTTCCACTAATGAATAGGAGTGGGTAACAGGAATAGTAACTAATGATTCGATTTTAATATCAGTAAATGTGACTTTTTCTTCATCACTATTGGTATTGCAATAGAAACCAATTTTTGCTTCTTTTGAGAAGTCGGTGTTAGTAAAGCCAGCTGATAAATCACGATCATAGGTATAGGTATCATTTGCCCAATATCCGATTGGAGTTCCATTGATTGATGGAGAAACTTTACCATTATCGAATGTTACAGAAAGAGTAAATCCTGTACTTGGATCAACATTTGCGACACTATCGGCCCAAAAATCGGTCCAACCAACTGTGTCAACAATATCTTTACCTTCAATGCTACCGATAATATTTAATTCGCGCATTGCGGATTCAAATCTTGTTTCCCAGTTACAATATTGAGCATAAACAACAATGAAGTTGTTTTCATCAATATACCAAGGAATTAAACCGATTTGACGTTCATAAGTATTTGGATAACCAGCAGTTGATTTAATAAATGTTGAAACTGTGTATTTTCCTTTAGCTAATTTGCTTTCAGTTAAAACTAAGTTTTGTTTATGATTTTTAGCTTTGGAAATTGTAACGTTATCATTGTCATCAATTGTAATTGAAGCTTCGCCTGCTTTGTCATAAAGACTATATTTTGCGGCTTCTTCTTTAACTTCGACTTTGGTGTATGAGTAATTTGTAAATGTAATGGTATCATCACCATTTACATATAAACCGGCTTTATTTTCGCCTTCGATACCAGAAACATCAAATGTTTTTGTGCCGATAAAGCCTTCATTAAAGTAGAAGCTAATGCTTAATTGATTTTTAACGGTTCTAACTTCAACTTTAAATTCATTATTATTACTTAATGGTTGAGCAAGTTTTGAATAAGTTGGATTATCACCCCAGAAGTCATTAAAGCAAGATGCTCCAGTAACACCTCCGATTGTAGAAACGATATTGAACTCTCTCATTCCATTTGGACGTTCAGTTGTATTCCAATCACCATAAGCTAAAACATAGTTATCTTTATCGTGATAATAAGCAAGAATACCGACGTGTTCGTCATATTGAGTTGGATAATCTGAGGTACCTTGAGCATTGACAGTGATATCATAGTTTTCATCAACTGCAGTGTTATTAACTAATCCATATGTCCAAGAATCAGGTGTTCCTTTTGTGGTGATTGAAGGTTCGTTTTCAAACCACCAACATCCTTCTTGTTCACTTTTGATTTCTCCAGTCCATGGATCAGATAATGATACTTCTGTCCAGCTCTTGGATGTTATTTGATGTAAGCTTGTTTCAGTCCATGTTGGTAAGCTAAATGTGACTTTTCCATCATTTATAAATCCATCAGTTGCGGTACCAAAATAAACTTGTAAAGCGGTAGTTGCGGATGTATCGGTTCCACATACATATTTAATAGAAACTTTATTTGTTCCTTCTTTTAATTCGACTTCTTTACCATTAACGGTAATATTACCATTAACTGTTGAAGAGATATTCCATTCTAATAAATAAGCTTGATCATTGCTTAATTCACTATTTTTATAAAGAAGTTGTAAATCAACAAAAGATGCTTCATCTGATTCATAGCTTATTTCATATGTACCATCTTCATTATCTTTTGCCATCGCAGTAACTGTTGTGGTGTCAGCCCAATAAGAAAGAGTTTTATCTGCTAAGTCACTCTCAGTAGAGAATGGAATTTCTTTATATTGAGGAGTTGGCTTAACATCTTCAAGAATTGTAATCTCAACGGTATCAGTCTTTCCACCATCGGTTGATGTAGCTGTAATTATTGAAGTACCAACTTTAGCAGCGGTAATTACATTTCCTTGAATGGTAACATTATCATTTGACGCACTTAAGCTATAAGTTTTATCATCAGCATTTTCTGGTAAAACGGTAACTGTTATATTTGCGGTTTCACCAACATGTAATGTTGCAGATGATGCACTAACGCTAACGCTTTCAATAGCACTCCACATGCACAATTGCAGGTGTAGTTGGGGTAGGCGTAGTTGGCGTTGGAGTGGTTGGGGTTGGTGCAGAAGGAGTCTCGGTACTAGGGGTCGCTGTAGTAGGTGCAGCTGTAGTAGGAGAACCTGTACTAGGGGTTCCTGTACTTGGAGTTCCAGTAGTAGGAGTATTGGTAGTTGGGTTATTGTTATTATTACAACCAGCTAGAGTGCCTACTGTGAGGAGTCCTAATAACACCAAAGGCATTATTTTTTTATTCATTTTTTAAAATCCTTTCTGAGGTTTATTTGATCTTTATGATTCTATTTCCTCTATATTAGAATTATAATTTGCTCTAGTAACCGCTTACAATACGAAAAAATCACATAGTTATGCAAAAAAACACCACATTCAATTTAAGGAGGATTTTCATATACCATTCTAGAATAAAAATTTATATGATTAAAAATCCAAAAAAATAATCTTTTTGTCCGAATTGAAGCAAAGTAAAAAAATAATTAATTTTAAAAAATTAATGCTAGTAAATTACGTGAAATATATTTTCAATTTGATAGATATTAGCACCATGATTTTTGATATTTTTATTAGCTTAAAATACTTTTAAAAAATTGCATATAAAAAATTTTTTAAACGATTAAATAATGGTATTTTTATGAATGTAATTTCTAGTAAATATCTGTTTTTTGTATGAAAATTGTTTTTTTGATTATATTTTTAAGTGATTAATTTTAATTTTCAGTTGCTGATTGATTGTTTTTTAAATTCACGTGGGGATAATCCGGTTTTATTTTTAAAGACTTTTGTGAAGTAATTGTAGTCGTTAAATCCGCATAGAGTGGCAATTTCATGGATTTTAAGTTTGTTTTGAATAATTAGATTTTTAGCGTGTTTTATCTTTAAAGATAAAATATATTCACTAACACCCGATTTGTAGACTTCTTTAAAAAGATTATATAAAGATGTTCTTGAAATACCAAATTCAAAAGAAATATCAATAGGTGTCACAGTGTCTAAATGTTGATTTATATAATTATCTATATTGTTGAGCAATGTGTCTTTTTTGTATGTGATTAATTGGTTAGCGAGAATATAAGAAACGCAAGCATTAAGCAAATTACTACATGCTTGAATTTTATCTTCTGATAAAAACATTATATCTTTTAGCTTATCTGAAAGAGGTGTTTTATATTTTTTTGTTTTTGATAAGACAGATTTTTCTAGTTCTTTATATTCTTTAATATCAGTAATTTGGCCAAGCATTGCATAACCAATAACTTGATTATTCGCTATTAAAGGAATAGATATTTCTACTAGACCAGCATGGCAGTGATAAACTTGAATATCGTTAGATTCTCTCGCTTTTGAAAAGTACTTATGATTTGATTTTTCGCAAGCTTCCGCGAAAGAACAATTTTTTTGCATTTCTAAGCAAAAAGAATGCCCTTTTTCTGGATAAGATAGAATTTCATTACCATCATTTGAAAAAATAACTACACGCACTCCTGTTATTAAACAAAAAGATTTTAGCAATGATATTAATTCAGTTTTTTTGAAATTTAATTCCATAAAAAATATCCAACTTTCTGTACAAAATTACCAAGTATTGAATTTATTTTACTATATTTAGCGTGGATATTGCAATATTATCAATTTATAAATAATAAATATAGAAACTTAAAGGAGAGAATATTATGGGTGGAAGAATTATTATTGATAAAAATGCCATATTAGGTCATGTTGAACCTGAGGTATTTGGTTCATTTGTTGAACATTTAGGAAGATGTGTATATAACGGTATATATGAACCTAGTCATCCTCTTGCTGATGAAAAAGGTTTTAGAAAAGACGTTATAGAAGCAATCGCGGATTTACATGTTCCAGTTATTAGATATCCAGGAGGTAATTTTGTATCAGGGTATGATTGGAAGGATACTGTTGGTCCAAATAGAAGAACAGTTTTAGATTTAGCATGGAAAGCATTAGAAACCAATGAAGTTGGTATTGATGAATTTGCTTATTTTGCTGATAAGGTTGGATCAGAAGTTATTATGGCGGTTAATTTAGCGACTGACACAATTAAATCTGCGCACGAAATTGTAGAATATTGTAATTTAGAAGATCAAGGATACTACGCAAATTTAAGAAAAGAACATGGAAGAGAAAAACCATATAAATTCCGTTATTGGTGCTTAGGTAATGAAATGGATGGACCTTGGCAAATTGGAACAAAAACCGCACATGATTATGCATTAACTGCTACAGAAGCCGCAAAAGTCATGAAATGGGTTGATCCAAGTATTAAAGTAGTTGCCTGTGGTTCATCAGCATCTACAAATCCTACTTTTCCAATGTGGGATAAAGAAGTTTTAGAAAATAGTTTTGATGTTATTGATTATCTTTCATTGCATCATTATTTTACATACCCTACAGAAGACCATGATTTAAAAGAATTTTATGGTTCTGCAGTTGTTTTTGATAACTATATTTCAACATTACAACATACCTTAGAATATGTTAAAGCGATTAAAAGAAGCAAAAAAGACATTTATTTTGCTGTCGATGAATGGAATGTTTGGCATACTTTTGATAAATCTAATGTTGTTGTCAAAGATTGGTCATATGGAATGCCTTTATTAGAAAATCATTATGATTTTGCTGATGCAGTTGTTGTTGCGACTTTATTATCTACACTTATAAACCATGCCGATATTGTTAAAATGGCCTGTTTTGCTCAACTTGTTAACGTAATCGCTCCAATATTAACAAAAGTAGGTGGAGGATTAGTTAAGCAAACAATTTATTATCCTATTTCTTTAATATCATCTAAATTTGCAAATACTGATGCTTTAAGAACATTTAATTCAATTCCAACATATGAAACAAAAACATATGGAAAGGTTCCTGAAATATATTCTTCTGTATCATATAATAAAGAAACAGGTGAATATATTGCCTTACTTGTTAACGTTTCATTAAAAGAAACTGATATCGAATTAGTCTTTGATCAAGACGTTAAACTCATTAAGAAAGATATCTATCAAAGTGATGATCCACATCAAAAAAACACCTTTGAAGAACCATTTAAAATCGTTCCTTTTGAAGAGAAAGTCAATGATGAAGAATCTCAAAGAACACACAATATTTCTTTACTTTCAAATAGCGTAAATATTTTAATATTTAAATAATTTTAATAGTAAGTTTAAAATAATTTTATTAAGATTATTTTTCCATTTTTTGTAATAAGTTGTTTTTTTGCATATTTGTGTGTTTTAATTGCATTGTAAGCGTTTACTTATATTTGTAAAATTAAATTAATAAATAATTTATAGGAGGTATTTTATGCAAAATAAATATAAAAATCTGTTAACAGGTTTCTTGGCTGTAGTTTCAGCCACAGTTGTTGCTTCGTGCCAAGTAGTAACTACTGGTACCACAACCGCACCAGTAGAAGTCGAAACTACTGAGCTTGAACGTATTATGGGCAAGTATGATGACTTAGGTTACAAGTATGAATATTCAGGTAATCCAGTTGAAATTACTATGTGCCATTGGGATTCAGCGGGTGCATCTATTGAAAAACAAGTTGTTGAAGCTGTTTTACAAGGCTTTAAAGCTCGTTATCCTGATATTACTGTTGATCTTGAAATATTACAAAACTATGAAACTGTTTATGGCAATAGACTAGGTAGTAATCAAGCTCATGATGTCTTTTTAATTCCAGATGGCTCAATTTCTGGATGGGCAAGTTCAGGAAAAATAATGAATTTAAGTCCTTATATTGATGCTTCAGATTTATTGGATAATTTAGATGATATGTATGAATCATGCTTAACTAGATATCAATATAACCCTGCAACCGGTCGTATGGGTAGCGGCAATCAATTAGCCTTACCAAAAGATATCGGACCATATGTTATGTACTATAACAAAGATTGGTTTGATATGATGGGTGTTGACTTACCACCATCAGATAGAATCATGACGATTCCTGAAGCTGTTGACATGTGGAAATCATTAACCAAATATAGTGCCGATAAGAGTAGAATTACCGGATACGCTGTCGCAGGAATTAATATTGAAGGTTTAGTTTGGTCTGCAGGAGGAGATTTCTTAAATGCTGATAGAACTGCTTTCCCAACTGATGATACATCTTTAAATGGATTAAGACGTGGATATCAATTTAAACAAGACTCAGTTTTAACATGGCAAATTGAACCACCTTCATCATTTACTCAAGGAACTGATGCAACACAATTATTTGCACAACAAAAAGTTGCTTGTGTTATGGGAGGACGTTGGGAAGTTTCAACATTCCGTACATTACCATTTAATTGGGATATTGCTTATGTTCCATCATTTGAAGTTAATCCAACAAAAAATATGTATAGTGGCTCTGTTGGCTATGGAGTAAACTCTAAATATGAAGCTGGTAAACCAACTGCAAATCCAGATAAACTTGAAGCTTCATGGAAATTAGTGGAATATATTTCTTCAAAAGAAGGACAAGAAATTTTAACTTCAACAGGATTCCAAATTCCTGTTTATGAAAGCTTAGCTTTAGATGAAAAATTAGTAGCATCAGAAAAAGCTAAAGGACCCTACAATTATGAAGTATTCGTTCAATCCGCAGTAAATCAAGGATATGGATTATGGCAATACCGCAATAACGTTTTATGGAAAGAACAAGGTTATGATGTTCCTTCAGAAAATTTATTCGCGGCAGACGAAACTAAACGATTAACAGTCGATGAATTTTTAGAGATTGCTAAGGAAAAAGTTAACGCTAATCTTGGTTAGTATTACAAGGTGATTTTTATGGAAAAGACTGGAAAAACGGTCAATCGTAAAAGAAGAAATGAAAACATAATGGGGTGGACTTTTATCTCCCCATTATGTATCGGTTTAACTGCTTTCTTATTATTCCCAATGTTATTTGCGATCGTGGTATCATTTACCGATTTCAAATTATTAAGCGGTACAGATTTTTTTGAATTCAAATTTAATTTTACTTTTGACAATTATACAAGAGCGTTTGCAAATACTGAGTTTTGGGGCTCGTTTTACAATGTTTTAATAAACGCAATCGGAGTTCCTGTAGGAATTTTACTTGCAGTTTTCTTTACAAATTTACTTATTAGAAATCCAAAAGGAAGTATGTTCTTTAGAACTTTGTTCTATTTACCAACAGTATGTGGTTCAATTATTATTACTTCAATTTGGAAAGTTATTTTTACTAATATTGGTCGATTGATATTTTTAGACACAGGAAAAGAGTTTAGCTTTTTTAATCAAGAAAACTTCTTAACGTCAATGATTATAATGGGTGTATGGTCAGGAATAGGTACATCTATTTTAATGCTATATTCCTCAATGAAAGGTGTCGATAAAGCATTATATGAATCGGCAGAAATTGATGGAGCAAATAGCCTTAATCAATTATTACATATTACTATTCCTTCAATTTCTCCTGTAGCGTTTTATATCTTACTTACTGGTATTTCAGGAGCGTTTCAAGAATTTGCTAGATTCCAAGGTATGTCTGGCGATATTAGAACTTCATATCGTAGCACTCCTGTGTGGGTTATTTATGATATTGTTGTTAAAGGAAAAGAAATTGGTTATGGAAGTGCGATGGCATTAATTCTAGGCGTGATTTTAATAGTCCTTTCAGCAATTCAATTTGGACTTTCTAAATTATGGGTCCATTATGAATAGGAGGATGAGTTATGAGATATTCAAAATGGTTTAGATGGTGTCAAACTCATCTCGATAAATTTTTAATAATAGGAACGATTGTACTATTGGCAGCGATTAATGCTTCTGTACTAATCACATTAAGCAATACAAAGCGTTTAATTACTTTAATTATTGTAACTTTAATTACTATATTAGTTTTTGGAGGTGCATTTGCTTATTTAGTGTATGCTTTAACGCATGAAAAACAAATTAAGAAAAGAAAACCATTAAAAGTTATTTATTCAAATAAAACTCTTAATGGCGCACCAATAATTAAGAGCAATAAAAAGAAAAGCTATTATGTTTGGAAAGTTATTTCTTATAGTATCCTAATTATTTATAGTGCAATAATTATTGCTCCATTTTTAATTGCGGTCATTACTTCAATTACACCTCTTGAATCCTTAAAAACAAATGGATTTAAATTTAAT
>CAZDEE010000029.1:0-10182 GCA_964504595.1 uncultured Staphylococcaceae bacterium | reverse complement strand
CCCTAAAAAAATTTATAGCGAATTTTCAAACCCTAAAAATTTTTATAGGACCTTATAGTCTTTTTTCTTTTTATTAATATCTTTTTAGTGCTATACTTACTAGCAAAGGGAAGTGCTAAAAGATGGTAAATATATTTCGAAAACTTTTTATTAAAAACTATAAAGATATCCATAACCCTAAAGTAAGAACCGCCTATGGAAAAATGGCTACAATTGTCGGAATTATTTCAAATTTATTCTTATTTATAGCTAAATTACTAATCGGAATCTTTTCTGGAAGTGTCTCTATTATCGGAGATAGCTTTAACAATTTAACTGATATGGGAAGTTCATTAATAACTTTATTTGGTATTCATATGGCAAATAAACCCGCTGATGAAGATCATCCTTATGGTCATGAAAGAATTGAATATATTTCTAGTCTTTTCGTAAGCATCATTATTTTAATAATTGGCTTTGAATTGTTAATCGAATCCGCTACAAGTTTTATAAATGGATTAAATTCACCAAAAGAAATGAATTATTCATTAATAACTATCATTATTTTAGTCATATCTATTTTAATCAAATTATGGCAAGGAATATTTAATAAAAAAGTTGGAAAGATTATTAATTCTTTACCTTTACAAGCTACTGCCTCTGACTCAATAAATGACGTAATTTCAACCTCATCAATTTTAGTTGCCACGATTATATCAATGATTTTTAAAGATATTACAATAGGTGGATATCATATAAGTCTAGATGGCCTAATGGGTGTCGTTGTAGCAATATTTATTTTAATTTCCGGAATTAAAATGATTTTTGAAACAATAAATCCTTTAATTGGAGTTGGTCCTGATAATCAATTTGTTAAAACAATCATTGATGAAATATATACATTTGATGGTGTTTTAGGGACTCATGACGCTATTTGTCATATGTATGGACCTACGACATGTTTCATGAGTATCCATGTTGAAGTTGACAATCAAGTTGATATTAATACAAATCATGATTTAATCGACAACATTGAGCATAAAATTAAAGAGAAATATAAAATCGAACTAGTTATTCATATGGATCCTATCGATATTCATTCTCAAGATGTAATTAAATATCGTGAATATATCAATGCTATATTTGATCAACAATATCCAACACTATCTTTCCATGATTTTAGAATTGTTAAAGGTGAAACCCACACAAATATCATTTTTGACTGCGTAATACCTTTTAATATGAAAAATAAACAAGAAGAAATTAAAAATAACATTCAAAATGAAGTATCAAAATTAGGTAAAGTATTTGTGGTTATTAACTTTGATTTAAAATACATAAATAAAAACGATTCTTAAAGCATTAAATAAAATAATTAAATGATACAAAAATATGATAAAGGTTGCTTATCACAGCCTTTATTTTTATATCTTTTATTATGCTATAAAAACACCCTCAAATATTTAAAAAAATTGACTTTTATGTCTTATCAGTGTAACATTTCAATATACTAATATAGATGTTGCAAATTGTTGTTTCAAATAATAAAAAAACATTTTGCCATTAATTACTTAAAATTACAAAGGAGAAAAAAATTATGAAAAAAACTTTTTTAACACTTTTATCAGGAGCATGCTTATTATGTTCATGTGGAGGTAACGGAATTAATGCCGAAAAATTAGGAAGATACGCTGACGATCTTTATATCACTAATAATGGTAGCTCATTTGCAGTACCAGATGCTATGTCAATTTCCTCAGATGCTTCTATAAAAATTACCTATGAAGGAAGCGATGAAGCAGAAGCTAGCGCAGATAGTGATGAAGGAATCGAAAATACTACTTCAACTTCAGTTTCTGTCATTGAGTATAACTTTGCAACTGGTTATTTCCACATTCTTTCTGAAATTAAAACAAATGGCGAAACTGAAAAAGTTGAAATCTACAATTACGCTAATGGAAAAGATATGTATACTGTTGGTACAATGTCAGGTAAAAACCGTTATGCAGTAACAAGCTATGATTCAGAAGCAGCCGCAACTGAAAATGCAATAAAATATTTAACTTCCCAAGATCTTAAAAATAGAGAATCTGAACCTTATTATTATTCTGCTGGTTGTGATGTTCTCGATTTAATTATAGAATTTGTTGGTGTAATCACTGGTTCAGATACCGAAGCTACTGAAGGATATGATAAATATGAAACAACTTTAGTATCCGCAAATGCTAAAAACGAAACCACCTTCTCTGGAGAATTCAAAACAACCGCAACTGAATCTTCAGAAATGGCAGGAGTTAAAACCACAACAGATTATAATGAAACAATGAAATTCTCATTTGAAAATGGTTTACTTACTTCTTTAAGTGAAGATTATACAATAGTGGTTTCAGCAAAAGAAGGAGAAACTGTTGTAGAATCGCTTACTCAAGAAATCAAATCTAATACTACTATTAAATATAGTTTCATAGAAATTTATCCTGATTTAAAAGATTTCGAAAAAGTTAATTTGTAATTTACTTTTTGTCTTATTAAACCATTCATACTATCAAATTATTTAATTAAACACTCTTAAAATAGTATTCTAGAGGGCCTAAATTTAGTGAATATGCTAAGCTAGTTATCTAGCTCATCTGTTTGCTAAAAGGCCCTTTTTTCATTATTCAATTAGAACATAGTTTACATTCAATAAAAAAATCTCCAAATAAATGGAGATTATTGAAATATTAACTTTTAACCCTTATGTTGCTCATCTAAATCATAAGATAAATCTTTTTGTTCATCCACAAATTCTTCAGCTTCACGACGAATTTTTTTCGTAGATTTAAATTCTTTAGGTGCGGCTTCATTAACAATAACTTGATCATAGCTAACATCAATACCTTTTTCTAAGAATAATTGACGATACTCACGAAGTAAATCCCTTTGAACTTGAAATCGATCTTTTTCATGACATCGAGCAACTAGTTTAATTGCAATATTACTAGCGCCATAATAAGAAACTCCTTTATAAAATGGTCCATCAACAATTTCAGGTATTTTAGCTTTAATATTTTCTAAATTATCTTTTAATAACTTTTCAACGACTTCAAGTGGTGCATCATAAGTAAATTCACAATCGACTGCCGCGACCGATAATTCACGTGATAAGTTAACGACATTTTTTATATCCGAATTATTAATAATCTTAATATTTCCCGCAGCATCAATAACTTTTGTCGCGCGAATTCCTATTTCAGTAACAGTGCCACGGAAATCATCAATTGAAACGATTTCACCAACATCATATTCATTTTCAAAAATAATAAAGACACCTGCAATAATATCCGCAATTAACGATTGTGCACCAAGACCAACAATCAATGTGATAACGCCAACACTTTCCCAAAGTGCCTTGGTATTAACGCCAAAAGCATTTAAAACTAAGAATATTAATATAATTGCGCAACTATATTTTATAATCCCATCTAATAAAGTGATTACCGTTTTTGCTCGATTAGATTTACTCATTATTTTCTTAAATATCGCACGAATTACTTTCGATATTGTAAAGACAACAACAAATAAAATAAGACAATGAATAAATGTTTTGTAATTTTGTTCTATGAGAGTTGGAATAGAAGTCACGTCCCAAATATTTTCTTTAGCCCATATGACAAATTCATTAGAAGATGGTAAACAAAGTTCTAAAATTATTGTCACTAAAACTCCTAGCAAAACTAAACCTGATAAAACATAACCAATGATTTTTGAAATTTTTAATTTTTTGTTTTTCATAATGTTGATCCTCCGTTAATTAAAATTTCATATGCTTTATATTTATTGCCCTTTAAAGGCATTATAGCTGAATACTCATCATAATTATTAGCGTAAAAATTATAATAGAATGTTAATTTCATTCCTGCAGCGTCACCATCAATAGTCACAGTTTGACGATCTGTTAAACCACCTTCATAATTATCGAATTGATAAGTAGTTTCATTTATCATACACTCATTTTTATACATACCATATTTTGTTCCAACCAATGTTATCGTAGATTTATTTGATATAGGATCATATTCATAATTAGCTTCAAAACTATAATCAAATGTTATACCACCAGAAGGAATTGTCGATTCTAAATAATAATAAACATCTTCATAATAGAAAACACCATAATATATAAAGAAATATGATTTAAATGGTAAGTTTTCAACGATTGAATAGTTTTCACGTGAAAGATAACTCGTTAATTCTTGATAACTACCATCATCATTATTTATCCCTGTATATAAAGATGCATCATAATAAGCATTTTCACTTGTTGATGTAAAATTCATCATCCGATAAATGTTAATAGTGGAATCATCATTATATGTAACAACACTTTCATAAGGATTAACTGCCGAATAAGATGTATTTGTACTTCTATAATAACTTATAACTTCACTATGTGGATGAATAACAATCGAAGGCATTTCCTTCCATAAATTATCATTCTCATCAAAAACTTTTATACTAAATGATCCTCCATCAGCAGAACCAATACTATTAAATGAATATTCATCACTTACAGGCATTTTTTCTTCACTAACTACTTCATCTTGTTTAATTAATTGCCAAGAATATGTATCTGGAATGATTTTATTAAATGACAAATGAACTGGAATGAAGTCTTCACCATTATCTAATGCAAATGCGGTAATTCTTGAAATATCAAACACATAGTTTAAATTTCTTATCATTGGTTCAAGTGATATTGAATGTTCATATGCATCAAGTCTTGAATCTTGAAAACGGAGTTGACCTTCAATTTTTAATTCACCAATTTCTCCTTCAAACTCATTTAAAACAATTATTCCTTCTTTTGATAAAGAATCTATTTCTTTTTGAACGGTTTTATTTGAAGTTTCTAATTGCAAAGATAATGACATATTAGAAATATCATAAAGTGAATCTAGTTCATAAGATATAACAAATTTATCATCCTTTAATTGATATTGATCTGAAATAGATATAATTGGTATATTTAATAGACTATATTCATTAACTAATACTTTTTCATATTCATGGTCAATTACAGCAAAATCACCAACATCTGTATATTCAAAAAAGATTTTATCAATAAAAGGTATTGTTAGATTAATAATAGAATCCTGTCCTTGGTATGTAGCATAAATATTCCCATCAATATCTAAAATATTTAATCGATAAGAGAAAGCTTCTGGATAATTAGTTTTAAATCCAGTGTTTATTTCGACATTATATGTATTATCCGCTAAATTAAAAGTGATTTTTGATTCATTTGGTTTTACTTTATTATATGTTGCATCATATGATTGATTTTCTTCAAAAGGAACAAGATCAGAAATATACAAAATATCTTCTTCATCACCTTCACAATATATCTCATATTGATAATCACTCACGCCATAATACGCCTCAACTTCAAAACTAAATGATTCTAAATCATCACTTATCTCAATTTCAACTTGTTCATTAACACATACTTGATCATTATCTTGATATTGATAAACATCTGCGTAATATATATAGTCCGAATTAATATTTTCTGCCTTACCCTTAACTTGAATTCTATTAGGAGTGGAAATATCTTCTAATGATTCAGTAATAACTTCTAATTTTTTATTAATAATATCTATTTCTGGAATTACCCCAGCTCCAATAGCCCCAACAATAACGACAGTTGAAGTAATAATAGAACTAGTCGAAGAAGCTAAATTAGATGTAAGTTCTCGTAAGGATAATTTTTTCTTTTTAGAACTAATATTTGATTTATTTGAAGATTCCTCATTATAATCACATCCAAAATATTCCTCGTTTTTCATAATTTCACGAGGAGAGTCGCCTATTTCTTTAACAACATATTGCTCAGCTGGAAAAACTTTATATTCACTAAAAGTATTTTCTTCTGCGCACGAGAATATCTCACGAGAACTTTTTTTCATATTGTTAAATCTCCTACTCATATTGTAGCAAACAATTATATAAAAGAATATAACAATATATATTTTTTTATAAAGCCAAAATAAAAAAAGCACTACTTCCTTACTTTTATAACATTATTCTACGGAAAATATTCTTTATATAGAAACTGAAGATTATTTCATTTAGATATACAGAAACTTATTAAACTTAAAAAATCTCTTTAGTTAATTATACATAAAAAATTATCTAAAACTTTCTTCCTTCCCTAATATTTTAAATAATCAACAAAAAAAGATGCCAACTATAATAAGTCAAGCATCTTTTAAATCATATTTTATAATTATTAATTTCCAGCATTACAAAACTGGCGGAGCAGGTGGTAATGGAGGTAAAGGAGGTAATGATGCGCTTACGACTTCAATAACATTACCATCGCTTCCTGAATAAATATAAACAGTATCTAAACCTAAAGTAAATTTCATAGCAATATGTCCTTCATACATAACTATCGAATACTCTTTTGTATTCAATAATCCACTTGCTAAAATATATCCATTTGCAATTTGAGTACCAATATAATTGTCCGCTGCTAAAGTATAAGTAGTACCATTATATTCATAAGTACCTACAAATGAATCTATATCAATATCAGCTTTATATGCTTTTTCATTACTATCACCAATGGTTAAATAATTTTTCTTATCTTCTTTATTAAATTTATAAGTTTTACTTTCTCCATTTACTAACGCTTCAATACTTGTTTCACTACCATTATGAGCAATTTCACTTATTGTAGCTTTTGTTCCATCAACATATAATGTCTCGCCACGTAATTCAACAACTTCTTGAGCATTAGTAACATAAATACCTTGATAATTAAATAGATAATCCGCATAATATGCCATTACACCATTAACATATAAAGCATGTCCCATTTTAGTTAATTTAACATATGTATTTTGTGATTCAAAAACAATAACTGGATATGCTTCATAACCATATGCATCATAGCTCATTTCAAGAGTATAATCATACTCAACATCATAGTCCAAACCATTTTTACCGCTGTTAAGTGTATCAGCATAGAAATGACCATCTTCGGTTATTTTGAATTTTTCTGGACCGAAAGTACCTTCTAAATAATATTCACCCACTAATTTAGCAAATTCTTTAACATCGATAAATACTTTAGTCACTCCTTTAGAAGACTCTTTTACTTCATCTACAGCTAATAAACCTGTATTAGTAAAACCTTGGTATTTTGTTCCATTAACTTTAAAGTTAATAGCCATAACATATGCGTAAGAATATTCTGAATAATAGGCTTCTAATTCATAACTCACTTCACTACCAAAATAAGAAATATTATTCTTAGAAATACTTACTTCTGTTTGGTGATGAGAAGTATAATCTTGATAAATATCTTCAACATTTTCTAAAATAAAGAAATCAAATGTTTCTTTATCAGAAGAAAGTTGAGCAACTCCATTATTTGGTTCTAAAAGCGCAAAAGTATATTCTGTTTTACCAACTGTAAACTCAATGTATGGATATAATTTTAAAGGATTAAAGATAACAGTTCCTTCATTTTTACTATCTTTGTATGAAACGGAATATTCTTCATCAATTACAACTATTTCATATAAATCGTATTCTTTACAAATAAATATATGATTATAGTAAGATATGAACAATTCTTTATTAGTGAAGAAAATGTCTTCATTATCAACACTACACATAATCGCCGTATTTTGTTTGAAATATGTAAAGTATGCATCTTTACCATCAATTTTAACTTTAATCGCTTTTTGATGATTATAAAGAGCATATTTCAATTCTTGTTTTTGACCATTAATTAATAAGTTATATTCAGATGTATCGTAATCTTTATTTAAAGTAAACTTTTCATCTTTATATTCATAGGATCCAATAAGTCCATCTACAGAATCAAATACATATTCCTTTTCAACGCCATTTTGATTCCATAACATACCATATTGTGTTGGTCTTGTATTAATAGTTGTAGAACCATTGGTTAAAATAACATATTGTCCATTTTCATCAACTTTTTGTTCATATGAATATGTTACATCGCTAATAATCACTGTCTTATTAGCCGGATCAATAATGCTTCCATTTATTGATGAATCATTAGAATAATAATTATAGGTTAAATACATCGGATCATAATAAAATGAAATATATGATTTATCATTTAAATCCACTAATCCTGTTACATTATTAATGGTACTTAATTCTAATTTATAATATTCATAATTATCTGCATAATCACAAAGTGAAATAACTTTTGATAAACCATTTTCTGTAACATTTAAATAGCTATCTGCGTAATACAAATCAACATAATAGCCAAAGAATGCTCCATAATAGCCGATTGTATAATGTCCGCGATTCGTATCAAAATCGCCTCCAATATGGTAAACAGTATTATAAGCATTTGAATCACCATATCCGGTATACGCTCCACTAAATTCATCAATTGATGGCATAAAAGAGTCAACATATACATAATCTTTTTTAACTTTTTGTTCAAGTGTCAAATTATAATTGCCATCTTTTCCTGATAAATACATACGATATTGTGCTTTACCATTTTTCAAGTATCCAACTGTATGCTCAACACTACGTTCTACAACTACAATCTCTTCATTATCATTGATTTCAGTAAAGTTTTCTTTAAAACTTTCAACTTTGTAGTTTGTTGGTTTTAAAACAACATCATTATACATTATCTTATCATCTAAAACTTCAAATCGTCCGCTTATGCCATTATACTTTCCGATAAGATTTTCATCAAACTCGCTTAGGTTTGTGTTATTATTTGAGCCACAACTTGCAAGAAGTATAAAGGCAAATGAATAAACTAAAAAACTTTTCTTCATAGATATAGTCCTCCTTTTTTGTTAATAAATATATAAAAATATATAACAAAAATAACTATTATGTCTATATTTTTTAATTATTTTTAAATCATATATGATTTTTAAGGATTATCTATTTGATTTTTAGAATAAGTATATAATTAAAAATCTATATTATTAATGAAATAATAAATAAATCGATGCGAAAGTGAATTAAAATAATTCTATTGCTTTTTGCCATTATTATATCTTTTGATTATTTGTAATTAATCTAGCTTAAATTCATTATTAATTCTTCATATTTTTAATTTCATATTGAATCATATTAATTGCGATTTGAGCTTTAAAACAACCTTGTTCTGCAGATTTTTGATACCATTTTATTGCTTTATTATAATCTCTTACCACACCTTTTCCTAAATAATAACAATTGCCTAAATTAAACTGAGAATAACGTTCTCCTTCTTCAGCAGCTTGTAAATAAAATTCAAAGGCTTTTTCATAATCTTGTTCAACGCCATGACCATTAAAATAACAATTACCAACAGCATTAAAAGCAACAAGAACTCCTTGCTCTGCTGCACAAATAAATAGTTCAAAAGCTTTTTGATAATCTATTTCGACGCCATTACCATAATAATAGCAATTTCCTAAAGCGTACTGTGCTTTAGCATATCCACTATTGGCCGATTCAATATACCATTTAACTGCTTTTTTATAATCTTTAGTTACTCCTTTTCCATTTTCATAACATAATCCTAGATTACACTGCGCTCCTGCATGTCCTTTTCTTGCGGCTTTTTGATACCACTCTACAGCTTTTTCTTGATCTTTTATTACCCCATTACCATAAAAAAAGCAAACACCTGTTGTATATTCTCCTCTAGTGTATCTTTGCATTGCCGATTGTAAATATAATTCGGCGGCTTTTTGATAATCTTGTTTAACCCCAAATCCATAATAATAGCAATCACCTAAATCACATTGTGCTGGCGCATAGTTTTCATTTACAGCTTTTAAAAATAATTCTATTGCCTTTTGATAATCTATTTCTGTTCCAATACCGAATTTATAACAACAACCTAAATAAGTATAATCAATTAAAGTTTCTGTTCTTTTATAACAATACTCAAATATTAATTCTTGATCTAAATTATCATCAAAAATTAAATCTTGAAAAAACAAATTATTATTCTTTGCTTTAATAAAATCTTCAATCGTTTTAATGATAACTTTTTTCATTTTTCCACCATCTTCGTTTTATTTAATTAGTCACTTTTTATTATAACTTAATTCGTTAAAATTTGTACTTTTTTTATATTTATTATAGCTTTTAACTCGGGTCTTTTACAGTTAATGGATAAAAACTAATGAAATTTTGAGAATTTTATAC
>CAZDEE010000028.1:0-10901 GCA_964504595.1 uncultured Staphylococcaceae bacterium | reverse complement strand
AATTTTAATTAAAGTTTTATTGTTTTATCAGTACAAATAACTTCTTCGATGGAACTTGAATCATTCCATGGAACATCTATTATTGAATATGATCCATCGTCATCGTTAAATCGATAATATTCTTCAGTCTTAACAATTTGTGCCCAATCAAGAACTGTACCTAAATATTTAACAGATTTAAGTCTAGATGTCTCTCTAAAACAATAAGCGCCTATTGTAGTAACGCTTTTTGGAATAGTAAGATCGTCTAGTCTTTTAAGACTTGAAAACGCTTCGCGATCAATCTTAGTTACGGTATTAGGAATTTCATAACTAAAGCTTGGATGATTTCCTGGAAATGCAATAAGACGTGTCATATCGTAAGAAAACAAGATATTATCTTCAACTTTAAAGTATTTATTATTTTCTCCTATTGTAATTGTTTTTAATTCTTTTGCATGCGCAACTACAGAAACACCTATTTCTTTAATTGTTGATGGGAAAGAAATACTTTGTAAATATCCACAAGCCCAGAAAGCTCCCTCGCCTACTTTTTCAACACCCTCAGGAATAGTAATATTTTTAATATAATTTCTAATAAATGCTTCATCGCCTATTTCTCTTAATGTGGATGGTAATGATATATTAACAATTCCACAATTTGCGAATCCACAATTACCAATTGTTTCTAATCCTTCTTCAATAGTAACGCTATTTAAAACTCTACATTCATTAAACGCATATGATTCGATTGTTTTAACATTTCCTGGAATAACAATACTTTTTAAACTGCCACAGTTATTAACAAAATAATATGGCAAGCTTGTAATACCTTTTCCAATAACAATCGAACTGGCTTCTGTATAAGAAAATACTTCATTTCCTAATTTTGTAACTGAATCAGGAATCACTATTTCTTTTAAATCTTGTGTACTTTCAAAAGCGTTATTCTCAATTGTTTCTAATCCTTCATTTAAAGTAACTTTTTTTACACTTGACTTCTTAAACGCTAACGCACCTACTTTTTTAATAGAAGAAGGTAGGCTAACTTCATCAACATTTCTAGGTACAAATACAATCTCAGTTAAATTCTTATCATAAACAATTCCATCGATCGAACAATAAATTTTATTATTGCTATCGATTTCAATTGCATATAAATTAAATGATTCATTAAATGATAATGGCGAACAATAAGATATATTTTCCGAAAGAACTATTTTCTCAATTCCACTGGTTTTACCTGAAAAAGCATGATCATCAATATGAGTGACTTTAATGCCCTTATATTCACTAGGAATAACCACTGTAGATGGTTTAAATGTGTTATAACTTACTACACTATAAGTTCCTTCATCATTCAAAGCAAATTCAAAATCATCAATATCTGTTTTTTGTTCAGTAGTTGGTGTTTGTGTAGTATTTGGCTTAGGTATCGAAGTAGTCGGATTTGTTGAAGTAACAGTTGTATCGGTTGATACATAAGTACAGCCCATTAAAAATATAGCCGCACCAAAACAAACGAATAATTTGTTTTTAGCCATTCAGTATCACCTCTTATAAAGTGATACCATATGGTAAAGTGGTTGTTCCAATATTAGAAAATTCTAATATATAATTTCCTTCATAAACATCCCAACCATTGTTATAAGAATAAACAATTTTAATTTCTTTTAAATTATTATCGCTATCTAAAGTTAAATCAAATTGATTTGTATAGCCATTTAATTCGGTTGTAGAAGCAATTGGTGGTACAAAACATTCTGAAGCAAGATGTGGTAATAATTCATTAGTGGCACTATAAATTTTAGTGGTTTCATTATAATCAAATACTTCAGCAGCAACATCGCTGATAACTGGGCGGAAATAATCAACAGAGGCGCCAATAACTTGTGAGAATCCGTTTGTAATTGCGGCCGCAGCGGTCCATTTTTCATAAACATCATCATATCCCCATGGAGTAACGGTCTTTGTTGTTTCATCCACTCTTAAAATCATATCATTGATTTTATTTGGTCCATCATCTGGTGCAGTTAAATCATCTTGAGTGCTTGATCTAACTTTCCAATAAATATCACTATCAGCAAAATAGAATGTATGAATAATTGTAGTAGTATCTGTTCCGTAATCATTAGAATTCCATGTAACTTTTAAAGTATAATTATTTTTAAGATTTTCAAAAGCAGTTTTTAATGGAGCATGGTAACTCTTGGTTTTTCTTAATTCAGGAACTTGAATTTTTGCCGAACCAACATTAGAGAATTTAATTCTTACAACAGTTTCAAGTTCATAATATTGATTTTGTTGTCCTACAGTTGCGTAATCTTGAATTACTACTGGTTCAATTTTAGCGCTTTTTAAAGTGCCATCTTCAATAGTAAATTCTGCTTTTTTACATGTTTCATAGAAAACGTTATCGATTTGATTGAAGAGCATATAAGAAAGCCAAAATGCTTTTGTCTTATCAAGTTCATAAGTACTACCTGACTTATGAGTGAAATCACTTGCATTAATATGAGTAAATGGATTGTCAAAATAATAAGAATAATTGATGCTATTACCTAAAGAGTCAACAGCCGCAACTGCTTCTAATTTATTTTTATAACCTAATTCATAGAAATAAGCACAACCATCATTTCCTTTAATAAAAGTATCATCTAACATAGTTACTACTGAGCCATTTGAATTATAGCTAACATTTTGGCTAACACCAACGATATCAGTATTTTGATAATCATAGGAAATAGTATAAACATTTTCATTTTTTTCTCCGGTTCTCTCTCCTTCAGATCCGGTCAACCAATATGCTGTTTGTGAAATTGTTCCTTCAACAGAGAATCCTTTACAAAGATCATCAAGAATTGTACTTACTTTGTTATTACCACAACTAGCAAGTGGAATAATTGCCGCTGCACTTAAAAGTGCACATAAAATTTTGTTTTTCATTTTTGTTCTCCTTTTTATTTAGTTAATGTTTGTAAGAAATTTTCAATATATGTGGCATAATCACTATCCGAAGCAACGCCAAACGAAGAAATTGTTTTCGTTGTTTGTTTTCCTGATGGTTTTTTTGTTGTTACATCATAATGATCTGCAACAATCGTTATCGATGAATATGATTCCATATTACCATCACGTAAATTATATGAGATATATAATTTTCCAATATATTCTTTTTGATTGTCTAAAGTATTATCAATATAATCCTCATATTGTGATAATAAAGTTTCGTCTTCACATGTATATACTTCATCTGCAAAAGTACAAATATCAAATATGTCAGTTGGCATAATATAATCTAAATCAACTATAGATTCATATGACGTTTTCTTACCTAATTTTACATTACCTGTTGCAGAATCAACTGTATATGCATAAATCCCATCATCTAAAGCTGAATTATTTTCAATAGAGACAAATCCCTCAACAATTTCAGTTTCGTTTTCTTCATCCCAAATTGATAATTGAATGTAATTAGGTGTCACAATATAATTAGTATTTTCATCGATAGAAACTATGTAGTTTTTATCATCTAAAAGTTTTTTCAATTTGCTTTCATCAGAATCTAAAACGTCTTCACTAGGTCCTTTACCCTCTTGAAGGTACTCGGTAATATATGGAATTGTTGTTGTTCCAATATCTTTAACTTCTAGAGTATACGTTCCTAAATCTGTACCAAAGCAAGTAGCTTTATATTGAATTATTAAACCATTTTCACTTAATCCTAATCTTGCTTGAACTTCTTGATAACGAAGAGTATCTTGTATTCCAATTGCAGGAATAACATCAATAATCTTTTTATAATCAATGTTATACATTCCTGGCACCGCTCGAGACTCTTCAAGGTCTTCTAAATTATTAATATCAAACAATTTAAATGAATAGGCAACATTTTCCATTCTAACTGAAGAACTATTTTTATTGATTTTTGCGGTATAAATATCATGAAGATTATTTCCGTCATCATCTTTTAAATAATTTGATTTTAAAACCAAACCTTCTTCTCCAATTAAATAAGCGAAAATACCTGTTTCATTTTCAGCATAGCCCCTTGTATCAATATCATCAAAATATCCTGGAGCATTATAATAAGTAGCGTTAGGTAAAATTCGACTTTTCCATTCACCATCACTATCATTAATAACCATCGTATAATTTTGATTTGTTTGTAATCCAATGATTAAATCTCTAATTTTTTCTAAATCAGTTCTCGTATCTAATGATGACGATGATGTAGCGGTTGTTGTTCCAGGTATCGTTCCAGTTGTTGGCTCATCATTTTTATTTTCGTTACATCCAACTAAGCCAACCATAAGTAATAAAGATAAAAATAAAACTTTCTTTTTCATACAACATTCTCCTTTCTTGTTTCAATATATTTTTATGTACATATGCGCGCTACGCACGCGCGTGTAATAATATTTAAAAGATATATTTAAAATAATGAAAAGTCAAGTAAATATTGGTTTTTCATGATTGTTTCGATGTTTTTTGTAAGATTTTTGTTAAAAAATTAAAAAATCACCATTTCTAATACAATGGTGATAATCTATTATTACTTTTGATATTTTTGTACAAAGTTAAAAATAAATAGCAATTTCTCAATTATTAATTGCGGTTTTATTTAAATTAAAGGCCTTCTGTAATTAATATTTTGATAATGCATCCTTTAAAAAGTCCAAATATATTCTCGAACGATGATTAATAAAATCTCGCGCACTAGTAATGCTTTTTTTCCAATCGCTATAAAAAGTATCCGGTTGCCCCCATCTGACTCCTGCTTCTTTTTTATAACTATCAACCGAATATACCATATCTTCTAAAATGTTTTTTGCATTCGCGGAAGTCAATAAAGTTCCCATTAGCTCTTCTGCACGAGCATATAGTCTATCTTTAAAGTCTTGAACTTTTAATAATTTTCTAAGTAAATCAAATCGCGAATAAGAAAAATTTTGTGTTGGTAATAAATAATTATTGTAATCGGTAAATGCAAAATCAACATCATGTAAACAGAAACGCCATCTTCCATCAGTATATTTATTTCCATTAACCTTATCAATTGCTCGCCACATTTTCATATTATTATTATTCCCAATAGAATCCCAATTTCCGGCATAATGATTAGCAATTATAAAATCTATAAAACTATCAATATCAATATATTCATCTAATAACTTTTTATATTGGCTTTTTTTTGTTAAATCACAAGAGTTAATAAAGCTATTAAAATCTTCAAAACAATCCTTTCCTAATGCTTCATTTCCATCATCAAAAGTTAAATTTCCTTTATACTCATAAATGACAACATTATCTTTATCAACATCATAATTGTTTTCAAAATATGCATCACTATAATGTTCCCTAATATAATAAATTCCCCAATATTCTCCGTTTAAGAAGCCAATACAAGGCCTGCAAGCGGAAGTAGCAACATTTGTATCCGCCATCATATTATGGATTAACGCATCATTAAATCCTGTCCAATTTTCAAAGCAATTTCCTCCATTATGAAGTCTAAATCTAGTTAACCCAGTTAAAGGTTCATTCTTAAATCCTCTTTTTGTTCTACCATCAAAAATATCCGCATTAATCGGTTTATTTTTGTTACCATATTGATCTTTATTAAAATTGAGATTTAATGTTTTTTGAGGGTATCCTTTTGAATAATTGCCACCTAATTTAATCTTACTATTCACATAAAAAGTATCTCCTATAGTAGGATCAAAATACTCAAGATTAACTCTCTTAGATACATCATGCATAATATCATTATACATTCCATTTTTACCAAACCAATCATCAAAAGGCATTGATAATGAAACAATCGGAACTTTGTTATACTTGAATTCTTTATCAATTATATAAGTTAAACTTCTATTTAAAACTTCAACATCATTTACTTCATCTTTAACTAAAATATTAATAACATTGCATCTATCTAGTTTTGGAAATTTTTTAGTGGATTGAATATTATTAATATAATTAAGACTTATAACTTTTTGATCTGTAGTATTTGCTAATATTCCATCAACATGAGTGGTTAATGGATAATCTTTAATATCATTTGTAGGCAAAACATCGACTTTTATTGGATCAACGTAAGCGATTGATGGTTTAGTATAATCCAATGAATAATAAACTGTGTAATTTTCATTTTTCACTTTAAACTCAATATCTAATGATGAATCATATATCCCAGGGAAATGATTGATATAAATATCTTCATAAAGTTTATAAAACCCATTAAACTCATCTACAAAGGTTGTATTTTCCCCTAAGCCATTACATCCACTGAGTAATAACGCAATCGACAACATAAAAACATATTTTTTCTTCATTTTTTGTTTCCTCGCTACAAATAAATTATAAATAATATATTTGTTTATTACTATAAACAAACAATGATAAAAATAATGTTAGTGATTACTTATTTCAACTCAATAAAAACTTCAGTAGTTTTTCCTTTCGAAACAACAAATTTAGAATCCTTACTCATCGTAAAGAAATCTTGAGCACGTCTAACTTTATATTTTTTAAAATTAAATTGAGGGAACTTCTGATATATTTTTTGCATCAATTTACTTAATAAATATTGACCCGGATTATTTTCTAATATTTTAATTGCAAAATGCTCAACTTCTTCTTTTAAAAGTTCCTTATCTTTTTTCGCGGATTCTGATTTAGAATTTTTCTTCGTTTTCTTCTTATCTTTATTGTTCTTTTCAACAGGAACTTCTTTATCCGATAGCTCATCTAAATAAAAGAAACGATCGCACGCTTTAACAAAAGATGGAGCGGTCTTCTTTTCTCCTGCACCAATAACAAATATATTTGATTCTTTTAACCGCTTCACTAAACCGGTATAATCGCTATCACTTGACATAAGACAAAATGCATCAACATTTTCTGAATATAAAATATCCATCGCATCGATAATTAAACGAGAATCAGAAGCATTCTTTCCTTTTGTATAACGATATTGTTGAACTGGTGTAATCGCGTAATCATTCGCTAATGTTTTCCAGTTCTTTGAAGATGATAAAGTAAAATCACCATACATTCTTAAATAAGTTATTTTACCTAAAACATTTAATTCTTCTTTTAAAGCTTCCAAATATTTGCTTGATACATTTTCTGTATCGATTAATAATGCAATTGTGTAATTGTTATTTTCCATATTTCTCCTTTTTTTCATTTTCAAATTGAAGGCGGTAAAGATTATAGTAATAACCTTTTTTTCTTAATAAAAATTGATGATTTCCTTTTTCAATAATCTCTCCATTTTGAAGGACTATAATTTGATTTGCGTGTTGAATTGTACTTAGTCTATGCGCCACAATCAACATAGTACCTAAATCCATCATTTTTTCTAACGATTTTTGAATCAAAACTTCCGTTTCTGTATCAATATTTGCGGTTGCTTCATCTAAAATCATTAATGATGGCTTATGTAAAACAGTTCTAGTGAATGATAATAATTGCCTTTCTCCTGCAGAAAAATTACTTCCTTTTTCTAAAACTTGTTCTTGATAATTATTATTTAATTTTGAAATAAAAACATCTGAGCCTGTAAATTCGCTGGCTTTTTTTACTTCATCAAGTGAATACGATTCATCTCTTAGCGTTAAGTTTGAATAAATTGTACCACTAAAAAGAAATACATCTTGTAGCATTTGGCCAATACTTTTTCTTAATGATTTAATTTTTATTTTTTTAATATTTATTCCATCAATATAAATATTTCCTTTTTGAATATCATAATTCCTTACTATTAACGATAATATTGTAGTTTTGCCGCTTCCAGTTGCCCCTACAAATGCAACAACTTCTTTTGGATTTACTTTAAAAGAAACATCCTTTAAAATCCATTTTTCACCTTCGTATGCAAACCACACATGATCAAATATAATTTCTCCTTTTATATTATCAATTTCAATAGAATCATCTTCATCCTCTAATTCTGGTTTTAAATCTAAAAGTAAAAATAATCTTTCACTAGCCGCAAAAGCTTGTTGTAAACCATTTATTTGATCCGCTAAAGATTGAATAGGCTCAAAAAATCTTCCAACATATTCATAAAATGACCATAATATTTGTAATCCAACTTCATCTTTCCCTAAATCAAATACTTTTAAAGAAAGATACACTAATGCCGCTATTGAAGACATATAAATAAAAGATACAATTGGTCTAAAAATAGTAAAAACAATATTTTGTTTAGATCTTGCTTTAACTAGATTTCCATTAACTTTATTAAATTCATTTTCTTTTCTTTCTTCTTGATTGAACACTTGAGTTATTTTCATTCCTGATAAATTTTCATTTAAAAAAGCGTTCATCGCGGATATTTCATGTCTAACATTGCGATATGCTTTTTTCGATAAATATCGGAATAGATAAGAAAAGAAAGCAACCAAAGGAACCGCAATTATCATATATAAAGCTAGTTTGGCATGAAGAACAAACATCATTCCAATAACACCAAACAAAGATAATATATTCTTTAATGAATTAATTAAAATATTTGTATATAATTCATTGACTGCATTTGTATCACTTGTAACTCTTGAAACTAATTTTCCAATTGGTACTTCGTTTATTTGAGCAATTGCTAACGATTCAATATGCGCAAAAACATCTTGTCTTAATTGGTATACAATTTTCTGTCCTGTTTTTTGTAATAGCATACTTTCTAAATACATAAACATAGAACTAGTTAAAACACAAGACAAATATCCAATCGATAACGCAACAACACTTAAATATTTATAATTTTCAAAGCTATAAAGACGTGAAACAATAATTCCAGATATGTATGGTCCAGCAAGTTCTAATAAAATGACGATTACCATAAAAATCATCGAAATAATAAATTTATTCGCATGTGGTCTAATATAAGAAAAAGAACGTTTTAATATTTCTTTATCTGACATTATTCGAGTATCATTATTTAATTTAACACTATTCATGATATCCCTCCACTTCTTTTTCAAGCTCTTGAAGTTCAACCATCTTACGATATGTCGGAGATATTTTTAAAAGATTTTCATGATTATCAAAAGCTTCAATTTCGCCATTATTAAAAACGATAATTCGACTAGCTTTTTTAACCGTTGATACTCTAGAAGCCACTATTAATGTTGTCTTTCCTTCTCTTACTTTTTCAAGATTTGATAGTATTTTCTCTTCAGTTTTAATATCTACTGCAGAAACAACATCATCTAAAATAAGAATAGGAGGATTCTTCAATATCGCTCTTGCTAACGATACTCTTTGCTTTTGTCCTCCAGAAAGCGTAACTCCTCTTTCTCCAACAAAGGTTTCGTATTGCAAATCAAATTCCTCAATATTTTCTTTAATATCTGCTAAATCACATGCTTCTTTTATTTCTTCAATTGTGGCATCTTTTTTAGCAAAAGCAATATTGTTAGCAATAGTATCAGAAAATAAAAAATGATCTTGAGGAACATATCCAATATTTTCTCTTAATTCTTTAATAGATATATTCATGATATCTATACCATCAATAAAGAGTTTTCCTTCTTGAAGATTGTATAAGTGTAAAAGCATATTAACAAAGGTAGTTTTACCAGATCCTATTTTTCCAACAATTCCAATTGTCTCTCCTTGATTGATTTTTAGAGAAATATTTTTTAATGATACTTTAGATGAATTAGGATATGTAAAAGATAAATCTCTAAATTCAATATTACCTTTAACATCTTGCAATTCAATTACTTCATTATCTTTTATTTCTACTTTTTCATCTAATAAAGCAGAAATTCTTTTTAAACTAGTATTTCCTCTACTTCTCAAATTTATTATTTGCGCAATGGCGAGCATTGGCCAAATAATTGTATTGAAATACCCAACAAATTCAGTGACATTTCCGGCAGTAAAATTAAAATCTGGGTTAAAAACAAAATACCCTCCAATAATGAAAATTAAAACAATTATTGAATAAACCAAAATATTAATTACTATATCCAATAAAACACTTAATCGCGCTACCTCAATATTAGCTTTTTGATTTTTATTATTAATTTTTGCAAATTCTCTTAATTCTTGAACTTCTTTTACAAAAGCCTTAATAACCGCTAATCCAGTAAAATTTTCTTGTGAAAAATCACTCATTTGTTCATAAGCTTCTTGTCTTTCTTTTTGTTTTTTATTCATTGCTTTTCCAATAATTCCTCCACATGCGACTAAGAGAATTAAAGGAACACAGGCGATTAATCCTAATTCCCAATTAAGAATAATCATTTTAATCAAGGCCAATCCACCTAAAAATATAGCATCTACCATAAAGATAGTTCCACTTGCCACAACCTCTTGGACTGTTTCTAAATCATTAGTAAAGACGGCCATTAAAGCACCAACCTTTTTTTCTTGATTGTATCGGGTGGAGAGTTTTTCAGCATGTAAAAACATTTCTTTTCTTAAATCCGCCTCCACTAGAAAACCCGCTCTTAAAATTGTTACTCTCCAAATAATACGACCAACAAAAATAGCAACGCCAATCAAAAAAATAGATAAAACAACCTTAGTTAGTCCTTGATCATCAATAGCTCCATAATTCTTCATATGATCTATTAAATCACCTAGAATTTTTGGCAAACATAATTGAGCATAATCAACTAAGAGTAGCGCTAAAACACCTAGTATTAATAAATACCAGTATTTGCGATAATATTTGTTAATAACTCTTCCAAATATCATTTTTATCTCCTTTCAAGAAACTCGTGTATTATTATATCAAATAATCCATAAAACATTAAGATAATAACATTGTCTTTAAAAGCGCCTTATATTAAAATAATTTTGGAGTTGATAAAAATGAATAAAGCCTTCTTTAATGTAATTTTTTATACGGGTCTTTTACAGTTAATGGATAAAAACTAATGAAATTTTGAGAATTTTAT
>CAZDEE010000027.1:0-12022 GCA_964504595.1 uncultured Staphylococcaceae bacterium | reverse complement strand
ATTATTCTTTGATTAGTTTAACACTATATTTTTGGGTTATTTCCTAATGACAGGTTGCTTTATTAATTTAACATATTAATTAAAAATAGTCAATTATTTTATGTTAAACATGTAAGTTTATGTTATAATGCTCAATGAAGGAGCAAAATCAATGGAAAAATTTAGAATATTTATTCTTCATCCTGAAGAAAAACTTGCAAAAAGAGTGGCCGATCATTTTCCGGGTCAAGTAGCCGATTGTGTCATTAATACTTTTAAAGACGGAGAAATAAACTTTGAAAATAACACTTCAATTCGTAATGAAAGATGCTTCATCATTCAATCTATTTTTGGTAATTACAATGATCGTTTGATGGAAATTCTCATTGCTATTGACGCTCTAAAAAGAGCTTCTGCAAAAGAAATTAATGTTGTTATCCCTTATCTTTTCTATTCTAGACAAGATCGTAAAGCAAAACCTAGACAAGCTATTAGTGCTAGCTTAATTGCGGGCATGTTAGAAAAAGCCGGTGCACATCGCGTTGTAACATTAGACTTACACGCGCCACAAATTGAAGGATTCTATTCTATCCCTGTAGATAATATTCCTTGTGCTCCATTATTCATCAAATTCTTTGAATCAAAAATTAAGCCTAACAGCGTAATAATCGCTCCAGACTACGGAAGCGTTTCTCGTACTGGTAAAGTCGCTGAAAGTTTAAGATTACCACTTGCAATTATCGATAAACGTCGTAAAAAAGCAAACGAAGTTGCATCAATGTCAATAATGGGAGATGTTAAAGGAAAACACTGTATCATCATTGATGATATGGTCGATACCGCTGGGACTTTATGTTTAGCCGCTTCTCTTTTAAAAGAAAATGGCGCGGTTTCTGTGTCCGCCTTCTGTACTCACGGAGTACTTTCAGGAGATGCAGTTCAAAAGATTAAAAATTCCGCAATCGATGATTTTTATTTAACAAATTCCATTTCCAAAGCATACAACTTCGATGAAAATAATATATTAGACCTTTCTTCAGTCCTCGCAAAAGTTATTCATTGCATCGATGAAGGCGAGGCTGTTACTGAAATTATTGAAAAAATAGATTTATAAATATTTTCTTAATTTCTTTCTTATCATTAGCATTACATTATCGACTCTTTTTGGAGTCGATTTTATTTTATGAGCTATTTCTGTATAACTATAGCCTATCATTTTATAAGCTAAAATAGTTTTTTCTTCTAGTGTTAAAAATTCGTCCGATATTGATTTTATTCTCTCTAATTCAGAGGTTGCATCAATATTTCTTTTAAAACTTGTTTCGTCACTAGAAAAAGTCTCCATATAATCAATTTCTTGCTCATTAAAAGTAAAAACTTGATTAAGTTCAACTCCACTTAATTTTTTGCTAATGCGTCTTAGTTCTGTTGTAATAATTCTATTTGCAGAACATGCCCAGTACTTATGAAATATTCCTTTTGATGGATCATATTTCTTTATTATTTGTAAAGTAGAACAACGTATTATTTGTTCAAATTCATCATAATCATAATAAAACTTGAATGTTTTATTAAGTCTATTTCTTACTATTTTTTTAATTTCCTTTTCATAACGACTAAAAAGAATATTTATCGCTTCTTCATCGTCATTTTTTTGAATTATATAAATTAATTCTTCATCTTTTAATTCCTTGTTTACCATAATTTTTCCCTATATTAGATAGGAAAACGATTGTTATATATTTCCGCTAAAAAAATCGCGGTTGCTACAGATGCATTTAAAGAATTAACACTTCCACACATTGGAATCTTTAATACAAAATCACTATTAGCTAATACTAAGCGAGAAATTCCTTCTCCTTCAGATCCTACAACCAAAACTATTGGACATTTATAATCAACTTGACGATAATCTATCGTTGCACTTCCATCACTAGAAACAATCCAGAATCCCGCTTCTTTTAGGGCTTTTATTGTTTGGTTTAAGTTTCCGACTTGAGCAACTCTAATATGATCGATTGCGCCAGTAGAAACTTTAGCAACTGTAGCGGTTAATCCCACTTGATTATGCTTGCCGACAATGATTCCTTGCGCGCCAAAAGCATCACATGATCGCATAATCGCCCCAAAATTATGCGGATCTTTAATTCCATCAAGTAAAACTAATAACGGATATTGAGATTCTTTTGCTTTTTTAATTAAATACTCAAGATTAACAAATTCATAATTTGCAATTTCCGCAACTATTCCTTGATGAACTCCTTGAACCATTTGTTCTATTTCTTTGGTAGTTTTAAAAATGATTTTAATACCTCTTTTATCGCATTCTTGTTCAATCTCTCGATCTTTAATCGTAGACATCAAATAGATTTTTGTGACTTTTCCTTCTTTTAATGCGCTTCTTACCGTATTCCTACCATATATATATTGTCCCATACATTCACCATTTCCTAGTCTCAATTTTGTCTCATTTTTATTTTATTTAAACTACATTAATCCTTTAGCGATTAATTCATTTCTAATTTCATCACTTTTAGCAAAATCTTTATTTGCTTTCGCTTCATCATATTTCTTAAAAAGGCACTTATCCTCTTCACTAAGTAAAGGAAGATTTAATTCTAAACCTAAAATATCAAGCATATCTCTTAATGTAAAGAAAATACCTTGAAGTTTATTGAAATCAATTTCTCTTGTTCTTAAAAGTGTATTTCCTTCTTTTAAAACTCTAAATAATTCACTAATCGCATTCGATGTATTCAAATCATCCGCCATCGCCAAAAGAAAATTATCAATATCAGTTGCTTCTCCTTGTTGAACATCATAATCATTCAATTGCAATTTTACAGCAATTTGTCGATATGCATTTTGCATTTTAATAATTTCTTTTTCATTAGATGCTAACATTTCAGAAGCAAAATTTACAGGCGCCCGATAATGAGTACTTAATAATAACAATCTCACGGTATTACCACCATATTTTGCTAATGCATCATGTGCAGTTATAACATTACCCAATGATTTAGACATTTTTTCACTATTAATATTAATAAAGCCATTATGCATCCAATAATTCGCAATAGAATGGCCATGAGTTACCATCGATTGAGCAATTTCATTTTCATGATGAGGGAATTTCAAATCAAATCCGCCTCCATGAATATCAATACGGCCATCTTTAAAAAGCGTGTTAATCATAACAACACATTCTGTATGCCATCCTGGACGTCCAAGTGACCAAGGAGATTCCCACTTAACACCAACATCAGTCTTTTTCCATAAAGTAAAATCAAGAGGAGAATACTTTTTAGTATTTTCATCAATTCTTGCTCCAACAAGAAGATCTTTAGTATTCGTGTTGCTTAAAACACCATACTTTTCATCGCTGTCAACTTTAAAATAAACATCATTATCAACTTCATATGCCGCACCTATTTTTACCAAATTATCAATAAAATCAATAATACGTGGCATGCATTCGGTTACACGTGGAGTAATATTAGGCAAACGAGAATGAATTCCAGCAACATCTTTTTCAAATTCGCCAATATAAAAATCTGTAACTTCTTTTTCACTTTTTCCAGTTTTTTGTGCTTTAGCAATGATTTTATCATCAACATCTGTATAGTTGCTAACATAAGTAACCTTATAACCTACATATTCAAAAAATCTTCTTAAAACATCAAAAACTACTACTGGACGCATATTTCCAATATGGACATAATCATATACAGTTGGACCACATACATACATTGAAACCTTTCCTTCTTCAATAGGAATAAACTTTTCAACTCGATTAGTCAAAGAATTAAATAAACGAATATCCATAATATCAACCTCTTTCATACTTCTTGATAAGTATATCATATATATATTAAAAAAACATTTTTAATAAATTATTAATACCTTCTTTTTTATAAAAAAGACTATACTAATACGCGATTTAGCAGCGCATATTAATATAGTCACTATTAACGTTATTGAAAATTAAATACAACTTTATCATTTTGATAATCAACAAATATTGTTTTCTTATCATTTTCTTGTGATTCTAAAATAAATTTTGCTAATGGATTTTCTATCTCTTTTTGGATAAAACGCTTTAGAGGTCTAGCCCCATATATCTTATCAAATCCATTACTAGATAAATAATCTATAACAGAACTAGAATATTTTAATTCAATTCCTTTTTTCATTAATCTATTAGACAATTGATTTAAGAACTTCATTACAATGCCTTTTGCAACATCTTCATTTAAAGAGTTAAAATAAACAATTTCATCAATACGATTAATAAACTCAGGCTTGAAAGATTGCTTTAATTGTTCAAAAACTTTATTTTGATTATTCTTATCATTTCCATCTAGTAAATAAGAAGAACCAATATTTGATGTCATAATCAAAATTGTATTTTTAAAATCAACCACTCTTCCTTGAGAATCAGTTAATCTTCCATCATCTAAAACTTGAAGCAAAATATGAAATACATCAGGATGAGCTTTTTCAATTTCATCAAGCAAGACAATACTATAAGGTTTTCTTCTAACAGCTTCTGTAAGTTGTCCTCCCTCTTCATATCCAACATATCCTGGTGGGGCCCCTATAAGACGAGAAACAGAAAATTTTTCCATATATTCCGACATATCTATTCTTATTAGTTGTTGTTCACTATCAAATAGTTGCTCTGCAAGAGCCTTAGCAACTTCAGTTTTACCTACACCTGTTGGTCCTAAAAATAAGAAGCTACCTATTGGCCTATTTTCATCATTAATTCCTGCCCGATTTCTTAAAATAGCATTAGTAATCAAAGATAATGCATCATCTTGTCCAATAACTCTCTTTTCTAATTGATCCTTTAAATGCAAAACTTTTTGACGTTCTGTACTATTTAATTTTTCAAGCGGTATACTTGTCCAACGAGAAATAACTCCTTCAATACTTTCTTTATTAATTACCTCATTAAGCATTCTACCTTCCTTAGATTCATCCTCATATTGCTTAATTTGATACTCGTAATTTGGAATTGTTTCATATTGTAATCTTGCTGCTTGCTCATAATCCGCACTATTTAAGGCACTAGTTAATTCTAACCGAGCTTGATCTAACAGCTCTTTGTTCTTCTTATATCTAGTTAGAGATAGTTTTTCACCATTCCATTTCTTATTTAATTCATCTTGTTGCGCTTTTAACTTAGCAAGTTCTTCATCTATTTCTTTTTTCTTTTCTAATGATGATTCACTTTCGTCTCCTTTTAATGACGTTCTTTCAATTTCAAGTTGCATTATTTTTCGATGCAATTCATCAAGTTCTGTTGGCAACGAATCAATTTGAATTCTTTTTGATGCACAAGCTTCATCCACTAAATCTATAGCTTTATCTGGCAAGAATCTATCAGAAATATATCGATTTGAAAGAACAGCCGCACTTATTAAAGCCTCATCTAATATTTTAACACCATGATGCATTTCAAAGCGTTCCTTTAGCCCTCTTAATATTGCTATAGTATCATCTATAGTTGGTTCATTGACCATTACTTTTTGCATACGTCTTTCAAGCGCAGCATCTTTTTCTATATTTTTACGATACTCATCTAAAGTAGTTGCTCCTATTAAATGAAGTTCTCCTCTAGCAAGCATTGGTTTTAACATATTAGCCGCGTCCATAGAGCCCTCTGTTTTACCAGCTCCAACAAGAGTATGAATTTCATCAATAAACAAAATAATTTGTCCATTAGATTTATCAACTTCTTTTAAAACCGCTTTTAATCTTTCTTCAAATTCACCACGATACTTAGCTCCTGCAATTAAGCTTCCCATATCAAGTTCAATGATTCTTTTATCTTTTAAAGTAAAAGGTACATCACCATTAGCAATACGCCACGCCAAACCTTCAACAACAGCTGTTTTACCAACACCAGGTTCACCTATCAGAACTGGGTTATTTTTTGTTTTACGTGACAATATTTCCATTATTCGACGAATTTCATTATCTCGGCCAATTACCGGATCTAATTTGCCTTTTTTAACATTTTCAATTAAATCACGTCCATATTTTGTTAACGCCTCATAATTTGCATCATCATTTTCATTTTTCACTTTTTCATCACCCCTTAACTTATTAATAATTTCAACAAACACTTGTTTTTTAAAACCATTAATTTTTAGCAGTTTATTTATCAAACTATTCTTATTTTCAAACAAAGCTATAATCAAATGCTCATTTGCTAAAAATGAATCTCCATATTCTTTTTTAATCTTTTCTGCATCATTTAGTAGTCTTTGAGCATCACTAGATAGCATTGGTTGCTCTACATTAGATAAAACTGGTAATGACGATAATGAGTTTGAAATTTCATTTTCAACTTCATCCAAATTAATATTTGCATGTAGAAGAATATTTTTAAACATTCCTCCTTGATGCTCATATAAAGCAGAGATTATATGAGGAACATCAACTTGAGAATGATGAAAATCCATTGCTTTCTTTACCGCTAATTCAATGATTTCACGAACACTGATTGTCATTTCTTCAATATTCATATTCAAAATCCCTCCTTTGTATTTACAATTATAGTTCACTTTTTAGCACTGTCAAGTCTAGAGTGCTAATTTTTTTAATTTTTTTATTTAGTGTATTCAACTTTATTAAAAGTATTCATAATTTTTTTATTTAAAAGAAAAAAGACTTTGGCATTTAATAGCCAAAGTCTTTTATTTATAAATTCCCTTTTATATTATTTTTGTCTTATCTAGGAAAACGTTCACGATTATTATTATATGTTGTATGTAATAATTCATGTGCGCGATGACCATTTGGTTCACCTAAATAATCTTTATAAAGAGCAATTATTTGTGGGTTATTATGTGATTGACGGATTGGTCTGCCCTCGTCTTCACTATATAAAGCACTTGCACGTTTTGTGCGGTATGTATCTAAAATATCTAATCCTTCATTTTCTAAGAAGCAAGGTTGAACATATGGTTGACCTCCACCATTAATACATCCACCTGGACATCCCATAATTTCAATGAAGTGATATTTGCTCTTTCCAGCACGAATATCATCTAATACTGGTTTAGCATTTTTCATACCATGAGCAACAGCAACATTGATTGTCATACCATTAATTTCAAGTGAAGCTTCTTTTAATCCTTCAAATCCACGAACTGCAGTAAATTCAACTTGTTCATGTTCTTTTCCAGTTAAAGCATGATATGCAGTACGTAATGCCGCTTCCATAACTCCACCAGTAACACCAAATATGACACCAGCACCTGTATATTCACCAAGTAAATCTTGATCAAATTCTTCATCTGGTAATCTATTGAAATTAATACCAGAACGTTTAATTAATTTTGCAAGTTCTCTTGTTGTTAATACAGCATCAACATCTTTTAATCCGTTAACAGATAATTCTTGACGTTCTTTTTCATATTTCTTTGCGGTACATGGCATGATCGAAACTACAAAGATATCTTCTGGTTTAATGCCATTCTTCTCAGCAAAATATGATTTAATAATTGCACCTTCCATTTCATGTGGTGATTTACATGATGATAAATGAGGTAATAAATCGCTATAGTTATATTCTGCATAATTAACCCATCCTGGTGAACAAGATGTAATCATTGGGAGAGCACCACCATTTTTGATACGATTTAATAATTCGGTAGCTTCTTCCATAATAGTTAAATCTGCACCAAAGTTAACGTCATAAACGCGATAGAAACCTAAACGTTTTAAAGCCGCAACCATTTTACCAGTTACAGGAGTGCCAATTGGTAATCCGAATTCTTCACCTAATGCTGCTCTAACAGCAGGAGCGGTTTGAACAATAACATATTTTCCTGCCTTGAAAGCTGCGTCGACAAGATGAATTTCGCTTTTTTCCATTAATGCGCCTGTTGGACAGACACTAACACATTGTCCACATAATAAACATGGTGATTGTCCAAAGGAACGGTTGAATGCAGGAGCAACAATGGTATGGAATCCACGATTTTCAAATCCTAAAATTCCTTCACCATGTGCTTGTTGACAACGAACAACACAACGTCCACATAAAATACATTTGCTTGTATCACGAACGATTGAAGGAGTTAAATTGTCTAATGTTGCTTCAGTCATTTCTCCCGCAAATTTCCCTTCGCGAGCGCCGACTAAGCGAGAAACATGTAATAATTCACAATTTTCAGCCTTTTCGCATTGTAAACAATTTTGTCTATGATTTGATAATAATAATTCGACATTAACACGACGTGCATTTGTAGCTTTAGGAGAAGAAATAGTAATTTCCATTCCTTCATTAACAGGATAAACACAGGATGCAACTAATCCACGTGCGCCTTTAACTTCTACCAAACAAACACGGCATGAACCGCGGGAACAATCTCCATGATTGTATGCACATAAAGAAGGAATTTCATAGCCACATTGACGGGCTGCTTCTAAAATTGTTAATCCTTCTTCAACTTGATAGGAGTGACCTTCAATTTTAATATTTACTTTTGCCATTGTTCTTACCTCCTATTGTTTAATGATGGCACCAAATTTACATGAAGAAATACACATGCCACATTTTATACACTTAATTGGATCAATTTCAAATACCGTTTTACCGACTTGACCAGTAATTGCGTTAACTGGACAATGACGTGAACATAAACTACATTTCTTACATTTTTCTGGAACAATGTAGTATCTCATTAATTTCTTACAAACTTTAGCTGGACATTTCTTATCAACGATGTGTGAAATATATTCATCACGGAAATGAGTTAAAGTTGAAAGAATTGGGTTAGGAGCAGTTTGTCCTAAGCCACATAAGGAACCAGCTTGAACTGAAGCCGCTAATTCTTCTAAGGCTTCTAAATCATCTAAAGTTCCTCTACCTTCTGTAATCTTGGTAAGAATCTCTAACATTCTCTTTGTACCAATACGACATGGTGAACACTTACCGCATGATTCATCATATGTAAATTCGAGATAGAATTTTGCAACATCGACCATACAGTTATCTTCATCCATGACGATTGCGCCACCAGATCCCATCATAGATCCAAGAGCAACTAAGTTATCAAAATCAATTGGAGTATCTAAGTTTTCAGCGGTTAAACAACCTCCTGAAGGACCTCCTGTTTGAATTGCTTTAAATTTCTTTCCATTTGGAATGCCTCCGCCAATATCATAAATTAATTCGCGAAGAGTTGTTCCCATTGGAATTTCAACTAAACCAACATTATTAATCTTTCCACCAAGAGCAAATACTTTTGTACCTTTTGATTTTTCAGTACCAATGCTTGCAAATTTAGCAGCGCCTTCTCTTAAAATATAAGGAACACATGCTAAGGTTTCAACGTTATTAATAATAGTTGGCTTTTGCCACAATCCCTTAACAGCTGGGAATGGTGGACGTGGACGAGGCATACCTCTTTGTCCTTCGATTGAATTTAATAAAGCTGTTTCTTCACCACAAACGAAAGCACCTGCGCCTAAACGAATGTGAACATCAAAACTAAATCCTGTACCTAAAATATTTTCACCAAGTAATCCTATTTCTTTAGCTTGGGCAATCGCAGATTTCAAACGATTAACCGCAATTGGATATTCAGCACGAACATAGAAATAACCATTTTGTGCACCAATTGCATAACCCGCAATCATCATACCTTCAATAACATTTAAAGGATTTCCTTCTAAAATAGAACGATCCATAAATGCACCTGGGTCACCTTCATCGCCGTTACAAACAACATACTTAGTATCATTTTCTTGAGCATAAGCAAATTGCCATTTACGACCAGTTGGGAAACCACCGCCTCCACGGCCTCTTAATCCAGCATCTAAAACTTCTTTGATAACATCTTCACGTTTCATTCCTAAGGCACGAACCAATCCTTGGAAAGCGCCATTTCCTAAAGCTTCATCAATATTTTCTGGATTGATTTGTCCGCAACCATGTAAAGCAATACGAACTTGTTTTTTATAGAAATTAATGTCATCTTGTTTAGCAACTTTTTCATGTGTTGCTGGATCAACAAATAATAATCTTTCAACAATCTCATGACCAATAATATCTTTTTCAATAATCTCTTCGACATCGTCAATTTTAACTAAACGATAAAGAGTATCTTCTGGGAAAATTTTAACGAAAGGTCCTTGTGAACAGAAACCGAAACAGCCAACGATATTACATGTAACTGAATCTTCAAGTCCTTTAGCTTTAATAAGCTCGTCAAATTTTTCTTTAATTTCTGCAGAATTACTTGATAAACAACCAGTTCCTCCACATAAAACAATTGAACGTTTTCCTGGTTCTCCACCAAATTTATGCTTTAAGCAAGTTGAACATGATTTAACTTTTTCATTAAATTCTTCAATAGTACGAAGCATTATTGTTCACCTCCTAATGCACGATATTCAGCAATAATCTTTGGAATTTCATTAACAGCAACTTTTGGATAAACTTTACCATTAATAGAAACCGCTGGTGCAATACCACAAGCACCGATACAACGTAATGCATCGATTGTGAATAATCCATCTTCGGTTGTTTGACCAGCACCAATACCTAAGACTTCAGAGAATTTGTCAATAACTTGTTGTGCTCCCTTAACATAACAAGCAGTTCCCAAACAAACACCGATAACATATAATCCTTTTGGTTTGAGTGAGAAGAATGAATAGAAAGTGACAACGCCATAAATTTCTGCAACTGAAATACCAGTTTCTTCAGAAACAATTTCTTGAACTTCCAAAGGAATATAGCCGTATTCTTTTTGGATGTCACTTAAGATCATCATTAAAGGAGTTGTTTCATCCTTGTAGCGGTTAATGATCTCTTTAATTTTAGCTACCGCAGCTTCACTTAAATGAGCCATAATATGCCCTCCTGCTTCTTTAAATGTCCGTATTAATTCTACTAGAGTTCTTAATATATTTCAATATATTAATTTTTATATAACAAAAAAGCAGGACCATAATCCTGCTCATTTCATCTACATTTTCAATAGTACTTTAATTAATGCTTCAACTTTGCCAACATCACTTTTATATTGTTCAATTGGTCCTTCTTCCAACGATTCTTTAGAAGGAAGTGTCAACAAGCCATTTTCATAACTTAAAGCTAAATAAATCTTATCTCTGATAATACTTATTGCAACATCCACTAAATCCTTATTTGGATCAAAATCTTGTAATGCAGCAATCACCTTTTTAGAAAAAATACTCTTCGCTTTTGGATCATTCGACCATACAACTATATTACCATCACATCCTAAATCTTTTATTTCTTCTAGTCCTCCAATATTATTAGGTCCAGAGCCATTATCATCGTGAGGCTTTATATAAATTACTGTTTTATATTCTGTTTCCTCAGAATTGTTAATTGAAAAGAACTTACCCAAAAAACAAGCTTCTTCCTTTTTAGCTACTAAAACTTTCGCAACCATATCAGAAACCTTAAACTCTTGTCCAAAAATTCTTCCATGAACAACATTTCTGCTATTTGTAGAATGGATATCCAATATAAATCCAGCGTCTGCAAATTCTTTCTTTTCAAGCTTTTCTTCTTGATTATAACTGATTTCTGTTATATTTTTCGAGTCAAGTGTATATTCGTTAAATAATTCATAATAATCTTTTACATATGTTTGTAATAAAGCATCAACTTTCTTTTTCACTTTATTAGTGTACACATAAACTCCAACCATCAAAGCGGCCATAATTAAAATGGCAACAAAATAATAATTCGACAATACAATAAAAATAAGGAAAGACACTATTAATGTTGGATAAATAACCCAATTATTAGTTTTTCTTTGATCGCAATAAGCTTTCCAAAATGTTTTTCTTTTTTCTTCTATTTTATTTAAATTGTTTGATGCATTATGAGTTTTGATTTCTTCTGTTTCATTTTCTTCAACAGATATTGCTTCTTTTTCAACAATTTCTTTATTCTCTTCCATAATTTTCCTCCTACTAAACACCGGTATTATATCATGAAGAGATATTAGATTAAATGATTTCTTTTGATTTAAATAAACTT
>CAZDEE010000026.1:0-12103 GCA_964504595.1 uncultured Staphylococcaceae bacterium | reverse complement strand
AAAATATAAGTAGATGTATTTACCACTATTAGTAAACACATCTACTTTTTTAGTCTATTTTCTTAATTATTTTATTTTTCAAATTATATTTTGCTAAATCAACAGTTTCATCAAACAAATAAATCGTTTGGCAATTATCAATAACATCTTTTATATCATAACAATAGCAAATACTTGTTGTTTTTCCAATTTCCTTTTCTAAATCTACAAGCAAATCTTGATCAAAAACATATATTTTATGCTTTTCTTCTAATAAACGTTTAATAAGATAAACAACAACTGAATTATCTATTGATTTAGAACCTAAATATGTTTCTACTCCGATAATACCTAAAACATTATATTGTTTCATTTCTGCTAATAATTGCTTTATTTTAATAATTTGCTTTTCATATATTTTTTTTAAAATACTATCATCTTTATCTTTGTTCATCAAAGTTCCAACACAACCATATTCTTCTATAAAAGATGGAGAAATTGAGCTTTGAGAAAAATCAATAGTTTTAAAACAATCATCGAAGAAAAACTTTAAATGCTCCATATTAGCCTTATTTTGCTTTATGGTCTTTTTTATTTCTTCAACAACACTATGATTCATAAAATTATACATAGCTTTAATATATACACTCATTTCTGCTGTCCTTGTGTCAGTATAAACAATAGGAATATCTTTTACAATAAAACTAAAATAGATTGTACTGACAAACATATGACTATCATCATCATTTACTCCTACAAGAAGTGACTTAGGATTAAATACCGCTTCAAAAAGATCATTATTTAAAGAAGATATAGGAATAGATATAATTTTAATATTTCTTTGATTTTTCTTTTTAAAATATTTATCTATTTTAGCATTTGTATTTATCGGAACTACTGAATAAATAATTATAGTGGTTTTAGACACGACCTTTTGATTTAAAATATTAATAGCTAAATTAAATGAAGCTAAGTCCATTTGACCATCTTTTTTTAAACTAATATCACAGCAAATCGCAATTAAATGAGGCTGCTTTGGAAGTTTGTCAATAGATGAAGAAAAAACAATTGTTTGACCATATTCATCAAATAATTGTTTCATTCTTTTATCATTGCTATCAACAATTCCTCTATTTAAATATTCAATTTTTTTAGAATCAAAATCAAATCCAAGAACTTCATATCCCTGGCTACTATACCACAAAGCCTGCAATAAGCCTAATCTGCCTAAGCCGATTACCACTACAAGTTTGGCTCTTCCCATATTAATCTCCGTAATCGGAACCACGCGATTTATCTTCTACAAATATTTGTAACTTATCGGTGATATCAAATATTTCTAAATATATAGCATCTTCATTCTTAGTTAATGGAGAATCAAATTCACCAGTAAAAACTACAAGACGATTCTTTCTAACTATTTTTTCCATTTCTTCTAAAATCAATGCTACAGAATATTCATGATGTTTTCCAAATTCCTCCAATTGAGTATAAAAAACAGGTTCTACATAGAACATTGAACCATCATCATATTTATACAAAGTAGAAAATGGATTTTTTGAGTCATTGATTTTTTCTAAATGGCTCCACTCAGGATAGTTTCTCATAAATAAATCACCTCTTTAATTATACAAATAGTAACAAAAAAAACAATAACATTTTGTCGACATTTGTCGAAGGGGATATAATATTTATGTAGTATCAAAAAAATAAATGTTCTATAATAAAAATCGTAAAGAAATGAGGCGAAAATATGATTGAATTAAAAAACGTATCAAAAAAGTATGGAAATAATTTTTACGCCGTAAAAGATTTAAATGTCACTATTAAAGATGGAGAAATATTTGGATTTTTAGGCCCTAATGGAGCGGGAAAAACCACCACTTTAAAAATGATGACTGGATTATCATCATTAACAAATGGACAAATATTAATTAATGGTCATGATATTTCTTTAGATAGCGTTGAAGCTAAAAAACAATTTGGTTTCGTTTCTGATAATCCAGACATATTTTTAAGATTAAAAGGAAAAGAATACTTAGAATTTATCGCCTCTATTTTTAAACTAGATAAAGAAGAAGCTTCTAATAAAATTATTGAATTATCACAAAGATTTGAGTTAACTTCCGCTTTAAATGAAAAAATATTATCTTATTCTCATGGTATGAGACAAAAACTAATGATTATCGGTGTTCTCCTCCATAATCCATCAAACTGGATACTAGATGAGCCTTTAACCGGACTAGATCCAAAATCCGCATTTACATTAAAAGAAATGATGCGTGAACATGCAGATAAAGGTAATTCTGTATTATTTTCCACCCATGTCTTAGATGTTGCAGAAAAAATATGTGACCGCATTGGAATTATTTCTAAAGGAAAATTAATATTTGTTGGAACGATTGAAGAATTAAAAAAATCATCAAAAGAAAATCAATCTTTAGAAGAATTATTTTTGGAGTTGATAGAAAATGCATAGAATACTATCTTTATCTAAAGTCATTATTAAAAACAATGGAAATTTTTTTAATACTACTAACAAGAAAACAAAAAATAATACTTTAATTTCATTTATTCTAGGAATAACGTTTATATTTTTAATAATCTCATTTTTTATTACTTTTTATTCCGCTTTTATTCTTGGAAATATCGATTCAAATGGTAATATAACCTCAACAGATATGGAGTATATTAATAATCTTTTAACTATTTTCATACCTTATATATTTCTTTTTATTTTCATATTTCTTAATACATTAGTCATTTCAACATTCTTTTTGTCCACTGATAGCGAATCTTTTTTGCATTTACCAATTAAGCCTTATGAAATATTTTTAGCAAAGCTCATTAGTGTTTTATTTTATTCATATCTAATTGAATTTCTATTTTTATTACCTTTTAATATGGCTTATATGGCGACAGTCTCATTTAATTTATTTTCTTTTATTAATCAACTGTTATATTTTATTAGTTTTCCTTTTATTCCTATTTCTTTTATTTTTATATATTCATTTTTAATTACCAAAATATTTAATTTTAAAAAACGTAAAGATTTAACAGTCATTATTCTTTCGGTGATTTCTATTTTAGGTATTTTATTAATTCAAACTTTATTTGATTCTGTTTTTTCAGCCGATATAGATAATATAACTGGTGAAGATTTACTTGCTTTTAAGCAGTTAATTAGCGAAACTGCTTTAAATATGAAAAGTATCAAACCTTTTTTAAACCTTATTACTTTCGGCTATACAAAAAATAATTTTTCTAGCTTAATATATGGACTATCTTTCCTTTTATTAAATAGCTTATTGATTGTTATATGTTCATTTATTGCAAATAAATTTTATCAAAAACAATTACTCGATGAAAAACAAGTCTATAGTAATAAAAACGATAAAAAAGAATTAAAGTTTTCTATTTACTCACCAAATAAAAGCTATGCTTTAAAAGAATGGAAAATGCTTTATCGTTCACCAAATCTCTTAATTCAAACTATTTTTCCTCCATTAATTCTAATTGCAGTGCTTGGAACAACATTTATTGCTTTATATCAAAATCAATCTTCCGCAGAAGAATTTAATAGATGGTATATTCTCATTAAAGATGTTTTTCATTCACATCCTTCTTCAATTCTTTTTGCGAGTATTGCTCTTGGCGCATTAACATGCTCAACTATAATGATTTCTTCATCAAGTTTTTCTAGAGAAGGTAAAAATATTGCTTCATTAAAAAATATTCCTTTAAATCCAATTGTTCAAATAAGAATTAAAATGATTCCTGGAATTTTAGTCACCGCGGTAATAGATTTATTTGTTATTATCATGACTACAATAATTTTTGAATTGCCATTTATTAATGTAGCTATAGCTTCCCTTATATGTGGTCTATCAATTATTATCTGCAATTACATAATGATTCTTTTAGATTTAAAAAATCCATTCTTAGATTGGAGTAATGAAACAGCGGCAATAAAACAAAATAAAACAGTACTTTTATCAACCTTTATTCTGTTTGGATTAATCGCAATTTCTATCGGGCTTGTTTTTGCCTCAATTACATTAAATATGTCATTTATTCTAACATCTATTTTATTATTACTTATTCTTTTTGGAATAATTATAATTATTGAATTTTGTTTAAATAAAAAAAGGCATTCTATTTTTGAACACCTTGAATGATTCTATTTATGATAGGTTTCCCCTCTCATAATTTTAAATGCACGATAGATTTGTTCTAATAAAATAACTCGGCAAAATTGATGAGTGAAAGTCATTTTAGATAAACTTATCTTTTCATTCGCGCGTTCTCTTAAGCTTAAAGATAAACCTAACGATCCACCTATAACAAAAGTAAATGAAGAATTTCCTTGTATCATTTTATTATTCAAATAATTTGAAAACGAAACAGAATCAATTTCTTTTCCATAAACATCTAATAAAATAACAAAATCATTGTCTTTTATTTTACTTAAAACCCGGTCTCCTTCTTTTTTCTTTATAATTTCTTCTTCTTTTAAAGAAGCGTTTAATGGAATTTTTTCATCGGAGACTTCAATAAATTCTACTGTTGCGTACGCAGATAATCTTTTTTTATATTCTTCAATTGCCGATATAAAGTATTTTTCTTTAATTTTACCAACACATATAATTTTAATCATCATACGCGGATTTTTGTTCCTCCAGAAACTACTTTATATTGATAAGCTGTTTTTATTTCATAGTTATCTATATTACAATATCGGCTTTTAAATATCCGATAGTAGGCTTCTAAAGCATGCGTTGGTGTATTCGCTTCTTCAGATAAATGCGCTAAAACAATTTCTTTTGTTCTATTTCCAACACATTCTGAAATATATAATGCGCTATCTTCATTGCTTAAATGTCCTTCATCGCCTAATATTCTTTGCTTTAACTCATAAGGCCTATTTGTGGCTAATAGCATTCTAACATTATGATTACTTTCTATAATATAATAATCTGCATTTTGCATATATGCGCTATTTCTTTCACTAATATAACCGGTATCTGTCATATAAACAAGTTTTTCATTTTCTCCTTCAATCAAAAAACCAATTGGATTAATCGCATCATGAGAAGTAGGTAAAACAGTAATATCAAAACCAGCAATATGATATTTTGAATATAAATCAAGAACATTATAGTCTTCTTTTAAAGTTCCTTCTCCAGCATATTTAGGTGCGTTTTTTAAAAATCTAATACCTGCGATATGGTCACTATGATTATGAGTTACAAGAACAGCTTCAATATCATCTATAGTATATGGAGTTTCAGCAAGTCTTTCTTTAAAACATTTTAAAGTTAATCCCATATCAATTAATATTACATGCCCATTATCCGCAATTATAGTTGCGTTCCCTTTTGATCCGCTAGCTAAAACATAGTATTCCATTTTTAATCATCTTCCTCTTCACGATCATTAGCCTGATCATCAAAACGTCCAATGTTCTTAGTAAAAACTAATTCAACTGTTCCAACTTGACCATTTCTGTTTTTAGCAACAATTACTTCAACTATCGATACATTTTCATTGACTTGTTCTGCTTCTGCAGGTGTATCATCATTTTTATTTGTTCCCGCACCAATAGACTTATAGTAATCTGCACGATACAATAAGAAAACTTGGTCAGCATCTTGTTCAATAGAACCTGATTCACGTAAATCACTAAGCATTGGCTTTTTAGAAACAGATTTTTCAACTGCACGATTAAGTTGAGATATAACAATAATAGGTACTTCTAATTCTCTTGCTAATTCTTTTAAGGAACGAGATATTTCTGCTACTTCAAGTTGTCTACTCTCAGTCTTTTTACCAGTCGTAATTAACCCAATATAATCTATCATAATCATTGATAAATCTGGTTGTTCTAATTTTAATTTACGAGCTTTAGAAAGAATATCAATAAGTCTAATTCCTGGAGTATCATCAATATATAATTTAACTCCCATCATTTCTTTCATAGCCCTATCAACCGCTACTTCTTCTCTTTTAGTCAAAAAACCAGTTTGAATCTTTCCTAAATCAACGCAAGAACGATTTGCTAACAACCGTAACATTAATTGTTCAGAAGGCATTTCAAGAGAGAAAATAGCAACAGGAGTATTAGTTTTATATGATACATTAAATGCCAAATTTAATCCTAAAGCTGTTTTACCGACAGATGGTCTAGCTGCAATAATAATAATATCTGTTTTTTGAAATCCGTGAGTTAATAAATTTAATTTACGATATCCTGTCGGAAGTCCGGTAACACCATCTTCTCCGGTCGCTTTTTGTGTGCGAAGATTTTGTCTAACTTTTTCTGTAACTTCCGCAGCTGTTTTAAAAGAGCTGATTCTTCTTTTTTCAGCGGCTTTATTGACTTTTCGACTTGCTTCACCAATGAAACCAGCAATATCATCAATTTCCTCTTTTTCATATGATTCGATAATATTTTGCATAGTTAAAAGAAGTTGTCTTAGATTCGATTGATCTCTAACGATATTAATGTAATGCTTAATGCTCGATATACTTATGATTGACTCAGTAAGCTCATATAAATATTGAACACCACCTATTTTTTCAAGTTCTTTAAGATTAATCAATTCTTCGGTTACTGTTTTTAAATCAACTGGAATAGATTTATCTTGAACACTTAAAATTGCACTAAAAATAATTTGATGCTTTCTTAAATAAAAATCATTTTCAATCAAAGAAGAAGATGCTTCAATTAAAGCATCCCTTTTTTCTAACATTGCCCCTAATACAGCTTTTTCAACTTCAACATTGTTTGGCAATTTTTCCAAAGCCATAAAACCACCTCTATTTTTCTAAAACACGAACTTTAAATTCGCCAATAACACCCTTATATAATTCAACCTTAATATTCGTTACACCAAAGACATTAACATTATCATGACTAATTATTTTTCTTTTATCGATCACTATATTGTATTGTGCCTTTAAAAGCTCACAAATTTGTTTACTTGAAATGGAGCCAAACATTCTTCCATCCTTTCCCGATGGAGCTTTGAACTCTAAAACGACACTACTTAGTTTTTGTGCAAGAACAACTGCTTCTTCTTTTTTCCGTTGTTCTTCTAAACGTTTGTTTTCATTTTGTAAATCTAAAATTTCTTTGCTTCTTTTTGTAGCCACAACTGCTAATCGACGTGGAATTAAGAAGTTATTACCATATCCATCACTCACTTCAACAGTTTGACCTTTTTTGCCAACACCTTTAACATCTTGTAATAAAATTACTTGCATTTTGATACTCTCCTTTTCTAATCATCTTGATTATCATAAAGATCCGCTAATTCCATTATTTGTTCTCTAATTTTTTCTCTAATATCCTCAACGGTAACACCCTTAATGTTAAACATAACTGCCGCACGATCAAATTCGCCGCCACCATTTCCATCTTTAAAACTTTCTGCAACTCTTTGAACATTATACTTACCATTACCTCTACAACTAACCTTTATTCCATTTTCACTTACTCTACCGATAACAAAGCATGCATCAACGTCTCTTGTTGCAACATGTTCATCAGCAACCTTTGCTAAAATATCTTCATCTAAATATGAATTTGGATTTTTTGGATCAGTTGCGCAAATTATAAAAATGTGGATTCCATTATTTAAATAAAAGTTAATAGAATTATAGACTGCTGCTAATCCCGCACCAATACTACACTTCAATTGATATGTTTCATAAGCTTCTTTCAACATATTACTAGCATTTTCCGATCTAGCTCCTTTTTGAACTAAAAAGTTACATGCAGCATATGTTGATGTATCAACACGATTTTTAAAGAATCCTGTATCAAGCATAATTCCTGATAATAAAGTATCCGCAATAAGATTGTGTAACTTAGCATCTTCTTCTGTATATTGCAATAAATGGGTAACCATTTCTGAACATGAAGAAATAGATGGATCAATACATTCTAAAATAGGTGAAATTTCAGTGTCTTTTGTATTTTTCATATGATGATCGAAAACTACAACTTTATTTGGGAAAACACCTTTGCTATTACGGTCAAACAAGCGTCCTATTAATGAACCCATTGGATTATGAACATCAGTTAAAACAATCAATGTTTTATCATCAACCATATCAAGAGCCTCGTTTGGAGAAATAAATATTGCTTTTAATCCGGCAAGCTTTAATGATTGATATGTAGTAAGTGCATTGCTTTGAGAAGAGTTTTGATCAAAAACTACATAAGCAGGAACTTGTTCACCATTATTTCTTTTAACAGTTTTTACGAAAGCATAAAATCCCAATGAACTGCCTAAACTATCCATATCTGATAATCTATGTCCTGAAATAATAACTTTTGAAGAATCACGGACACTTGAAGATAATGATTGAGCGTAGGTACGATATTTAACAAGATTTTGTTGACGATGTATTTTATTCGTTCCACCGAAGACTGTTTGTCCATTTGCGTCATGAACAATGATTTGATCTCCTCCACGTCTTAAAGCAGTAGAACACGCTTTCGTGGCTTTACTCTCTAAAGAAACAATGCTTTCATTAAATCCATGCGCGAATCCGATTGAAACTGTCATCGCCATAGCGTCATCGCCTCTAGCATTAATTCGTAATGTTTCTAAAATCGGAAATCTTTCATCTCTCATTTTAGAAAAGTTTTCATAGTTAGAAATAATCAAATATTCATCATCATTAGACATAATTGCTAATGCCCCATGAGAAGAAAAATATTTATCAAGCATATGGTGAGTTTCAATAACCATATCATTAAACTTTTTAGTTTCTAAAATCTTTGAAAGTTCATCATATGTATCTATTACTAATTTACCAATAACTATAGCCTCTTTAAGTGCGGTTTCATGTTCTTCAACGAAATCAGAGATATCTCTAAATAAAAATAAACGCGAATCCTTTAAGTATTCAACCGCATAAGTACAGTTATTAATTTTCAATCTCATTTCTTTCTTTTCACTATCCAAACGATTAATATCTAACAATTCTTCATAAAGATCATATATCTTGTGATCAAGCATATTTATTTGTCTTGCTGATAAAAATTCATTAATCCAAATAACAACATCGTTATGATCCACTACCGCCAAACCAAGCTTAGAGAAATCATATGCTTCTTTAATATCTTGGCCAACAATTGTAGCAACATCTAAATCGCTTTGATGTGAGAAACGTTTAATTCGTGTAAGATGTAGAAGAATAAAAAGAATATCAACGACAATAAAAAATGAAAAAACGATTGCAACAATAAGTGGAGTGGCTATTTCTTCAATTCTCCATAATGACTCATATAAAGCAAAAACAAAAGCAATAATAAACATAATTTCAATAATTGCTAGAATTGCTCCTTGAATAGCGAATTTATGTAGCGCTCTACTTAACGTAGAATGACTTTTTCTTTCTCTTCTTTTATTTTTAATTTCAGATTTAACTTTATTTGCGTGGGATGCTGAACGTGAGCTCATAAAAAATCACCTCTTGTTTTTAATATAAGTATATATATTATACAACCTAAGATAAAAATATCATAGATGCATATCTATTTTAGCATTTAGAGGTTTAAATGTCTCTTTAAATTTTGTTTTCAAATTTGCAAAATGAATCTGCAATACCAAAAATAATATAAACCGGATATAGCAAAATGGTTAATAGGCATGCACATACATAAATATATTTTTTATTTGAAATTCTACTCAATTTCAAAAAGAATAAAAGAGCGATAAAAATATAAAATAACGCCCCTAATGTAATAATATTAACGCCTATAATCCATAGATACTTTTCTATTCCTTCAAAATAAGTAAAATTAGGCATAGTAAAGAAAATTGCTAGTAATAGAACAATATATGGAATCGATATATATATAGGCATATGGAAGTGTAAAATAGATGGTGTAGAATAATGTTCTTTTTTAAAAACTCGCACAATTAGCAAGGTTGTTATCATATGAAAAACAATTCCTTCTAATATGCTCAATATTAATATAAAACTTGGAATTAACCCCTCAGAAACTGCATAAATTACTGATTTCATGCTTTCATTTTTTATATTCAAATGGCCAAATAATGAATCTATAGTATTTTTTAATTCATCATAAATAGTGTAGCCATATAATACTTTAGAAAAGATCCAAAGTGACAAAAGATTAACAATAAAAGAACCGCCAATCGCAATTGATAGTTTTAAAGCATTTCGAGATTCTTTATGTAAGCTTATACCATAAATAAGTCCTACAATATTGCTAGAAACAACAAAAAATAAAGCATGCAAAGGATTATGTAACATAGCTAATACCGATATTGATATTGCTGGAATTAATCCCTTTCTAAGACCATAATGCATTGTATAAATAGCCACTGGAATTGCTGTTAAAAAAGGAAACATTTCTTCTAATTCTGCACCAGTATAATGAGAAATCAATAAAACCGCTAAAACTAAAGCCGATGTCATTGCCGCATCAGTAATGTACTTTAAATTTTTCATTAATTTCCCTCCTTTTTATAAGCATATTTGTATAATTCAATGCACTTTTATAATATTTTAAGCATTTTCTGTGATATTAAAATGCAAATTAATAACAATTATACTTCTAATGTACTAAATAAGAAGAATAATCACTATAAAAATATATCATAAATACAGTATATTTTCGATATCTTAGCCTAAATAAGCAATTAAAATTAAATTTTTTTAAATTAATTTTTCTTCAGATATCTATAAGTGAATGGCGCACTTCCATCAACTTCTTGAACACATATTTCAATATTTTTTTCTTCTTTTAAATACTGAACTATTTCTTGAATAGTCTTTATATCATCAGGAAAATATACCCCACATTTAGGACGATAAGTATCTGCGTGGAAATCTCCACCACAGGTAATTAATTTTTTATGTTTTTGAGCAATATCAGCTATTGTTAAATAAAATGTTCCATTATAAAGAGGATGGCAATTAACCTCTATTCCATTTAAATAATTTAAATTCAATAATCTGTTTTCCCCTCTAAAAGGATGTGCTTGCACTAATATTCCCCCATTATCATTTACTAATTTATATAGTTCAGAAAGAGAATAATCAAATAAATCACTGTATTTTAAAACAAAATTTTCATTAATTCCGTAAACTAAAACATGGATATTAGAATGCTTTGCTAAAGTAACTTCTATTCCAAAAAACACTTTTAAACCTAATTCAATTCCAATATTTTTAACATATTCAAACTCTTCCACATATCTTTTAGCAAATTCTAAGTTCCCGTCAGTGACATATTCTTTTTGATAATGATTTGTTAATACAATACCATCTATCTCTTTTTCTTTTGCTATTAATAATACTTCTCTACCATCTATTCTACAACATTTACTAATTCCAGAAGAATGTGCGTGCAAATCAACAAGCATATATTCACCATCTTTCTTAATAATATATTTCTTCATTATTATGATTTATTTTTTCTAGTTTGCAAATAATATTTTATATTTATTTTTAATAATTTCTTTTATGATAAAAAACTAACATTTTGCAATGTTAGTTCAACACATAAATAAAGAAAACTCAATATTTAAATTTGATCATATCTGCCATTATCAATGATAGACATCATTATTTCATATGGAGAAGTTACTCCACTCGATACAAGAGAAAATAAGCGAGGAGTACAACCTGAAACAAGTGCAACTCCTTGTTCATTTTTTGTTACTGGTTGTTGAACATTTCTTGAATCAACATTCCAAAATACAATTTCTGGTAACTTATATCCATTTTCTTCAAACATTTTTTGTGCAGTTTCAAAATTTGTCAAATCATTATTTGATGTACTAGCATCAAACTCCATATCAGAAATAATATATATCCTTGTTGGTAATTCATCTTGTGATAAAGAGTTCTTCTTAGCCACTTTTAAAAGCATATTAAAAACTCCTTTTAAATTTGTAGTTCCAGCATAGTTATGTCGCAAAACACTACTCACTTTTTCATAAATATCATTGCCTTTTATTTCAATTAATCTAGGATGATTTGAAAAAGAAATAAAATGATTATGAAAAACTCCTTTATTTCTGTACTAGTCAACAAAAAGTAGACATAAATTAGAAAAAGGGGGCAAATTTTTCTT
>CAZDEE010000025.1:0-13111 GCA_964504595.1 uncultured Staphylococcaceae bacterium | reverse complement strand
AATACTAGGGTTTTCTTACTTTTTTCTTTTTTTTGCTGTAAAAGACGGGATTATATCAAATAATCCATAAAACATTAAGATAATAACATTGTCTTTAAAAGCGCCTTATATTAAAATAATTTTGGAGTTGATAAAAATGAATAAAGCCTTCTTTAATGTAATTTTTTATACTTTAATTGGAATTTTCGCTTTTTTTATTTTAGAAAATTTAAATTTATATTTAATACCATTTATTTTATTTGAAATACCATTCATATTTAGCATCATTGATTTAATTCAAAAAAAGCAAAAAAACCTAATTACTGTAATTATTTCTTCAATCGGTAATCTATTAATTCTTTTATTCTTTGCTTTTGCTTCTAAATACGATGATTATCGAGAAAATATAACTGTTATGATTGGTTTAATATGTTTCATTATTGGACTAATTAGTTTCTTTAAATACTTAAAAGATGCAAAAAATCAATTATCAAGCACTAAAGTCTCTTCCTCTTTTCAAGAGAAAAAGAATTCCAAAAAAACTTTTTCAATAGGTATTACATGTAAAAAATGGCATCAAATAAACATTATATACATTATTTCTATTTCCATTCTAACAGTATCACAAATTGCTCTTTATATTTATTTTAAAAAAAGTATAATTTTGCTCTTAGCAATTTCATTAATAATACTATCCTTCTTTATCTTTATAATCTTTAAAGCTAAAGCAGATCAAAAGCCTTTAACCAACTATTCAAACTCACTTGATTTTGAAAAGTTAGAAAAAGAAATAAACGTGATTATTGATAATCATCGCGTCCATTTTGAAACTAAAAACTATTACTTAATACTTCTATGTGCCACTTCACTTGCGGTAGACTATCAAAAATTTAAAGAATATTTAGAATTAGTAAAAAAACCAACTTTTAAAAGTTACGAATTTTCTTATGATGGCCTATTCTTGCATTGCTTCTTAGAAAAAGAAGAATTCATCAACGCTTATAATTCTTTGTATGAAAAATATAAAGATAACAGAACCGCAATAAAAGCAATTAATAACTTTTATAAACAATGGAAAATTGTAATTTTAAACGAATTAGATGATGATATTAATAAAATTTGTCCATTAGATACAAAATCAATACTAATGACCGCGACAAACACCTATATTCAAGCTATGTATTTCCTTAATAACAACAATATCGAAAAAGGAATAGAATTAGCTAATTTATTTATTAAAAATTATTCTTCTTTAAAAGAATTTACCAATAGACTACATGAAAAACTAAATCAACATCAATAATATTTTATATAGCTTCAAAATGATCCTATTGACCATCTTCTCTAAGGCAATCAATCGGATCTTTTTTTGCCGCAATTACCGCAGGAATTAATCCAGAAATTAATGTCACTATAATACTAATAATTAACATCACCGGAGCTACCCACCATCTAAAATTTTCAATATTTACCGGAGTTGAATTAAGCATTGCCGTTGAATATTGGGCAATCATAGTTTTAACTACTTTACTTACAGGTCTATTTAATATTGCCGCTCCAATAATGCCAATAATTCCTGAACATATACCTATTGCACTAGATTCTAATAAAAACATTGATCTTATATCTTTTTTTCTAGCGCCAATACTTCTTAATAACCCAATTTCCTTTTTTCGTTCTAAAACAGAAATATATATTAATATTCCTATCAATAAAGCACTAACAACAATAAAGACCATTGCAAAAACTAGCATAACATTCGAAAACAAACTCACAAGCGTTGAAAATTCATTTGTAACTAATTCTATATAATCATATGTTCGAACAATTGTTAATGAATCTTCATCTATTTCATACTTTTCAATATAATCAATAATAGATAAACGATTTTCAAAATTATCTGTGTAATAATATAATTGAGTTACAACTTCCTTATATCCTATATTCACCAATCTTTGTTCATACATATAACTTAGAGAATAGGAATAATTACCTGATACATAATTTTCAAACGGAAGTCCTGTAAAAACATCTTTTGCCTCTTTAAATTCAAGCTGTTCTTTAACAATTTCACTTTTAGAAGCGTTTTCTTTGACAAATGATGTAAATTCAGGAGTATATAAAATTCCCGGTTGATAAAGAGGCGTTTTCGAATTCTTTTTTTCACGTAAAACACCAACAATTTTTAAAGAAGTTTGGGAATTATTATATAAGTCCTCATAATAATTCGAACCGTAAGCATAATAAATATCATTCCTTTTAATATAATAATCATTATTTTCAATATAACGATATTCTTTTTCACTTAATAAATCGCTAAAAAATATTTTATCTTCATTAATATTAAATCCTAATGATTTTAATAAAGAAGCATCGATTCTATTATATGTATCAACAACAATAGCCATTTCGTTTATAGCGGAAGGAACTTTTCCTAACAAGCAATCATATTGCTCGTTAACAAATTCTTCATTATCTACAATTTGTTCAAAATAACTCGATGCAATTCGTTCATAATTCCCATCATTATTAGTAATTAATTGAAAATTAATATATGAATTACTATCTTTAATTGTGTATAAGCTTTGATCTATACCATCTAAATAACTTAAAAAGTCATCTTGAAATGAATTAATATGTTCTTGAGTTACCATATCTCCTTTTTCAACAATAATGTAATCAGTATTTGGATATTCCACAAGAGTGTCCTTATTATTTTCCGCTGATGTCCTCCTATATGAAGTTACTGTAACCGGATATTTACCAAGTGATGTTGCTTGTGCTTTATTTATATACTCATGAATTCCCGATGTCAAGGAAAGAATTAATCCCATTCCAATAATACCAACACTACCAGCGATAATAGTTAATGAACTTCTTAACTTTTTATTAAGTAAATTTTTAAATCCCCACTTAAAAGAAGTGACAAATGGTATTTTAACTTTTTTGAATTCTTTTATTTCTTCTATTTCTTCTTTTTTCACCTTATTACTATCATCAACAATTTTGCCATCAAGCATTGAAATTATTCTTGTACCATATTTATAAGCAAATTCTCTATTATGAGTAACCATTATAACTAAATGATTTTTAGATATTTCTTTTAATAAAAGAATAATATCCTCAGCATTTTTTGAATCTAACGCCCCTGTAGGCTCATCTGCTAAAACGATATATGGAGAAGATACAAGCGCTCTTGCTATTGCTATTCTTTGCTTTTGACCACCTGACAACATTCTTGGATAAGCATCCTTTTTATCAAATAGTCCAACCTCTTTTAATACAGAATGGACTTTTTTTCTAATAATATCCTTTTTTTGAGATGACATTTCTAATGTTAATGCAACATTATCATAAACGGTTAAATGTGGTATTAAATAACAATTTTGAAAAACAAACCCGACACATTGATTACGATAACTGTCAAAATCCGAATCTGTAAAACTAGACACTGGTTTATTATTAATAATCATTTCACCTTTATAATCATTATCTAATCCACCCAAAATATTTAAAAGAGTGGTTTTTCCACATCCAGATGGACCTAGTATCATTACAAAACCCTTATCTTCAAGATCTATCGAAACATCATTTAGCGCCGTGCACTCTAATGAATCAGTGTGATATATTTTAGTCATATTTTTTAATTTAATCATTAATAACACCTTCTCTCCAATTTGTTTATATCTATCTTTTTCTTAGTATTATAGCAAATTTTAATTATAATGATTTGCCTAATTTTCATTGCACTGTGTTATAATTGAATACAATTTAAAGGAGGAACATCTAATGATTAGTAAAAATATAGCAATGAAAGTTTTAAATGCTGGGTTAGAAACTGGTGCTGATTTTGCTGAAATATATCTAGAAGAAACATTTACAACCGCAATTGAAATGGATAATGGAGAAGTAAAATCAATCAATTCTGGCATTTCCTATGGAGCGGGTATTCGCTTATTAAAAGATTTGCAAAGCGTTTATGGCTATACAAACGATATTTCTTTAAAAGGTCTTTTAAAGCTTGCAACATCTTTATCAACATCTTTTAATAACGAAAGATTAATAACTGTTGATAACATCGAAAAAGTTCGTGTTAAAAAACATCATAGAGCAAAAACGCCTCTTAGCGATGTCTCAAAAGAAAGAAAAATCGAATTAATGAACGAAGCTTATATTGCCTGTTCTAGTTATGATTCACGTATTACAAGAACAAAAATCACCTTTAACGACAATACTAAAAAAGTTACTATTTTTAATTCCAAAGGAAAAGAATATCAAGATACTAGAGGAAGAGGAAGAATTTATATAATTGCTCAAGCCTCAGAAAATGGAAAGATTGAAACTTTTGGTGTCGGTCCAGGCGCACAAAAAGGTTTAGAATTCTTTACTGATGATATAAATGTAAAAGATATCGCAACAGAATGCGCTAAAAAAGCTTTAACAATGCTTAATGCTGATGAATGTCCTAGTGGAAAAATGACAGTTGTCATTGGTAATGGCTTTGGGGGCGTTATTTTCCATGAAGCATGCGGTCATGGTCTAGAAGCAAGTGCGGTATCTAAGAAACTATCTGTTTTTTCAGATAAATTAGGCACCAAAATTGCCTCCGATATTGTTTCAGCTGTCGATGATGGAACAATTGAAAATGGTTGGGGTTCAGGAAATATTGATGATGAAGGAAATCCTACTCAAAGAAATGTCTTAATTGAAAATGGTATTTTAAAATCATATTTAGTCGATAATTTCCATGGCCGTAGAATGGGATTAAAAGGAAATGGCGCAACTAGACGTGAATCTTATCAATACGAACCTACTTCACGTATGTCAAACACTTTTATTTTAGGTGGTAAATCAACAACTGAAAAAATAATTGCCGATACAGAGTATGGTTTATATGCTAAATCTCTTGGTGGAGGTTCTGTCAATCCAACTACTGGTGACTTCAACTTTGCTGTTTTAGAAGGTTATTTAATTGAGCATGGAAAAATTACAAAGCCTGTTAAAGGAGCAACATTGATTGGTAATGGAGCGGAAGTTTTATTAAAAATTGACCGAGTTGGTAATAATCTTGAAAGAGCTCAAGGAATGTGTGGAGCATCTTCTGGTTCTATTCCAGCAGATGTTGGACAACCAACAATTCGTGTCCAAGATATCACCGTTGGTGGAAGAGGAGGTTCAAAATAATGAATTACAATAAATATATTGAAACTGCTAAAAAGATGGGATTAGATGATTTTGAATTATATGTTCAAAAAAACTATCGTTTAAGCATTGAACTTTTCCAACAAGAAATCAGCAATTTTACTATCGCTGATTCAACCATTTTAGCCGCGCGAGGAATATATAAAGGAAAAATGGGATACGCATATAGTGAATTAAATGATAACACCACTCCTCTTTTCCTTGCTGAACAAGTTATCGAAAATGCAAAATGTATTTCTACAACTGAAGTTCCAGAAATATTTAAAGGTTCTTCTCATTATAAAAAGAAAAAAACATACGATCCTTCTCTAGAAGCAATCTCAAACGAAACTAAAATCTCCCTTCTTAAAGATATCGAAACTAAATTAAGAGGAATCGACTCACGTATAATAGAAGTTGGAGGCGTATCATACGAAGAAAGTGTTGGAGAAGTATCTATTATTAATTCTCATGGCTTATTTTTAAAACACAAATCTAATGATTTTATGATTTATGCTGAAGCAGTTGCAAAAGAAAACGAAGAAATCAAAACTGGATATAAAATTCATTTTGGAACTTCTCTAGATGGATTTAATATCGATGATTTCGTTAAAGAAGTTGCAAAAACCGCACTTGATAAATTAGGTGAGGAACCTTGTAAGAGTAAATCATACCCATGCGTTTTCAATCAAAAAGTTTTTTCTAGTTTATTAAATTGCTATCTAGCAAGTTTAAATGCAGAAGAAGTTCAAAGACATTCATCCTTTTTAGAAGGAAAAATTGGTCAACCTGTTGCAAGTAAAAAGCTCACAGTAATTGAAAATCCATTAGCGAAAAATGTCTTCTTTAGATATTTTGATGATGAAGGTGTTGCAACATATTCAAAAACTTTAATCGAAAAAGGAATTTTAAAAACTTATTTATATAATCTTGGAGCCGCAAAAAAAGCTGGAGTTAGTTCTACCGGTAACGGATATAAAGCATCTCCAAAAGGAAAAATTGGCATTCAATTTACAAATATTTTTGTTAAAGAAGGAAATAAATCAGAAGAAGAAATTTTTGCAAAAATAAAAGATGGTGTTTATATTACAGAAATTCAAGGACTACATGCTGGAATGAATGTCACCAGTGGTAATTTCTCATTACAAGCTTCTGGATTTATGATTAAAGATGGTAAAATTGATAAACCAGTCAACCTTATTACAATTGCTGGAAATCTTCTAAAAGTAATGGAGGATATTGTTTGCTTAGCAAATAATAGCGAAACTCAATTATCTGCAATTACTTGTCCAAGTGCTTATATTAAATCAATAAGCGTTTCTGGAAAATAACACAAAAAAGCCCTACAAATTTTGTACTTAACCCAAAAAATTGGACTAACCGAAATTATTAAGTACGTTTTGTTAAAGGGCTTTTATTTTTTCTAATTTTTTAAAATATAAAGAATACCAATTGTTCCTTTTCCACAGTGAGAAGATATAACACAACCAGCTTCTGTAACCATAATGCTTTCTTTTGGAATTATTTTTGACAGTTCTTTATAAAGATAATGCTCTCCAATTGGAGCAAGAGAATGAGTAATCATAACACAATCTAAATCAACATTTGGTAAATCTTCTTTAATCATTTCTAACAATTCATCATATGCTTTAATCATCTTTCCTCGTGGCTTACGATAGACGCTCATTTTGCCATCTCGAACAACTATCTCAGGATGAATGTGAAGCATTTTTCCAAAGAAATGTGCAGTTGAAGAGCAACGTCCACCTTTATGAAGGAATGTAAGATTTTCAACAACAAATTGAGATCGAACATTTGGAATTATTTTCTTTTCTAACACATCAGCAATTTCAAATAATGATTTACCTTCTTCACGGTATTTAACGGCTTTTAATATGGTTAATCCAATTCCAGTTGAAAGATTTCTTGAATCAACAATTCTTATTCTGTTGCTATCAAACTCTGTTGATGCAATGTAAGCTGATTGAAATGTTGAAGAAAATTCACTAGAAATTAAAATACACAAAACATCATAATCAAGATCGATATATTTTTTAAAGATTTTAACAAAATACTCTGGATTTCTTGCCGCTGTTTTTGGTAATTCTCCATATTGATCCACTAATGAATATAATTGTTTAGCGTTAATTTCAATTCTATCTTGATATGTTTCATGACTAAATCCAACAAGTAAAGGGATAACTTCAATATCATATTTTTGAATTTCTTCATCTCTTAAATCACATGTACTATCAGTAATTATTTTAATCTTTCTCATAACTTTTTTCTCCCCATTTCATAGTTGAAATTATACTTCTTTTTTTATGTAAAGTAAATCTCACAATTCTAATAAAATTTTATCAAAAAGACCATTACAAGCAATAAATGCCACAATTAATAAAAATATTCAACTTCTGTATACCAATCTATCAAAATATAACTTTTTCCTTATGTTCAAAAAAGCTAATTTTTAAATGTTTTTTTCTATTTTTTTATGCTTTTATTTGCAAATATTATATAAAATATAATTTCTCTTGCTTTTTAATCCGTTATGAATTATAATCTAACTACATTTTTTGTTTAAATGAATATATTAGAAAAGGAGGAACTATTATGAACAAAAAAGGACTATTTACCGCTATTTTATCATTAGTTCTCGTATTAGCTGGATGTAATTCAAATAATAACAACACAACCGAAGAACCATCATCAACTCCTTCCGGAAACCCAAATAAAGTAGAAAGAGTTGCAGGTAATGGCATATCTTGGCCAGAGGAAGTTCAAGCTCTTATCAATAAAGCTCTTGCTAACGATAAGGATCCTGAATCAATTCCTGTCCAATTCGTTAATGCAGAATACTATACCGCGGAATATTATGAAACTTCCGATGCTCAAATTGGAAAAACAACATCCGTTCTTTGTGAAAATTCAACATCTTTTTCAATTGCTGAAAGTAATCAAATTATGACTACCTATGCAACTTCACTTGAAGAAGCAGGCTTTGAAATTGACAAATCAGATTTCTCAAAATATGGAGTTTACTATGCAAGTAGAAAAATTAAAGGAAACGAATACTTTGTAATCGATTTCGGTTTATCTGAAATTTCATACAATGAAGAAACATATGAATCATTCTATGGCTTCATCTTATACTTTGGATATATAAAACCACTCGCCACAAATGGTTGGTCTGGTACCGATTTACTTGAATGGCCATCAGATGAAATTGCAGAACTCGCTGGAAATGACATTCCACATCCATCAATTGATTACACTAACGTTTCAATGTTTGGTGGATATAACACATTAGTTGTTACAAACCAAGATAACACAACTTCTTACTTAGATTGTTATGTTTTATGGTTACTTAACACAGAAAGTTCATTAGAAAATTCATATAAAGAACAATTATCAAATGCTTATTGGCAAGTTAGCTCTTATGAAGGCGATTCTGGATCATTTGCATTTAATATGTTAAGCCAAGTCGTCATTGAATTCTTCTATATGTCACAAAGTGGATTCGGAAATGGATTATGCTTATTTATTTATATCAATAACCCATCATACGTCTTCACCAAGAGTGCTGATTGGCCATCTGTCGTTCATTACTTACCAGAATACGTCGAAGAAAATGCTACCTTAAGTTACTATTATGTTAGCATTAGCGCAGGTCTTTTCCAAACAATGGAACTCTTAGCCGTTGGTGGTGTTGCTGAAAACGCTGATGATTTATATGCCGCTCAATTAACTGCTGCTGGTTGGTCTGTTGAAACAAGTATTGATCAAGAAACTAAAGAAGAATATTATCTCGCCATTCATCAATCATATGGAGAATGTATGTTCTATATGGGCACTTACCCAGATGCTGGCATTACTTTATTCATTCAAGCCGCTGCTTATTAATTGAATATTTAAAAATTTTAATTCTAAAAATTGGAGATAATAAAAATATTTGTTATCTCCTTTTAAATTGTTTGAAAATTAATTCTATTAATAAATAACTGATTATTAATAGGAATATAAGAAAAATATAAATTTCATTACTCTTTATTCTTTAATGTTCTTATTAAACTTGTATTATTAAAGTGATATGGAGTAAAATTGTTTTTGTATGGAGGATCATTTTTATGTCTAAAAAATCAGGATTTTTTGCCGAATTTAAAAAATTTATAACTCGCGGAAATATTATCGATATGTCCGTCGGTGTTATTGTCGGAGGTGCTTTTACAGCGATTGTTAATGGGTTAAGTGATAACATATTAAAACCTATTATAAATTGGTTTTTAGCGCTTGTCTTAAAGAAAGATGCTTTAAGTGAAGTTTATACTTTCTTAAAAAAAGTTGATAAAAATGTTGTTAATGAGGCTGGCGCAATTGTGGGTAAAGAAGTTGATTTAAGTCAATCTATTTATATTGACTGGGGTGCTTTTATTAACGCAATCATCAATTTTTTAATCATTGCTTTCGTTCTTTTCTGCATTGTTAAAACTATTAATAGCTTATCTGATTCACAAAAGAAGTTCGCTGATATTAAAACTAGAATTGAATACAAACAATCACACAATATAAGACTTTCTAAAAAAGAATTAGCGTTCTTAAAAGAAGAAGAAATCCGTATTGCTAAGGAAGAAGAAGAAGCTAGAATAGCCAAAGAAGAAGAGGAAAACAAACCAAAACCAGTTACAACCGAAGATTTATTAACAGAAATTCGTGATTTACTAAAATCTAAATAATATCAAAACATTATCAATAAAATAAAAGATAGGTATCTCCCTTATTTTGAGATTTTTTCCTTAATAATTTCATAGTATTTAATTGGTGATACCTTTATGAAACAAGACATGGATTCAGCTAAAAATCAAATAAAGCAGATGGCGGATTATTTACTTAGTCTATCTCCTCAAGAATTATCATTGTTATCATTTGCCATGGGTTTTACTTTATCACCATGTTTAACTATCAATCAACAAAATGCAATTGGAAATTTCTTAATATTATTTGGTCAAGTAATGTTAACTTTCAATGCCCAAAGTAACTATTTAGTTAATCTTAACGCTTCAAATAATCGAAGCGAAGATTAACTTTTTTTAATTAAAAGGGCCTTAATTTCATGAACAAATAATGGCAATGAACTTAATAATAAAATCCACGCCCACTCAATAATATTTAATCTAGTAGTCTTAAAGAAATCACTCAATACAGGTATTTCAATAACTAAAATTTGTAAAGCAAATCCAACAAAGAAAGCTAAAAACATTAATATATTCTTATTCTTAAAAATATGAACAACCGATTTATTTATATTACTCATTCCTAGCATATGAAATAATTGTGATAACCCTAATGCAGTAAATGCATAAGTTCTTGATTTTAATAAAATTGAATTACCACTTAAACTTCCAATTCCAGCATTAAATATTTCCTTAAGACTTTCTATATTAATAGATATTCCATTTCTTATCATTAATGAAATTGGATAAATTAAAAAAGCTCCTATAGTCACTAATGTTATAAAAATTCCATAAAATATAATTGTTGATGTTCCTCCTTTAGCAAATAATGATTCTTTTAGAGGACGTGGTTTATCTTTCATAATATCCTTATCTTTAGGATCCGCTCCTAAAGCTAAAGCAGGTAAAGTATCCGTGATTAAATTTACCCATAAAATATGAATTGCCACTAGAGGTAATGGAAAAGAAAAAATAATAGCTATAAACATTGTTAATACTTCCCCTATATTTGATGATAGTAAAAAAATCACCGTTTTTCTTATATTTGCGTATACTCCTCTTCCTTCCTCAACTGCTTTTTCAATAGAAGCAAAATTATCATCCACTAAAATCATATCACTTGCTTCTTTAGCAACATCGGTTCCAATCTTTCCCATTGATATTCCTATATCCGCACTTTTTAAACTTGGTGCATCATTTATTCCATCACCAGTCATTGCAACTACATAATTATTTGCTTTAAAACCCTTTACTATTTTAACTTTATGTTCAGGAGTAACTCTTGCAAATACTCTTTTATTTTTTACAAATTCAACCAATTGTTCTTCACTCAAATTATCTAGCTCTATCCCTAAAACACATTGTTCTTTTTGTTCCGCTATCCCTATTTCTTTTGCTATCGCATAAGCTGTTTCTAAATGATCTCCAGTAATCATAACAGTTGTAATTCCTGCTTCTTTTAATTTCATAATCGATTGAGGGACTTCTTTACGAGGCAAATCCTTCATTCCTACAAATCCAACAAATATTAAATTGCTTTCTTCTTTTCCCTCTTGATAAGCAAATGCCATAATTCTCAATGCATCACTAGCAAGTTTTTTGCTTTCATTTTCAATTATAATTCGATCTTCTAAAGATAATTTCATGACTCTATTATCTTTTAAAATATACTCACATAAAGGGAAAACGATATCAATTGCTCCTTTAGTAAATATATATTTTTTTAAATTATTCTCCACAATTACTGACATTCTTTTTCTAATTGAATCAAAAGGTATTTCATTTATTTTCTTATAATTCTTTTCTATTTCTTCTTTTATATACCCTTTTTCTTTAGCAAATTCTAAAAGAGCAATCTCACTAGGATCGCCAATTGCATCTTTATCTATAATTGCATTATTGCAAAGAACCAACCCTTCAAACAAGCGAGAATAACTTCTATTAGTCTCTTCTGATAAAGTCGTTTCAAAATTATACCAAACTTTATTTACTGACATTTTATTTTGTGTTAAAGTACCTGTTTTATCTGAGCATATTATCGATACAGAACCTAATGTCTCTACAGAAGGAAGTCTCCTAATAATGCTATTTGATTTAACCATTCTTTGAACTCCAATTGCCAAAACAATTGTTACCGCAGCTGGCAATCCTTCAGGTATTGCCGCTACCGCAAGTGTAATGGAAGTTATTAGCATCTCAAAAATATTTCTTCCTTGAATTAAAGAAATTAAAAACATTATAGAACATATTCCAATCACTAATATACCTAAGAACTTTCCTAATTCCTCAAGCTTCTTTTGCAAAAGTGTTGGTTCTTGATTAGTTTCTTTCAATAAAGCCGCTATTTTTCCAATTTCAGTATTCATCCCTGTCTTAATAACTATTCCTAATCCTCTTCCACTTATTGCAGTTGTAGACATATATCCCATATTATATCTTTCACTTAAAGGTGCTTCTTTAATAAGTGGTTTATCTTCTTTAAAAATAAGAGCTGATTCTCCAGTTAAAGATGCTTCTTCAACTTGTAAATTATGAGTTTCAACAAAGCGAATATCTGCAGGTATTTTATTACCTTCATCAACTAAAACTACGTCTCCTTCAACTAACAATTCTGAAGATATATGTATAAATTTACCATCTCTTTTTACTATACAAGATGGTGTAGATAAATCTTTTATTTTACTTAAAGCCTGTTCTGCTTTTCTTTCTTGAATTGTCCCTACAAGAGCGTTAAAAACTATAATTATCAATATAATAATTGCGTCAACTATCTCATCTAATAGAAAAGATATAAACGCTGAACCACAAAGAATTAAAATTAACGCATCTTTAAACTGGTTAATAAAAATATTAAAAAAGCTTTTCTTTCTTCCTTCTTTTAATTTATTTTTTCCTTTTTCTTTTAATCTTTTATTTGCTTCAAGCGTAGATAAACCATTCTCTATAGATACGTTAAACTCTTGTTCTAATTCTTTTGTTGTTTTTGTTTCAAACATTATATTCCTTCTTTCTAAGCTTTTCTCTATAAAGTTTATGTAAGAAGAATATTAACCATGACTAACAATAGAATTTAATTATAATTACTTTGAAAAGTGATTGTACTTTGTAATGAAGCATCTTCTGTATCTTTTATTATAATTGTTGTTTTAAATGAATATGTATAATTTCTAATATCCATTTGCTTTTTTCTTATATTATCTATAATTCTAGCATACGTATAT
>CAZDEE010000024.1:0-13850 GCA_964504595.1 uncultured Staphylococcaceae bacterium | reverse complement strand
ACCAATAATTCTTGTAGCTTTTTTTCTAATTTAATTCAATATATTGATGGACAAGAATTCACATTAAAGAAACACCAAAATATTAAAAAAGCTAGCTTTAATCTTCTTTATACCACTTATAATGGTCAACAAAAAGAAATAGAAGGAAAACTATTTAAATATGAAGATAAAGGTGATTATTATAATGTTATCTGTTCTCTAGAAACAAAATTTAGCGAGTATTGTAAAGCTACATTTTATACAGGCTCATTTAAAGTATATAAACATCCTAGCGATCTTAATAATGGATGTATTAAGTCATCAACAAATATTTTAATTACTTTGTCTTTAATTAGTTTCCTATCATTTACTATTTTAAAAAAGAAAAACTTTATTAAGTAATATTAATTCATAATTAGATAATTAAAAATAAGAATTATAAACTTTATTAAAGCATAAAAAAAGGAGTAACCACTAACTATAATGGTTATCCCTTTTTTTAACTTATAAAATGTGCTTACGCTCTTGTAATTGTAATAACAATATTTCCGGTTATTACAGTATTTTCTTGGATAAAGTAAACATATTCATAGCTTTCACAATTTCGATTAACAAGTTCTTGATTACCCATTGTTATAACAATTTTTGCACTGCTATAAGCACAAATATAACTAGAACCAAGAGTTGATTCTGCATCGATTATTAATGAAGTAGAAGAACCTAAATATTCTGTTTCTCCATTAATATTTAAGCTTCCATAACAATACATTCCATCTTCACAATTAATAGCAAATGTATATCCTGCTTTTTTAACAACCTTAATTGTTATATCATCGTTAATTGTATAATTGCCATAATAATCTTTAGTAAGTTCTGTTTCAGCATCATTTGTATACGATACTTCAATAGCGTAATAATATCCATTTTCAGCATTATCACTTGTAGAAACGCTTAAGAAATCGCCTACATATAAAGCATTTTCTAATGTAGAAACTGTAGCTTCATTTACTTTATAAGAAAGTGTTATACCATATTCATTTTCAATAGTTACATTTAATGGTGCAAGTACTTCCACACTAATAGTTATTTCAACATTAGAACCCTCAATAGAATAAGTATCAAATGAATATTGAGTTGAATCTTCTGTCTTATTACCATAAGTACTATTTATTGTTTCTTCGTTACCATTATCTTTAATAATAATTTTTGCTACATAACCACTCTTGGTTGTAACAGAAAAATTAATTGTTTCCCCTTTAATAAAGGTTTCTGTTCCTGCTGCACTTAATGATGAATTTGATCTCCATCCTTGAATAGAGAATGATTTTAATCCTTCTTGAGCGGTAGCGGTTAATTCATTAACAGTAACAGAAGATGTTTCTGCCTTTTTGAATGTTGCTGTTAATTTAACATCATAATCTGGCATTACAAACTTAGCTGATCTACGTGGATCGATTATAGTAACTTCAACATCATCATGTCCTACTACTGAAATTTCATCAATTTCATCAAATCCAGTTTTTGGATTTATACTAATATTAACTTCTTGTCCTGCTGCATATGATGTTCCAGAATTAATAGAAATAGTTCCATTTGTGACATCCATTGCAGAATCAATTTCTACTTTATGTGTAACAGCATAATCAAATGAAATATTCATATCGCTTCCATCCGCAGGCATTGTTAAGTTTACTTGATAAGAATAATTAGAATAAGATGAATTTATGGATACACTAGAATTTTCTCCATTAATTTTGATTCCTTTAACATAGAATCCATCATTAACATTAAATAAGAGATAGAAACTCTTTCCAGGAGCGGCTCCAGTTATAGGAGATAATGAATAACTATTTAAACTAGCAATTGATTCTTTAATTGCTTCACATTCTTCAACAATTAACTTTCCGCATGTGCTAGTTTCAAAAACGATAATAATATCATTACTTGGCATTTTAAAATTAATATAATCCGCTGCTGAAAGAACTAATTCATTTGTTCCTTGAATTCCATATACTTTAATTGATTTAATATAACTTCCACTATCTTTAGCGGTAACTCTCATTGAAACATCTGTTCCTGGCATTACCGATTCGATAGGTTCACTGCTACCATAAGAAGAAATATTAACTTGATCTAAATTAGCGTAAGAAATACGTTTTTCGCCAACCATTTCTCCTTCAATTTTATAAGTACGATTTTTACTAAAACCATGAATGCTAAATGTAGCAACATCATTATAGAAAGAAATACTATCATCAACCCAAGTATCTGATCCTTCTTCTAAGTATTTTACAGAATTAACAAGATAACCATGTTTAATAAATATTTTTGCAGATAAATAGGAATACTTTTTATCGACTTCATATCCATAAATACTAACATATTCATCATGTTCGAATTTAATACTATAACCCGTTTCACTTTCAGTATTACTTGATGAAACAATTGTAATATCTAAATTAGTATTTGGAACTTCAAAATCAACAATTGCCTTTTTATCATCATTTTCATCGAGTTTAGGACGATAGACTTTATCATTTATATGAACATATAATCTTTCACAATCATATGCTAAAGAATAATAGTTAGAAATGATTATCTTTTCTTTATCTCCTTTATAAAATTCATCCCCTTCACTTATTGAGAACATTAAATTACCTGTACTTGTATCAGTTTTAATTGATGAAACCTTTACAGAAGCAACAAATTTTGGAGTTAAAGTAACATTGTTTTCTGGCATTATAAAGCTATATGATTTATTTTCTTCAATTTCTTTAATTTCAAGATTATCATCGTCAGCGGTGATTCCATCAAACTTATATCCACTTTCAGTTACAACATCAACTATAACCTTATCTCCTAAAATTGTCTTTGTTATCGAAACAAATAAATATCCTCCTTCAGCTTCTACAGTTTCAACTGTAAAAATCTTCGAGCTAAAGGAAGCGTCCACAACAACATCTGCAGCTGGCATTGTAAATGAATAAGTGTTGTTATCTCCTTCTGTTAATGATAAATCATCAACATTTGTGGTAATTTCATCAAATTTATAACCAGCATCTGCAGTATATGTAACTGTAACTTTATCTCCAACATTAGCTTTAGAAGGAGAAACAGTAATTGATCCTCCTTTGATAGAAGATGCAACAATTACATCATAACTAATCTTTTCAAATGTAGCATCGATAACTACATCTCTTCCAGGCATGTTGAATTTGTATTTACTTCCAACAGTAACTGGAGAAAGCACAACACCTTCAACTTCACTGCCGATAGTTTTTAATTCATATCCTTTATTTGCAGTAACATCAACAACAACTGATGTTCCTACAGACGCTTGAGTAGCTGAGAAGGTAATATTTCCATTAGAGATACTTGAAGCAGAAATTGAATAATTATTAAGTGAAAATTCTGCATCAATAGTAATATCACTAGTAGGCATAACAAATGTATACTCAATATTTTCAGTTGTGTCTACTTGTGAAAATGTTACACTATTAACATTTGAAGAAAATGAAACAAAGCTATAACCTTCATTTGCGGTAGCGTACACAGAAATTGTAGTGCCCGCAACTGCTTCTACTGAAGAGAAAGTAATTGAACCACCTACAATATCGGATGCAGAAGAAATATAATATGACTTAGGTCCCTCTGTTGTAGGCTCTGTTGTCGTAGGATTATCATTTTTTCCACATCCTACCAAAACTAATGCAAAAAGTAATGGTAAAAATTGTTTTTTCATAAACAATTGTCTCCTTTCTTAAACACATATATGTGTTTTTTATTTTTTAATAATATAAAAAAGACTCAATTTTGTAAAGCAATTATATGAAAAAAAACAACAAAAAAATGCATTTTTTCATATATTTATATAAAAAGGATGATGATTCACAAGAATACACCACCCTAAATTTTATAGTTTTTTGAAGTTTTAAATTTTGCAATCCAAAATTCAAAAAGTTTTTCTTATAAATATATACTCTATAAATCGAAACTTATAGTTGTTCTGTTATCATTAACATAAAATACAATCTTAATTGATGATGTTGCAGAACCTTGAATATAATCCATTGAAATAATCTCTTTAATTGCGGCATTAGATGATTGAACATTACTATAATTAATTCTAGTATTTGTATCTGTACTTATTACTTCATAATCCATTGTTATTTCCGCAAATACGGATGAATCACTATTTTTTGTAATAACAAATACTGCTTTACCATCATTAAATGTTATTTTTGCTGTACACATACCTGCACCAACAATAAAATTGAATTCAGAAGAAATCGTTTTGCCATCTAAGAAATCATTTAAATTTTCAATTTCTTTTTTCTCAACAAATTCATATTTATTAAAGAAATCAACTATATTCCCATCAGAATCTTCATACGATTCATCCGCGGTCATTTGTAAGTAAAAATAAATGCTTGATAAATCTTTCTTAAACGGACATTTATTTCCTAAAATTTTGCTAAAATAGAAGCTAGAATTCTTAAAATATTGTGTTTCTGGAATAATTATTCTTCCATCCTCAATTTTATAATTAATAGTTTCAACTATTCTTTCACCATATAATGTTTGAGTAAATGTTAATAAAGTATCACTTGTAAATTCAATATCAAAACTTAAAGTCAATCCTGAAGAATATGTATAAACTTTTTTAGGAGTAACCAATTGCTCAATTAAATATTCTTTTGTATAAGGCTCTTCAACAGTAATTGTATAGTATTGCTCCGTTTTAATTGATTCATCTTCTACAACATAAAATTTAAATTTATAGAATCCAACTATTTTACATTCAATTGCATAACTAAACTCCGGATTATCATCAAGATCATTCTTTACATGATGATATAACGAAATGCCGTTCGCAGCGCCTTCTATAATTTCTATATCAAATGAATATATATCTTCATCAGGATTAGTATTTAAGAAGAAATAATCACTATAATCGCCTTTAAACACTTTACCAAAATCATTGCTTTCATCGATGTGTGTAGCAATAAGACCTTTTAAATTAGTTTTAGCAAATTCAACAATGATCTTGCAACTATAGCCCAATGTAGATGTAAAGGTAAAGGTTGATTTACCTGGTAATGCATTATTATTTTCATCTTTTTTCGCATTAATTGTAACAATTCCTGCTGAAGTGATAGAAACGTTTGGAATTGAATCAGGATTAGAACTTGATGATGATATTTGATCGATTAAGGTTGTCGCAGTTGAAGGAGAACCATCTCCAATTTTAAAAACTAAAGCCTTATCATATGTTGCACTATACTTTTTAATTCCATCAACAACTTCAACTGAATCCGCTCCATACTTTGATGTATTTGTATAATCATAAGAAAATCCTATATCATTTTTAGTTCCTGAAATATCTACAAGATCAAACTTTTTATAATAATATTGATTTAAATCAAGAAGTGATTCATATGCAGAATCAGTTGTCTTCTTACCAAATACAAAATTACTTGCTTTTTCACTATAACTAATTGTTTCAGATACTTCTTTATCTTCTTCTATATAAGTAAGCGTAAGAGTCTCTTCGAACGCATATCCCTTAATAACGTTATTTTTATCTAAATTAATTGTTAACTTAACATCGTAAGGAATACCAGTATTATCATCTGTATACTTAGAGGAAATAACATATTGATCATCAGTAAAAGCATAATTTGCATAAGCGTAGCAAGTAGTGTTTCCAAATGTAATAATATTTTCAGAAATATTTGATACCGAACTTAAATAGTTATTTAAAATTCCATTATGGCCATAAACAGGAACATCGCTCATTACATCATAATATAAGGAAGCATTTTCCACTAGTTCACTACCATCTAAAGCAGTTTCATTTTTATAAATTTCTGTTATTTGTTGTTCTTCATCATATAAAAATGCATAATATTTATTTTTATTTATACCGTGATATAAATTTATTTTATCTTTGCTATCAGAATTACTCTTATAAACATAAGAAGCATTAGAATAAGATTTATGTGTTATCTCTTCCCTATAATTAGAAGAGGTTCCACCTTTAATAACAGATTTCCGTTCTTTTATAATCGAAGAAGATAAGAGTGATGATTTTTCAGCTTTCTTAAATTCTGCAATTTTAGAAAGTACTTTGGCATTATTTTCAATATTAGGATCAAAAACATTGAACACTCTTGAACCTTTTTTAACAGCGTCAAAATAATCATCATAACGAGCACTTGCAACAATTTCAACGCCTTCTAAAATATCATAGAAAACTACTTTTGCCCGATTATCCTCTTGAATTTCTAAGCTATATGAATTTGTTTCTGCAGAAGCATTTCCATTAACTAAAACTTCATAACTAATTGAAGAAGGCTCTCTTCCATTAGATGGAGTTAATTCATAATTAATATAAAATACTTGTCCTAATGGAACTTTATAAAACTTAGTTTGTGAATCTTCAACAACATTTTCATTACCTTCCACAAAAAGTGAAATAGAAGTAATTTTTGGAACAGTTACTAACACTTTATGAGTCGCAGATAAAGTAGGATATTTAACCGATGTTGCGGTAATAATAGCTTCTCCTTCCTTTATACCAGTAACAATTCCCTTCTCATTAATTGAAGCAATATCGCTATCGCTACTCTCCCAATGAACTTCATCAAAAGAACTAGTCACAACATCCGCGACTAAAGGAATCGTTTTTGTGATTTCAACAAAACTAGGCCCTGCAATAACAACTTTTGTTGGATTTTCCTCTTGAATAGGTTGAGAAGACGTTGGAGATTGATTGGTTGTAGATGAAGAACCTAGATTGTCTTTTCCATCACAAGCAACAACACAACCTAAAAAAGATAAAACAGTTAAAAATTTAATAACCTTTTTCATATTCCTTCCTCCCTCTAATTATTTTTTAAATATTGTTCAATAATTGAATGTGAAGTATTTCCAATATCATAGAAAGTTAACGAATATTGATCTTCAAAAGAACCATCATAAGCAACGTAAGCTGATATTATAGTCAATTTTGTATCACAAGAATCTTGTCCTTTTGAAGCAAGTAATCCCGTTCCTAAAGGATAAATATAAGAAGTTGTTCCATATAAATAAGTAAAGATTAATGAAGAAACCTTCGATGACATCTTCCACACATTTTGATTTAATACAACTCCTAATTCATAAGTATCTTCTTTATATAAATCATCTGTTAAATGAGAGAAATAACCTAAATCATCATTTCCTAAATAATAACTTCCACATCCTGGTAATTTTAAAGCACTTGTACCAAGAGAATAGTCTTTTTCTTTAATAACATTTACTTCGTTATTATAAATATAAAACTCATAAATACCATAACCACTTGCGTTATTACTATTAGGAAGTTTTATATATCCAGTATTTTGATTTGTATCAGAATACAATTCTTCATAAAAATAATTTTCCGTATAATAATACTTAGCTACCCCAATAGAAGTAGGCATATCAATTGAATAATTACCTTCTTTAAATAAGTCTAAAACTTCCATAAGTGTATCTTTATTTTGAGTTATTGGATCATCGCCTTGCTTTAAATAACGATCTACTTCAGGAATTGTTGTCTCATTTAAATCGTAAAATGAAGCTTTAAATGTACCTAAATCTCTGCCTGTGGTTTTATTGTATAAATCAAAATATAAATTAAATTCATACTTTTCCTCATTAACAATTTCTAAACGAAGCTTTTTGCATGACATAGAATCATAAATATCGATATAGCAAATATAAGCAAGAATATATATTAATTGATCATCTGTTAAAATATATGAATTAGGATGCTCTTCATCAACATATCCAATTAAAAGATCGTATGTGATACTTCTAAAATCATATTCATAAACTTCACCATACAACTGCGTATAATATGTTTCTGAATCATATTGAGGGGTTCCTGTCAAAGTTATCTTATTACCATCAGAAGTAAAAATTGAAACATAACCTAAAGTTGAAATATAGCCATATCTTCCTCCGCTGTTTTCAACATTTAAAACAGCATCTTCTGTATATTTCATTGTGGTATTAAAAGTTTCACCTGGCATACCTCTTGCATCTAGGCTTGAAGTATAGTTAATCGTATTCATATATTGACTAATAAAACGATAAAAGGCCAAATCAAGTGGTTTTTTTGAAGTTTTCCCGCTATCTAGATAATTCTTAATAATTGTATTTTCAGTATTACCTACATCATATACTGTAGTATGAACATAATCAGAACGCGCTGGCACAATATGGTCATAAGTTAAAAGAATACTTTCAATTATTAACATTTCACCAACGACTTTCATTTTAACTTCTTGTGGATATATTCCCGTATTCGCAGTTCGTAAAAATACCGCAAGGACAGAAGTATCATTTTGATTGTTAATTCCAAATTTATAAGTATAAAAGCCTTCTTCATCTGAAGTTTTTGGAAGTAAACTTATATCAAAGTTTTGAAATCCATATGTATATTCATAAATTGATTCATAACGGATTCCAGTAGAATAATTAATAAGTGGCAATCCACTTACAACGTTACCACCTTCAATATTATAACGAAAAACGACATCATCATCTTGAGCAATGCCAGAATTTCCTAAATCACCTTCTGATTGACAACTATATTCAGTATAGTAAAAATTTGCATTTCTAATTAAACCTTCATTGTTAACATATTCATCACTATACGAAACAGTAAAATTATTTTTTTGAAGTTTTTCAAAAAATCTTTCTAAATCTGTTTGAGCAACATATGTAGGTTTATTCGATAATGAACTATCATTAACATTGTTATTGTCATTACATGAGACAAGACAAGTTGATAATAAAGCTAAAGAAAGAAATAGAAAATTAATTTTCTTACCCATAATTAATCACCTATAATCCCTTCTAAAAATGCATCAATTTCAGCCTTATTACCTTTTCCAAAGTCCTTAATAGTGTAATAAATTTGTTGAGTTTCATATTTATTATTACCAACATTTGCGGTGACTTCTAATCCAACATTAGCCCCACTAACATCATCACCATCTTTAATGATTTCTAAATATGAATTAGTAATATATGACATCCAAGTAGTTGTATCACTAAATCCCCAACCAAATAGCCCATTTGCAAGATAGGACATAACACTACCATCGCTAGAATTATAAACATTTTCTTTTTCTAAATCTTTTTCAAAATAATGAGCGCCGATATCGCTAAGTGGAGTACCACTTAAATAGAATGTTGCTGATATACCATTAATATAGACATCACCAACACTATCAATCCATGAACTTCCACCAACAAAGCCAGATTCTTCTATCCATTCATAGACAGATTTTGTACCATCTTTATTTACCAAAATATATAAAGTATCTGTTTTTCCTACTGAAGGTAATTCATCAACTTCTAAATACTTAGTTGAAGTTGTTTCAATAGGCCCAACAAAACCAGTAAAATGGAAACTACCATCAGCTTTTTGTTTAAATTGATAGCAAGCATCATAATGAACTGATTTTTTGAATGTCTTTGTTACATAATTTATGCCATCGGTAGTAACTTCTTGATCATAAGTAATTTCTGTTCCTTTAGGAACCAAAACAAAACCCCAGTTTTCATAATTCTCATAACCTTCATTGTATGAAACATAAAAATAATCATTTGTACAATAAATGGTTCGTGGATAATTGCTAATCGCACCTGTAGAAAGATTTTGTTTAATTCCTTCTAAAACAAAATTATTACTTTTTGTTTTATTAAAGAAAGTTGCAACATCATCATAAGCATCTACTCCCTTTAAAGTACCTTCACTTGCCGCTTTATCAACATGGTCTATTGGCGTTTCTTTTAATGGTGTAAATAAACCAGTAATTGTTCCGTATTCACCAACTTGAATAACTGATTTAAAAATTGCACTTTCTAAATCAATGATTTCAATTGATACAGTTGTCATATAATCCATTAGAGAATATCCATATGACGACATAAATTGAAATACGCTTGCAAGTGTACTATTTGTAATAGTGTACTTATTTAATGAAGTTTCAATAGCGGTTAACTCCGATAACGAATTCCGCACTAAAACAATATGTGTTAAAGTTACAATCGAATACAATTCAGTCACTTTAACCATTTCTCCATCATCGGTTCCACTATACTCATAAACAGAAGGAATAACTGCATTATTATCCCCTAAATAATATTTAAATATCTCATGATTATCCTTTGTCATTGCGTAACCAAAACTAAGTGATTCATTATCATTTTCTTCATACCATGCATATGGTGTTACGTAATTAATAAAATGGGATTGATTATCTTTAACTGTAGAAGTTACTTCATAAGAATAGCGAGTTTGTTTTGCTGCTTCACGTAAAACTTCATATAAATTTTTAATAGATCCTTTCTCGACAGTATCTTGTTCCGCATTTCCCTCTAGTCCCTTATCTTCGTAAGGAGAAATTAAAGTAGTACTACAACTTGTTAATGTTACTAACGTTAGGAAAAAAGCAATTATTTTATTTTTCTTCATACTTATTTAACCTCCTTAACTTCGACTTTATAAGAGAATGTGTTTCCATTGTTAAATTTATTTAAATTAACAAAGAAATTATTTCCATAAGTTTCTAATGAGAAAACTTGATTATTAAAATAAGTTTTATCTTTTTGATATCCACCATATGAGAAAGTATCTTCATTAGTGGCTTCTATTAATCTAATTTCATCAAAAATATTAAAGCTTGAATCTAAATTTAAAGATGAATTATAAGCATCACTACTTCTTGAATTAGATATTGGTAATACCAATCGATGTTTATTATCAATCTTTTCACCTTCATATACTTTTGTTGTTATTTCATAAACATTTGCATAATCTACAATGAACTTTCTATTATCAACATGATATATTCTAACTCCAGGATTATCACTTCCTAATGGAATATTTCCAATACCAATTGTACTATCCATGTAGTTTAAACTATCATTTGTATAAAGCTCGATTAAAATATACTCACTAAAAGGATCGAATTCTCCTTTTTTATCATAACTATCATCAGGAATAACGATAAAACTATTTTCATTTTCCATAGAATATAAATCTATTTTACCATTACCGGTTACAATATACGGTTTTGTCCATCCTAATAACATTTTTGAATAAGAATTATGGTCTCCTACATTAGCGTCCATCATATCAATTTTTCCAAGAGGACTATAAGTTGAAGAATCACTATAATAGTCATTTAATCCTAAAAAGTGTCCTGTTTCATGAATATATGTATGTGAATCAATCTTATCTTCATATTCTCCATACATAAAATCATAACTTGCCCAACCAAATAAGTTATATATAGGGTTATTCGTATTAGGCTTTGTCGTTGTAGTTTGATTACCCCATGATGTATATGCCCAATAGTTATTATAATCAGTATATGGGCCTCCATTTTGATAATTAGGGGCGCTATAGATGCACCAAACACCATCAATATAGCCATCTTTATCATTATCATATTCAGCAATATTTATATTCGCTTTCTTTTTTGCCCAGTTAACCGCAGCTTCAACAACTTCAAATGTTTCATAATAATCTATAGCGGCGGCATCGGTATAACCTAAATCGCTTTCAGAAACTTTAAACCAATCTGTAACAACGCCACTTAAATTTAATTTTCCATAACTACTCTTTTTATAATATGTAGCCACGCTATCGAAACCTAAAGAGTCTGCGTTTTCTTTTCCAAAAAAAGCTGTTTCTAAATCTTCTTTAACTTTCGTTAAATCACTATTGCTATCTCCATTTAAATCAATTTCCTCATATCCAGGCAAGAGAATTGGAATAACAAGAATCTTTATATCACCAATAGAAGGAAGAACTTGTGTGTTATAAAATAACTTATCTTCAATAGAATGACGAGTTTCAGTTATTGTAACTTCTTTTGGTGAATAAATCTTTCCTTTTTCATCCCCAGAAGTTATTTCAATAGTAACTTTTGAATCTTTATACTTTAAATTATCGCTTCCGCAAGAAACACATAATTGACTCGCTATTAAAAGCAAGGGAATTAATGTTAATATTTTTTTACGCATTATAATTCCACTCCTTTCAATGTTTCTACTTTAATCTTAAATGGAAGGTCATTTCCATCGTTAAAGCAATAATTTCCACAAAAGAATTGATAACCAAAATTAGCAATATCAAAAGGATTAGACTTAGTAGTCCAAAGAGTCTTTTCAGTTGCGTATTTACCATTACTAAAAGTATTTATTTCATGTGCTTCTAAAAGTCGTATTTGATCATAATACATATACGTTTCTGGAAGTTGATAGACACTTTCCTCATTTTTTTGATTATTAATTGGAGTAAATATAATGCTTTTTTCATCTAATTCTTCGCCATCCCAAATATAACCATCAACATATGTTAAAAGTTGGCCACCTTCATATTCAAGCATTTCACATTCAAAAATACGACTATCAACATGATATATACGTACCCCTGTTTCTCCCATACAAGCTACGCTGTTATTAGTCAATTGTCCAAATGTATCAATATAGTTAAGACCATCAGGTGAATATAAATCAATCATAATATATTCGCTAAATGGATTAAATTCATAAACAAATTGATCGATTGTACCATTAGCAATAGCTATTTCAATATCTTCGCTTATTTTTTCAAAATCCGAAGGAATAACAATTACCCCGTGATTAGAAGAAGTGACATTAGGAATCAATATTTCACTTGTTCCATAAACAACATATGGAGTAATCCATCCTAATAACATTTTTGAATAAGAATCTAAATCACCAACACTTAAATCCATCATCGTAGTCATTCCAGTTGGATGATATGATGAATCATCACTTGCGTTATAACTTTCTAATCCTAAAAGATGGCATGTCTCTCTAATATAAACATGAGAATCTAATTTAATTGAATCTAAGTTACTAAGGACAGGAAAATCATTCGCATCTAAAAAGCTATATCCGGTATACATTGAAGAAATAGAAGCCCATGAATATCCTGAAGTAGTTGGATCTTCATTTTCTTTTGCGTTAGATGTATTGTAATCCCAGTCTGTATAATTAGTAAAACTATAATTGATTTCACCTATAGATCCATCATTAATGAACTCTTGTTGAGCGTTTGTTAGATAATCTAAATGATCATAAACAAGCCAAACAGCATCAATCGCGCCATCACCATTTTTATCGTAATCTTTAAGATTTACTTTTTGTGTTTCTTTAGCCCATTTTACTGCCGCTGGTAATATTTCATTTACAATTGTTCCTTTTTCTCCATAAGAAACATCAGATGCTTTTTTAATATTCGTATATTTATCAACATCAAACCAATTTGTAACTTTTCCTTTGAAAAGCAATTGATTATAACTTGATTCTTTAAAATATTCACTTACAGAAACATATCCTAATTCACTATTGTTATTCTTACCAAAAAAAACAGTTTCAATATCTTTTCTGACTTCTTCAGTTCGATAAGTTGTTGAACCTGGAATATGTACCGGAATAATTAATAAATTAACATCTCCTATTGAAGGACATACAGTTTCTGTTTCGTAAAAAAGTCCACTTAACGAAGTATATGAATACTTCATTTTAACTTTTTTAGGTGAAATAAATCTCTCCTTAGATGGAGAATCATTATCTTTGAATATCTTGATTGTCGCAGTTCCTTCACTTTCCGAAGTCAAATACTTCGTTCCATTACTACAGCTAGAAATAAAAATTGAAAGTAATGAGACATAAAATAAAGCAGATAATAACTTTGGTTTTTTCATACTAACCCTCCTAATCAAAAAAATTTTAAATATATTAAAATTCAATTGTATTTAGAATATATTATTTTAAGCAAAAAATCAATTAAA
>CAZDEE010000023.1:0-14715 GCA_964504595.1 uncultured Staphylococcaceae bacterium | reverse complement strand
GTTTTGAATTAATCTCGACCCTACAAAACCCTAAAAATTTTTATAGGACCAAAAAAACTAAGAATTATGCATTCTTAGCCTTTCTTTTATGTTTTTTTCTTTTTGCAATTTCATCCATGAGTTTAACATCTTGTTCTCTTAAAATTTTTAATTCATCTTCAACTCTTTTTTGAACAATTGATGCCACTTCAATACTTTTTAAATCTTTAAATTGTTGTGGTGTTAAAGGCTCTAAAAAGGAAATTTGAATCGGATTAATTTTATTTTTATATTTTGTTGATAAGACTCTAAAAGTTCCATAAAACGCTACAGGAAGAATAGTTCTTTCACTATCAAGAGCAATTTTAAAAGATCCAGGTTTCATTTCATTCATCGAATAATCAGCATTTCTTGTTCTTGTTCCTTCTGGATATATAACCCAACTATGAGTATTATCTTTTAAAGTTTCTGTTATATGCCGCATCATTTTTAAATTTTGTCGTAGATCTTGGCGATCTAAGAATACTCCTTCAAGTAATTTCATACATTTACCAATAAAAGGAAATTTAATTACTTGCTTTTTAGCAACGAATGATAAAGGGGTAATAACATACATAAAAAGTAGAAATGGGTCAAACATTGATAAATGATTAGGGGTAATAATAAACGAATTACCATCTTGAGGAATATTATTTAATCCATTAACATATATTTCTAAATTTAAACCTTTAGCGACTTTCGAAACCAATTTTCGTAAACGATTATACTTTTCTTCCATCGAATATTTTTCTGGATGTTTAGCGTATTTTCTCATCCACCAATAACTTGAAATAATAGGCCACCCCACACGAAGTACATAGCCAGGATATTTCATTTATATCACTTCCTCTTTTTTACTTTGCTACAATTACCACAGTTAAACCATTAATCATTAATGATTGTGAATACATTTCATCTTTTAACCTTCCTGCTTCATTAAATAGAACTTGATAATATTCTTGAAGGTTATAATATATAGTTCTAACACTTGGATTAATAAAAATCTTAAAATTCTTAAATGGAGCAATTTTCTTTTCATCAATAAAATCAATTAATAATCCCCCATTATCTAAATTTTCAAATCTAAATAATCCCTTTAAATCTTCTTTATTTTCATAACGTAAGAATGGATACATCTTTCTAATTTGAATGATGTCATTCATACATTTAACCATCCATTTACGATCTGTTAGCTTTTGATAATCAAATTGATTATATTTATCTCCAGAAGAATAGGAATTATGAACGCGATATTTTGTTAACCCAACTTCTTGTCCCATATGAATAAATGGAACACCATATGATAACATAATTACTTCATTAATTAAAGCAACACGTCTAAGTCTTTGCTCATGGCTTTCACTTTGGCAAGCAACTTGTATTTTATCATATAAAGTTGCATTATCATGACACTCAACATAGTTAATACTTTGCGCAAATGAATTAAACATTGGTGAAAAGCAATAATCAACAGCGGATCCCATATATACAAATTTAAACCCTTCTATATAGTTTTCTTGACCTAATAAGTAACCTTTTATCGCTTCTTCTGATTCACCAGTTTTTCCTTTAGTTATATCTCTAAAAGCATCGTTAAAGAATGCGATTCCTGACAATTTATTTGCGTTTCCCATCATAGATTTTTTTTCATCAGGTAAGAAAGTTGGCATATTCCATCCTTCTCCATAAATCATAAAATCCGGTCTTAATTCTTTACATTTTTCTAAAATGATATTCATCGTATCAATATCGATGATCCCCATTAAATCAAATCTAAAACCATCAATTCCATATTCATTAAGCCAATATAGGCATGAATCTATAATAAAATTTCTAACCATTGGCTTATCACTAGCTAAATCATTACCACAAAATGAGCCATTTGAAAAATTACCATTACTATCTTTTCTAAAATAATAACCTGGACAAAGCACTTCAAAAGGTGATTTATCTCGATCATACATATGATTATAGACAACATCCATATTAATTCTAATTCCATTTTTATGAAGTTCACTAATCATTGTTTTTAAGTCAATTATCCTTGAATAAGGATCTTCTAAAACCGAGGCATAACTACCTTCAGGAACATTATATTGTGAAGGATCATATCCCCAGTTATATAATCTTTGGGGATCGGTTTCATCTACGGTCGCAAAATCGAAAATTGGTAATAATTGTAAATGGGTAATTCCTAATTTAATCAAATGATCTAGTCCCACCAAAGAACCAGAAGATGATTTTCTCCCCTTTTCAACAACGCCAAGAAATTTACCTTTATGAACAACATCACTATCTTGATAAATTGTTAAATCGCGAACACTTGTTTCATATATAATCGCATCCGTATATCTTTTAAATTCTGGTAAATATTCAAAATTCTTTGATATATTTCTTGTTTTTTCTAAAGAAACGACTACTGAATGAGTTCCATTTTGAGTCGAAGCCACAGCATAAGGATCTAATGAAGTACGTTCTTCACCATCAATAATTACTTGATATAAATATTTAGCTAGTTCCAAATCGCCTTTAATTGATGCAAAATAAACTCCTTTATCTAAACGCATCATTTTAGCTTCATAAGTTTGACCATTTAAAATGTAAATAACCTTTGCAGAGCTTGCAAGAGGTGACCATAATTTAAATTCACAATGATCTTTATAATAAGTCATTCCTAAATCATGTTCATTATATGTAAATTGCTCATCAAAAAAAGGTTCTTCTAAAAGAGAAATCAATATTATAGGAGTTGAACAGTAGTTTTCATCTGATAATTTATATTCGTGTCCTAATACTATAGGATTATTTAATTTCAACTCATATTCCACTAAAGAGATACTATATTTTTCTTTTACAATAAGCGGAACTTCTTTAGCTATTCCATCTTCAATTAATGTAAATACTTTCTTTAATGGTAAATCACTAGAATCATACTTTAAATCAACTTTAATACTAAATAAATTAATACACTTAGCAACAAACTCAACCATAATTACTACCTTTCCACAACTACAACTGCAATCGCATAATCTTTATCATGCGCGATTGAAACAGAATATTTACGATCTTCATACATTAAATAAGGAGCGTTAAACGCATCATATAAAACTCTAATTTTTTTAAATTGATGAAAATCAATTTGTCCTTTATTTGCTTTTACAAATGCTTCTCGACATGCAAATCGTCCCGCTAAAAAGAAAGCTTTATCGACTCTAGAACAATATATTTCATATTCTTCTTCACTTAATATTTTTTGCGCTAAATCATCTCTTCCTTCTAAACGCGGAATATAGACTATATCAACACCAATTTCCATATTAATTAGGCTCCTTTTTTATAATATGAGTACTGACTTCAACACCCGTCCATTCTTTTAAATAGCTTTTAATCAACTCGTAATTAATACTATCTAAAGACTCAATTTCTTTTTGATAATTAATTCCTTGCATAGCATTAGAAACTACTAAGTATGAAAAACTTGAAATATCATCAAGAATATATAAATTACATCCTTTTACATACCGAATAATTCTTTCAACACTTTCTTCATTTACATATTCATCAATATGCGTAAAGAAATAAATAAATTTATCTTGAATTGCTTTTATTTTTAATGAAGATGTTGATAATTGAATAATACTTATATTATCAACATGTTGTATATTACCATAAATAGGTGAACTAATTAATCCACTTTCATACATTTCTTTAACTAATTTTTCTGAATCAGAGAAAAGTAAGGCACTAACGACTTCTCTTAATGCTTCATAGGTATCATTATCAAGACTCAATTTCTTTTGAATATTAAGTCGCTTTGCCCCGACTGTAATTAATGGAAGTGGTACATCCATATAAGTTGTACTTTCTTTAGTTACAATTTCTTCATCTTCTTCTTCAACTTTTTTTATTTCATAATTTTCCAATTGATCTTTTAATTCAATATTTCCGATTTGATCCAAAATATTTTGATTGATATCTCCTATTAAAAATAATTGAAGTTTATCTTTTGCATAATAGGTATTAAAAACCCTCTTTAAATCCTCTAAAGTTGTTCCATTAATACTATCTTCATTACCAACAATTTCATCTTTAATAGGGCTAACTTTAAATAAATTTTTATATAATTCATTTCTTAAACGTGAATTAGGGCGATCTAGTCCCATATGCAACTCTTCGATAATAATTGGCTTTTCTTTTTCAACTGATTGCTCATTAAATGTTAATTCATTAGTCATTTTGAGCAATATTTTTATTCCCTTTATTAATGATGATGCGGTCTCAAAATAATAAGATGTATGTTGATAAGTTGTGTAAGCATTTGAATCACAACCTATATTAGTAAACAATTCAAAGGCATCTCCTAAAGGAGTATCAAATAAACGATGTTCTAAAAAATGAGCAACTCCAGAAGGAGTAGCTTTACCATCAATAGTGTAGGAAGATGCTAAAGCGCCTACAGGTGATGAAATGTAACTAACAAAAGAATGCGCTCCTTTTAAATAGATGACCGTGGCGTGTAAACCATTTTTTAAAATGATACTTTCTTCTTTCCAAAGTGAACTCATAAATTAATTACTCCTTTTAAAACAAATATTCCTTGATAAACTATTTTGCTAGCTAAATAATTAATTCTATTTATTGAAACACTTTTAAATCCTTTGATAGTTTCTTTATAATTTAGCTCTTCATCCATTCTTACCGCTCTTACTAAATCATTAAGTAATAATTCAGAATTATCTAAACTTGAAGTAATTGAAGAACAAATAATTGAAATTGCTTGTTTTAATTCTTTCTTAGTAAATTTTAAAGATTTTAATAACTCTTTAATCGAATCCTTAGTGATATCAATATTTGAAGCTTCAATTCCTGCAGAAATAAAAAGCATTCGATTATATCTGCTTAAAGAAGAATAAATACTATAACACAATCCTCTTTTTTCTCTTATTTCCTTAAATAATCGACTCGTTCCTAATCCACCGATTAACGCATTTAAAATCGTTGCTTCAAATCGATTCATATTTTCATCAATCATGAAACCCATTTGAATGACCGTTTGATTTATTTTCTTTTCTTGAACAACTTCTACTACATTATCATTACTTCTTCTATATTCTGAAAATAATGGCAGTTTTGCCGAAAATTCAAAATATTTACTCAAAGATTTTTCTATTTTAAATTTATTAATAGGACCAACAACAAAGCAAGCTTTTTCAGCATTGATAATTTCTTTATGAACTTTAATTAAATCTTCTTTTGTTACTTTATTTACTTCTTCAATGGTTCCGTATATTGGAATTGAAAGAAGCCAATTATCATCTAAAGCCTTATATAATCCTTCTCTTGCTATATAATTTGGGCGATTAAAAATCTCCGCCATTTGATTTGTAACAATTTCTTTTTGTTCTTTAATTAATTTCTTTGTAAATCGACCTTCATAAAATTCAAAAAAAATCTTATATATAAACTTAATCGTATTTTTTAATAATTGCTTATCGCTTACATATTTTTCATCTATAACATTAAAAGTAACAATTACAAATATATTGTTTTCTACGACAGAGTAATTCATCGAATAAGGAAAACCATATAAATTTTCATTTTCATTAACAATATCTTGTTGCGTTTTATATCCCTTTGCTCTATTAATCAATATTTTTTTTAATAATACTAATACAGGTAAATATTCACGTTTAAAAGGCAAAACCGAATAAATAGATACTAAATTAGTATGAAATCTTTTATCTTTAAGATTCACTATCATCTTTTTCTTCGCCCTCCTTAGCCGCTAAAGCTTCTTGGCTATGAATTAATACTTTTCGTTTTGCGCCATTACCTGTGGCCTTAGATACAACACCCGCTTCTTCTAATTGATCCATAATTCTTGCTGCTTTTGGAAATCCTAAATACATTTTACGTTGAATTTCTGAAATAGATACCTCTTCTAAATCCATAACAAAAGCTTTTACTTCTTCATATCTTTCATCACGTTCTCTAGATTGACTTCCTCCACCTAAAAAGCTAGGCCCCATCGCAGTACGATCTTTTAAATCGGTAAATTCGGGATTATATTTAGTAAGATAGTTTTGCTTTAAAAACTCTACAACTCGTCTTATTTCTTTATTATCAACAAATGCACATTGTAATCTTGTAAATCCATGGCCAGGAATATCTTGGCAATCAACAAGCATATCTCCATATCCTAATAAATCTTCTGCTCCACCTTCGCCTAAAATAGTTTGTGAATCAACACTTGAAGCAACACGTAAAGCAACACGAGTTGGAAGGTTTGCTTTAATTACACCGGTAATAACATTGACAGATGGGCGTTGAGTAGAAATAATCATATGAATTCCACTTGCTCTTGATTTAGCGGCAATTTTAACTACTGGAGAAGCTATATCTTTGCAGTTTTCCACTAAATCAGCATATTCATCAATAACAACAACAATAATTGGAAGCGGTTCTAATCCTTCCTCTTCAGCATATTCGTTGTATTGTGATATCTTCGAAACTCCCGCATCTTCAAATAATTGATAACGTCTTTCCATTTCTGCAACTAACTTATTCATTGCAACTTTAGATTGATCATATTCTGAAATAATTGGGCATAGTAAATGTGGCATTTCTTTATACTTACCCATTTCAACTCTCTTTGGATCTATTAACATTATTTTAAGTTCATCAGGAGTTGTCTTCATAATCAATGACATAATTAAATTATGAATAAATACCGATTTTCCTGAACCGGTAGAACCAGCGACTAACATGTGTGGATAATCAGTGACATTAACACCGATAACATCTCCAGTAATGTCTTTTCCAAAGGGAACTTTGAATTTATCTTTTGGATTTCCCATATATGGAGCAATACATTCTTTAAATGAAACTGTCACTGCATGAGCGTTTGGTATTTCAAGTCCTGATGTTGCTTTACCTTTAACAACTTTTTCAAAACGAGTGTTTGTCATGCCACCTAAACGAACCGCAATATCATCGATGTATTTAATAACGCTATTAATTGAAACATCACGATTTGTAAGTAAATCAAAACGTGTTACTGACGGTCCAACTTTATAACCTGTAATTGTTGCCCCAATACCAAAATCTTGCAAAATCGCATTAATTTGTTCTTGTCTTTCCATTGAAATACGTTCATTTTCTTCATCAACATCCGCGTTTTCATACTCGTTAAGTAAATCTAAACTTGGATAAATATATTCTTTTTTCGGTAAGACAACTTTCTTTTCTCCTTTAACAATTGGAGTAGCAATGGTTCTAGTTGTACTTGCTATTGTTGTGGTGTTACTTGGCGTATATGTTACCTTGCTTGCTTTTGGAGTAATTGTGCCTAATTCTTGATTGATAGAAATAGTTTCAATATTTTCACTTTCTTCAGCTACATCATCATCAAATGTTTCAAAAGCCATTTCAGTCTTTGTTGTCTTCTCTTCTTCCTCGATATCATCCGCAAATGCGGTAGTTTCTTTTTTTACATAAGTAGGTGTCGCACTACTAAAAACAAAAGTTGCTTTTGATGCTTGTCGACTTGTATCAATAGAAGTATATTCTTGTTCGGTTCCAGTTTCCTTTTTTGTTTTTTCACTTTCTTTAACTTCAGCTTCTTCTATTATCAATCTCTCAGCTTCTTCTTTAGCTTTTCTTTCTTTGCGTTTTTCTTGGCGCTTTTTAATAAAATCTGATATTGCTTTAAATGGTCTATAAAGCGCTAAAACTAAACCAACGATCATTAAAACTAAAGAAACAATCAAAGTACCTGTACTTGTTATAGATGTATTCAATAAGGAAGCCAAAAAATAGCCAATTAATCCGCCCCCAGTTTGTTCAACTTTAACGATATCTTTAATTAAAAAACCTTCAGAAATGTCTTTCACTTGTCGAGAAAATTTTGTAAAAACGTTGCTAAGAGTAATTACTTCTCCATTAGATGGTGAAGAAGCAATCATTATGCCAAGTGAAAGCAAAATCAATCCTAAAAGAGTAACATCAATTTTTAATTTGAACATTTTTCTTTTAAAAACTAAATAAACTCCCACATATAAAAGAATCAAAAAAGCAACAAAATAAAAAACGCCAAATAAATAAACCGCAACAAAAGTTAGGAATTGCCCAATAGGTCCTTTATTAAGAAGTCCAATTAATGAAACTAAAGAAATCATTAATCCGACTAAAATAGTTTCTGCATCTTTAGATAACACACCATCTTTATTTACTTTTGGTTCTTTTTTTTCCTTTGCCATAACTCTTCTCCTACATCTTATATTGTTGTCATTTAATTATAGCATAATCTAGCTATTTTCCTATTAACAAAAAATAGAATATTTTTTATAGATATTTTTTTGTAATCACATTAAAAAAAGTGCTATATTTAAACGCAATTTAAAACGCATTAAATAAGCACTAATTCTTTAATTTTTAAATCTATTCAACCTCAATAACAAGGGGTAAAATCATCGGATCTTTACCGGTTGCCTTTCTTACCATTCTTAAAGCTTTTTCATAAGTATCTTGCTTTGCTTCATCTAAATTTGGATGTTCTCTTTGAAGCTCTTCAGTTACAATATTTACAAATTCATCGGCGATATCATGTAATAAAGCTTCAGAATCTTTAACTAATACGAATCCTCTCATTTGTACATCAGGACCAGCGATTACCTTCTTTTGCGAATACGATATCGTAAGCGCCATACAAATAACGCCATCATCCGCTAATTTTTGTCGATCGGTTAGAACACTTTCGCCAACATCGCCGACGCCACTTCCATCAACCAATAAATCTCCAACTTTTACATTTTCTGTGATTGGAAGAACACGCCCATTTTCAAAATTAAGTACCATCCCGTTATCTAAAACAAAGGTGTTTAGATGAGAATATCCTTGATTAGATGAGACTGCAACTTTAGCATTAGCTAAAATGTGTCTATATTCACCCATAACTGGCATATAATACTTAGGTTTTAATAAGGATATCATGGTTTTAATGTCTTCTTCTTGAGCATGCATAGAAGAAATCTTTTTCTTTGAAACATTAACCACATGAGCACCTGTTCTAAAAACATCATCCACAACGCTTACAGCATATACTTCAGTACCTATTTGTGGTGGCGCAACGATTATAAATGTATCATTTTCATATAAAACTATTTTTTTGTCTTCGCCTTCACCAGCGGCAAGTATTTCTATTTGGCTATATAAAGTATCTCTATTTCCCAAGATAAATACCACAATATCTTGTTCTTTTACTCTAAAGAAATCATCGCTGGACAATAAGTTAGCTTTTGGAATTACTACTTCACCTAAAGATATTAAAGTATTAATTAATTCCTTTGTTTCTTGACCATAGAAAATGATCTTTTTATTTGCGTCAATTGCAAGTTTTAAAGCTTCATTTAATCCATAAATATTTGAATCATATAAACAAACAAATATTCTTCCTGAAGCATCTTTAAAATCTTTTTGAATCAAAGGTGTCAAACGATGTGATGGTGAAGTAAAGCCAGGACGGTCAGCATATCTAGATTCAGTCATTAACAAAAGAACATTTTCTTCAGCAATTTTAGCTATCGTAGCAATATCCAATTTATATTTTTGATGATTATTATATTCAACAATAAATTCACCAGTATATACAATAGTTCCTTGCTCAGTTTCTAAAGCGAATCCTAAAGATCCTGAAATCATATGAGCGGTTTTAAAGAATCTAAAATAATGACTACCTATCTTTAAATATGAATTTTCATCTTTTATTTCAACGAAATTATAATCGTTTTCAATACCGACTGACTTTGTAAACATTTTAATAAGAGCAATTGTTAAAGAAGAAGCGTATATTGGTGCTGTTATCTGTGCATTCTTATACAAATAAGCTACTGCACCCATTTGATCAGAATGACCATGAGAAATGAAAACACCGCGAATACGATTCTTATTTTCTAATAAATAATTATAATCAGGGATAATAACATCGACACCTGGCGAAGTCTTATCTGGATACTTATGTCCAGCCTCTATTACGTATAAATCATCTCCAACTTCAATGATATACATATTTTTTCCACATTCATCAAGACCGCCTAAAGCGAACACTTTAATTTTTTCCATTTTTCCTCCATCTATATTCAATAATATATGTAATGCCTTTTTTCAAAATCAATTATATATATTTAAATATTTTTTTCAATACTATTCTTTAACTTCACGAGTAGAAATTATATCAACACCTAAGTTTAAGATGTTTTTTATAATTACATCACCGACTTTAATCGGCGCTTTAACTTCAACATTATATAATTTCTTCATAATTTCAAATATTTTATCTTTTGGCACTTCACCACTAGTAATAACTGGTAAACGTGCAAGACCGCTTTTTGAAAGCAATGCTACGGTTGAAGTAACCATCCTCAAAGGACAAACTGCTTCTTGTTTAGCGTAAGTTTCTCCTCTTTTACAAAAATTTCCTTCTACTTGTCCTTCTTCATCAATTTTTAAATGACATCCACGAGGACAAACTATACAAATTAATTCCTTCATTTATTATTCACCTACTTCAATTACAATTTCTTTATTATTTGCTTCAATGTTTTCCATATCAAAAGTAATTTTTTCCATTTCTGAAGGAATCATAAATGGCTTTTTAATCTTTCTAACAATCTCACCATCTACTTTAATATATAAAGTTACATTTTCTAAAGGTTTCTTAACTCTAAACTTAAAAACAACTTTTTCTTTACTAATTTTTACACGTTGAGGAACTACATAAGAAATAAGATTACCTGATATGACCTCTATTTCTTTAAAATTATCTTCACTATTTTGGATAAATCGGGCTGCACCTAAACCAGCAATTTTACTTTCTTCAGTAACATAATCCACTAAATCATGAACATGAAGAACATTTCCACAAACAAAAATTCCTTTGATAGTTGTTTCATAATATTGATTAACCGTAACACTTTTAGTTTTATTGTCGACTTTTGCTCCAGCATTAATTAATAAATCACTCGATGGAATTAATCCTACTGAAAGAAGTAGTGTATCACAAGCAAATTCTTTTTCTGTTCCTTCAATAAATCTATTGTTTTCATCAACTTGGGCAATAACAACTTTTTCTAATTGCTTTTTGCCAATAATGTCTTTAATTGTATGTGATAAAAATAATGGAATATCATAATCATTGAGACATTGAACAATATTTCTATTTAATCCATTTGAATATGGCATAATTTCTGCAACACCAAGGACTTTAGCGCCTTCTAATGTCATCCTTCTAGCCATTATTAATCCAATATCTCCAGATCCTAATATAAAAACTTTCTTACCAACTAAATATCCATCAATATTTAAATACTTTTGTACAGTTCCTGCAGTATAAATACCATTTGGTCTTTCACCAGGAAGCCTAATAGCGCCAGCACTTCTTTCATAACATCCAGCTGCAAAAATAATCGCTTTTGCCTCAATTTCAACCACTCCATCTTCTTTACTAGAAAAGATTACTTTATGATCTTGAGAAATCGATAAAACAGTTACATCTAATTTATATTCAATATTTCTTTCTTTAACTTGCTTAATAAAACGATGAGCAAACTCAGGACCACTTAATTGTTCTTTGAATTCATGTAAACCAAATCCATTATGAATGCATTGATTTAATATTCCTCCAAGTGCATTATCCCTTTCTAAAATTAATATGTCTTTTATTCCATTATCATAAGCAGAAACTGCAGCGGCCATTCCTGCAGAACCGCCTCCAATTATTAATAATTCCTTTTTCATATTAACGGTTCTCCTTTAAATCATACTTTAATATTTCTGAGTTTTTACCATCATAACGAACATTTTTTGAATCAATTTTTAATTCCTCTTGCAATATTTTGACTACAAGTGGTTGACACATTCCTCCTTGGCATTTACCAAATCCCGCTCGTACTCTTTTTTTAATTGCCTTTATTGAAGTAGGAACAAAAGAACGTCTAAATAAGTCTCTAATTTCTTGTTCACTAATTTGTTCGCAACGACAAACAATCCTTCCATAAAGAGGATTATCTTTTATCAAGCAATTTTTTTCTTCAAAAGTAAGTGATTTCAAATGGATATATGGTCTAATTGACATCGAGTATGTACCTTTTAACTCTAAATCAATTCGTTTAAATATTAAAGAAATAACATATTCTGATATAGCTGGTGCGGAGGCAAGTCCTGGCGATTCCACTCCAGCGAGTTCAAAAAACAAAGGATTTTTTTCACTTTCACGAATTAAAAAATCATGTTTTGAAATTGTTGGTCTTACTCCTGAAAATACTCTAATACACTCATTAATTGGTAAACCTGGAATCATTTTTAAAGCTTGATTTAAAACATTATTTAAAGTTAAAGCATCGGTTGAAGTATCATCACTTTCACTTGGTTCACTTGATGGACCTACTAAATAATTCCATGATGTTGTTGGCGATATTAAAACACCTTTACCTTTCTTTGATGGTAAAGTAAAAAGAGTATGCTTAAGAAAGTTATTGTTAAAGTGATTCAAAACAAAATACTCACCTTTACGCGGTTCAACTTCATAATCTGGCTCTTCTAAAAATGAAGTTATATCTCTTGCATGAACTCCTGCCGCATTAATAACAATTTTTGTATAATACACCGATGATGTCGTGATAACTTTATATCCTTCTTTATTCTTTTCAATTCCAATTACTTCTTCATTTAATTTAATATTAACGTCATTATCACATGCATTTTCCATTAAATGCGCACATAATTCAAATGGATTAATAATTCCCGCAGTTGGAGCTTGTAATGCACCAACAACTTCACCAGAAATTAACGGTTCTAACTTTAATACTTCTTCTTTATTTAAAATAACACAATCAACACCATTTTCTTTTCCTCTTTTTTGAAGCTCTTTTAATACCTCGAGTTCTTCTAAAGAAAATGCTAGTGTCAAAGAACCAATTCGCTTAAAAGAAACATCCAATTCTTTACAAATCTTGTCATACATTAAATTACCTTTGACATTAAAATAAGCTTTTTTTGAAGATGGTAATGGATCGTATCCTGAATGTATAATTGCACTATTGGCCATTGTTGCGCCACTTGCAACATCATCACCCTTTTCAAGAACTAATATATTAAGTTTATACTTTGATAAATCTCGTGCTATAAAGCAACCACAAACACCTGCGCCTATAATAATTACATCATTCATATGTTTTCCTCAACTTTTCTTCTACATTTTAACAAAAATAAAAGATTTATAAAAGTCTTTATAATAACATATCGATTTGATGTTGATATTCTAATGATAATTCCACTAATGGAAGGCGTAAATTCATTGATGGAAACTTTTCTTTTTTTAATAAGTATTTTATTGGTAAAGGATTAGTTTCTAATTTTAGTAATTTTGATACTAATTTTAAGTAATCATCTAGCAATAAGTGATGATAGCCTTCTTTAAAATTACTATATAACTCTTGCATTTCCTTACCATATAAAACACTCATTACTGAAATAATGCCATCTGCGCCTGCTTTTAGTGCTTCATAATAATGTTCATCATTACCTATATAACAAATAAATTTTGGAAAATTTTTCTTTAATAAAGGAATTAAATTTATATCAGAACTCGCTTCTTTTATGCCAATTACATTTGGACAAGACTTAATTATTTTTCTTAATGTCATAAATTCAATGCTTGTTCCAATTCTTGAAGGAACGTTATATATAATAATTGGTTTATTACTAATAAGCGATATTTCTTTAAAGAAAAGATATATACCTCTTTGCGGTGGTAAACTATAAAATGGAACCGTTATTAAATAACAATCGGGATTATATTCTTTAATTATTTCCATTTCTTCTTTAATTAAATCCAAATTATTATGTGAAATAGCGTAAACTATTTTTAATTTTGTATGTTTTTTGACATAACTTAATAATTCTACTTTTTCTTTAATAGATAAAGAATGGCCTTCTCCAGTCGATCCTCCTACAACAATTGCGGTATTTTTATTTTCTTCAATTTTTTTAATAAGCATTAGAACACATTCATAATCAATTTCATTATTATCATCAAAAGGAGTTACCATCGCACATATTAAATTACCTAGCATAAATAATCGCCTCACTATTATAAACTATGATAAAAGCCTATAACTTGTGATTAAAAAATGTCTATCATATTATTTTTTTAATAACGCAAATGACTATTTTGACATAATCCCCATTAACCCTAGCACCACTGCAACGACAATGCCTACTAATATAATGAATAAAAATCTTTTAGAATTATAATAACTAATACTAGCATAATTACATTTTTTCTTTATGCATAAAACCATACTAAGTGGAGGATTTTCAATAGAAATAAGATATTTATAATCTTTATCAAATAACACTAATAATGTTGGATGATTTCCATATCTGCTTATTTCGCCTAAATCATATGTAATTGCCTTTACTTCTCTTAAATCAACAACTTTATTATTATCTTTATTTTGAACTATTAAAATGTCATTATCTATAATATAAGTTGTCTTAATAAATATTTTTCCTATCAATGAAATTAAAAAAGTGCTCTAAAGTTTTGTAGGGTTTGATACCATCTCTAAAGTTTTGTAGGGAAACAAAAAAACAAAGAGGATTTGAAGGGGGAATGTGTCTCCCTTCTCCTCCCATTCT
>CAZDEE010000022.1:0-16054 GCA_964504595.1 uncultured Staphylococcaceae bacterium | reverse complement strand
TTATAACCTTTATTTTTTATCGAAATTTTTATAGTGCTAAAGTCGAAAGTTGGGGATGTTTCTTTACTTTTTTAGAGATAGTTGAAGGATCTGTTTGAAGCATATTCCCAATATCTTTTAACATAATTGTAAAATCTCCATTAGGGCCTCTATGTTCAGATATGATTTTTTGAATTGATATTCTTTTGTCTAAAGTAAAATATTTTTGATATTTTGATGAATAAGTTTAACTTTTGCGCTAACTGCAGTTCTTGTTGTTTTCATTTGACTTCCTCCTCACAAGTCATAACAAGACAATCCCATTATATAACGGAATTTATTATTGCGAGAATTTCTTTCAACTATTGCTAGCTGAATTTACTATTTCAAATAACGATTAAAATAAAAACTTAATAAAAATTATATATTTGCTTTAGAATTATGTTATAATCATTTTGCTCGTTGATAAAGAGAAGTTTTAATTTAACTTTTTAGAGAGAAGTCGTTGGTGAAAGAACTTCAAGTTAGTTAAGATTAGCCGCTTTTAAGAGCGTAAGGAAACTTACCGTTTACTGCGTTAAAGTTATAAATTAAGTGCATCTATTGATGAAAAAGGATGGTACCGCGAATAATTCGTTCCTTAGTTGTTTTAAGGAACTTTTTTTATATAAAAAGTAAAGGAGAGATAAAGAAATATGAGATATCTTACGGCAAATGAAATTAGAAACATATGGTTGAACTTTTGGAAAGAAAGAGGACATTATATTGAACCAAGTGCATCGTTAATTCCTCATAATGATCCTACATTACTATGGATTAATGCTGGTGTTGCGGCTTTAAAAAAATATTTTGATGGAAGTGAAATACCTTCAAATAAAAGAATTACAAATGTTCAAAAATCATTAAGAACCAATGACATTGAAAATGTTGGAATGACAGCAAGACACCATACATTTTTTGAAATGTTAGGAAACTTTTCTATTGGGGATTATTTTAGAAATGAAGTTATCCCATGGGCTTTTGAATTATTGACCAGTGAAAAGTATTTTGGGATTGAAAAAGAAAAATTGTATATTACATATCATCCAAATGATAAAGCATCAAAAGAATTATGGATGAAATGTGGAGTTGAAGAAGAACATTTGATACCTTTAGAAGATAATTTTTGGTGTATTGGAGAAGGACCATGTGGACCAGATACGGAAATATTCTTTGATAGAGGTGAAAAATATGATCCAGAGCATTTAGGAGTAAAAATGCTCTATGAAGATATTGAAAATGATCGTTATATCGAAATATGGAATATAGTTTTCTCTCAATATAACGCTGTTGAAGGTGTGAAAAGAGAAGATTATAAAGAGCTACCACATAAGAATATTGATACTGGTGCTGGATTAGAAAGATTTGCGTGCATTATGCAAGGAGCAGAGACAAATTTTGATACTGATTTATTTATGCCGATAATAAAAGAGTGTGAAAAACTTACCAATATTAAGTATGAGGAAAATGTTTTTGCCTACCGAGTTATTGCTGACCATATTAGAACATGTACATTTGCTTTAAGTGATGGCGCTTCGTTTTCAAATGAAGGACGAGGATATGTTTTAAGAAGAATATTAAGAAGAGCAATGCGTTTTGGTCGTAAATTAGGTATATATGAGGCATTCCTTTATCAATTAGTTGATAAGGTTATAGATATTATGAAAGATTTCTATCCTTATTTATTAAATAATGTTGATTCAGTGAAAAAGACTATTAAAAATGAAGAAGAAAGATTCTTAAAAACATTATCTTCGGGTGAACAATTACTCCGTAAAATGATGGAAAATAGCTTAGTTTTATCTGGCGCAGATGCATTTAAACTTTATGATACATATGGATTCCCAATTGAACTTACTTTAGAAATGGCTAAGGAAAACAATGTTGATGTTAATATCGATGAATTCAAAGAAGAAATGGATAAACAAAAGAATCGTGCAAGAGCCGCAAGAGGAGATGCTAAATCAATGAATAAGCAATCTGCTGCGTTAATGTCTTGTACAGAACCTAGTGAATTTATTTATGGGAAATTAGAATGTGAATCAAAAGTTTTAGCTTTATTTAAAGATGGTATGAAAGTGGATAGTTTAGATGAAGAAGGCGACATTATAGTTGATACAACAGTTTTCTATGCTGAGAGTGGTGGACAAGTTTCGGATAAAGGCATTATGGAAAATGAATCTACTAAACTTGAAGTTAGTGATGTTATAAAAGCTCCTAATCATCAACATTTACATCATGTTCATATAATGTATGGTGAATTAAAAGTAGGAGATACTTTATCACTAAAAGTTGATAGACAAAAACGTTTATTTACAATGAAAAATCATAGTTCTGCCCACTTATTACAAAGTGCATTAATTTCTGTTTTGGGTGATCATGTACACCAAGAAGGAAGCTACGTTGATGATGAAGTAATTCGTTTTGATTTCTCACATTCCGCCAAACTTACTGAAAGTGAAATTAATGAAGTTGAGACTATTGTTAATAAATGGATTGCTGACGCTATACCTCAAGAAACTTTATGCTTAGCAATTGATGAAGCAAAGAAAACTGGTGCAAAAGCCTTGTTTGATGAAAAATATGGCGATACTGTACGTGTTGTTACTTTTGGTGATGTTTCTAAGGAATTCTGTGGCGGAACACATGTTAATAATTCTGGTGATATTGGTGCTTTTGCAATTGAATATGAGGAAAGTGTGGCCGCAGGTGTTAGAAGAATTCAAGCAAGAACGGGATTACATGCCTATGAATTATTGAAGAAAAAGGAAATGTTACTTTTACAAGTTCGTGAACTTTTAAAGGCGGGCTCAATATATGAAATTCAAGATCGTTTGAAGAGCGTCTTATTAGATAGAGATAACTTATCTAAGGAAAATAAGAGATTCTTAGAAAAAGAAGCCTCAGCGCAAGCTAAACAATTAGAAAGTCAATTTGTGGAAATTAATGGAATATACCTTTTGACAGCTTATCTTAGTAATATGGACCGTGATGGACTAATGAAACGTATTGATCAATTAAAGACTTTGCATGATAGCAGCGTGATATTTTTAGTTGGTGAAAATAATGGTAATTTACCACTTGTATGTTTTGTTAGTAAGACCTTAAATTCAAAAGGTATTCGAGCGGGTGATATTATAAAAGAGACAGCTAGAGTCTTAGGTGGCTCTGGAGGCGGAAGACCTGATTTTGCTACTGGAGGTGGCAAAGATGGAAGTCAAATTAATGCTGCATTTGAAATCGTTAAGCAAAGGATTATGTAATATATATGAGTAAAGTTATAGGCTTGGATTTAGGAACTCGTACTTTAGGAATTGCAATGTCCGATGCTTCAAGATGGTATGCTTATGGAATTGAAAATTTCCGTTTTGAAGAGGGAAATTATAAAAAGGCCGCTGAGCATGTTATCGAATTAGTTAAAAAAGAAGATATTAAAGAAATTTGCTTAGGTCTACCTTTGAATATGAATGGAACAATGTCACCTCGAGCAGAATCGGCATTAAGATTTAAAGATGAGTTATTAGAATTAGCTCCTTATTTAATTATTGAGATGGTTGATGAAAGATGGACAACTAAAATCGCCACAAATAGATTGCTTGAAGCAAATTTGTCAAGAAATAAAAGAAAGAAAGTAATTGATCAACAAGCTGCGGTGGTGATTTTAGAAACTTATCTTGCTTCACATCAAAATAGATAAAATTATAAAATAGCTTGAAATAAAACATAAAAATATGTATAAATAAAAATAAATTAATTCTTTTTTAAAAGAAATTAACAATAAATAGGAGGCATTATGGAAATTAACGATAAAGAAATTATTATAGTCGATGATGATGGTGTAGAAGTAAAATACGAAATTCTTTTCACTTATGTAAATGAAGATCGTAATTCTCAATATGTATTGTATTTTGATCCAAGTAATCCTGAGGAAATATTTGCATCTAAATATAATGATAATAATGAAATGTTTGAAATTGAAGATGAAGAAGAATGGAATGAAGTTGAAGAAGTCCTGAACACATTTCTTGAAGATCCAATGATTCAAAACGAATTGGAAGATAAATAAGTGAAAAAAAGTACATCCACAGTTCTTATTTATTTGATAAAAAATGATGACTATTTAATGCTTCATCGCAATAAAAAAGAAAAGGACCTTAATAAAAACAAGTATGTTGGAGTTGGAGGTCATATAGAAGATGGTGAAACCATCGAAATAGCTTTAAGAAGAGAAGTTAAAGAAGAAACAGGGTTGGATTTAATATCCTATAAATATCGTGGAATTGTTTATTTTTCATATGATGGTTATGAAGAAACAATGCATGTATTTACTTCAACAGATTTTAAAGGAATACAAATCGAATGTAATGAAGGCGATTTGATTTGGATAAAAAAAGGTAAATTGCTAGATTTAAATATGTGGGAAGGCGATTATTATTTCTTAAAGTATTTATTGAATGATGACTATTCGTTTTTTAAGCTTAAACTTGAATATTTAAAAGATAAGCTTGTTAATTATCAAATTATTAATGATAATTAATTGAATTAGGTAATTTTTCTTTAAAAATATTGTAATTATGCTATAATAATTAGCGACTATAAAAGGATAGGAGATAAAAATGGAACAAGAAAAGATTATTCTTACCAAATCTGGTAAAGCAAAATTAGAAAAAGAATTACGTGAATTGATTGATGTGATTCGCCCAGAAGTTATTGAAGAGTTAAAAGCGGCTCGTGCACAAGGCGACCTTTCAGAAAACGCTGATTATGATGCAGCAAGAGCAAAACAAGCTGAAGTTGAGGGTCGTATTAAACAAATTGAAGATATCTTAGCGAATGCGAATGTTATTGAAGAAACAAGTTCTGATAGAGTTGTAAAACTCGGTACAACCGTGACATTATTAGATTTAAGTGAAAATGAAGAAGTTACATATACTTTAGTTGGATCAGTTGAAGCAAACCCATTAAAAGGCTTAGTTTCAAATGAATGTGCTTTAGGTGAAGCTATATTTGGAAAAAAAGTTGATGATGTAGTTGTAGTTAAAGCAGTTGTTCCTTACGAAGTAAAAATTTTATCTATTAAGTAATTATTTAGTATGGAATTGTCTAACATCGATTATTGATGTTAGACTTTTTTTATTTTTTTTAGGGATTTTTTATTTTACCTCGTAATTATATGTAGAGGTGAAAAATTATGTTTAAAACTATTGTTGCAGTATTAGCGATTTTATTCGTTTGTCTAGGTGTGTTTATGGTTATGGATCCTAATGTATCATTAAATCCAGATCATGGAATTAATAATGTTGTTTCAATTGAGGGAAATATGATTACTGTTTCTATAAGTGGAGAAGTGGTTAATCCTGGAAATTATGTTCTTAATGAGGATGATACTTTGAATGATTTAATTAATCTTGCAGGAGGGGTTACTGACAAAGCAGATTCGAATGCATATGTGTTATCATGCACTTTAAAAAATGGTCAAAATTATTATATAGCTCCTAGAGTTGAATCGACGGACATTTGTGATCCAGTTGTTATCGATAAGGTCAATATAAATACGGCAGATAAAGAAAAATTGATGACAGTACAAGGAATTGGTTCAACAATTGCTCAAGCAATAATTGATTATCGTGAACAAAATGGAGAATTCATTTATTTGGAGCAACTTTTAGAAGTAAATGGAATTGGAAATGCTACATTTGAAAAGATTAAAAATTATATTTGTCTTTCATGAAATATTTATTATTAGCGGTATTTCTTTTTTGCGTCATTAACGCAACAAGATCGCTTATTTATTTACTTTTTGCATTTTTATTTATTCTTATTTTCCTAATTAAATATAAAAAAATCCAAAAAATATATTTATTTTTAGCATTGTTTTTAGGATTATTTATGATAAGAAATATAAATGTTTCCGCTTCTTCTTATTTAGGAATTGTCACTGAAGCAAAAGAAAATTATTATCTTTTTTCATCTTTTAAAGGTCGATTCTATGTATATGATAGTAATAATGCATATGATGAAGGAGATATTATTCAAATAAAAGGTGATAGACGTCTATTAGAAAAAGAGTTTTTAGAAGAAAAGTTTGATTTTAATGAATATTTGATTAATAAAGGTTATTACTATCAATTATATGTTAAAGAAGAGAAAATGATTGTTAATTCCTTTTTTTCAAGAAAATCACTAATTATTTTTTTAAAAGGTAAAATTAATGAAAATTCGTTTTTACTTATTAAAAGCCTATTTTTTGGCGAAAATGACCGTAATTCATATTATTATTTTTTAAGTCAATCACTTCAATTTTACATGATAACTAGTTTAGGAAGTCCTTATTTTTCTTTGATCAATAAAAAACTACTAAAAAAAGTTAATAAAAATTTTAAAAAAGTTTTGTTTTGGTTAATTTTAATTCCTTTTATAATTTTAAATCCAAGACGACTTTTATGGATAAGATTAATCGTTTTTGAATTAATTAATTTTGTTTTAGAAAAGAAAAAAATTAAAATTTCTTTATTAAAAAAAGTGTCTTTGTCATTGATAATTTTGCTTTTTTTAAATCCATATTATGCATTTCAAAATGGATTTATTGTTTCATATATAATCTTAATTTCATATGCGTTGATTAATCCTCTTATTAATAAAAAGAATAAATTACTTAAAACAATTATTACTTTTCTTCTTTTGCAAGCAATATTATTAATAAATAATTGGTTAGTTTATTATGAAATAAATTTACTTTTGCCTTTATTAAGTTTAATTATGCCCATTTTTTATTTATTTTATTTTTTATTAACTTTCTGTTTATTTACGAGGCATTATAAAGGTATTGAGGTAATAACAAGTATGTATAATAATTTTTTAACTTTGATTGAGGATGTTAGAATTAATATTGTTTTAGGAAAACTATCGAATTATATAGTTGTTTTATTAATTATATCTTCTTTATTTGTATTTATAGAATATGGAAAGAATAATTATCGGTATTTAAGAAATAATGTTATTGTTATCTGCTGTTTGTTATTTAGTGAAATAATCCCTTTTAATAAATATGAGCAATCGATATCATTTATTAATGTTGGTCAAGGTGACGCAATTTTAATTAGAAATAAAGGCAAAACATTTTTAGTTGATACAGGTGGTTCAACAAGCTTTGATATAGCAAATGAAGTATTAATTCCCTTTTTTAAAAGGAATCAAATTATGAAAATCGATTATTTGTTAGTCACTCATGAAGATCATGATCATAATGGTGGAAGAGAAGAACTTATTAAAAAAGGATATGTCTCTAATATTATCGATTCAAAAACCGTGTTTCCAATTAATTTTTATGGAATATATATTAATAATCTAAATATTTGGCAAAATGATTTTTCATCTTCTAATGACAAATCTTATGTATTATCACTAAAAGTTAATCATAAAAGTTGGCTTTTAATGGGCGATGCTGAGATAAAAATTGAGAATAAAATGTTAGATTATTATAAAGATTTAAAGCATGATTATATAAAAATAGGACATCATGGGTCAAATACTTCTTCTTCCTTACTATTTTTAGAAGCTGTTTCTCCAAGTGTAGCAATTATTAGTTGTGGGAAAAATAATTTATATGGACATCCACATAAAGAAGTTATAAATCGATTAAAATCATTAGATATTGAAATCAAACGAACTGATATAGAAGGTACAATTAAATTTTATTTTTAATTTATTATAAGTCATATATTAACTTGTGATATAATTAGCTAGCAGGTGAAGGAAAATGATTTATTTATTATTTGGTACACAAAGTTTGATTTTAGAAAAACAATTAAAAAAGATTTTAAAAGATAATCTTAGTGAAATTGATGATTTTCATTTACAAAAATTCACCGCTACTGAAACTCCTATTCAAGATGTAGTAGCGGAAGCAGAATTATCCTCCTTATTAGGTGATAAAAAAGCAATTGTAGTTTATAAACCTTATTTTTTATCATCAGAAAAAGGAAAAGAAAAAATTGAATCGAGTCAAGATTATAAAGTTTTAGAGGCATATCTTGATAATCCAAGTGATTATAATGATTTGATTTTTGTTTTAGAGGCCGCAAAAATAAATGAAAAGTCTGCCTTAGTAAAGAAATTATTAAAAGTATCACGCGTAATTGAAGCAAAGGAAATAACTAAAGAAGAATGGCCTATATATATTGCTACTTATTTTAAAAAGGCTAATGTTTTAATCGATGAAGATGCTATTGAAGAGTTATCTTTAAGAGTACAAGGTGATGCATTAAAATTCACAAATGAAGCAAAAAAATTAATGCTATATACTGATCATATTACATTAGAGGATATTGAATTAATGGTGGCTCGCCCTTTAGAAGAGAATGCTTTTGCAATATTTGATAATTTAATTAAAAAACAAAATGATAAAGCTATTGCTATTTATCGTGATTTACTAGTTGCTAACGAGGAACCGATTCGTCTTATATCTCTTATTTCAAATCAATTGAGACTTTTGTTAGAAGTTGATTATTTGAAGAGCAAAATACCTTCTTATAGAGATATAGCTACTGAATTAGGAGTCCATGAATATCGTGTTAAATTAGCTTTAGGACATTTAAAACTATTAAGTCGAAAAAAAATCATCAAGAAACTTGATGAATTATACTATCTTGATTTAGATATTAAAAGCGGAAAAGTTAATAATTATTTTTCTTTTGAAGTGTTTTTAATAAAATTTTAAAAAATAAAAAATCACTAGGAAATCCTAGTGATAATTTATTTTAATTAAGCTTTTAAACCATTAACCAAATTTTGGAGATGGCTTTTTTGACGAGCAGCGGTTTTCTTATGTTGAACACCTTTGCTGACTGATTTATCGATTAAGGCAACAGCTTCTCTTAATAATGATTCGGCTTTTTCTAAATCTTTAGCTTCGACTGCTAAGCGAACTTTTTTGCTTGCGGTTCTTAAAGCTGATTTTAAAGCAGAGTTACGAGCATTTGCTTTTTCGTTTGTCTTAATACGTTTAACTTGTGATTTGATGTTTGCCATGGATGGTCACCTCTTTCAATACGCGTTGTTTATACTAACACATAAACGAGATTGTTTCAAGAGTTTATACGTTTTTTTCTCAATTTTGATATATTTTTATTATTAAAAGTTATATAAAAATAATGATTACATTTAAAATATAATTCAAATCAATATTTATAATAAATAAATATTTTTTAGGAAAACTAAATAAAGGGGTGAAGTAATGAAAAAAAGTTTTTATTATGATTTTGCTGATGAAGTATATAAAGATAATAGGAAATTGATTGAAACCAAAAAATATTATTCTAGCGATATCGTTATTACAAGAATAAAGCTCTTAGAAGATGATAATGAATATAAAAAGAAGAAAGGGAATTATATTACGTTAGAGATAAATGATTTAAATAATATTAATGAACGAAAATTTATTGATTCTTTAGCAAAAGAAATAAGAAAATTATTAAGAATACATCACATTAATAAATCAAAAAAAATATTAATAGTTGGACTTGGAAATGATGATTATAATAGCGATGCATTAGGGCCAAGAGTAATCAATAATATCATTGTTACATCACATTTAAAAGATCGATTGCCATTTGAATATCGAAAAGTATCATCGTTTATTCCAGGTGTAATGTCAAAGACAGGATTAGAGTCCGCGAATATAATTAAAGGTTTAAAGGATAAAGAAAATTTTTCTTTAATAATAGTAATTGATTCTCTTGCTACGACGTGCATATCGAGATTATATAAAGTTATACAAGTAACAGATACTGGTATTAGTCCAGGAAGTGGAGTATTAAATCATCGTCTTCCAATTGATAGTGAAACTATGGGATGCCCAGTTATATGTATTGGAGTGGCTACGGTTTTAGAGAGTGCATTTTTAATATATGATTACTTAAAAGATTATGATAAAAAAGTAACTCCCTTAAAAATAAGAAAACAACTAGAAGATAAAGAACAAAATTATATCGTAACGAGTAAAGAAATTGATAGATTGGTAAATGTTTTAGGATATTATATAGCATCGGGAATTAATTATGCTTTAAATGCATTTACAAAAACATAATTCGACATAAATATTGTTATTAAAATTATATATTTATGATGGTGATGATAAATGAAAGGATTTTGGAAAAATGTTTTAGTTGTTTTAGTATTAGGAATAATTTTAACATGTTTAATTTCATTTTCTGAAACTGAAAGTGATACGATTAAAAATCAGAATTCAATTCAAGAAACAATAGGAAATCTGGAAGATGATATTGAAGCAGGAATAATTATTAAAGATGGTAATATTGAAGGTGATGAAGATGAATATGTTGATGTTTCTAATAATTTAGGCACAGCCACTAATAAAGTTGGAAATATCATAACTTCTTTAGTTTGTTCGATCTTAGAATTTTTTGCAAAATTATTCGGAAGTTTACTTTCATAATTGAGAAAAATCCTCTTTTCCTATATATTATTTATAGGCAAAGAAAAGAGGCGATTTTAATGGATAAATCAAATTTAAGAATTGTTTTTATGGGAACTCCAACCATTGCAAAAAATGTTTTAGAAGCACTAATTTTAGATGGCTATAATATTATTGGACTTATTGCTCAACCAGATAAGCCTATTGGCAGAAAAAAAGAGTTACATCCAGTGCCAACAAAAGAAGTTGCAATTAAATATAATATTCCAGTTTTTCAACCATTAAAAATACGTTTGGATTATGAATTTTTAAAGGATTTAAAACCGGATTTAATAATAACTCTTGCTTATGGACAAATTGTTCCTCAAGGTGTATTAGATATTCCACCTCTAGGATGCATTAATTTGCATGGTTCATTGCTTCCTAAATATCGTGGAGCGGCTCCAATTCAATACGCTTTGATTAATAATGAAGAAGAAACTGGAGTGACATTGATGGAAATGACCGCTTCAATGGATGCAGGACGAATGTACGCTACTAAAAAAGTGAAAATAGATAAAGAAGATAATTCAACTTCTTTATTTATTAAAGTTGGAGAAGCTGCTAGAGAATTAATATTAGAAGTTCTTCCTGATTATGTAGATGGAAAACTTATAGGAGTTGAACAAGATGAGAATCTTGTGACATTTTCACCAACAATAAAAAAAGAACAAGAAAAATTATCATTGGATTTAAGTGTAAATGAATTTCTTGGCTGGGTTAAAGGTTTAAGCGAAGAACCTGGAGGATATATTTTTGTTAAAGATCAAAAATGGAAAATATTAAAATCGCAATTATATGATTCAAAACTTGGTGAGATTGGAAAACTTGAAAGTATTAATAAAAAGCTATTATTGCAATTAAAAGATGGAAGAATAGAAATTTTAAAAATTCAAAAAGAGGGAAAATCAAAAATGGATGCTTCATCATTTTTAAATGGAGTAAAAGTTGATGGATTAATTGCAAAATAGGCTTTTTGTGCCCATTTTGTAGGCAAAAATGGAAATTTTCAAATTTTGGGCTTAAGTCGCCTAAAAATAATTTTTTTTACATATTATATGGTGTAATTAAATTACACCTCCTTCACACACTTAGGTTATACCAAGACAAGGTTTAATTACCTTGTTTTTGTTTATTTACATTAAAGTAAAGCAATATTAATGCTAAAAAGCTTTTTTTAAACGCAAGCAAAATATATAATAATACTAGATTTTGAAAGGAGAAAGTTATGGCACCTATATTAAAATTATCCGTCCATCAATTAGTGGATTTTCTCCTTCGAACGGGTGATATAGATAATCGTATTTATAATAAAGCTTCAATGTCAGAAGGTAGTAGAATACATGCGATTTATCAAAAAAAGCAATCAGCATATTATCAAAGCGAAGTTTCTTTAAAAAGAACTTTCTTAATCGATGATTTTGAAGTTGTTTTAGAAGGACGGGCGGATGGCATTATCGTTCTTCCAAGTCGAGTAATAATTGATGAAATTAAATCAACAGTTATCGATTTAGATGAATTCAAAGAAAGTCAAAATGCCTGGCATTTAGGACAAGCAGAATGCTATGCATTAATGTATGCACTAGATAATGAATTAGATGAAATTGATGTTCGTTTGACTTATATTTCTCAAATTGATCGAGGACAAAAAATATTTGAATATCATTATAAGACCACTCAATTAGAAAATAATATAAGAAATTTAATCCATCAATACTTATCTTTTTATGAAATTATTTATCGAAATAAGATTAATCGTAATTTATCTTGTGAAAAGTTAGAATTTCCTTTTAATAAATTTAGACAAGGACAAAGAGAATTAGCTAAGTATTGCTATGGAACAGCATTAAAAGGTGGCAGGTTATTTGTTGAAGCACCAACAGGTATTGGGAAAACAATGTCAACACTTTTTCCATTTGTAAAATCATTTAAAGAAGGACATAATGAAAAAATATTTTATTTAACAGCGAAAACCAGTGGTAGGGAGTCCGCTTTTAACGCATGTTTGTTATTAAAAGAAAAAGGCTTTAAAGGTTCGATGATTGAAATCACCGCAAAAGAAAAAATATGTTTTCAACAAGGAGCAGCATGCAATCCAGATGAATGTCCTTTTGCTAAAGATTACTATTTAAAAATACAAAATATACTTCGTGAATCAATTTTGATTTATGATTACTTTAGTTTTGAACGCATTATCGATATTGCCGCTAAAAATGAAGTGTGCCCATTTGAATTAGAATTAGATTTATCATTGTATTCTGATATTATTATTTGCGATTATAACTATCTATTTGATCCGATGGTTTATATGAAACGATATTTTGATGATGATGCTTCTTCTTATGTAGCGTTAATTGATGAAGCTCATAATCTCGTTGAAAGAGGAAGAGATATGTATTCTTCTATAATTAGTTATCAAAATTATACGGAAATGAAGAAGTCTTTATCAAAATTCAGTGGTAAAGATTATAAAAATATTATTAAAAGATTTAATAAATTATGGAAAGAAATTAAAGAGTTATATGAAGAAGAAATATTGGTGATTGATGACATTAATCCGCGATATTTACGTGTCTTTGAGCAATTTATTACTGTTGGACAAGGAATATTAAAAAAGCATCCTGACGTAGTAGAAGAGGCATTTTTAAGTTTCTTTTTTGATGTGAATAGATTTTTAAAACTTTATGAATTATATGATGAATCATTTTCTTTAATTGTTGAAAAGTATTCAAAAAACGACATTAATATAAAACTTTTATGTTTAGATCCAAGTCGACAATTAAATAAGACAACAAGTGATTTACATGCAAGTGTTTTCTTTTCTGCAACATTATCGCCTAGTAAGTATTATGTTGATGTACTGGGTGGAAATGAAATAGATCCATTATTAGTTTTACCTTCTCCTTTTCCAAAAGAAAATCTTTTACTAATGGTTCAACCTAATATATCAACAAAATACAAAGATAGAGATAGAACTTATGGTAATGTTGCATCATCAATAAAGGCGTTTATCGAAAATAAAATTGGTAATTATTTTGTCTTTTTCCCATCATATGCTTATTTAAATGCCGTTTTAAAATATTTTGAAAATGAAGATATTAATTTAATTATCCAAACCAAAGATATGAAAGAAGTCGATAAAATAAATTTCTTAAATCAATTTAAAGCTAATCCAAAAGTTACAACTGTCGGTTTTGTAGTTCTTGGAGGTGCATTTGGTGAAGGAATAGATTTAATAGATGATCGTTTGATTGGGGCAATTGTTGTTGGTGTAGGATTACCAACAATCTCTTTTGAAAGAAATTTAATTAAAAAGTATTATGATGAAAAAGAAGAAAATGGCTATCTTTTTAGTTATGTAAATCCTGGAATGAATAGGGTTATGCAAGCGGTTGGAAGAGTAATAAGAAGCGAGACTGATAAAGGAATGATTCTTTTAATAGATGATCGTTTTTTACATCATACATATCAAGATTTATTTAAAAATGAGTGGAAACATTATAAAGTTGTTTATAGTGAAGAAGAAATTAGAGATGCATCATTGCGCTTTTGGAAAAAATAAAACTTTAAACTGCTTTTTATCTAGTTTATAATATTAAAGATTGGAGGCGAGAATGATGTCAATTGATCAAAAGTATATTCGTAATTTTTCAATTATTGCTCATATTGATCATGGTAAATCAACTTTAGCAGATCGATTGTTAGAAAAAACAGGGACAGTAGAAAAAAGATTAATGAAAGAGCAACTTCTCGATTCCTTAGATTTAGAAAGAGAAAGAGGCATTACAATTAAACTTAATGCAGTTACTTTAAATTATATTGCGAAAGATGGAAATAATTATATTTTAAATTTAATAGACACTCCGGGACACGTTGATTTTACTTATGAAGTTTCCCGTTCTTTAGCAGCTTGTGAAGGTGCTTTGTTAGTAGTGGATGCCGCGCAAGGGGTGGAAGCACAAACTCTTGCAAATGTATATTTAGCAATTGATAATAATTTGGAAATTATACCAATTATTAATAAAATAGATCTTCCAAGCGCAGAGCCGGAAAGAGTAAAAAAAGAAATCGAATCTCGTGTTGGCCTTCCTTGTGATGAGGCGGTTGAAATATCTGCAAAAACCGGTTTTGGGGTTGAAGAAGTTTTAGAAATGATTGTAAAAGGTATTCCTTCACCAAAAGGTGATATTTCGGCGCCTTTAAAGGCATTAATTTTTGATAGCTTTTATGATTCATATCGTGGTGTTGTAATTATGATAAGAGTTAAAGAAGGACAAGTTAAAGTTGGGGATACTATTTATTTGATGGCAAGTGGTAAGGAATATTTAGTTACTGAACTTGGTATTAGAACTCCAGGAGAAGAAAAACGAGATTCTTTAAGCGCGGGTGAAGTTGGCTATTTAGCGGCTCAAATAAAAGATATTCATGATGTTCATCCTGGTGAAACTATTACACTTTCTTTAAACAAAGCAAAAGAAGCTCTTCCAGGATATCGTAAAATGAATCCGATGGTTTATTGTGGACTATATCCAGTTGATTCAAAAAAATACCAAGATTTAAAAGATGCACTTGCTAAATTGTGTTTAAATGATGCATCTTTACAATACGAACCTGAGACATCACAAGCTTTAGGATTTGGCTTTAGATGTGGCTTTTTGGGTTTGTTACATATGGATGTTGTTCAAGAAAGATTAGAAAGAGAGTATAATCTTGATTTAATCTTAACTGCGCCATCAGTTATTTATCATGTTTATTTAACAGATGGTACGATGATTAATTTAGATAATCCTTCTAATCTTCCTGATTTAACCCTTGTTAAAGAAATTCAAGAGCCATATGTTACCGCTGATATTATGACTCCAAAAGAATACGTTGGACCTTTAATGGAATTATGTCAAGAAAGACGCGGTATCTATTTGGATTTAGAATATTTTGATGATACTAGAATGATTTTAAAATATGAATTGCCTTTGTCGGAAATTGTTTATAATTTCTTTGATAAATTAAAGAGCTATTCAAAAGGGTATGCTTCATTTGATTATCAATTAAGTGAATATCGTACTTCTAATTTAGCTAAAATGGATATTATGCTTAATGGTCAACCGATTGATGCATTGTCTTTGATTGTTTATAAAGCTAATGCATATCAACGTGGAAGTGTTATTGTTAGAAGATTAAAAGATATTATTCCACGCCAACAATTTGAAGTTCCAGTGCAAGCTTGTTTAAATGGAAAAGTAATTGCACGCGCTGATATAAAAGCAATGCGAAAAGATGTTCTTGCAAAATGTTATGGTGGGGATATTACTCGTAAAAAGAAGCTATTAGAAAAACAAAAAGAAGGTAAAAAAAGAATGAAATCTGTTGGATCTGTTGAGGTTCCACAAGAAGCTTTTATGGCAGTTCTTTCAATTGATGATGATGAAAAGTAGATGCATAGTTATCTACTTTTTTCTATGAAAATAAAAAAAATATATTGACATAATATTTTTCCATATGATAGTTTGAAAATGTCAAAAGGGTATAAAAAATGGAGAAATAATATGACAAATAATTTTAAAA
>CAZDEE010000021.1:0-17281 GCA_964504595.1 uncultured Staphylococcaceae bacterium | reverse complement strand
AATACTAGGGTTTTCTTACTTTTTTCTTTTTTTTGCTGTAAAAGACGGGATTATAACTTAATTCGTTAAAATTTGTACTTTTTTTATATTTATTATAGCTTTTAACTCATCTTTACTTCATTAAATTTGTATCTTTTTAATAGCTAGAGCATAAAAAAAGTCCGATAAAATCGGACAAATCTAAGCTTACTGGTGGGCCTTAATAGGGATTTTTGACAAATAGATTAAGAAATAATTGGTGATTATTTCTTAAAATATGTATGTATTGTATTAATTTATAAAATTAGTAAAATTAATAACTTTACTATGTGTTGTATCAAAAATGTATCATGAAAACGGAGTAAAATGCTCCGAGTTTTTTGCGTACTTAAATAATTAAAAAGCATCAAATCCCTAATAACCCTGATTACTATTACATTACATATATATACAATACATTAAACTTACATAGTAGTATTATTTATTATATATAGATGAAAGTATGATTTTAGCCATGCTCTTAAAAAGCATGTCATGATTTTTAAAGCATCCATTCTTAAAACAACATCCAAAAAAAGGAATTAGGGGTTATAAGAGCAAGAATCCTTATTGGTGTGAGGTGAGGTTCGAGGTAAAAAATAACAAAAGCTCTAGAAATAATCTTTATGCTATGATATTATACTATAGTAGTTTTTTGACGATACTCAAAAGGGTATCGACAATTTTAAGCACTAGAACGGCTATTTCTAGTGCTTTTTTTCTTTTTTTATTGTCTTTCATTTTATCACCACCTAAAATAAAAAAAGTTATCTTATAAAAAGACAAACTTGAAATAGGTGGGGATAGAATTAAAGACAGGCTAATTCCATTATTGGATGGATTTTTAAGAATGGCAAATTATTTTTTATCAATTTTATTTCCAATGATTTTTAATAATGAGTGTATTTCATCAATTTCTTTTTGTGTTAATGTATATTCTTTAGTGTTTTTATAATCCAATAAATCATTTAAAGAACATGATAAAATATCTGCTAATTTTATTAACATGCTTGACGGAATATCTTTTTGTTTTGTTTCCCAATTATAATATGTTTTTCTATCTATTCCTAGTATTTCAACTATTTCTTTAATTGTAATATTGGCGTTTTCTCTACATGTTTTTAATGACATTTTTTCACTCCTCTATGAATGGTTAAAAAGTTATGTTTTATTTTTCTTTCAATAATTCCATTAATTCTTTTTGTATATCAGACATTTTTTGTGAACATTCTATTAATTTATTATATTTTTCTTTTTTTAGACAAATAATATCATCTTCATTAATCAAGTAATCTATTGATACATCAAAAAAATCAGATAATTTTTTTAATGTCGCAATATCTGGTTCAGATTCATTTCTTTCATATTTTGCTATTGCACTTTGTGATAATCCTAAATATGATCCCAATTTCCTTTGACTTATTTTATGTTGCTTTCTTAAATAGACTAATCTTTCTCCAAACATTTTTATCACCAAAAAAATTATAAAATATTGAGTACTTTAAGTAATTAAATAGTTGACTTTTAATACTTTTAGTGTTATTTTTTGTTTGTAAGAGTACTTTTTGTACTCATTCGAGGTACAACAATGGAACGAACAAACAGATTATGGCTAGCCCTACCTTATTACTTTTTTTCAAAACCTAGCATCAAAATTATATTAAGAGATTCAAAAGGAGATAGATTGATTCTTCTCTACATGCAATTACTTTGTATGAGTATCCAAAATGAAGGTGAAGTAGTCTATTCACCAACATGTAGGTCATTCACACTTTATACTCTTGCGGTTTCTTTAGAAGGAAATTTTTCTGTAGAAGAATTAGAAAAACTTCTTCCAATTTTAAAAGATAGATCATTAATTGACTATGAGGAGCCAGAGGATCCAAAGCAATTTAAATTATTAATAAAAATAATTGATTTTGATACTGATTTTCCATTAACTCGAGAAGCAATCGCAGTTGAAAGAGAAGAAAGAAAATCAGAATCAAGTAGTAATGGCATTCATAAAGAGCATCATCCCTTTACAATTCAGTTAATTGATAATGGATATCTAACACGATTTGATAATAACCTATCCGATTATGATGATTATTTCAAAGAAATGACAAGTAAGTTTTCAAAATTCTTAACCATTCAAAGAATGAGTGAAGGGATTGATGAAATCTATTCAAGATTTTTGCAATCAGAAACAAAAATCAATTCAAAAATTAAATGGTTTAAAGAATGTTATTCAAATTTAATTCATGGATGGAGAAAGATTCAAGTTACAGGAGAAAAAGAAAAAACTTCGTTTGATAATGTTTCTTTAGATGAATTAATAAGAGAATTGCAAGGTGAATAAAAAAATGACTAATTTACTAGGGGCAAGTGTCCTCCTTTCACGCTGTTAGTGCCCCGTTAAATAAGAATTATTAAGCCCTGTGGGGGCGAGGATTATTTATAGTGATATCTCATGAATAAAATTATTTATTTGTGGGATATCACACTTAAAAGGAAGTGATGGAAATGCAAAATGAAAATGCTATCTATATTTATTCAAACAAATTTCCTGCACCGTTTATTGCGTATAGCAAGAAGCAATTAAAAACAATAGTAAATTTTTTGCGGTCATTCTATGATGCGCGAGATTTAAGAATTGAAAGGAGGTGAAAAGAATGAAGAAAAGAAGAATCCTTTTTTCAATTTTAGCAATAATATCTAGTTTTTTAGTTAGTGAAAATAATGATGAACAAATAAGAGCGTATGCAGTTGAGAATCAAGTAGCTATTCCAAAATCAACAACTTATTCTAATAAATTAATGGAAGCTGTTGATGAAAATAATTATGAATCACTTGCTGATACAAATTATGAAACTTTTGATAGTTCAACATTATTTAATCCAGACTTTGAGTATTTAAATTATAACACCTTAGGACACAACGGAAGATTATATTCTAAAGATGAAGATATAGTTGATTTAACATCAGCGATTGCAGTATCCGCAGGATTAGAAGATAGATTAGTTGATTCAGAAGGTAGCAAAATTAAATACATAAAAACTGATGAAATAGTTCATCCTTATGGTGGATCTCCTGATTATTATGTTCATTATTCAGCATTTTATAAATCCGTATCAACGAGTATATATTTTATAAAAAGCGAAGAAGAAAATCAAAGAATAACATTCTATATTAATTTAGGATTTGGATTAAATCATCTAGAAGAATTTAATGATTATTTTGATTTAAATTTTACCTTTCCAGTAATAGTAATTAATAATGAATTTAATTTGTTATCAATTAAGTTTAAAGGCAAAGGAAATTCTGTTGAATTTATAAGTGATAATTATGCAACAATTGAAAGAGTTTACAATCAAAATTTAGATTATCATGTAGATGAAGCAACTCCATATAAAGTAACAATGCCTTATATAGAAAAAATTGATAATATTAAAATTATTGATTTTGCAACATCAGCTTCTTTAAGTGGTAATATTCCAACTAATTTAGATTATAGTATTACTTTTAGATTAGATAATAGCATGAAAGAATATTATCGAATTTATCCGTTTGACATTATAGATTTATCAATTACTAATAGTTATTTAGCAATAAGTAATAAATATTCATTAAGATATCAAAATCTAGATTCGGATACAACATACGCTAACTTAATGTCGATGAAAATAAAGTACACGCATAGAGTTCGGACTTTAAAAACACCATCAATAGAAGTAGGTAGTAATTTTCCATCGTTGTCAAATATAAAAGTAAATACAATTGTTGGAAACATAGCTCTATCTGATGAATTAACAGAAGAAATAAATGTGGAATTTAATCAAAGTAACTATGTTGTTGATGGTGATAAAACATATTGGTATTTTAAGGAAGCAATTGATATTGATGAAAAATCATCAGGATCATTAAAGATAGAGTCTTTATTATGGCAATTATATGATTTAGAAACAGATGAGGCATATCATTTTACAGCTACTAATCAATATGAAAATGTAAATATCTATAAGTATTCATTTAATCTATCAAAAGCAATGCGTGTTTATTATTACAATATGTCAGGATATTATCGTGAATACAATGAGAATTCTCATAATGTAAATGTAGGAATTGGATCACAAATAGCGGCTCTTTTATATGATTTATTAGATTTCAGAAATTGGCAATGTTTTGGATTTTCATTTTATTTTGATAATGAAAGAACTAATCCGATTCCTAATGTACAAAAAATTGAAGTTAAGTATCAGTGTGGTTATGAGGAACCAAATCCAAAATCAAAAGATGGATTTTATCCAAATGGCGATGATGAAAAGAAAAATGTAGTGATTCAATCATTAAATGTAATTAATGGAAATTCATTATATGTTGAACAATTTAAAGATCCGTTTGATATGAAATTAACAGATGATTTAAATGAATCTATGATGACTGATGATTATGGTAATAAGTTTGATTATATCTTTTATAAATGTCAATTTAGAAAAAAATTAGAAACTTATGTAACAAAAATAGATCCTTTAAAAATCTACTATGAAAGTGAGTCTCATGAATTAATTCAAATGGTTGGAAATTCAAAGGGATTGCATATAGTCCTTGATGAAGATGGAGAATATCGAGTTTATGATGGTGATGGTAATTATAGAGCTGATTATGAAATAGGAATAGCGGATGATGGAACAAAATTTGTTGGAGTAGATGAAAATAAAGATGGAGTAATAAGTACTGATGAATCAGTTAATTCTGATACTGGTGAAGTATTGCAAACTCCTCCGACTTTTGAAGAAGCTCCTGGCGATTCCTCATCAATTTTAGATGATATTTTAGAGGCTTTAAAAAATTTAAAAGATTCATTAACTTCAGGATCGGATATTTTAATGAAAGTAGTAAAAATAACAATTGTTGTTATAACTATAATTTTGATTTTATGGATTTTAAATAAGTTAATAAGATTTTTTAAAAGACTATAAAAAGTATTAGGAGGTGTTGAAATGGCAAGAAAAAAAGAATATTCAAACGCAGAAAAATTTGCTTATCATACTCGAGTTCATAATGAAGAAAAATTAGGATCATTAAAAAGAGCTTATTCAGATGGATGGTTATATGCTTATCGATTAGGAATAGAGCGTGAAGATTATATAAAGCAAGCAAATGCTATGGCTAAGGGCCAAACAATTGGTTTTTATACTAAACATAAAAGATATAATAGGAGGAAATAAAAAATGGCAAGAAAAAAGAGAAATAAAAAGAATAATGCATTAATAATTTTGTTAACTATTTTAATTAGCGGATTATGCTTTGGATTAGTTAGTTTATTATCTGAAAATTCAAATATTAAAGATTGGGTAGATTCAACAATAAAAAAAGATGATGAAGATAAAGATGTTTCTGAAGTTCGTGTTTTTGGAGACATTATGGATAATGTTATAGTATCTTCTTTATCAAATTTTAATATGGCAAATGCATCGTTTGCATATAATTCTTTATCTTTATTTGAAAATTCAACAATAACTAAAATTGGAATTCCTGTTAAATCTATTAGTGATTATTCAATAGATAATAAATTAAGTTTATATGTTGTTGATAGTGCTACTTTAACAACTACTCAAACTTATTATTCTTCTCATGATTTAATTATAAAAGCAAATATTTATACGAATAACATTGTTAATTCGTGGGTTTATTTTGAAGATTTGAATATTGAAGTAAGCAAAGGACAAACATTAGCATTTATGTCTACTACTGACACTATCATTCCTGGTTTTTCAAGTAGTGTAATAAGTTCAGGATTAGGTTTTTTTAATAAAGTTTTAACTTCAAATGCATGCGTTAATAATACTACATGTAATTTGTTATTTGATATTTATAAGAAAGCTAATTAGGTGGTTTAATTATGTATAAAAAGAAAAAAAGTAATATATCCACAATTTTATTAGTTTCGTTAGTAGGATTATCAACAATTGGCATGTTACATTTGTTAAACAATAATATTGATTTTAATGAAATAAAGAAGGAAACAATTAATGGTAAAACAATATCAATATTAGGAGATAGCATTTCAACCTGTGAAGGAATTTCTAATGATATAACTGCTAATAGTACTTTATCTAGTAATTTACCTAGATATTATGCTGATGATATATCTTATGAAACTACTCAAGCAACTTGTGAATTAAGTTCATGGAAAAAGAGTTATTGGGGGAGTGTAATAGATCATCTTGAATTAAATTTAGTTGTTAATAATTCATGGCGCGGAACTAGTGTTTCAACTGCTAGAGGAGCAGATTCTTGTACAAGTGGAACAAGAGCAACACAATTACACGCTGATGATGGAGCTAAACCTGAAATAGTGGTTATTTATATTGGTACAAATGACTATATAGCAAATACTGATGTTGGCACTTATACTGATGTATCAGATGTTTATGATTCAAGTACAAAAAGTTATGTAGGGGATACATCTAAGTTTTCATTAGCATATGCCACTATGGTTCATAAAGTAATTAATAAATATGAAGATGTAGATGTGTATTTATGTAATTTAATTTATGATACAGAATTAGGGAAAAATTATAATCATGCAATTGATAAAATAGCCGAAGATTTTGATTGTCATGTGGTTGATTTTAATCAATTGGTTAGTACATGGAGTTGGGCAGAACATTGCTTTAGTGATAATTTGCATCCAAATGAAACAGGAATGTCTTTAATGGCAGATATTCTAGAAGAAACATTATTAGAAAATTATCGATATAAGGAGAAAAAATAATGAAGTTTCCTGATATAGATTTAAGTTCATTAACGGATGTTTATCATTTAATGATGATAATAGCAGGAATAACTTTTACTTTATTTTTAGTAATACTAACTATTAGATTGTTAACTAATAAAAAGAAAAAAAAGTATAAATGTGGGGGAAAAATAATATGGCAAAAAAAATGAAAAAGAATAATAAAAGAGTATTAAAAGGAATTGGATTAGTAGTGGCAACAGGTGCTTTAACTTTAGGTGGAGTTCATTTATTTAATAATTTAACAGGAAAAATGTCATATAAAAAATTATTAGAAGTTGAAATCAATAAAGATTTCTTCAATTCAGCTGAAGAAACAATTTCAGAAGTTTCAAGTGTTAATTATTCAATATTAACATATGAAGTTAAAAATACCGATTATAAACTCGAAATCTGCGATGCTGTAGTTGATTTAATTTCATTTAAAGATACACAAACATTCCATGAAGGATCTGATTATTTTAAAGTTTATAACTTAGAAGGAAGTTTAATCAAATTTAAAGGATTAAATGCAAAAGAAGAAGAAATAGAAAAAGTTTGTGTTCTTACATATGTTGAAGAAACAAAAAATAGTTATTCTCATGTAGAAATAACCGCTAGTGAATTTAATGATTTTGATACAATCAATTCCATAGTAATCTATGGTTAATAAGTAATATATATTATGCAAATTCGGTTAAGAGCTTATGGGCGCATGTGGTCGCGCCCATGAGCCCGAATTTGCCTATGGTATAAATCATAAACATATGCAAAAAATCTTTGATTTTTTGCCCGCCTCAAAAATCGTTCGAAAGGAGGAATAAAAATGTCTGTTGAAAAGAAAAAATTGCTTTTGGAAGAAGATATAACTATGACTGGATGTCTTAATGCTGTAAAAAAATTAAGAAACTGTGCGATATGTTCGCATCGATTTAATCATGAAGAATGTAAAGCACAAAAATGTGTTCCACAAGTTGTTGTGGATAGAATAATGTTTGCAGTCAGAGAACACTTTTATGGATTAAAGCAAGCAAAAAAAGTAAATAAAGAAATGATTCCTCCAGTAGATGATTATGAAGAAGTAGATAAATTGAGGATCTAAACATGAAGATATCAAAAGAATCAAAAAAAAGATTTTTAATAACAATATTAGTAATAATAATCTGCTTATTCCTTTTTAGTTTCTTTAAACAATCATTTGCGTTAACCGCAGTTAACGAAAGTGATTATCAATTAGTTCATCGTAATTTTGCAAATAGTAGTTTTACAAAAATATATACATTTTTAAATGAAAATCAATGTTATTACTATGAATTAGATAAAGAAGGAGAAGCTGAAGTAGCGGATTTATATTACTATTCATTTGATGAAGAAAGAAATCTAATAATAGAAGATAGTGAATTTAGAATATTAAACAATTCATTTATGAATAAAAAAACAAGAGTAATCTTTTTTGAATTTGAAGGAGATTTATATGAATAACAAAAAAATCATTAAACTAATTGAACCGATAACGATTATAACTTTAATGATAACCTTCACTTTGTTATTCTTTAATTCACATATAATTCGATTAGGAATATCCATTGTTTCATTTTTAAAATCAATCTATTATTCAGTAATTTCATTATTTGTTGAAATAGAAGTTCCTACTCTTTCTTATGATTGGGTATTAAATCATGTTGGAGAAGGATCATTTGTTAATCTATTAAATATTGATTTTGATTCTTTTAAAGCACAACTAGCAATAGTGGGAGAATTATTCATCAGTGGATCCTTTTGGACAAATTTTTTTAATAACATAAGTAATAAATTAATTCTAGTTGTGGATTTAATCAATCTATTTATGATTATTATAGTAATTTATATGATATTAAAAATGTCACGTAAATATGTTCCAGAGGATAATAATGGTGATACAAAAGCGCTTATTAAGTTAAAGAAATTTGAGAGTAATGTAAAAGAAAAATTAGGTAAAATATTAAGTTTCTTAAGCACGATTTATAGTAAGAAAATAATAATCACACTGTTGCTATTGTTTGTTGGATATCTTCAAGTTTTTACAATCATATTCGATTTAATCGCAAATTACTATATGTTCATGGCAACCTTTAATTTAAATGTCATTTGGCAAGGAATATTATTACATTTAGTAGATTTTCTACCAGTATATTTTTCGCTTCCATTAATAGTCAGATTAATAACCATCTATATTGTATTTGATAAAATCAGATTAAATAGTGCAAATCAAAGAATGAGAAGAATCCTTAATACTAATTTAGAATTTTTAGATAGTGCCGGGAATCAAATTCTCATTAATGGGGCATCAAGAACAGGTAAGAATGCACTAGCTACTACTTTAAGTGTAGCTTACGTGCAGGAATACCTTCCAATTAAATTAATTGAAATAATGCAAGAAGTTGAAAGAAAATTTACCTTTATTAATTATGCAGAATTAAGAGATTATATAGAAGAAAAAAAGAAAAATGGCAGTTATAAAAATCAGTTTGACATTTATAGCGACTTTTACATTGAAGAAGGAAGTAATGAAGGATTATTTATAAATTTTTTATCAGAAGATAGCATTGTTGAAGTTTGGGATGAATTAAGTATAGAACACGTAAGTCATGCCTTAAGTGAGTATGCAGTAGCTTACTTTATGTACATTCATCAAACTCCTTTTGCGGTCGGTAATTATACAATAATGTACAATGATCCAGTTAATCCTAATGAACATTATTTCAATGTATCAAAAGTAGATTGTTTAAATGAAACAATAGATGATTATTTAAGTAGAAAATCAAATGTAGTTATTAACTATGATTATTTAAGACTAGGAAAAAAGTATAAAGATTACTCTTCAGCTAATAATTATGTTCCAGACATCGGATTATATACAATTACTGAAATAGGAAAAGAAAGAGGATCATATGAATCTACAAAGAATGTTAATTATCAAGATAATGACATAAACCAAAAAAATGATAGATTCAGAGAAAGAGTTCAAATATGGAGTCATATTTCTACTATTAGATTTAGAACTTTATTTAAAGTAATTGCCGATGAGCAAAGAAATTATGGATTAAGCGCGGATATGCGAGCGACATTTGAAAATATTATTTTGCTAGATAGAAGAAAGATAAAAAAAGGACTTGCATTGAAGTCGTGGGCTATTGAAGAAATGCTATGTTTAATATTAATTAATACCTATGATTCCTATTCACTTGAGCGGGCTGAAATAAAGAAGCATGAATCAGTTTTCTCTTATCTTTTTAAAAAGCTTATCAAACATGTAAATCTTTATTATTTAAAAAGAATTAATAAGTATTCATTCAGTGCTGTACAAGTATATTCATCAAATGGATCAGTAGAAGTAGAAGATGAAGAAATAGAAGTAAAGAAATTATATATCATTAATAAACTTGCTTATTCATCCAGATATGAAACGGCTAACTTAAGAAAGTTATTTTTAAATGAAATGAGTAAAGCACGATTAGATTTTGATGAATTAAGAACATTTAATTCATTAAGTCCATCTCCAGCTGATTATAAATACATGAATTCATTTACGTATAAAGATTTGTTTGATAAGAAGTAGGAGGCGATTAAAATGAAAATAGCAAGAATAAAAAATAGATATATGTTTAAATCTAATAATCCTAATGGCACACATGATTATTTAGTTTATAAAGATAAAAATACAAAAGAAATTAGAGCTATAGAATTAACTCATTTATACAAGCGTGATAATTATAGATTTGCTCAGATAAGAAGTGGATTATTAAAGAAAATGAGATTTTCACATCGTGAAACACCAAGTGGTGTAAATAATGGCTATTTATCAGTTAATGCAGATGGTAATCCGATTGATTTAAAACACAAAGATATTAATTTAAATGTATATAGAAAAACATTTATTTCTCAAAAACAGCAATGTGATATTTTAAAATTTGCTAGGAAAAAAAAGAGATAAAAAAACACCACATCTCATATGGTGGTGATAACCAAAAATTGGTTTTGTTATTTATATTATATTCAATTGTAGCAAAAAATCAATAAAAAAATGAAAGGTTGTGAAAAAGTGAGAAAAAAACGTTCAAAATCAACAAAAGTAAAGAAAGTTAATAAAAATTTTTATGGAATTTGTGAATTAAGGGAACTTCCAAAAGGAACATTTTTTAGAACATTAAAAGGAAAAAAAACTTATACAAAAGGATTTTATGATTCAGGATCTAAAGCATATTCATGTTCAAAGCATTCAGATATTTGGGGCTCTGAGAGATGGATAAAAGGAACAACAAAAGTAAGAACGGATTTTAATTATTAGGAGTAAATTTAATTAAAAAGAGAAAGTAAATAAAATCTTATCTATTTTAAGGGGAAGTCCAACAAAAGAAAAAAATATTATTGATTTTACCTTTTAAAATAGAAAAAGTAGATTCGAATAAAAAGTAAAAACCTTATCTTTTCAGTGCGAAGCCAACGGCAAAAATATAAAAGGTAAAAATTAATAAATCAAGTACAAGGGATACCTTGTTATGCCTAACGGGAGATAATAAGGAACGTACTTGAATTATTAATAAATAATATTTATATAAAGGAAGGAATAAAGATGGAAGATAAAATAACAGGAGTATTTGTGGATCCAGAGAATAATTTAATAACAGAAAAGACTGTAGATCATAATACAAAGTCTTTAGCAAAATTGTTAGAAACCGATAATATTGATTTAGTATTAAGAAATATTAATGGAGATATATTTACAATAATATGTATAGATGAAGTAAGAGATAATCTTCCTTCAATAGTATCCTTAATATATAAAGATGAAAACATTTACGGAAAATGTTTTATTTGTGATATGGATAAAGAAGGCCATTTAAAGTCATTATCAGAGAAAGAAAGAAATAAGTTAATACTCTCTGGAAGAAGCTTTATCAATAAGAACGAAGTGAAATTTACTGCTATTATGAATCTCTGTAAGAAAGTAATTCAAAATGCCGATATATAGAGATAAAAAAACAAAGACATATTATTTTAAATGTAGTATCAATAGCAGGCAATTTCTAAGGCGTGGATTTAGCACGCGAAATGAGGCGCAGGAAGCGGAAATAGATTTTCTTTATGAGAATAAAGGCAAAGTGAAAAAACGCAAGCAGATTGAGTTTACGTGGCAAAAATTAATAGATTATTATTTGAAGTGGATAAAACCACAAGTTAAAGTTACTTATTTTTATTCTATCAGTAATAATTTAAAAGCAATGATTGATTATTTTCCTTCAATTGATGTTAATAAGTTGTTAAATATCGATTTTGAAAGATTAAGAAAAAGAATTAGTAAATTATCAATTGATATCAAAGGAAAAAATCGGCAAATAAAGCTTATAAAAGCAGTGTTTGACTATGGGAGAATCTATCATTGTATCAATAATGTTGAAGCAGAAAAGTTACAATTATTCAAAGATTATACAATTAAAAAGAAAGAAATTAATAAACAAAAAGTAGTTACTTTTAATGAATTTAAAAGATTATATGAAGTATGTGATTCCTATTATAAATTACTCTTCTTAACGCTTTATACATTCGGATTAAGAATCGGTGAATTAATGGGATTAAAGGTAGATAGCTTTGATTTTAATAATAATACAATGCAAATTTATCAATCCGTTTCTTGGAAAAGTGGTACTGGATCTTATGTAATAGTTACACCAAAGACAGCATCCTCTAACCGATTTTATTATATGCCTGATATTTATATTAAAGCTATACAGAATCATATTAAAACTAACAATTTAAAAGATAACGATTTTATATTTTTCACTTATAAATCGCATAGTAAGCCAATATCTGAGAATGCTTTAAGAAATAAGTATAAAAAGTATGCTGAACTTTCAAATTTTCCTCATGGTACTAAGTTTCATATATTTAGGCATACAAATGCATCAGAGTTATTAGCACATGGAGTAACAGCAGAAGAAATTAAAGATTATGAAGGTCACTCCTCTGTTGAAGTTACTGAAAAGTATTATCTCCATCAAACTGATGAGACAAAAAAACGTACAATGGAAGTTATAGAAAATATTTTAAAAAATTTATAAAAAATGTTGCATTCATTGTATCAAATTTGTATCATTTTAAATAATAAAACATAAAAAAAGTCCGATAAAATCGGACAAATCTAAGCTTACTGGTGGGCCTTAATAGACTTGAACTATCGACCTCACCCTTATCAGGGGTGCGCTCTAACCAACTGAGCTAAAGGCCCTTTTCTTCCATGCCTAATTAATTTACCATAACTAACAATAAAATGCAACATAAATATTTATTTTTTATGATAAATCCACTTTTTATTAAAAAGCATTCCTTATTAAGTAACAAACAACCATCGATTATAATTTTTCGATGGTTGTTTTATTACTCTTATTAAAAGGTCTTAATTATTAATCTTTTTTTAATTCCTTTAATATTTTTTGTTGGAAATGTGAAGGTACTTCCTCATAGCCTAAGAATTCACGATTGAAGAATCCACTACCTTGGGTTAACGCTCTTAATGTTGTAACATAATCAAGTGTTTCACTTTCAGGAATATGAGCGTGGATATGTGTTGTACCATCATCTTTATCAACAATATCTTGAATTCTAGCTCTTCTAGAATTAAGATCGCCCAAAATATCTCCCATATACTTTTTATCAACGCTAACAACAATTGCTAAAATAGGTTCTAATAATGTTGGTGCGCATTTCATATATGCTTCTCTAAAAGCCAATACTGAAGCCATTCTAAATGCTTGTTCATTACTATCTACCGCATGATATTTTCCATCTAATAAAGTAGCTTTAACACCAACAACTGGTACACCAGCTAATAATCCTGATCCTAACGCCTCAAAGAATCCTTTTTCAACTGCTGGAAAATAATTCTTAGGTACTGAACCACCAAATATTTCTTCAGTAAATATTGATTCCTCTGCTGGTTCAAATTTCATTTCAACAACGCCATAGAATCCACTTCCACCTGATTGCTTAATATATCTACCTATAGCCTTTGCTTCACGAGTAATCGTTTCACGATAAGAAATCTTAACATCTTCTGTACCAATATCAATATTATAATTATTCTTTATTTTTTCTAAAGTAAAGGAAATATGAGTTTCTGATGTTCCACCGATAAGCAATTGTTTAGTTTCAATATTTCTTTTAATTTCAATTGATGGATCTTCTTTAGCAACACGCGCTAATGCTTGGCCTAATTTTTCTTCATCTTTTTTATTTGTTGCAAAAATTGCTCTAAAGCAAACCGCTGTAGGGAATTTAACTTGCTTATAAATTATGACATTATTCTTATCACACAAAGTGTAAGAAGTAACTACTTTATCCAACTTTCCTATTGCAACGATATCTCCCGCAATAGCTTCTGTCGTATTAATTTGATTTTTTCCGCATAGATAGAACAATGATGCTATTTTTACTGTTTCATTAAGTTGAGGACAATATACTTCATCACCTAAATGTAATACACCACTATCGATTTTAATAATATTGATATTTCCCATATATGGATCAACCATTGTTTTAATAACATATGCACTAAATGGTTGATTAACATCTGTTAATCTTTCAATTTCATTACCACTTTCATCCTCGCCAACATAAGGCTTTAAATCAGTTGGATTAGGCATGTATTCAATAAGCATTGAAAGCATAGTATGCAATCCAATGTTATTCTTTGTACTACCAAAGATTACAGGAATTAATTCACCATTAAGAACGCCCTTACGAAGTCCTACATTAATTTCTTCATGAGTTAACGCTTCTCCACCAAAGAATTTATCTAATAAAGCATCATCTGTCAAAGCAACAGCTTCACAAATTGTATTATGTAATTCAAAAACTCTATGACGTTTATCTTCAAATATTTCATCATCAACACATTCTGTGCCATTGAATTTTCTAGCTTTTAAACTAATAACATTAACAAATCCATCAAAATTTTCATTGTGACCTAAAGGAAATGTAAATGGAATACATTGCTCTCCTAAATTCAATCTAATGTCATTCATTAATTCATCAAAATCAGGATTACCATTATCCATTTTATTAACATAAATCAAAGTTGGGATATTTCTTTTTCTTAGCATTTTATAATGCTTAATTGTTCCTATTTGAACTTTACTTTGAGCATCAATAACAATAATTGCCGCTTTTATTGAATGTGTAATACTAATAGCTTCCCAAATAAAATCATCATTACCTGGAATATCTAATAAATTTAATTTATATCCATTATATTCAAGTGGAACAATTGAAGTTGAAACAGAACTCAACCTACTTTTTTCTTCTTTTAAATAATCAGATATTGTATTCTTCTTTTCAACACTTCCTTTTTCAATACCATTAACAATTGCGTATAATGATTCAACCAAGGAAGTTTTACCTACCCCTTGATGGCCAAGGATGGCGATGTTTCTAATGCGACTCGATTCCATATATTTTTCCTCCTATGATAGCGGTTACATTTGTATACTATAAGAATACTATATTTTTAAGAACTTTAAAATAGAAACATTTTAAATTAGTAAATTTACGCATTATTAAAAATAATATTAAAAAAATCTTAGAAATAAAATATTTCATTTATTTTCTAAGATTCAATATTCTATAATGCTAAAACTTTATTAATACGTCTAGCTATTTCTTCTTTCCCTAATATTTGAAGAATCCAATAAAGATTTGGAGATTGTTTAGAAGTTGTCATCGCAATACGAAGCATTTCAGCGACATCCCCTATATGTCCTAAATATAAATCTTTATTTTGTTTATATATTTTTCCACTTGGCGCAAATTTATGTTTCTCTCCTAATTCCTTTAAAGAAGCAAACCAATTTTGCTCATCTAAACTACTATCATAAGTTTCCATAAATTCTTTTAATATTTCTTTTATAACATTTCGATCAATATTTTCATTAAAAGGTAATTCATTCTCTTCAAACATTTTATCGTAATAATCACTAAAGAAGAAACGATTCAAAGTTAATAAATCCGAATACTTTTCATAATCTTTACGTGGATTTTCTTTTTCTCTTTCAATATTAGCAATTCTTTCAAAATAATTAACATCGCGTAAAATTACTTTTTTTAATTCTTCATTATATTCTTCTGCCCAAGCAAGAGCCTCCTTAACAATTTCAGAAGCTGTTCTTTTAGATAATCTTTCTCTTGCAAAATACTTTAATTTCATCATATCAAATAAAGCACCATCAAAAGCAATTTTTTCAAATGTTAATTTAAAATCCGATAATGGTAAATCTGAGTTTTTATGTCTCCATTCTTCAAAATTAGAATTAGCAATTGTCATTAAGTATTCAATTAAGGCATCTGCTGGATATCCATCTCTTAAAAAGAAAGAACAAGCTGCTTCATCATCTTTTCTTTTAGATAATTTACGACGATTACCGTTATCCATCTTCATAATAACTGGAAGATGGGCATATTTAGGAGCTTTAAATCCTAAAGCCGCGAATAACTCAACGTGAATAGGAAGAGATGAAATCCATTCTTCTCCTCTATTAACAATTGTAGTGTGCATTAAATGATCATCTATTGCATGAGCAAAATGATATGTTGGAAGTCCATCACTTTTCAATATAACAATATCCAAATCATTTTCTGCTATTTCTAAAGTTCCACGAATTAAATCTTGAACTCTTATTTTACGAATATGATTTCCCATACTCTTAAAACGAATAACATATGGTACACCATTTTTAATTTTTTCAATTGCTTCATCAACAGTTAAAAAACGACACTTTGCATAATGTTGATAATAACCTGGAATAATCTTATTCTTTTCTTGCATCGTTCTTAAATCATTTAAATCTTCAGCAGTACAAAAACAAGGATAAGCACGTCCTTGCTTAATTAATTCTTTAATATAAACTTTATAAATATCCGCACGTGCAGATTGACAATATGGTCCATAATTACCACTTTCATGATCACCAAAATATCCTTCATCAGGAATAATTCCAAATGATTCTAATTGTTTTAATAATTGTAATCCCGAACCTTCAATTTCTCTTTTAGTATCCGTATCTTCTAAACGAATATAAAATACACCATCACTTTGCTTAGCTAATTTATAGCCTATCATCGCTGTAAACAAACTACCGGTATGTAAAAAACCAGTTGGAGATGGGGCAAAACGTGTTACATTTGCTCCTTCTTTTAAATTTCTACATGGATATCTTTTTTCTAATTCTTCAACTGTTGTTGTTATATCAGGAAAAATTAAATTTGCTAAATCTATTGTTGTCGCCATACAAGCACCTCACTATCAAAACATAGTTTAACATATCTAAACAAAAAAATAAAAAGAAATAAAAAAAAGACTTGAATTTTATATTCATTGTGGTATCATAAATAAGCACGCAGGTGTAGTTCAATGGTAGAACACTACCTTGCCAAGGTAGTTACGCGGGTTCGATTCCCGTCACCTGCTCCATT
>CAZDEE010000020.1:0-19362 GCA_964504595.1 uncultured Staphylococcaceae bacterium | reverse complement strand
GACCCTAAAAAAATTTATAGCGAATTTTCAAACCCTAAAAATTTTTATAGGACCGTTTTTTTAATTCTATATTAATGAAAGATTAAGTTTTAATTAAGTTTAGTCATATTTATTGACAGTAATTTTTAATTAAGATAATATCTTAATATGCAAAAAAAGGGAGGTATAAAACATGTTAAAACTTACTAAAATAACAAAAGATTATGTTGTCGCAGATACGGTGGTTCATGCTTTAAAAGGAATTGATATTTCTTTTAGAAAAAATGAATTTGTATCAATTTTAGGACCATCAGGATGCGGTAAAACAACATTGTTAAATATCATTGGTGGACTTGATCATTATACAAGTGGAGATTTATTTATTGATAATATTTCAACACGTGATTTTAAAGATGGAGATTGGGATACTTATCGTAATCATCGTATTGGATTTGTTTTTCAAAGTTATAATTTAATACCTCATCAAACAGTTTTAGAAAATGTTGAATTGGCGTTGACCATTGGTGGCGTTTCTAAAGAAGAGAGAATAAAACGCGCAAAAGCGGCTTTAGATAAAGTAGGGTTATCCGACCAATATAATAAAAAACCAAATCAATTATCTGGAGGTCAATGCCAAAGAGTGGCCATTGCTCGAGCATTAGTAAATGAACCAGATATCTTACTTGCAGATGAACCTACAGGAGCATTAGATACAAAGACATCAATTCAAATTATGGAATTGATTAAAGAAATCTCTAAAGATCGCCTTGTTATTATGGTTACTCATAACCCAGAACTTGCTACACAATATAGTACAAGAATTATTAATTTATTAGATGGTAGAATAACATCTGATAGCAATCCTTATGACTATGAAGTTAAAAAGTATGAAGTTAAACAAAAAGAAAAAAAATCAAAATTATCTTTCTGGACTGGATTTAAATTATCAGCAAGAAATTTAAAATCAAAGTTTAAAAGAACCGCAATGGTTTGTTTTGCTGGTTCAATTGGTATCATTGGAGTAGCAACTGTTTTATCGGTTTCAACAGGAGTTACAAACTATGTTAATAAAATGCAAGATGATATGTTATCTGGTAATCCTATAACTATTAAAGAACAAACAATGAGTTTTGACCTTTTACTTGAAGGAATGGAAGCGGGGCAAAAAAATCAATTAATTAAGGATTCAATTGAAGATGGAAAAGTTAATGTTCAATTTTTGATTAATACTCTTGTTGAAAGAAATAAATTAACTGAAAATATGATGATTAGTAATGATATAACTCAAGAATACATTGATTATTTATATGAAATGCCAAGTGAATATTATTCCGCGATTGCCACTTATTATGGAATCAATGTCCGGAACAATATTTACACTGATGTCGATATTGAAAAATACGGAAAAAAGAATATGTCTTTAACCGCAATTGAGAATATGTATACAAATATGCTAAAAGAAACCGAATTAAAGGATTATGCATCTATTATTTCTCAAGTGACAAATAGCTTTGAACAATATCCAAATAACATTGATTTTATCAAGAGTCAATATGACATAATATCTGATGCAGAAACTAGTTATTTTGCTACAGAAGCAAATGAATTAATGATAGTTGTTAGCGATGATACAGAATTAACTGATATTTTACTTGGTCAATTAGGATATTATACGCAAAATGAATTTTTCAATATTTCTTATAAAGCTTCTGAAAGTGAGAAATATGATTCATCATTAGATAAAGCAAAGTTCACATATGAAGAATTATTAGGAAAAACATTTAAATATTATCCTAATAATGCCATTTATACTAAAAATATTAATTCAACTGATTATACCAAGCCTTTATCATCTACAAATCCATTTTTCTATTCCGGATATGAAAATGAAACTTGGGATGATGGTATTGAATTTAAAATAACCGCGATTTTAAGAGCAAAAGATGATATTAGTTATGGCTGCTTAAATAGTGGAGTATATTACACCCCAGAATTTACAAAGAGAGTTATTCTTGATAATTTAGAATCAGAAATATGTCAATATGCATCTTCAATTGATGGTAATACTATTACTTCAATGGCTTATACTGATCCTAATAGTGGAACGACAATTTCTTATGGTATTACCTATAATTTGGATTATTCTTTTGAAAATAGAGATTATAATGATATTACTTGCTATGTTGGAGCTAGCTCAATGTTAGGAGCATTATTAGGCAATAATTCATATACTATAACTCTTAGGGAACTTGGAGGAATTAATTTACCTAATGAATTAGCAATTTATCCATATGATTTTGAGTATAAAGATGATGTTACTTCGTATTTAGATCAATGGAATTCTGAAGGAGATGTTGTTGTAAATGGGGTAACAATAACTGCTGAAAATCGCAATGATATTATTTATACAGATACCTTAGCGATAGTTATATCTTTAGTTACAACAATGATTGATATTGTAACTTATGCCTTAGTGGCATTTACTGCATTATCGCTTGTTGTTTCAACCGTTATGATTGCTATTATTACATATGTTTCTGTTATTGAACGTGTTAAAGAAATTGGTGTTATAAGATCTTTAGGTGGACGTAAAAAAGATGTTTCTCGCTTGTTTAATTCAGAATCATTCATTATAGGAGGTCTTTCAGGAGTAGTTGGAATTGCGGTAACATATTTATTATCGGGATTAATAAATTTAATTGTGGGCTCGTTAAGCGGTATTTATACAATTGCTACTTTACCAATTAGTGCTGCAATTATTATGATTATTATTAGTATTTTATTAACTTCAATATCAGGTTTAGTACCAGCAAGAATTGCCTCAAAGAAGGATCCAGTTGTTGCTTTAAGAACTGAATAAAATTAAAAATGTAAAGAACCAAGTATTTTTCGTTCTTTACATTTTTTAGTATTTAAAGAATAATTAGAACCTATCTTCGAAGACCTTTTGGATAATGATTTTTAGCTTGTCCATTATTAACTTTAACAAAACCTAAAGTTAATCCGTAGTAGGAAACTGTGCAATAGCCATTATATTTTTGGTCAACTTCAAGTACTTCGCCATGTAGATATTTATCTTTTTGTATATCATTTAAAGGTATATCTTTATCCCACTTAAGATATCTTGCTAACGCTAAAGAAGGAATTAAACGATTGTTTTTAAGCGTTCCAACTTCTAGTCCTAGTCGTAAAATGGTTAAATCATTGTAGTTGAATGGGAATCTAAAAGCATACAGTAAGTTGTTTTTATTAATTATATTGCAATTATTTAAAGGAAAATCTTTTAATAAATTTTCATATTTATTAATTGAAGACTTGAATAAAATTTCTTTTTTTGTCGATTCTCCTTTTTTATGAAGTAAGGCAATAAAATGACCTTCACCATTAAATAATGATGGTAATAGGTGAATAGCTTCTTTTAAATCAGGATGACTATAAAACGAAGGGCTAGTATTAAGGTTGATTATTTCAAAATCGGAATTATTTTTTAAAAAATCAATGATTATTTGTTCATCTTCCTCATAAGAAAATGAACAAGTTGAATAGATTAAATAACCATCATTATCTAAAAAGGTAGAAGCAAGTTCGATCAAGTCTTTTTGAATAGAAGCACATTTAAGGACTTTTTCATAAGTCCAGTCATCTTTCATTTTACTTTCTTTTCTAAACATTCCACTTCCTGAGCAAGGGGCATCTAAAATAATTGCTGAAAACATATTTTTAAAACGAGAAGGAAATTTCTTAGGGTCCATTGCCGTAACGATAACATTATCAAAACCGTATTTTTCAATGTTTGATGAAAGTATTTGTGCGCGTGAATAAGATAAGTCGTTGCTTATAATTAAATTGTTAGGATGATTAAACGCTAATTGAGTGGTTTTTCCTCCAGGTGCCGCACAGATATCTAAGATTATTCCATTTTCTTTAATTGGTATTAAAGATGATACAATTGCGGCGCTTGGTTCTTGAATATAATACCCTCCAGCATCAAAAAAAACATTTTTTCCTAGTGCTAATTTGTTCTTATCATAATAGTATGCATTTTTAACAAAAGGATGCTTTTGTAAATTTCCAAATAAAGAAAAAAGTAAATTTTCATTCATTTTTTTAGGATTAATGAGGATAGAATGAAAATCATCATTATTTAAAGAATCAATTAAATTTTCAACTAAGTCACTTGGAAAGTGAGTTAGTAAATGCGTTTTAAAATCCATTATTATCACCTTTTAATAGTTTAAATTAAAAATCATAATAAATAAATGCTTTTCGTTCTAAAAAACATCTATTTTCATACATTTAAATGAGGTGGATAAATAGTGAAATTATTATTAACTTTATTTTTAAGCATTTCATTTTTAACTCTTAAAGAAACATCTAAAAATAATGAGTTTGTTAATGATACTAATCTAGGCCTAAATACGAGAAATTCAATTTTAATTGAAGCCAATACTGGTAGAGTTTTATATGAAGAAAATGCTGATGAGAAACATTATCCTGCATCTATGACAAAGATGATGGGAATGTATTTAGTATTAAAAGCCATTGAAGAAAGAAAAATATCTTTTGATGATATGGTAACATGTTCTTCTTATGCTTCAAGTATGGGAGGAACGCAAATATTTTTAGAAAGTGGAGAACAAATGAGCGTTAAAGATTTGTTTAAAGCGGTCGCAATTAATTCTGCAAATGACGCAATTACGGCATTAGGAGAATATCTTGAAGGATCAACATCTGCATTTGTGCAAAAAATGAATCAAACCGCGAAAGAATTAGGTATGAAAAATACTTATTTTAAAAATCCTACTGGTTTTGATGATAAGGAGCACGTTACAACTCCAAGAGATATGTCAATAATTGCCTTTAATTTAGTTAAATTTAAAGAATTATTATTCCAATTTACAAGATTAAAAGAAGCTTATGTTAGAGAAGATTCATCATCACCTTTTTGGCTAGTTAATACAAATAAAATGCTAGGTCATTATGAAGGCATGGATGGATTGAAAACTGGCTATACGACTTTAGCAAAGTATAATTTAACAGCGACCGCGATTAGAAATGGAGTGAGATTGATATCTGTAGTTATGAATGAAGATTCTATTGCTGATCGTTCAAGTGATACAACAAAACTTTTAAATTATGGATTCAGTAAATTAGAGTTAATAAGGCTTTATCCACTTCATAAAGAATTATGTAATTATTCTTTTTTTAAATCCTTAACTAGTAATACTAAAATTTATACTAAAGAAGAAGTTAATCTTATTGTTCCAAAAGGAACTATAAAAGATTCTTTATCCGTAAGAATTGAAATTACTAAAAAAACCGCGCCTATAAAAAAAGAGGAAGTTGTTGGTTATTTAATTGTTGAAGATCAAGATAAAAATGAATATCGATTTGAATTAACAGTTTTAGAAGACATTCAATTAATGAAATTCATCGATTATTTTAAAAGAGCTTTAGTTAATTTCTTTGCGTAAAACATAAAAAATTGTCGAATGATTTTTTTGCAACTTTTGTCGAACAGCGTCGAAATAAAAAACGGCGCTTTTTTATTTTGTTATTATTCTTTAGGGAGGAAAAACTATGAACGATAAAATTAAAATCATCCCTTTTGAAGATGGAATTGTCGTATCAATTTCGGGTGATTTAGATTCATTAAGAGTTATGACATATCGAAGTTTAATAATTAATGAGATGGAAAAGAATAATGCTCGTTCTATATTGTGGGATTTTAGCAATTTGAATTACTTAGATTCATCGGGAATTGGATTAATTCTAGGCCGTTATAATGAAATTAGAAGAATGGGTGGAATATGTGGAATTATGGGACTTACGCCTTCATCAAGAAAAATAATTATGGTAACTGGATTATTTTCTATAATGGAGGAATATCGCTCATTAGGAGCATTTAAAAAGAAAGTGAGGATAGCGTTATGAATAGTATGGAATTAAGATTTAATGCTTCGCTAGTTAATGAAGCTTTTGCACGAATGGCGGTTATTTCATTTATAACACCTTTAAATCCTTCGCTGGATGAAATAAGTGAAATAAAAACAATTGTATCAGAAGCTGTATCAAATGCAATTATCCATGGGTATCGATTAGATGCGAGCAAAGAGGTAGTAATTAAAGCCAGTATTGATAAAGATTCTTTATTTTTAGTTATAAGTGATTATGGAGTAGGAATCGAAAATATTGAGCAAGCATTAAAACCTTCTTTTACTACTAGACCAGATTTAGAACGTGCGGGGATGGGACTTACCATTATAAGAACATTATCTGATGAATTTGCGATACGTTCTGTTATTGGAATGGGAACAAAAATAACTATTAAAAAGATTTTTTCTAAAGAGCCAAGTTTAGTTTATGAAAGAAAAGATAGCTGATTATGAATTAATAATAAGGGCAAAAGAAGGAGATCAAAATGCTTTAGAAGAAGCAGTATTAAAACATAAGCCTCTAGTAGTATCGATTTTAAAAAGATATCATTATTCTGCATGTGATAAGGAAGATTTATTAAGCGTTGGTATGATAGGATTATTAAAAGCTATTAAACAATTCGATCCTAAATATGAAGTGCAATTTTCCACTTATGCGGTTCCGTTAATATTAGGTGAAATTAAAAGATATTTTCGCGATGATGGTGCGATTAAAGTTTCAAGGCAATTCAAAGAACTATATTTGAAAATTGAAAGAGTAAAAAAAGAATTTGAAGATAATAATTTTAAGACGATAACCCTTGAAGATTTACAAAATGAACTTCATGAATCAAAAGAAGATATTTTAATGGCAATTGAATCGCATTACTATCCAACATCGTTATCAAAGCCGCTTGATGAAGATAATTTGACATTAATTGATACAATTGGTGAAAATGATGTTATAACTTCAATTGATAAAATGGATTTATATGATGCATTAGATAAATTAGATGAAAAAGAAAGATTATTAATTGAACTTCGTTTTTTTGAAGGAATGAAGCAAAATGATGTCGCAAAAAGATTCTTTGTTTCACAAGTACAGATTTCAAGATGGGAGAAAAAAATACTCGAAAAATTAAAAGCTATGTTAATTAGTTGAATTAAAAAACTTATTTTTGGAACACTATAAAAGAGGTGGTTCAATGAATAAAAAGCAATATGAAGAAATTGTAAAAAATAATAAAATAAAATCTAATAAAATCAAAAAAATATTCATCGCATTTATTGTAGGTGGATTTATGGGCGTAATAACACAAACTTTGTTTTATATTAGTTATCATTATTTAAGTTTATTAAAGGAGGAATCTTCTTTAATTGCAACTTTAATAATTATATTATGTACGACGGTTTTAACTGGCACAGGTTTATATAAAAAACTAGGAGCAAAATTTGGTGCCGGTTTATTTATACCAACTTCTGGATTTGCTAATTCGGTAGTATCATCATCGATTGAATCGCGTTTTGAAGGACCGATTTTTGGTATTGGTTCACGTATGTTTTATTTAGCGGGAAGTGTTATTACTTATGCAATTTCTGGAGCCTTTTTTTATGCTTTAATTCGCTTTTTATTGTCTTTTATAGGGGTGGCATTATGAGTTTTAGTGTCAAATTAAATAATGTTTATTTACAAAGTGCAAGTTCTGTTGTTGGACCTAAAGAGGCTTCAGGCCCTTATGGGAAGTATTTCGATTTAAAAATTGATAACTATTATAATAAGCAAAAATCTTTTGAAAGTGGCGAAGTGGAAATGGCTAAATCGGCGATTGAAATATCTTTAAGAAAGGCCAAAATTAAACGAAGTCAAATTCCTTTGATGTTTGGCGGTGATTTAAGCAATCAAATAGCTATATCATCTTTAGTCATGAAAAGTTATGCTAGTTCTTCAATAGGAGTTTATGGGGCATGTTCTACGATGACACTAAGCTTAGGATTAGCATGCATACATGTCGATTTAGGTTTGGTGGATTATGCTTTAGCTTTTACTTCATCTTCCTATCCAGTGGCGGAAAGACAATTTCGTTATCCAAATGATTATGGTATTCAAAAAAAAGATTCTTCAACTTCAACCGTAACTGGTGCAGCAAGCTTTATTGTGGGAAAACGAAAGACAAAAATTAAGGTTACTGAATTAACTTATGGAAGAGTTCATGATCCAAATAAAACTGATTTAAATGATTTAGGATCACCAATGGCTTTCGCAGCCTATTCCACAATTAAAGATCATTTAGTAAATTTTCATGAAAATGCTGAAGATTATGATTTGATACTAACAGGAGATTTATCTAAAGTAGGCACAAATGTTTTATTAGATTCATTCAAAATTGATGGAGTAAATCTTTTAAATCATTTGGATGCTGGAAAGATAATTTATTATCGAGAAAAAGAAAAAGTATATGCAGGTGGAAGTGGTCCTGCATGCATTGGGGTAATGACTGCTGGATATATAGTTAATGAAATGCTAAAAGGAACATTTAAACGCGTATTACTTGTTGCAACAGGTGCTTTATTTTCATCAACGCTAGCCTATCAAAAACATAGTATACCAGTTATTGCCCATGCTTTAACTTTGGAGGTAAATGAGTAATGGAAATTAAAATGTGGATTTATTCCTTCTTATTTTGCGGAGGATTATGTTTGATAGGACAGATTATTTTTGAATATACAAGATTAACACCAGGACATATATGCAGTATTTTTGTTTTAGTTGGTATTTTATTAGAAACAGGTGGAATATATGATTCGTTATTAGAAATTGTTGGTGGAGGCGCAATTACTCCAATAACGAGTTTTGGCCATAACTTAGCGCATGCGGCATTATTAGGAGCTAAAGAACAGGGATTTTTAGGCATTTTAAAAGGGCTGTTTAAAGATGCGAGTGCGGTTATTGTTTCTGTTGTGGTCCTTGGAGTAATAAGCAGTATAATTTTTAAACCAAAGCCAGAATAATGAAAAATGATTATATAAAATATGCTAATCAGTATTTGTGTGATTCATTAAAATATGGGACCAATTTTGATGTAATTAGAAGAGAAGTAAATACTAAACTGCATAAAGGAGTTTTATTTTATTTATCTTCTTTAGTTAATGAAGTTGCAATAATATCATTATTAGAAGGTATTAATGATGCTTTAATAAGCAAAAAAGTAATTAATAAATTAAAAAATGGCAATGTCTATATTTCATATAATTTAGATAGTGTAGTAAATGATGTATTAAACGGCGTTGCAGCTTTAATTATAGATGACAATGATAAAGTAATTATGATTGATGTACGATCATATCCTTTAAGAAGTATTTCTGAGCCAAATAGTGAACAAACAATTCGTGGATCAAAAGATGGGTTTACCGAATCGATAAACACGAATATCGCCCTAATTAGAAGAAGAATTAAAACAAAGGATTTAATAATACAGAACTATATTATTTCTTCACTTAGTAAAATTTCTGTTGCGGTTTTATACTTGGATAAAGTAGCTGATAAAAGAGCGTTAAAAGAAATAGAAAATCGGATAAAAAAGATAAATATAGAATCTCTTATAATGAGTGATAGAGCATTAGAAGAATTAATTATAAATCAAAATTTTAATCCATTTCCCTTAGTAAGATATACAGAACGACCAGATATTGCTTCAATAAGTTTAATAAAAGGAAAAATAATAATAGTCGTTGATACATCTTCAAGTGTTTTAATATTGCCCACAACTCTTTTTGAGCATACTTATCATGTCGAGGAATATCGTCAATCGCAATTGGTAGGTTCGTTTACTCGTTTATTAAGATGCATTGCAATTTTTTTCTCTTATACGATCGTTCCTTTTTGGCTTTCTTTAATTTGTGAAGATGGATACAATAATGGATTTACATTAGATTTAAATATAAATAATATGTCATTGATTGTTATTCAAACTTTAATTTGCGAATTTGTTTTTGAATTGCTTAGAATTGCATCGATACATACTCCTAGCACAATAAGTGGTACAATCGGTTTAATTGCCGCGGTTATTTTATCACAAGTTGCGTTGGACTTAGGACTATTTTTACCAGAAATTATCTTATTATGTGCAATATCTGCGATATGTCAATTTGTAACTCCAAGCTATGAATTGTCCTTAGCAAATAAATTATTAAAAATATTTTTAATTCTTTTAGTGGCGGTATTAGGAAAAGCGGGCTTATTAATAGGATTAAGCTTTATATTCCTTTATTTATCTAATATTAATATTTTTGGTTTACCTTATTTATATCCATTTTGTCCTCTAGATATAAAAAAAGCTCTCAACATTTTTTCTCGGTCGAGAGCTAAAAATAGAACAAAATTATAATTTTTTTAATTTTCTAAGATCGCGTGATCGACCTTGTTTTTTAAGTCTTGCATAATTTTCATTTAATGCCCGTTCATAAGCAGAATTATTTGATGGATGATAGAACTGCATTTTTTTAATTAATTCAGGAAGATATTGTATTTTTTCCCATATGTCTGGACGATCGTAAGGGTATTTGTCTTCTTCTTGAACATTTACAGGAGTATATTTCAGATAATCTAAAACATCCAAAGGTTGCTTTTCTGCAAGCGACATTGCTTCAAATATACCTGTATAAGCCGCTTTTGATTTAGGTGACAAAGCTAAGTCACAAACAGTAAAACCTAATGGAATAACCGCTTCAGGAAATCCAACTTTTCGTGCGCTTTCGAGTGCTGTAGCGCATCTTTGAACAGCTTGAGGATTTGCTAAACCTACATCTTCGTACGCGGTGACAAGTAATCTTCTTTCGATGCTTTCTAAATCACCAGCAATACATAAACGCGCTAAATAGTATAATGCAGCATCAACATCGCTTCCACGAATTGATTTTTGCAAAGCTGAAACCGAATCATAATGTTCATTTTCATCTTGATCCATTAAATAATTAGGAATTTTTGTAACATGTTCGATATCGTTTCGAGTAATATTTTTTTTATTATTGCCTAATGTTGCAACTTCAATAATATTTAAGGCAAATCTCATATCACCACCAGATAGTTTGGCGATGGTCTCTATCGCATCATCATCAAAACTATATCGATTATTTAGTCCATTTGGATGAACAATAACCCTTTCAATTCCTTTTTTAATCTCCTCTAAAGTTAGAGGCTTAACTTCTAATAGATGACATCGGCTCCTAATAGCTGGATTTATAGCAATATATGGATTCGCAGTTGTCGCTCCAATTAAATAAATAGTGCCATCTTCAACAAAAGGAAGAAGTAAATCTTGTTTATCTTTGTTTAATCTATGAACCTCATCCATCAATATTATAGGATTAGGAAACAAACGACTTTCTTCTATCGCGGATTCAATTTCTTTTTTATTACTAGTAACAGCATTTAGTTTAATATAATGAACATTTATAGATTTGCAAAATGCTTCTGCAAGTGTGGTTTTTCCAACCCCAGGAGGTCCATAAAAAATCATTGAAACAATGGTGTTAGAATTAATACATTGACGTAAAAATCCATTTTCTCCTTTTAAATGTTCTTGACCTATCACTTCATTTAATGTAGAAGGTCGTACTCGATAAGCTAAAGGGGCATTCATTTTTATCACTTCCGATTTTTAGTATATCAATTTTTAAGAAAAAATTCTATAATGTAGAAGGTGATTGTATGAGAATTGTTTTACAAAATGCATTAAGTGCTTCTTTGACAATTGATGGTCAGGAAGTGGCTTCTATTAACCGAGGATTTGTTCTTTTAGTAGGTTTTACTGAAGGTGATGATGAGAATGTTGCTTTATCGATGTTAAATAAAGTATTGTCGCTTCGTACTTTTCAAGATGAAAATGGTCATACTAATTTAGGATTAGATGATATTGATGGAGAGGTTCTATCTGTATCTCAATTTACTCTATATGGAGATGTAAAAAAAGGAAGAAGGCCTTCATTTGTTAATGCATTAGAACCTAAAAGGGCTAAAGAATTATATGATTTTTGGTTTACAGAACTAAAAAAAGCCCATCAAAAGAGCTGCAGTGGTGTTTTTGGAGCGGATATGAAAGTATCTTTAATTAATGATGGACCATTCACTCTAATTTTGGATAGTAACGATTGTGTTAGGAAGTAGTAATATGGAAAAAGTTATGATTGGACTCTCAGGAGGAGTCGATTCGGCGGTTGCCGCATATTTATTAAAAAAGCAAGGTTATGATGTAGTCGCTGGTTTTATGAGAAATTGGGATGCGATTACGAATGGTGATTTTTTAGGAAATCCTACTTTAAACGATCCTTGTTGTCCACAAGAGGCTGACTATGAGGATGCGAAAAAAGTAGCTGAAATGTTAGATATTCCCCTTTATAGAATTGATTTTATTGAAGAATATTGGAATGAAGTTTTTGCATATTTTTTAGATGAATATAAAAGGGGAAGAACTCCAAATCCAGATATTTTTTGCAATAAATATATTAAATTTGATTCTTTTTTAGAGTTTGCACGTAAAATGGGATGTGATTATATTGCCACTGGTCATTATGCAAAAAGAATAACAAAAGATGGTCATGTATATTTAAAGAAAGCTTTTGATTTAAATAAAGATCAAACATATTTTTTATCGCAATTATCGGAAAAACAAATTGCTTCATGCCTTTTTCCTTTAGGCGATATTGATAAACCGGAAGTTAGAAGAATTGCCGAAGAATTAAATCTTCCAATTGCTAAGAAGAAAGATTCAACGGGAGTTTGCTTTATTGGTGAAAGAAAGTTTAAAGCTTTTTTACAAAATTATATTCCGGCATCTAAAGGCGATATTGTTGATATTGATACCGGAAGGATTTTAGGAAAACATGATGGAGTATTATATTATACTTTAGGACAAAGAAGAGGTTTAGGAATTGGAGGAATCTCTGGAACTACGAATCATTCTTGGTTTGTTTGTGATAAAGATGTAAAAAAGAATATTTTATATGTCGCAAACGATCCAAGCAATGAAGCTTTAATGACAAATAAAGCAATAATTAATCAAGTTAATTGGTTGTTAAAAGACACTAAGCTTCCTTTAAAATGTAAGGTGAAATTTAGATATCGTCAAGAAGATTTAGGTATTACAATAACTAAGATTTCTGAAAATGAAATCGAAGTAATTTATGATAAACCTTATGCGGCGGTTACACCTGGTCAAGCCGCGGCATTTTATCTTGATGATGTTTTAATTGGTGGAGGAATTATTGACAAAACTTTTAAATAGTTTTAATTATATTAAGTTTTATCGCTAAAATTATTTAGCATTAATTTTAATATTAATAAATCACTGTCTTAACTAAAAAAATATTTAGTATAAAGACAGTTTTTTTCGCTTCAATTGGTATTTTTGACATAATGCCATTATTTTGAGAATAATAACTATTTAGAGGTGGGAAAATGAAAAAAAGAAATAATTTTGAGAATCAAAAAAAGAAGATTTTTTATAGGCATAATTCATTGTTTTTTAAATTTTAATATGTTAATATTAAACCGATTTTTGTTTTTCTTAAAATTAAGTTGAAAAATCAAACGTTATATATATTAAGGAGGGTTTATTTATGTCAACTAAAGCATTTTATCCAATTAATGAAATTGGAAAAGGAAAACCTGGATTTGCTAAAACAAGATCGATTATTGAAGCGGCTTTTTATGGCAATAATGTCGTAAAAGTTAATTCATTAAAAGAAGCATATAATTTAGCAAAGAATTCTCCAGGCACTATTGTCACTGATATGCCAGTTTATAATCCAGAAGCAATAGGATTAGATACTGATGCAAAAGTTTTATTATTTAATGATGGTTCAATTACTGGTCGTTACGCCGCGGCAAGAAGAATCCAAGGTGAGCCAGGAGTGGATAGTGAAAAATTAGATAAGATTTTAATGGATGCAGTATATGATACACGTTATAAGAAAATGTATCATGCAGAGGCATATATTGGCTTAGATAAAGAATTTATGGTTAAGGCACATTTACTTATTCCAGAAGGTCAAGAAAATATTTTATACAATTGGTTATTAAATTTCCAATATATAAATGATACCTATTTAAAAATGTATAAAGATTCAAAACCAGTCGGTAATGGTAATGAGCCAGATATTTATATTTTCTCAGATCCAAGTTGGGCTGGTACTAATCAAACTGATGTTTGTGATGGTAAATGTTTAGCTTACTTCTCAACTGAAACCAATTGCGCAGCAATATTAGGTATGAGATATTTCGGTGAGCATAAAAAAGGTACATTGACAATTGCTTGGGCAATTGCTAATAGAAATGGCTATGCTTCTTGTCATGGAGGACAAAAAGAATATACCTTAGATGATGGTAGAAAATTTGTTGCTTCTGTATATGGTTTATCAGGAAGTGGTAAGTCAACAATTACCCACGCTAAACATGGTGGAAAATATGGAGTAAAAGTTTTACATGATGATGCATTTATTATTAATACTGATACATGTTCTTCAGTCGCTCTTGAACCATCATATTTTGATAAGACAGCGGATTATCCAACAGGATGTCCTGACAATAAGTATTTATTAACTGTACAAAATTGTTCGGCAACACAAGATGAAAATGGAAATATTGTATTAGTAACAGAAGATATTAGGAATGGAAATGGTAGAGCAATTAAATCTAAACTTTGGTCTCCAAATAGAGTTGATAAATTAGATTCACCAGTTAATGCTATTTTCTGGATAATGAAAGATCCAACTCTTCCACCTATCGTTAAGTTAAAAGGTGCTTCTTTAGCCGCGGTTATGGGAGCTACGCTTGCAACAAAGCGTTCATCAGCAGAAAGATTAGCGCCAGGAGTTGATCCAAATGCTTTAGTAGTTGAACCTTATGCAAATCCATTTAGAACTTATCCACTTGCAAATGATTATGCAAAATTTAAAAAGTTATTTGAAGAAAAGGATGTCGCATGCTACATCATTAACACCGGTGATTTTATGGGCAAAAAAGTTACTCCTAAAGATACATTAGGCGTTATTGAAGCAGTTGTTGAAGGAAAAGCAGATTTTGTTAAATGGGGTCCATTCTCCGATATTGAAATTTACAATTTAGAAGGTTTTATTCCAAATTTTGATGATAAGGATTATGTTGAACAATTAAAAGCTCGCATGATGGATCGCGTTAAATTTGTTAAATCTCGTAAAACACTAAAAGGTGGATTTGATAAATTGCCTGCTGATGCCTTAGAAGCAATTGAAAAAGTTGTTAACGAAGCAAATTTAATTAAATAGGTGATTATTATATGGGTGTTAAAATTGTTGAAACAAGTTTACGAGATGGACACCAATCTTTATTTGCGACAAGAATGACAACTGACGAAGTCGTTTCTTTAGCAAAAGTATTAGATAATGCTGGTTATTATGCATTAGAAGTATGGGGCGGTGCAACATTTGATTCTTGTTTAAGATTTTTAAATGAAGATCCTTGGGAAAGATTAAGAAAAATTAGAGCTGTTTGTAAAAAAACAAAGCTTCAAATGTTACTTCGTGGACAAAATTTATTAGGTTATCGTCATTATTCTGATGATGTAGTTGATATGTTTTGTAAGAAGTCAATTGAAAATGGTATTGATATTATTCGTGTTTTTGATGCACTGAATGATATCAGAAATTTAAAGCAAGCAGTTTTATCTACAAAAAAATATGGTGGAGAATGTCAAATTGCTTTAAGTTATACAACATCACCAGTTCATACAATTGAGTATTATATTTCATTAGCTCAAGAAATTGAAAAACTTGGAGCGGATTCTATTTGTATTAAGGATATGGCGGGAGTTTTGTTACCTGAAGATGCTAAAAAATTAATCAGTGCATTGAAGAAAAATACAAAATTACCAATTGAACTGCATTCACATTGTACTGGTGGTATTTGTGAACTTACTTATATGGCCGCAATTGAAGCGGGCTGTGATATTGTTGATTGTTGCTTATCTCCTTTATCTGGTGGTACTGCTCAACCTTCTACTCAAACATTTTCAGTTTCCTTAAAAGGAACAAAATATGATCCGAAACTTAATGTTGATTCTTTGCATTTAGCAGAACCAATTATGGAAAGTATTAAAGCGAAATATTTAGCAAATGGATTACTAAATCCAAAAGCTTTATCGGTTAATCCAAATATTTTAACATATCAAGTTCCAGGTGGAATGTTATCAAATTTAATAAATCAATTAAAAGGTCAAAATGCACTTGATAAATATGATGAAGTTTTAAGAGAGATACCTCGTGTTCGTCAAGATATGGGCTATCCACCTTTAGTTACTCCTTTATCACAAATGGTAGGTACTCAAGCGGTACTAAACGTGGTTATGGGAGAAAGATATAAGGTAGTAGCTAAAGAAATAAAAGAGTATTTGCATGGGAATTATGGTAAATGGCCTTCACCAGTAAATGAAGAAATAAAAAATAAGATTATTGGTGATGATGAAGTTATTACATGTAGACCAGCAGATTTATTAAAGCCTGAATTTGAATTATTAAAAGAAAAATATAAAAGTATTGCTAAATGTGATGAAGATATTTTATCTTTGGCGTTATTTGAAAAAGTAGCAGTGGAGTTTTTGGATAAAAAATATAATAAAGCTTCAGAAAATGAAAATGAAGTTGAAGAATTTAATATTTATATTTAGTAGGTGAAAAAAATGAAATATATTGATTTAAGCTTTTTAGAAGGAATTATTCAAGGCAGTGATAGATATGACTTTGGAAGTGGCGCGATTGTATGTTTAATTTCAATTTTAGTTGTTTTTTCAATCTTGCTTGTAATTATAGGCATAAGTTCATGCGTTTCAAAGATTATTGATTTATTTTTGAATAAAAAAGTTGCGACTAATAATGTGACTAATAATGAAAATTTAGAAGAAAATCATTCATTAGAAATTAATGTCAATGATGAAGACCAAATGGTGGCTATATTAGTGAGTTCGATTGATTATCGTGAAGAAATTAAAAAAGATGTTAAAGTTGTAAGCATAAGAGAGGTTAAATAATTATGAAAGTTTATAGAGTAAAAGTTAATGGAAAATTATTTGAAGTTGAACTTGAAGCAGTAAGTGAAAAAGAAGGAGCGATTAAACAAGAAAATACAACCGTTTCTACCAGTGTTTCTAAATCTGGAAATGGTACAAAAATCATCGCACCAATATCTGGAAAGTTACTTGAATTAAAAGTTAAGGTAGGAGATAGAGTTTCTAAAGGTCAAATTGTTGCTGTTATTGAGGCAATGAAACTTGAAAATGAAGTACCATCAACTGCAGAAGGAACAGTTATTGAAGTTTTAGTTAATGCAGGAGCTTCTGTAAATATTAATGAAGTATTGATCGTATTAGGATAGTTTATGGAAAAAATAATAGAAATTTTAAAAAAATTTTTTGATAGTATCGGATTCATGAGCTTCTTCCAAGATGATGGATGGATGAATTTAGTGATGATTCTTATCGGTTGCCTATTTTTGTTTTTAGCAATAAAAAAGAAATTTGAACCTTATTTATTGATTCCAATTGCATTCGGAATGATCTTAGCAAATATACCTGGCTCGGGTGTCTTTATTAAAAAAGAATTTATCAATTCCGCGAATGAAGTTGAGTATCAATATTCTGGATTAATAGGATATTTGTATTATGGTGTTGACTATGGAATTTATCCTTGCCTTATTTTCTTAGGTATTGGCGCTACAACAGATTTTGGACCTTTAATTGCTAATAAAAAAACAATGTTGCTTGGTGCAGCAGCACAAATTGGTATTTTCGCCGCATTTTTCTTAGCATTAGTTTTAGGTTTTAATGCATTTGAAGCCGCTTCTATTGGTATAATTGGTGGAGCGGATGGACCTACAGCTATATTAGTTTCTTCAATATTATTAGGTAAATCAGGTGGTGAATCATTAGGACTTCAAGCTCCTATTGCTTTAGCGGCTTATTCTTATATGGCTTTAGTTCCTGTAATTTTCCCACCGATTATTAGATTGTTTACAACTAAGAAAGAAAGAAAAATTAAAATGGAACAATTAAGAGAAGTATCAAAAACGGAAAAGATTCTTTTCCCAATTATTGTTACTTTAATTGTTTGTTTGATTGTTCCTGATGCAACTCCATTAATTGGTTGCTTGATGTTAGGAAATTTAATCAAAGAATCTGGTGTTGTTCCTAATCTTGTTAATTCAGTTGCAAATTCCTTGTTATATATATGCACAATTTGCTTAGGATTATCTGTTGGTGCAACCGCAATTGGAACAACATTTTTAAAACTTGAGACATTAAAAATCTTTGTTTTAGGTATTTCTGCATTTGTTATTTCCGCAATATGTGGTATTTTAGGTGGAAAAGTAATGTGCGTTTTAACAAAAGGAAAGGTTAATCCTATGATTGGTGCTGCAGGTGTTTCTGCTGTTCCAATGGCCGCTAGAGTTGTTCAAAAAGAAGGTCAAAAAGAAGATCCAAGCAATTTCTTATTAATGCACGCAATGGGACCAAACGTTGCTGGTGTTATCGGAAGTGCTATTGCAGCGGGTTTATTAATGGCGATTTTCTTATAATATGAAAATAATTCATTTTAAGGAAATAGATTCGACATCTTCATATTTAAAAAGAAATTATCAAATTTTAGAAAATTATACGGTTTTATATGCTGATTATCAGACATCGGGACATGGACGAATTAATCGAGTTTGGAAAAGTAATAATAAAGAAAATTTGTTGTTTTCTATCTTGATTAAAGATCCTAATTTAATAAAAAAGTATGGATGTATTTCTTTGGGGATTGCAGTTGCAATATTTAATGTTTTAAAAAAATTAAATATAGATGATGTTTCAATTAAATGGCCAAATGATGTATATGTTGGCAATAAAAAAATATGTGGTATTCTTCTTGAAAGTATATCTATTGATAATAATATTGATGTCTTAGTCGTAGGAATAGGGTTGAATGTTAATCAAAAAGTATTTGACGATATCTCAATAAATGCTACTTCAATATTTAATATAAAAAAGAAGAAAACTAATTTATTTTGGTTTAAGTACAAAGTTTTTAGAGAATGTTTTAAAATTATTAATGAAATTAAGGATGATAATTATTCATATTTAACTATCGTAAAAAATAATAATTATTTAAAAAATAAAGAAGTTTATGCGATTATTGATAACAAAAAGTGTTTAGTGAAAGTTATTGATATAAATAATGATAATACATTAAGAGTAATCGTTGATAATAAAGAAATAAATCTTACTAGTGGTGAAATATCTTTTCATTAAGATTTGATAAGCTATTAAGAATCTAATTTGCATAGATTTTTAATGGCTTTTTTCTATGAAAATAAAAAAATATATTGACATAATATTTTTCCATATGATACCTGACTTTCGACAAAACGAAGAAAAAGTGTTGTTAAATTTTAAAATTAAGT
>CAZDEE010000019.1:8545-27863 GCA_964504595.1 uncultured Staphylococcaceae bacterium | reverse complement strand
AAAATACGTTAACTTTAAAAATTTTCTTAAAACCGCTTACATTTTTAAAAAAGTTTAATTTTCATTGATTTTTTAGCAGAAATCAAAAGCTTTAATAATTTGCATACCTTTATTTTTAATAAAAGGTATGATGTAATTTACTTGCAAATAAATTTGCAATAAATTAGGAGGAAAAATTATAATGAAGAACACTTTTAAAAAGTTGTCGGTTCTATCTGTAGGTCTTTTAATGGTTCTTGTTGGATGTGGAAAAAACGATACTCCAACGACTGGTATTCCAACAACAAATAATCCTAGTACTAATGTTAATCCAACAACGCCAGTTACAAAGGATAATATCGATATCGACATTCGTTTAGAAGCCGAAGATGGAGTAATTGCAAAGAATATTCTTGAAGTTAAAGAGAATGTAACCGCATCTAACGGAAAGTATGTAAGTGGAATTAAAGATTGCGCAGAAGGTTTATTTTTCATTCATTATGCTCCAGTTGGAGGAGAACATGATATTGAAATAGCCTATTATCTTAAAGATGAAGATTCAGTTAATTCAAAACATGAACTTACAGTTAATGATGAAGCTCAAACAATTGTCTATACGGAAGCTACAGGATTAGGTGATACAGCCTCAAAAGCAGGCATTGCAACCGCTAAAATCAACTTAAAAGAAGGATATAATGTTATTACCTTACAAAAGAAAGGAACTGGTACTGATGTTCCTGAATATGGTGGTTATGCTGAAATTGATTATATTGATATTAAAGGTACCGGTAAAGAATATAATAAAGATACTTTAGATTATAATTTAGATCAAATTAAGATTGAAGCTGAATTAGCTGGATTTTCAACCGGAACAACTTGCCCAGTGCCAGTTGACGGAGCCTCAAATGGTTATATTGTTGGAGAAATTAATAGTGCTGGAAATGGTGCTACATTTAGCTTAAATTTACCATTTGAAGGAAAATATGCCTTACAAGTTTCTTATGGTAAAGATGCTGGAGAAAGAGCTATTGATGTTAAATATGACGAACAATCATATACTTATAACTTAGAAGATTATCCATATCAATCTTGGAATTACTTTAATGAAAGTAATACAGTTGCTGTATTAGATATCACTAAAGGAGCACATACAATTTCTGTTTCAAGAGCGGAAAATGGTAATTGGTTCTGTTTTGACTATATCGTTTTAACAAAGATAGCGACTGTAAATGAAAAAGTTGAAGCGGAAGATTGTCTTGTTGATGGTACAAGAGTTAAGGCAAATGATTTAGAAACTGCATCCAATGGTAAATATGTAAATGGACTTAATGATTGCGGTCAAGGTTTATATCTACTTTATAAAGCACCAGTTGCGGGTGAATATACTTTAGAAGCGGCCTATTGGACTGATAAAGCAAACTCTAAGACAGACGTTTATGTTGATGGAACTAAACAAGGAACATTAGTTTATGCAACTGAAACTGGATTAGCTGAAACAAAGGCTAATGCTGAAAAAGTATCTATTAATGTTACTTTAAAAGAAGGTTACAATAATATTGAAGTTATTAAATATGGAACTGGTGACGAAGAACCAGCATGGGGTGGAAATGTTCAATTAGATTATTTTATAGTTAAATCTAATACTGAATATAATCCAAATATTAAAAAGGATTATCAATTAAAAATGATAATTGATGCTGAATTAGGCAATTTCTATTCAGATGAATCTTGCCCAGTTGGAATTGATGACGCACAAAATGGATATGTTGTAGGTGGAATTAATAAAGCAGATCAAGGTGCAACATTTAATATTAGAGTTCCTGAAACTGGAAAATATGAATTACGCATTGTTTATGGTAAAAGTGAAGGTGCAAGACCGGTCGATATTAAATTAGATGATAATAGCTATACCTATAGCTTAGAAGATTATCCATATCAAGCTTTTAACTATTATAATACTAGTGAAGTTGCTGCAACTTTAAATCTCACTGAAGGCACAAATCATACTTTATCAATTACTAGAGCCGCAGATAGCGATTGGTTCTGTTTTGATGCAATCGTATTAACAAAAGTTGTAGAATAGTAGTTTATAAAAAGACGCGTTTATTATCCAATGCGTCTTTTATTAGAAAAAAATATTACTTTAAAAACAGTAAATAAAAGACAAAAAAATAAAAAAAAGTCTGATTCTAAAAGGAAATTTTGAATCTTTAAAAAGGAGCACTTTATGAAAAATGAAATTGGTTTAAAACATATTGCTTTAGAACTTAATATTTCTATCGTTGCGGTTTCAAGAGCGTTAAAAGATTATGATGATATAAGTGAAGCCACAAAACATAAAGTGCGGCAAAAAGCTATTGAATTAGGATATATGCCTAAACCAGTAGTAAAATCAAAGTTTAAAACAATTGCTTTATTTATTGACTCATTAACTTCATCGATTTTTGGAATGATGGCCGAAAAGATTATTGAAGAATTTAAAAAATATAATTATTTAGTTATTTTGATTCCAACGGCTAAAAATCATGTCTATAAAGAAAATGTTAAGGAAGCTTTAGAGCTATCAGTAGATGGGATGATTTCGTTTCTTGTTCCTCGAGATAATGCTTATGAGATTGCTTTACTTCATCGAATACCATTCCTTTTATTAGGAAGGTACGATGAAAAGCCAAAATTGAATGTTGTATATATGGATGATTATATGGGTGGTGAAGTTGCAGCTTCTTATCTTATTGATCAAGGAGCGGATAAACTTTGCTATGTAGGAGTTAACTATATTGAATGTTCAAAAAGACGTCAGCAAGGTTTCATTGATAAAGGACATAAAGAAGGAATTGATGATATTAAAATCATCTATGATTCTGAAATTGAAAAAGCTTGTGATTTAATTAAAGAAGGATATAAATGGTTTTTCTGTTTCGATGATAATTTAGCTAATTACCTTTTAAATTTCCAAAAAGAAAATGATATATATGTTGTAGGATTTAATGGTACATCACGTTTTTCACCTCAATTTGATTTTATTCCATCAGTTGATTGTGATTATGATGAAATGGTTAAAGATGCAGTTACAATTATTATCGATAAGATAAGCAATAAAAATGAAAGTCAAGCAGTTGTTAAAAAACATAATACTAAACTATGCATTTAAAAAAGGAGAAAAAATTATGAATTGCAAAAAGTTAAAAGTTATTACCTTATCATCACTATTGGCATTAGTATCTTGTGGCACGGTGAAATTAGGCACTGTCACAAATATTAATTATGAAAATGGTATTTTATCATTTGATTCTGTTGATAAAGCAGAAGGTTATAATGTTAAATTTACACAAGGTGATGAAGTAATTTATGAAGATAAAATTACTGATACTTCAATCGATATTGACAGCTTAAATATTGAAGGAGAAATTGAATTTGAAATATCCGCTTATAAAGGAGAAACAGTTGGTGAAATTACTACCTATTCCTTTGAAGCACTTGCAACATTTGGTGATGTTATTTTCGAAGCAGAAAATTATTTAGCAAATTATGGTACAGGAAAAGCACAATGTAATTATAGAAATAATGCTTCAGCACATAATGGAGCATATGTTGGTGGAATTGATGATGCAGGTCAAGGTATTTATATCAATTATTTATGCCCAGTTGCAGGAACTTATACCTTTGAAAGTTGGTATACCACAGATATGCCAGTCGCTCATGATGATGTTTTAGTTAATGGTGTAAAACAAGCTCGTTATGATTATACTGAAAAAACTGGTTGGGGAGGATCAACCTATGATGCTGCAAAAGCAGAAGTTCAAATCACATTAAATAAGTGTTGGAATACAATCTCTGTTTATAAAAATGGTGATGAAAGTGATAATTATGGTAGCTTTGTTGAATTAGACTACTTTGTCTTAAAAGGCACAAATGAAAAATATAGTTCAGTTAATTTAGTCAAAGAATTTGGTAGTACTCCAGAATGGTATCGTTTAGAAGCGGAAATGGGTTCTCCAAGAAAATATAATTCTGGTAGCAATATGTATGAATGTAAAAATGCTGCGATTGTTGAAAAAGATGGAAAGAAATTCTCCAATGGATTTATTTTAGGAGGAATTGAACATAATTTTGATGGAATTGAATGGCAATTTAATTCACCAGTTAAAGGAAAATATCAAGTTAAAATTGCTTATGCTTCTGGAGAATTTGATGGTTCAAAATTAGCATCTCCAAGTTTTGTTACAACTCAAGCCGAAGTTGGATTAATGAAGAGTAAAGAATTTTTAAATAAAGAAATTTCAACAATTAGTGGTTTACCATATACAGGTTGGGATAGCATCCAAGTTGCTGAAAAAACAACTGAAATTACTTTAGAAGAAGGCAAAAACTTTATTTATTGTTTATTATTAGATCAAGTTGAAAGTGGATTTTTCCAAGTAGATTATATTGATATTAAACTTGTTTCTGAACTTTAGTATTTAGGAGGTTATTATATGCAAATTCAAGATTTAAGTTATAATTTAAAAAATGATTTGCTTAATATAGAAGATTATCAAGTTTCTGTTGAAGTATTTAGTCTAGATAATGTTTATACTATTGTTCCAAACAGTTTTATAAAAAAAGATGATGATTATTATTCGAATCAATTGATATGGGGAAATGATGTGGCTGCTGATGGTCACATCAATCTTCATGTTGATAAATTAAGTGACTTCAACGAGTTTAAAGTTGATGCGACTTTAGATAAAAAGATTCGTTCAATTAAAATTAGATTTGATAATTTACCTTTAGGCGAATATATTAGCTCTGTTGATGAAGATAAAAAGGTTACTGAAAAGGGATTAATCTTTAATTATCCTGAAGGATGGAGAAGTTTATCTACACCTTTATTAGTTTTTAAATTAGAAAATGGAAAATATTTATATTTCTCATGTAAAAATAAAACCGTTTCTCATATGATTTTCTTCTTTAAAAAAGTAGAAGATAAAATGAGAATGGATGTTGTTTTAGAAAGTGAAGGTACTGAAGTTAGCAATCATTTTGTAACTCCTGTTGTCGAATGTGGTATTAAAGATAATTTAGATGAAATTATTTTAAAACATTCTAACTATATAAAAGAAACTTATGGTTTAGATGATTATGTTGATTGTTCAATTGCCCCATCATGGCTAAAAGATATTTCTTTAGTAGTGACAATGCATATGCAAACATTTACTGGTTTTATTTTCCATACATATAAGCAAGCTTTAGAAGATATGAAAAAAATTACTACATATTTAGATGGAAAAAACATTCTTGTTTATCTTGCTGGTTGGGAAGGCCGTTATTATTATAAATATGGCAATTATACTCCAGATGAAAGAATGGGTGGAGCAGTAGAATTGAAAGCCTTAGTCGATGGATTACACGATTTAGGCTGTAAGGTTATGGCTATGTATGGAATGAATATTATGAATAAGAATATTCCCGCTTTAAAAGATATCGTTCCAATTGCCGAATTCCAATCCGTTAGTGGCGCTAAATACCATAATGGATCAGTAGATTGGGAAGGTGCTCACCACTACGATTTTAATGAGTTAGTTCAACTTAATGTTGGTTGTAAAGAATATCAAGATTATTTATTTAAGCAAATTAAAGATGCTACAGATGAATTTGATTTTGATGGTGCGTTTTTAGATATTGCAGCTTGTTACACAAATGATTTAAATAACAATTTATATAATGGTGTAGTTGAATTATGTGACCGCTTAAGAACTATAAAAAAAGATTTCTTAGTAAGTGGAGAAGGATATTATGATGGATTGTCAAAAGCAATGCCTCTATTCCAATCAGGCCATACCGATGGATGGATGCATTATCATGATCGATTCTCACCTTTATTATTCACAAGATTCTCTCGTGAATTTGCTCACTTATGTTTAGGTGATGTTGGTAGAGGTTCTTCAGGAGTTCATGAATTAGGAACAAACGAAGAAACAATGACACCTTTAAGAGAAGGTATCATTCCAACTTTATCAGTTGTTGAAAATACAATTAGTGATCATTTTGAAAAAGTAAAGATAATTTTAGATCAGGCAAAAGAGTATGAGCGGAGGTTTCTAAAGTGAAATTAAGAATGACAAGACAAGAAAAAAGAGAAAATAGAGCCGGTTGGCTTTTTGTCTTGCCACAAGTACTAGGATTTGCGATATTTGTCGCTTTCCCATTGTTCTTTTCTATTTATTTATGTTTCTCGGATTGGAACTTTATTGATCTTCCAACATTTGTTGGAACTAAGAACATTGAAGCATTATTTCGGGATCGGATTTTTTGGAAATCAATTCTTAATACGCTGATTTATATTGCAATAGTTGTTCCATCAACATTATTGTGTTCTTTATCTTTAGCGCTTTTGACAAATCGTAAATTACCATTTATGAAATTTTATAGAGGTGCATTATTCCTTCCAATGGTAACTTCTACAGTTGCAATTGCGATGGTTTGGTCATTTATTTATCAGCCTAATGGTGGAATTTTAAACACTATTTTAGGCGTCTTTGGTGTTAAAGAACCGCCTGCATGGTTAGTTGATACCAAATGGGCTAGATTCGCTGTTTCTTTAGTTGGAATTTGGCTTAAAGTTGGCTATTATTATATTATTTTTGATGCAGGATTAAAGAATATTCCAGAAGAATTATATGAAGCAGCTGAAATTGATGGTGCTTCACCATGGGTAAAGATTAAAAATATAACTATACCAATGCTTTCTTCGGTAATGTTCTTTGTTAGTGTTATGTTATTTATAGATATATTTAACATGTTTAATGAAGTTTATATTATGACTCAGGGAGGTCCTGACTATTCAACATATACCTTATCGATGTACATTTACTTCTATGCATTTAATCAATTCGATATGGGACGCGCTGCTGCAGCAAGCTGGGTACTCTTTGGTTTAGTAGGTATCGTTACTTTAATTCAATTTAAAGTTAAGAAAAGGTTGGTGTATGAATAGTGAGAAAGAAAACTAAAAATACATTAACAGTCATTATAATTACAATTATTCTAATGATTGCTTCAATTTTATGTATATTTCCATTCTATTGGATGATATTAAATTCATTTAAGCAACCTATGGATATATTTAAAGTCCCAGTAGATATTTTTACTTTTGATTTGACTTTAGATTCTTATGCAGCGGTTTTTGCGTATGAAGATGGAATTATTTGGAGAGCGTATCTTAATTCAATCTTTATAGCGGTATGTTCAACTATAGGAACTTTATTTACTTCTTCTTTAGCCGCTTTTGCATTTGCAAAATTAAGGTTTAAAGGCAATAAAGCTTTATATGCTTTATTTATTGCAACATTGATGATTCCAGGTCAAGTTACAATGCTTCCATTGTTTGTTATTTTTTCACAGCTTCATTGGATCGATACATTTTTACCACTTATTATACCTGGTGTTATGATTAATACATATGGTGTATTTATGTTAAGATCATTCATTGTTTCTATTCCAAATGAGTTATTAGAAGCTGCTGAAGTTGATGGATGTAGTTTCTTTAGAAAATATATATCGATTATACTTCCACTTTTAAAACCAGCATTAATAACTTTAGGATTATTTACATTTATTGGAAGCTGGAATAACTATTTTGGACAATTGATTTATTTAAATAGTCCAGAAAATATTACCATTCCATTACTTATCGCCGGTTTAAAAGAAACACATATGACCGGTGTTGAATGGGGTAGAATAATGGCGGCAACAACATTGAGTGTCGTGCCTATTGCTATTGTTTATTTAAAATGTCAAAAATATTTTGTACAAGGAATTGCCACAACTGGCATTAAATAGGAGGAAATTATGAAAAAATTAAATAAATTATTTTATCTAGGCTTATTAATTCCAACATGTGCGGTTTTAGCTTCATGTGGAGGAGGCAATAACAAAGTTGATAGTGATGGCAATGTGATTGTCAAAATGTCAATTATGAATAGTACAAATGAAAATCCTGGTTGGCTTGCTCAAATTAACGCGGCTAATGAATTATTAAAATCTCAAGGGGAAAAGATTGTCATTGAACCTGAAATTATTAAAACTGATAGTTGGGATGAGTATTATACAAAGATTACTACAAATATGCTCGGCAGAATTGGTGGTACAATAGGACGTATTGCAGAGTCACATATTCCTTTAATGATGAATAAAAGTCAATTAAGAGATGTTTCAGGTCTTGTTAATGAATTATTAAATAAAAAAGATGATTCAGGCAAAGCTGTTTATAACGCAAGTGCTTTTGAAGGAGTTGCTAAAGATGGTGATAAATATTATGGATTGCCATCAGGAACTCAGCATATGGTTCTTTATTATAATAAAACTATTTTTGATCAATACAATCAAGTTATTGATATGAAAAAAGATAATAAAACTATTGATGAAATTGTTGCAGCGACAAAATATACTAAAGCTAGAGTTGAAAGTATTATTAATGAAAATCCATCTTTAACTAAATTATCATATCCAAGTGGTGATTGGAATAATGCATCAACATTTGAAGAAATAAAGGATGCCGCTAAAAAATTATCATATGGAGATACAAATTCTAGAAGATTTGGATTATCAGCAGGACCATTTTTAGCTTATGCAGGAATGTATTCTAAAAATAGTGGCGGTTATAACATATTTGATGAAAATGGAAATTCTGCGATTAAAACCCAACCATTCTATGATGTTTATGAATGGTTTGATCAAATGCTTAAAGTTGATAAATCTATGCCTACAACATCAGATACCGCAACTGCAAGTGCAATCGATCGTTTCTTATCTGGCAATATTGCTATGATGATAGATGGAGTTTGGCAATTACATTCAATTAATGAATATACAGAAGATTATGAAATCGGAATTGCTGCAATTCCTGTGAAATCAAAACAATATAAATCATATAGTACAACATTTGCGGATCGTTTCTGGAGTGCACGTACATCAAGTAATCCTGAAGCAGATGATAAGGCCTTAAGAGCGTTAATGTCAGTTGAAGCAATTACTGCTTTAAGTAAAATGCAAGTTGGTGGATTACCAGTTATCGATTCTTGTATTGATACATACTTAGAAACATTATCAACATCAAAATTTGCTAATGATGTTAATGTTATTAAAGATGGTGCTTTAAATGGCGTCAATGTTCCATATTCAACATATTACAATATCGTTGATCAAAGAATTAATCAAAAGATGGCTGTTTGGATTGGTGGAGAAATGACAAGTACTGAATTTGTTGATTATATGGATGAAAGTATGCGCCTTGGTATGGAAGGTAAATTATAATGAATAAAAAAGTTTTTATTGGTATTTTATCAATAGCTACTATTTTAAGTGGTTGTGGTTCTTCTTCAAAATCTTTTTATAATAAAATTCAAACTGAAATAAAAGAGATTTCTAAAGAAGAATATTATAATAAAACTTTAGCGGGCTTATTAGGTCAATTCACAGGTTTTTTAAGCGGATATGAATTTGTTTATCAAGGTTCTGAACCATATATTGGAATGCCTGAATCATGGTTTGATTTTATAAATGGGCCATATGCTGGAAATTATACTCATTATTTTCCTGGAAGTTATGCCCAAGGAAATAATAAATATGATCGTTTGAAAATTAATGATAGTACAAAACGTTATGAAGTTTGGAGTGATGATGATTATCATATTGATATTTTCAATCAAACGATTTTAAAAGATTATGGATATACATCTTATGCAGTTAAAGAAGCATGGAAACATTATCAAGTATCTGACTGGGGAGGCGGCTATGACGCAATGGCTCTTATTTCTGGTCATGATTTGCTTGCGCCATTTACAGGTACAATCGAATCAGGAAATAGATATAGTTGGTGTACAGAAGCTTATATTGAAAATGAAACATTAGGTATGAATGCACCAGGTATGCCAAATTTGGCTACAGGATTAGTTGATACATTTGCTTCTAATGTTGGATATTTTGATTCAGTTATATGGGCAAAATATTATGCCGCAATGTATTCGCTTGCATATTTTGAAAATAATATTATTGATGTGATGGAAAAAGCATTACCGGTTTTACCAAAAGGTTCATATCCATATCAAATTTATCATATGGCAGTTGATTTATATAATAAATATCCAAATGATTATGTTACTGCTGCTAAAAAATTAGAAGAACAAAGAAGAAATCTTTATCGCATCGATAATATTCAAACAGATCCAAATATTAATGGAGGCTTTGCAATTTTATCATGGCTATATGGAAAAAATAGTTACTTAGATACATGTAAATATTCATCCATTATGGGATATGATGGTGATTGTACCGCGGCGATTTGTGTTGGTGTAATGGGTGTTATGCATGGGTTTAAAGAAGAAAATGAAGAGTATAGCAAAATAAATGAAATGATTTGGTATGATGGCGAAGGTGTCTATTATAATGATCGTGATAGTGGTTATCCACCATTTATCGTTGGTGATGATTACTTTACTAGAATTAAAATAGCGGATATTGTTAAATTATATCAAGAGAATTTTGAAAAGTTGTTATTAGAAAATGGTGGCGAAATTAAAGACGATAAATATATTATTCAAACAACATCAGTATATGAAGATCACTCTTTGCTATTTGATAATATAGATGGAGAATTACGTAACACAACTGGATTTGAATCAAAGAATGGAACTTTAACATCTTATATTGATTCAGAAACAGGAATAATTCATACAGGTTATGGAGCATTTAAATTTGTAAATGAAAAGAATGGTGAAGTATATCATACTTTTAATAATCTTACTAAAGGGAAAAAATATCGTGTTTCTGCATATGTAACTACTTCAGATAATACACAAGTTGAATTTTTTGCTGGCGAAGGTAAAGGATATCAATCAGTCTCATTTGCAAATGTTACTTCTTTGATTAACAAATCATTTATTTTTGAAGCAACTAATACAACAATGAAAGTCGGTTTTAAATTTGTTGATTCTTCTTTGAAAGATTCTCAATTAACTTTTGATGATTTCTTTATTGAAGAAATTGAAAGAACTTATGAAGAAACATTAAGTGAAAACAATCTTAAGCTTTATAATGGAAAATATAGTATTAGCATTGCTAAACCAAATAATGTCAAAGTTGGCGAAGAGGTATTTTTAGAAATTGAGTATCGTCATTATGGCGATTCAATGAAAGCGAAAGTTTATAGAAATAATAAACTCTTTGGAGGAGTTTTATTATCAACAACTAGTGTTAATGGAATTAAAGGCAGAGATATTGTTCAAATTCCATATGTATTTGAAACAGAAAATGATCAAATTGATTTACAATTTGACTATACAAAAATGTATATTGGTAACGTTTGTATTAGCAATCATACACAATATATGTTTAGATAGGAGGATTTATGGCTAAAACTAAGCAAAGTAAAGAGGAAATTCTTGAACTTCATAGACAAGCTGCAGAAATTAAAAGAATGCGTCAAGAGATGCTTATTGAACAAGATAAAGGCAGCAAAACTGATAAAATTGCCCCAGAAGGTGCTTATATTTCTTTAAGAGGAATTAATAAAGTTTATGATAATTACGTTCAAGCTGTATATGATTTTAATTTAGATATTTCTAAGCATGAATTAGTTGTTTTTGTTGGTCCTTCTGGCTGTGGTAAATCTACAACTCTTCGTATGATTGCGGGACTTGAAAGTATTACTACTGGTGATTTATTTATCGATGGCCTTTATTGCAATGAAAAAACATCTAAAGAAAGAGATGTCGCAATGGTTTTCCAAAACTATGCTTTATATCCACATATGACTGTTTATGAAAATATGGCATTTGGATTAAGAATTAGAAATTACAGTAAAGAAGAAATTGATCGTCGAGTTAAAGAAGCAGCAGAAATTCTTCAAATTACTGAGTATTTATCTCGTAGACCAAAAGAACTTTCTGGAGGACAAAGACAACGTGTTGCTTTAGGTAGAGCAATTGTTAGAGAAGCTAAAGTTTTCTTAATGGATGAGCCTTTATCTAATTTGGATGCAAAATTAAGAGTATCTATGAGAAGTGAAATAATTAAACTTCATAAGAAGATTAATGCCACAACTATATATGTTACTCACGATCAAACTGAAGCTATGACTATGGCGGATCGTATTGTTGTTATGAAAGATGGTTATATTCAACAAATCGGAACACCAAAAGAAATATATAATCATCCAGTTAATACCTTTGTGGCCACTTTTATAGGAGCGCCTGCAATGAACTTGATTAATTGCAAATATAAAGATGGCAAATTGGTTTTTGAAAACGGACTTGAGATTTGTTTATCTAAGGAAAAAGTACAAGCTCATCAAGACTTCTATAGTGAACAAATTAAATTGTTACAAGAAGCTTTGGAAAATAAAGAATATGAAAAAGTTGATACTAGTTTGTTACTTTCTTATCGTGAAGAAAGAGGCGGACTTAAAGATTTATTTAAAAAGAAAGTATCATATATTAAAGTTAAAACACCTGAAGAAAAGAAACGGGAAATGGAAGAAAAAATTGAATTATATGGTCGTTATCTTTCAGAAGAACATCCACTTATTTTTGGAGTTCGTCCAGAAGATATTTATGATAAAGAAGAGATTAATGCAAAAGTTAAACCTTCATCTTCGATTATTCTCCCAATTACTGTTAGTGAATTGCTAGGTAGTGAATATCATCTTCATTTAGATTTTTTAGATAATGATATGATTGCTAAGTGTAAAGTATCATCATCAATTGAAGATGGTGAAAGTATTGAAGTGGTTTTTGATTTGAATAAGATTCACTTATTCGATTTAGATAATAAGAAAGCGATTATTTAATATGAAATCGAAATCAAAATATCATAAATTACCATTGCAAACGATTTCAAGAAAAGTTTGGTCATCATTTATTGATGGCCTTCTTTTGCTTGTTTTAGGAGTTATTTTAACCTTGACATTAGGATTTAGCCTTTTGAAAAATAATGATATTTTTGTTCAAAATAACAATCAATGCTTTGATAATATAAGAGAAATGTATCGACTTCAAGATGAAGCTAGATTACAAAAATTAAAAGAAGAAGATGATACAAAAGTAATTGCTACGGCAGATTATTTTGATCAATATATTATTAAGCAAATTCGTTTATCATATCTTACATTTGAAAATGAATTTAAAAAAGAAAATATTATATTAGAAATTAAAGATGATAATTATTCAACATTAGAAAATGATGATTTAGCGTATTATTTTATTTATTATAAAAACGTTAAAAATATTAATATAGATGATTATGAAAATGAGACACCTTTAAATTATTTTAAAAAGTTGTTCTTTGATAATATTAATAAAAATTATTATTTAGATAGAGATAATGATTTGCCTGTTATAAAAAGTGAATACGCAATTAGGCTATATAGACATTATAGCGAAGAAAGTTTTGATAATAATTTGTATTATGAATTCTCAGATGCAGTTTTAGAAATTAGAAAAATCGGATTAAATGATTTATCATCATATGATGTATTTGATTCATATTATCAAGAGTATAGTAAGGCTTATTCTGTAATGGCTAAATATGAAAATTATGTTTTATTAGCAATGTTACTTTTATCTTATTTAATTATTATAGCTATTCCTAATTTATTATCTAAAAATGGTATTTCTGTAGGAAAGTTGTTAACTAGAACTAGAATTATTAATGAAGATGACTATGATGTTTCAAAATGGAAGTTGTTGTTTCTAAACATATTATCTTTTATTAATTATTTAATTATTATTATATTTATGTCATTGTTTACTTTTGGATTTTCAAATTTAACGTTTACAATCTTTAAAATTGGCAGTATAGAAATATCTTATCTGCAAATTATTTTAATAGGTTTTGCTTTTATGCTTGTTAATTTCTTTATAATGTGTTTGAATCCTAGTAGATGTTCCGCAATTGATTTATTATCAAATACCAAGCAAATTGATGTTACTACCTATGTAGAAGAAAAGAAAAAATAATGAAGAAATATTAAGTACATTTTCTATTTCTCCTAATAATGACAGATAAGGCACGACTTCTAGAGTCGTGCCTTGCTTTTTCAATTAACAAAATTTCAAAAGTCTCAAAAGGCTCTACAAAAACAGTTTATAAAACGATTATTGTAGAGTATAAAAATGGCAAGATATGATGAGTGCGATGTGATACTAGTTGAAAACTTTGATATGTTTTCACTAACCGTTTTATTTATGGCGGTCTATTATATGGAGTGTAAACTCGGTATCGTTAGTGGTGTAGGGTCACAAAAAGATATAGAGTTTTTTTATATTAATTAATGTATATAAAATATACTTTTTATTAAGTTTATATTTAAAAAGATTTTTAGATAATTTAAAATATGTGTATATAGAAATTAGTTCTGTAGTATTTTATTTTTGTTGGAGGAAAAAACAATGATTCATGAATGCGTAAATTTAAAAAAACTATATCCTCAATTAAATGGAGGAGATAACGTATTACTTTATTCTTATTGCCCAGATAATTTTGAAGAATGGAGCATAGGAAGAAAAAGAAAAACAATTCTTATTCTACCTGGAGGAGGATATCAATTTGTTTCGCAAAGAGAAGCAGAACCAATCGCTTTACAATATTTAAAAGAAGATTTTAATGCTTTTGTACTATCTTATACGGTAGTAAAAGAACCATCTCTTCATCCGTTAAATCCAATTGATGAAGTTTTTGCCGCTATTTTATATATTAGAAGAAATGCAGAGAAGTATAACGTCGATGTCAACCATATCTCGGTCATGGGATTCTCTGCTGGAGGTCATCTTGCAGCATCTGCGGGGCTTTTTTATCAAGATGAAACATACAGTAAGCTATTAAATTGTAATATAGAAGAATTGAATATTAATGGAATATTATTAGCCTATCCAGTAATATCACTTATTAATAATACTCATTTAACAACATGTATCATGAGAACAGGTGGCAATAGGGAATTAATGGAAAAGCTTTCAATTGAAAAGCATATAACAAACAACTATCCTTCAACATTTATATGGAGTACTTTTGAAGATGATGATGTAAATCCATTAAATTCTGTAATGTTCGTTGAACAACTTATAAAAAATAATGTTCGTGTGGAATTTCATTTTTATCCTGAAGGACATCATGGGCTTGCTCTTGCAAATGAAATTACATGTAGTGCATATAATCCAGATAAATTTGCATCAGTTCATGCATGGATTGAAGATTCTATTAGATTTATAAAAGATTTTTTATAGGAATATAGTTTTGATTATTTAAAAAAGGAGGAATTAAAATGACAAATATTATTTTTGATCATGTGAGTAAGATATATGATGATAATATTGTAATTAATAATTTATCTTTGAAAATTAAGGAAAATGATTTTGTTGTTTTGGTTGGACCTTCTGGATGTGGTAAATCCACTATTTTAAAAATGATCGCAGGAATTGAAGAAACATCAAGTGGAAATATTTATATAAACGAACAAAAAGTTAGAAAATATAATACTGGAAATCAAAATATTGAAATTGTTTTTCAAAGTTATGGTTTGAATGAAGAAATAACAGTTGAAAGAAATATCGGCTTTAGTTTAAAAAAGAAAAAAGTAAAGCGTTCATTTATTAAAGAAAAAATATTAGAAGTAGCAAAACTTTTAGATATTGAAGATTTATTGCAAAAGTATCCTAATGAGCTTTCTGGAGGACAAAAGCAAAGAGTGGCATTAGCTAAAGCTCTTATTAGCGAAACAGATATTTATTTATTTGATGAACCTCTTAGTAATTTAGATCCTAAAATGAGAATGATAATTAGAAATAGAATTCGTAAATTGTATCAGCAAACACATAAGACTTTTATTTATGTTACTCATGATCAAATAGAAGCAATGACTATGGGAAATAAAATTGTGGTAATTAACGATGGGGCAATTCAACAAATAGGAACTCCGTTAGAAGTATATAATCATCCTGAAAATGCATTTGTGGCAACTTTTTTTGGAACGCCTCAAATGAACATGCTTAATGGTAAAATAATGATTTTAAATCAAGAGTATTATCTATGTATAGAAGGACAAATGATTAAAATTCCTTGTGAACAAAAAGAATTATTTGATAATAATTTAATAGATAAAGATTTGCTAATAGGTATAAGGCCTTCTAGTATTAAAACTATTATAGAAAATAAAGATTGTGTATTTAAAACTAAATATGTGCTTAAAGAAAATTATGGTAGTGAATGTCTTTTGCTTTTAAAAATTGATAACCGGAAAGAGGAATTGCGTGTTCTTGAAAGAGATGATAATGAGTATATAGATAATCAAGAAATTTATTTAGAATTCGACTTTAATGAAATGCATTTTTTTGATAAGGAAAGCTTAAAAAGGGTTAAATAAATGAATCAAAGATAATAAAGAAAGTAGGAATAATTTATATGAAATATGCGGTTATAGGAGGAGCAAATTCTGGTCTTGCTCAAGCATCGATTAAAGAATTGATAAAAAAAGATTTTATAGTTTTTGCGGGAGATATATCAATAAAAGAAGCATATCAAGATGGTAATATTCATTATCTTCCATTAGATATAACTGATAATGAATCATTAAAAAGAATGCGAGATTATGTTTTAAAAATAACTGATCATATTGATGTTGTTTCTTCTTTTGCAGGCATTGTGACTTTAGGTTCGTTTATTGAAAAAGATTTAGATGCTATGAGTAAAATTATTAATGTTAATTTAATAGGAACTTATAAACTCAATAATATTTTCTTTCCTCTTATTGAAAAAGCAAAAGGAAGATATATTAACATTTCAAGTGAGTATGGAGTGATTGATGCAATGCCGATACATGGATTTTATCCGGTTAGCAAACATGCGATAGAATCTTATAATGATTCATTGAGAAGAGAATTATCTTCATTAGGCATAAAGGTTATTGTGATTCGTCCAGGAGCATTTAAAACATCTATGCAACAAGGAATAACTAGTCAATTTAATGATTTAGTAGCAGAAACGACTCATTTTAAAAGAATTTTATTAAAAATGAAATCCTTAATGGTGGGAGAATTAAATAAAGCTAAAGATCCTAAACTATTTGCGCGTACTTATTTAAAAGCTTGTTTGAAGAAAAGACCTCGAAAAAAATATAATGTCTGTAATAGTTTCTTAATGAAATTATATAATATATGTCCTTCTTTTATTCAAGATTGGTTTTTTAAAAGATTTTTTTAAGGAGAATTTTATGGCGGATTTACGTAAAGAAAAATATGAAAATAAAAATTTAACATATCAAGAAAGAGTAAATTCATTTGCGGAAGTTTCTTTAACTTATGATGAAGGAACCGCGATTAAAGAAGCGAAAAGATGCCTTAACTGCAAGCATTTTCCATGTATGACTGGTTGTCCATTACATAACCATATACCAATGTTTATTTCTTTAATTGCAGAAGGAAAGTTTGTTGAAGCATATGAAGAATTAAATAAAACGACATCTTTACCATCAGTATGTGGAAGAGTATGTCCAAAAGAAATGCAATGTGAAGGAAGTTGTGTAAGAGGTAAAAATGGTGAGAGTGTTTCTATTGGAAATTTAGAAAGATTTGTAGCAGAACGCTATTATTCTTTAAATAAAGACACTAAAATAATTAAATCAAATGATATTAAAGTTGCTATTGTTGGTGGAGGGCCAAGTGGTTTAGCGTGTGCAAGTGAATTAGCAAAATTAGGATATAAAGTAACTATATTTGAAAAAGAGGGTAAGCTAGGGGGCGCTTTAACATATTTGCTTCCTTCATTTAGATTGCCTTATCAAACAGTAGTTAATGAAATAAAAAAAGTTTATAAATTAGGTGTTGAAGTGAAGCTCAATACTGAGATTAAAAATATAGATTTATTACTAAAAGAAGGCTATTCTGCAGCATTTATAGCTTTAGGCGCTTCTAAATCTAAACCTCTAGGAATAAAAGGTGAAGATTTAAAAGGTATTTATTCTGCGAATGATTTCTTATATCAAATTAGAAAGATTCAACTAGGAGAAGTAAAATGTGCTTTTCCTTTAGAAAATGCTAAGAAGGTTTTGGTTGTTGGTGGAGGTAATGTGGCTCTTGATGCTGCAAGAAGCGCAAAAAGATTAGGTGCTGAAGTAATTGTTATTTATCGACGAACCGAAAAAGAAATGCCTGCATTTGAAGAAGAAATTAAACATGCTATTGAAGAAGATATTAAATTTATGTATCTTGTTAATCCAAAAGAATTCATTGGAGAAGACCATGTTTGTAAAGTCAAACTTACTAGAAATGAATTAGGTGAACCTGATCAAAGTGGACGTTATCGTCCTGTTGAAATAAAAGATTCTGAATTTATTATAGAAGATGTCGATGGTGTTATTACGGCAATTAGTTCTTATCCAAATTCAGAATTGGTAAGCGAACAAATAAATTTGAATTCTTGGGATGGTGTAATTATTAATGAAAACGGAGAAACATCTAAAGAATTTGTTTATGCAGGAGGGGATGTTGTTACTGGCCCATCAACTGTTATATCTGCAATGAAACAAGGTATGAATGCTGCATGCTCAATACATAAAATGATAATTGGTAAAAGGAAATAAGTATATGGATAAAATAAAAAAACTTAACGATTGGGATTTGATGATTAGTGGAAGACTATATAATTCATCAAGCAACGATATTAAAAAACAACATGAACAAGGCTTAAGAAGATGTGATAGATTTAATAGAATACCATTGTGGAAAAGTAAATCTAAGCAAAGAGCGTTATTAAAACTTATTCCTTCAAGTAAAAATAAAAATCTAACAGTCTTTGCACCATTTTATTGTGAATATGGTGTTAATATTCATGTTGGAATTAATTGTTTTGTTAATTATAATTGTACTTTTCTTGATGTTTCACCTATTACACTTGGTGATGGAGTATGGATTGGCGCGAATGTGACATTAGCAACGCCTAATCATCCTTTATTAGCGGAAGAAAGATTACCATATGATTATCCAGATGGAAAATATAATCTTGAGTATTCTTCTCCAATTGTTATTATGGATGGATGTTGGATATGTTCAAGCGTCACTATTTGTGGAGGAGTTACAATTGGTGAAAATAGTGTTATAGCAGCGGGCTCGATTGTAACTAGAGATGTACCTCCAAATAGTTTAGTTGTAGGGGCTCCTGCACGAGTTGTTAGGAAAATTGATGAAGAAGACCGAATCGATGTTTGGAAAACATATATAAATGGAGAGGTGCCACTTTCTTATAGAAAAAGGAAATAAAAATTATTTAATATAAAAAGTTAACTATTTTATACTTATCTATGAAAAAATGT
>CAZDEE010000019.1:0-8445 GCA_964504595.1 uncultured Staphylococcaceae bacterium | reverse complement strand
ACTTATCTATGAAAAAATGTAAATTTCGTTGATTCGATTGTTTTTTTGTGTTGTTATTTGTGTGTAATAAGGAGCATTTTATGGAAAGAAAAATTTATCAAGACTTATTAAAATGGAAAGATTCCAAAGATCGAAAACCATTAATTTTACAAGGAGCTAGACAAGTAGGAAAAATATATATTGTAAATTTGTTTGGTGCAGATAATTATGCAAATGTAGTGTATTGTAATTTCGAAAAAGAACAAGGCTTAAAAGATTTTTTTATAGATTTAACTCCTGAAAAAATATTAAAAAAAATAGGAAATTATAAACGAAAAGAAATAATTCCTAGTCATACATTGATTATTTTTGATGAAGTTCAAGCGTGCCATGAAGCGTTGACAAGTCTTAAATATTTTTGTGAAGAAGCAAATGAATATCATATTATTGCTACAGGGTCTTTATTAGGTTTGTCTGTCCATAGACAACAGTATTCATTTCCTGTTGGGAAAGTTGAATTTTTAAATATGTATCCAATGGATTTTGAAGAATTTTTAATGGCCACAGATAATAAATTTCTCATTGAAGAAATTAGAGAATGTTATTCTTCTAATAAACCATTAGAAAAATTATTTCATGAACAAGCACTTGAATTATATAAAAAATATTTATATATTGGTGGAATGCCAGAAGTAGTTGAAGAATATTTAAAAAATCAAAATTTTGATTTAGTAAAGATAAAACAACAATTTATTTTAGATTCTTATTTTAATGATATGGGTAAATATAATAAAAAATCAGAAATTCCTAAAACTAAGTTGGTTTATAAAAATATTAGCACCCAACTTGCTAAAGAAAATAGGAAATTTAAATATGCATTACTTAAAAGTGGAGGCAGAGCAAGTGAATTTTCAAGTGCGATAGAATGGCTCTGTCTAGCGGGAATTGCTAATCAATTATATCGAGTTGAACAAATAAAAGTCCCTCTTAATTCTTATAAATCATTAGATGATTTTAAGTTTTATATGAATGATGTTGGTCTTTGCTCTGCAAGCCAAGATTTAATAATTGATGATATTTTGTATGATAATATCGGATTTAATGATTTTAAAGGCGGACTTACAGAAAACTATGTAAATAATCAACTAATCATAAATAAACATAAGATTTTTTATTGGACAAGTGGAAATACAGCAGAGATTGATTTTATTACTAGACTTGAGGGAGATATTATTCCACTTGAAGTAAAGGCTAGTGATAATACTAGATCTAGAAGCTTAAATGAATATGTTAATAAATATTCTCCCAAATATTCTATTAGAATATCATCAAAAAACTTTGGATTTGAAAATAATATTAAATCAGTTCCTTTATATGCTGTATTTTGTATTAAATAAAGGATATTACTATTTATCCGCTAACGTGTTATGCGTTAGTTTTTTTCTTTCTTTTTTAAGAATGAACAAACAAGATCCTCATTTAGTATGATAAGAATTCCGATATATAAGAAAGCATCAATTATTAAAATGGATATTAATTGTAATAATGGATCAAAACTATTTTTTAATTCATTTGTTAAGAAAATCGAGCAAATAGTAACAAAAATACCGGCGATAATAATCTTTAAATTATTAATATTGAAAATTGCTTTTTTTGAATATTGGTAAGTTAAAGCGATTAATAATATTGTTATTATTAAATCGGATGCAGCGGTTGCAATAGCAATTCCAATAGACGGATTATCTTTGAATAATAATCCAAATATTATTGAAAGGATTATGTCTAATACAACTCCTATTGATATGCTTATTAAATAATACTTTTCTTTTTTCATCGGTAAAAGAATTGAATTGTATATCATGTCTCCTATGGAATAAGTCAAACACATTGAAGAAACAATTATCAATACACAAGCGGCATTTATATATCCTTCACCACCAGATATTAAACTAGTTACAATTGATGATAGTGTTGTTAATGTCGCAATTGCGGGTATAGCGATAAAGAAGCAAATATTCATACTATATCTATTTAAATTATTAAAAAAGTATTTATTTTCCATTTTATAATAATGAGTCGCACGAGGTATAAATACTGAACTTAAGGAAGTAATAATAGTAATAATAATTTCAATTGCTTTAATTCCTACTGAAAAAGAACCGACTTCTGATTTATCTTTATTGATTAATCCAAGAATGAATGAATCACTTTGATTATATAAAGTAAGCATGAAAGATAAAATAAAAATAATAAATAATGAGCTGAAGTATTGCTTGAAGTTATATTTTCCTTCTTTTTTAAGACTAACATGTTTTCTTAAAAAGAATAAATTAACTAAAACAGTAATGTAAGTTGTCATACAAGAGAATAAAGCATATAAATAAATTTGATTTTCGAATGGAATTGAAGTTCCATTTTCTGGGAGCTTGATATAAAGCATAATCATTAATGCGGAGATTAATAACGCAGAAATCGACCTAAATGAAGTATAGTAATGTTTTTCTAAGGCAATATAGACCCATTCAAAAGAAAAAGCTCCCATTAAAAAATTTGTGGATAACATAAAAATAAGGGAACGATTATTCCATAAATCTCCTTTAGCGATAAACATTATTGAAACCATCATTGTAAAAGAAATAAGAGTTAATATGGCTTGCAAAATAAAAAACTCTTGTACTTTTTTACTTAATGCTTTTTTATCATCTCTAACTTTTGTACATTCTCTAATGGCTACGTTAGGAATTCCTAACTTTGCAAGTGTTAAGAAATAGTAAACAAAAGTATTAGCCCAAGTATAAGTTCCCATTCCGGTATCGCCTAAAGCGCGGCAAACATAAGGAAAGGATATGAAAGAAAGAACTGTAATAGTTACAGTACGAATCATATTGACAATAACGCTATAACGGATATTGCTTTTCATACTTTTGGCTCCTTCTTAATTTATATTAATTCTATCACTTAAATAAGTGATTTCCAACTTTTTAATTTGTTGTCTAATATGATATACTTTAAAAAAGGAGAGCTTATGAAAATTCTTGCTATTTGTCAGTATTATTATCCAGAACCTTTTGTTATTTATAAGCTAATGGAACAATTAGTGGCTTTTGGTCATGAAGTTCATGTAGTAACAGGACTTCCAAATTATGGATATAATCGAATTATGGATGGATATGATACAAAAGGCAATTATGATGAAATGATAAATGACGTTCATGTTCATCGTGTAAAAATTATTCCACGGCAAGATTCTAAACTTTCTATATGCAGAAACTATTTATCGTTTTGGAAAAATTCTAAAAAATATATTAAAACGTTAGATGATTCTTTTGATTTAGTTTTTTCAATGACATTATCGCCAGTTATAAGTGCATCTGCAGGTAATAAATATCAAAAAAAATATAAGGTTCCTCATATTCATTATTGCGTTGATTTATGGCCGGAATCATTAGTTATGACAGGGGTTGTTAAACCAAAAGGATTTTTTTATAAATTCTTTTATGAATGGAGTAAGAGCATTTATTCAAAAGCTACGAAATTATTAGTTTCTTCTCCTTCTTTTTTAGATTACTTTAAGAATGTGTTAAAGCTAGATTTAGATTATGGTATTTTATCTCAACCATGTTTAGAAATTAAAGAGGACATTAAACCTGTTATTTATAAAGAAAATACGATTAATATTGTTTATTGTGGCAATATGGGAAAAGTACAAGCTTTGAATTATGTTTATGAAGCTATGGAAAAATATAAAGATAGTAATGTTTATTTCCATTTTATTGGTATGGGAAGTGAAAAAGATAAATTCTTTAAGTGTGTACAAGAAAGAGGATTAGAAAAAAATATAATTGATCATGGCCCTTTACCAAGCAATGTTGCTGCTTCATATTTTATAAATGCGGATGCGTTATATGTTTCTTTGAAAAAAGATGGATATGTTGGAAAAACTATCCCAAATAAATTAGTTTTTTATATGTCGTTTGGCAAGCCACTTATTGCGATGGTGGATCATGATGCAAGAGAAGTATTAAAAGAATCTCAAGGCGCAATTATTGTTGATGAATCTTCTTTAAGCTTATCTTTAGGATTAGAAAAGTTTCTTTCTTTATCTAAAGAAGAAAAAGAAAAACTTGGTTTAAATAATCAAGTTTATTATCAAAATCACTTTACTTTAGAATCATTAAGTAAGAAATTAGAAGAAGTAATGTTTTCTCTTAAAAAATGATCTAATTTATTAGAAACAGCGTTTAAAGAATATCTTTTTAATATTTTTGTTTTAGCACTTAGGGCTTTTTTCTTTTGTTCTGCCTTATTTAACTCACTAAAATCAACAAAACCATTATATATGTCTTTTACATCTCCTTTTCCTATAAATAGAGCATCATCGCCCAATAATTCTTTTAAAAAGTTATTTTCTGTAGTCATCATTAATGTTCCACTAGCGGAATATTCAATTGTTTTACTAGGAATTGATAGCTTATCTAATGTTGAAGAAAAAGGACGAGGATTTATATTTAAAAGTGAATTACGTTCATAAAATAAAATAGTTTCAATTGGTAAAAGACCAAGATAATGAATTCTTTCATCTTCCAACGCATATTTTCTTACTAAGTTAACTTCTTGGCCATGACCGGCAATTAATAAATTATAATTTCCGTTCCATTTGTGGAAGGCTTTTAAAAGATTTTCTATTCCATAACGTTTATATAAAGCGCCAGCAAAAAAGAAATAATTATCAAAACATATTTCTTCTTTACTAGATTTGTCTTGGTCGATTAAGCCTTCGATGATTATAGAAGGACGATTATGAATATTAGCTTTATTATTTAATTCGTTTGTTAAGCAATAATATAAATCATATAGTGGCAAGTACTTTAGAACAGAATCAGTATATTTTTTAGATACTGAACTTAAATTAGTAGGATAATCAGTCACTATACCAACGATAGGTAGGCCATATTTTTTAGATATTTTAAATGCTAGTTTAATTAAAGAAATGTTTAATGTATCAACAAAGATAATTGTGTCTTTTTTTATAACAGGCTTAATTATTTTTAAAGATGTGTTAATGATACAACTGCTTTTAAGTCCCTTGACGTTTATAAAAGGAAGATAGTGATATGTAATAGATTCCTCTGTTTCTTTTTGATATTTATAAATAAGCGGAGTACTTTGAGTTACTGGACGATAAGAAAAAACATCGACATTGTATTTCAAAGAGAGCATTTCCCTAAAAAGATGATAAAAATGTTGATTAGATGGATTAGGCGTATGTCCTTTTTCTAATAATTCATTAAAATAATTCTTACTTGTGGAAGTGGTCAATAATAGGGCATGCATTTTTAAATTTCCTCCTTCCATAATTTCACATGAATTTCAGCAGAACCTTCATAGGTGTTTTTTCTTGCTATACTAGTTGCTGATTCAAAACAATTTAATGCTAATACTTTATCAAGAGCGGATAGTATTTCGTTCTGTGTTAAATCTACAACAAAACCATTTTCATTGGTTTTTATTAGCGTTTTTGTAGCAACTACTTTAGAAGATGAAATGACTGGGATACCTTGAGATAATGATTCGTTAATAACATGTCCATAAATATCTTCTTTTGACAATGTTATAAATGCAGAACTTGCTTTAATTAATGGGAAAAGCTTTTCTCTAGTTAGAAAAGGCAACATATAGACATTGGTCATATGGTGTTCTTTGATATATTTTTCTAGTAATTCTTTTTGCTCACCTTCGCCTATTAAAAGTAAGTTATATTGCGGACGTAAGCGGAATATTTCTAATAAATATAGATTGTTTTTTCGTTCGATAAATTGACCTGCGCTTATAAAAATAGGATTGTTAGAAGGAATATTATAGACTTTTAAAATCTCTTTTCTTTCATCTTCTTTTAGAGGTTCAGAAGCTATTTCTTTTTCACTAATTGTGGAATAAGGATAATTCCTAATATCTTTTTTTCTAGCTCCATAATGGAGTAAATAAGCATCGGCGATCTCGTTTGGAGAGTAGTAGCTTTTTGCGTTTGTAATAAATTTTCTTTTAAGTTTAAGCTTAAATGGTTTGTCTTTTCTAATGACACCTCCATTAACGTACAAAATATAAGGAATTTTATGCTTTATTAAATAATTAAGAGCGATTATCTCCGCGAGTGTGGAATAACCATTCATAACAATTAAGTCATATTTATTCTTTTTAATATGGTTTTTAATTTGTGTTGAGAAAAAGTTTTCATCGCTAAAAGGAATACCTTTTAAAAATTTATGAGGAAATTCGATTTTGCTAGAATAAAATGATGGATTTCTATTTTTATTTTTTTTACGTTCAAAAAGCACCATTATATCAATGGATTTAGAAATTCTATTTAATAGCTCAACCTTGTATGGTGCTGGGTGATTAAAAACAAATAAAACTTTCATATACTTTTCCTTCTTGATTAATATTATACATCTTCTTGTGCATAAAAATTAATAAATCTAATTTAAATTAAACTATAAATACAATATTGACTAGGAAAGTTTATTTGTTTTTGTTAACCTATATTTAGGTGATTAATATGAATTGGAAAGAATTTTTTGAAATAGAAGATAAAAAAGAATATATGATTCAATTAAAGAAATTTTTAGATGAAGAATATCAAAAATATACCATTTATCCACCTCGAGAATTAATGTTTAATGCCTTCAAATTAACGCCATTTGAAAAAGTAAAAATGGTTATAATAGGTCAAGATCCATATCATGAACCAAATCAAGCGATGGGCCTTGCTTTTTCTGTTCCAAAAGGAATTGCTCTTCCACCGAGTTTGAAAAATATATTTAAAGAAATAGAAGATGATATGAATATTAAAATGTATCCAAATGGAGATTTAACTTTTTTAGCAGAACAAGGTGTTTTATTATTAAACGCTGTTCTTTCAGTTAGAGAAAAAGAGTCATTATCTCACGATAAGAAAGGATATGATACATTATTAAAAAATGTTTTATCCTATTTAAATAATAGTAATCAGCCAATTGTTTTTGTTTTATGGGGAAGATTTGCTAGAAATTTAAAAAAATATATTACTAATCCAAATAGACTTATTTTAGAGGCTAATCATCCATCGCCTCTAAGTGCGAATAGAGGTGGATTTTTTGGAAATCATCATTTCTCTAAAGCTAATAAATATTTGTTAGAGCATGGTTTAACGTCGATTGATTATCAAAACAAAAAGTAAAAAAAGACCAAAAGGCCTTTTTATTCAGGTATTTCAACATAATTAACATATACACCAACGATTGCAATTAATTGCTTATTTTCAACATCTCTTAAAATAACTTGATCATTTGCAGCGTACATTAAATTTCCTTCAAAAATAACATCATGCCATTTTGCTGAATCGGGGAAACTGCAATATACTTTCATTTTTTTACCGACAAAATTTTCTAATGATGTATTAAATGTTGTCGGCGATTCAGTTGTATATGGATTATAATTTCCATCTTGGGTTCCTTGTCCGTTAGGCATCGGTGGTTGATTGTTATTTGCTTGACCCATTTGACCAGCTTGATAAGGAGGCTGTCCATTAAATTGACCTTGTCCAAAAGGGGCTCCTGGTTCCATATTGCTAGCCTGATAAGGATTTCCATAATATGATGGTGGCGGTTTTATTCTATCCATAAGTAATATCTCTCCTTTACATGTCTAGTAGATTTTACGTATTAAAAAATAAAAATAGACCTAATTCTAGTTGAATTATTAAAAGTTAGATGTTAACATTGTTTTGGGAGCTTACGGAAGTAGGCTGAGAGTATCTTTATTCCAAGATAGACCATACCTGATCCAGGTAATGCTGGCGTAGGATTTTTTTATTTCCTCCGTTGGCGGAGATTTTTTTGTTTAAAGGAGGAATAAAAAAATGAGTAAAACAAACAAAATTGTCTTCACCGCTTTAATGGTTTCGGCTGCATTTACGATTGCCGTCGTGATGAAATTAATTCCATTTACAAAATTAGGCGCAAATGGCGGTTCGCTTTCTTTGGCAATGTTACCAATATTTATTGTTGGCTTCACATTAGGCACAAAATATGGAATTTTAGCGGGTGTCGTATATGCAATTATTAATTTCTTTTTTGATGGATATGGTTACCATTGGGCATCAATAATATTTGATTATCTATTAGCGTTTGGTTGCTTAGGTATTTGTGGATTATTTAAAAACATTGCTTTAAAAGATGAAAAACCTATCAATTATGTATTTTTTACTATCGGAATTGTTGTCCCTTGTATAGTAAGATTTTTTATGCATACAATTGTAGGAACATTAGCTTGGGGAACACCATTAATTGCCTCAGCGATTTATAATGCTCCATATGTCTTTTTATCGATGGTTTTATGTATAATTGTGAGCATTATGATTTTCCCAACATTAAGAAATATTAAAATTAAGTATTCTGAATAAAACGATATATTAAGCGAATATTAAGT
>CAZDEE010000018.1:0-29716 GCA_964504595.1 uncultured Staphylococcaceae bacterium | reverse complement strand
ACGTTATCAACTCCAACAATAGTACCATTATCATCTATACCTATATAGATAGTGCCATCATGACTATTTAAAAACGCTACTACTTCTTTTTCAAAAGAATCATTTAAAATTCTCTTTAATTCAATTTTTTCAGTTTCGAAATAGCTCATTAGTATCGTTCCTTTCTGTAGAAATTTATTGAGCAAATTTTACCACAAACTAGGCTTTGATTCAAATACTATGTACTATTTTCATTTTCGTTATCATCTTTCGTTAATTGACAAAGTAAAATCCGCTTTAAGAAGCAAAAATGCATTTTTCTCTGGCATGGTTTAGAATTAATATGTTTTCTGTCAAAATTAAAGGAAGTAAGTGGTACATATTTTTTAGCTATGGATTCGCCTTTTTCAAGTAATAACCAAGAAGATAATTCGAATATGGTACAGATATCTTTTTCAACGTAAGCGTCAAAGATTACCATAGCAAAATTATAACTTGATTTTCCAAGGTAAAAGCATTTCTAACTATTTTTAGTAGCAGGTGTTTGAACCATTATTTTACATTCCTAAAAAGATAATAAATAGTTAGTTTAAGAACTGTTAGGGCTTTTGATTATGTAATAAGAGATAATATAAATTTTTGGTTTCGTATAGTGTTAATTATTTGAATAATACATAATTACTTAAAAATAATAAATTAGGGAACTTCTTGCTGTTATTTGTTTGTAATTGTTCCCTATATTTATTGAAAATTAGGGAACAATATGATAATATATTATTATAAAAATTCCCTACAGGAGGTAATAATATGTCTGCACAATTTAATGAGATACAGGAATTACTAAGAAAAAAAGCAGATTTGAATGCCCGTTTGAATCTTATGGCTTATGATGGCACACCTGAAGTTAAACAAAAAGGTGATGGAAAATATCTATATATTAGAAAAAGAGTATCCGGAAGATTAACATCAACATATGTCGGAACATATACAGATGAATTATATAATCTTCTTTTAAAAAATTCTAAAGAGGCTCGCGAAATCAAAAAAAGATTACGAGAAATTGATAAGCAACTTGCGGCATTAGGATATTCCGAAAATGAGCTTTCTGTCGATGTAATAAAAAGCATTGCATTTGCAAGAACCAATATGAAAATGAATATTTATGATCAAGCAGTTTTGGAAGGCGTTGCGACATCTTTTCCTCAAACAGAAGAAATTATAGAAAATGGAAAAGTAAATGGAATGACTGCTACTGATGTACAAAAAATATTGAATTTAAAACATGCATGGGAATTTATACTTGATAGAGATGTTATAGCATGTAAAAGTGATTATTACATGCTATGTCATATAGCAAAACTTGTTAATGAAGGCTTTTTTGCTGATGGTGGTCGTATTCGTGGAGTTCCTGTCACAATTGGTGGTTCTTCATATATCCCCCCACTTCCTAACGAATTTGATGTGAAAGAGAAAATTCAAGAAATAGAACTCAAAGAAAAGAATGCAATTGATATAGCTATTGAGTTATGTCTTTATTGTATGAAGACACAAATATTTCTTGATGGAAACAAGAGAGCATCCGTTATTTTTGCTAATCATTATTTAATAGCTCATGGTGGTGGATTTTTAGTTATCCCAGAAAAAGAAGTTCCTGAATTTAAAAAACTGCTTGTGAAATATTATGAAGGTGAGGATATATCAATAATTACAAAATTTATGAAGAATAATTGTTGGAAGACAATTAATTTATAAATAATTTAAGTTTAATGAAAATAAATTTTATCTAAATATGTTACGGCATCTATCAGAAGTGGTGGGTGCTTTTTTCATGAACAAAAATACGATTTCAAAAGTATAGTGATAATTTTTTATTTGTATATATTCAGACATTTTTTAAAGAAAAATTACAATGTCTAACAATGTATCCATACTAACTTTTATATATAACTAAAAAAATTATGTAAAGCTATATGACATTTTCTAATAGAATCATAAGTATGAGGAACTTCTTTCTAAATTTACAGCGAACTAATTTAATTGGTTTATAAGGTATTTTAGCTGGTTTGATTTTACAATTTCTTTGTACTTCTCTATAAATTGTTTACTTTGATACAAATAGTTTTGAAAAAAAGTAATACGGTAGAGCTAACAAAATCGATTTATTTTTCCATTATTCTTTCTCCTATGCTTTTAATTCTTAATTTTTATGTAATAGCTAAAAAATAATCTCATTAGAAGTCATTTAGACTTTTAACAAGACTATCATAAAAAACAATTTGAAATTAAAAAAACCGCTATTAATATAGCTATGCAATCTCTGCAATAGAATATTAATAACGTTTTTTAATATCCTTTTGATATATATACTAAAAACTTAAATTACCATTTTAATAACATTTAATTTAAAGTGATCAATATACATTCTTGCTAAAAAATATTTGGAATCATCAATATTATTTGGATCATGAGCGTCAATTCCCACAACAACCTTACAACCATATTTAGAAATCACTTTCCAAAAATCAAAGTTAGGGTATTCATATCTGCTCTCACCATTTAAATATGTTTTAAAACCTCTTCTAAATCCACCTAAATTAAGTTCAAGAGGAATATCTAATTCAATTGATTTTTGCGCAATTAAATGAGCAATTTGTTCAGCAGTTTCATCAAATTCAGCATATCCTGATAAATATAAATCTGGATGAGCAACATATAAGAAATATCCTGTTTCCATGCCTTTAATTAAAGCATTCATGTATTTTTTTATACCAATATTATCTTGTGAATTAAACAAGAAGCTTCCAGTTATACCATTTTCTCGAATAAAATGTTGTCCAAGTATCAAATATTCAACCGTTTTAGAATCAATCAATTTTTTATAATACCAATCATAATCTTCATAATATTCTGCTTCAAAGCCTAAATGAATATCAATTTTATTCTTATAGTTTTCTTTTAATTCTAAAACAGAACCACGATAATCTTCTAGTAAAGAATAATCACCACGAACATTTTTATAGTTATCACCAGTAAAATTAGGATAAAAAATATGATCACTAAAACCAAGTATTTGTAATCCATTATTAATTGAAGAAATAACATACTCCTCATCTTTTCCTCTTGCGTGTCCACATCTAGAAGTATGAGTATGATAACTAATTCTTAAAGGTTCATTATAATAAACTTTCTTTAAATATAATCCATGCGCAGGAGCTTTATAAGAAACAACTTCTCTTTCTTCAGTAATTAAACGGCATTTAAAAAAATCTGCATTTTCTTTTCCTAAACCAATAGCAATTAAAGAACCCGCAAGCATTCTTATCATATAACGCATAAATCCATTGCCCGCAAAAGTAATATATAAAAGATCATCTTTTTCCTCAAAATCTATAAAATGAATCATTCTAACAAATTCATCTTTATCTTCTTCTTTAGAAGTAAAATTCCTAAAGCAATGACTACCTGTTATACTTCTAGACGCCTTTTTCATCTTATCTATATCAAGTTTTTGCCCTAAATGATAAGTGTAATTTCTTAAAAAAGGACTATCCTCTCCTTGATTAACAACATAAGTATAAACTTTTGCAAGTGCAGAGAATCGTGCATGCACTTCATCACTAACCTCTTGAATATCGATAATATGAATATCCTTTGGTAATATACAATTTAAACTATAACGGAACTTCCCTAAATCTAATAATTTACTTGTATTAAAATGAAAAGTTTGTCCATATGCATGAACTTTTGCATCGGTTCTTCCTGAACCATAAATAATAGTATCTTGATTCAATATTTGTGAAATCTTTTCTTCTAATATTCCCTGGATAGTCACCTGGTCATTTTGCTTTTGAAAGCCATAGTAATTAGTGCCATCATAAGAAACTGTAGCTAAATATCTTGGCATAATTATTTAACTCCTTTAATAATGCTTTCTAATATTGTTAATATTGATGAAGCAATATCAATCTTTAAAACTGAACTTGTAATCATTACACCTAAAAAAGCAATACAAATAAATACCGCAAGAGTATCTTTAAATTTCCATTTCATAACTCGATAGTGAGTTCTTTTAGCATCTGGATCGTATCCTCTTGCTTCAAGCGCATTCGCCAAATCATCACTCTTTTGTAAAGCGCTACTAAGAAGAGGAACAATCAAGGATATCATCGCTTTAATCTTTTCATGAAATTTACCATTTTCATAATCAACACCTCTAGAAGATTGTGCCTTCATAATACGATCTGTATCTTCTAAAAATGTTGGAATAAACCGTAATGCAAGCGATATTGTCATGGCAATTGCAGGTGTTGGTAACCCTATTTTCTTAAATGGTGTTAAATACCATTCTAGAGCAAAAGTTAAATCTAATGGTCTTGTTGATGCAGTTAAAATTGTTGTTAAGACAATAACTAATGCTAAACGTATTATTACATATAAGGTATCAATAACTGCTTTAAATGCTAATGTAAAGCTTCCTATTTGTACAAATCCATAACTTCCATCTTTTATAACAAATAAATTGATTATTAAAATAAAAATCATCATTATCCATAAAGATTTTAATTGTGACAAAATCATTGTAAATCGAATCTTGGCAATACGCATTATTACATAGAACAAAATTGCCATTAATCCATATAAAATAAAATTAGTCGCAGGATTAGCAAAAGATAAGAATATTGGTACCATTAATAAAATAAGTGCAAGCAATTTACAACGAGCATCTAAGCGATGAACTATCGTATTATAAGGCATATAACGGCCTAAAATTGAGTTGTTATTCATAATCTTAAGCCCTTCCTTCTTTAATTGCCTTTACAAGCGTTTCGGTGTTTGTTATTGAGTCCAATTTAATATTCATACCTTTATCTTTTAAGGCCTTAGCAAATTTATAAACAAGTGGCATATCTAAAGAATATGATTCAAAATTAGGATCATTAAATAATTCAATTGGTGTAGTCTTTTTAATAATGCTTCCATTTTCCATCACAATTACGTCTTTAGCGTATTCTAAAACAATATCCATATCATGGCTTACTAAAATAATAGTTACACCACTTTCATGAATTGTTTTAAATAATTGCATAATTTCTCTAGTACCTTGAGGATCTAGTCCCGCAGTTGGTTCATCTAAAACCAAAACTCTTGGTTCCATAGCTAAAACACCCGCAATAGCGACTCTTCTTTTTTCTCCTCCAGATAATTCAAAAGGAGATTTTTGATAATATGAAGAAGGAATACCAACCATTTCTAGTGCCTTATGAGCTTTAGCTCTAGCTTCTTCATCTTTTGCACCAAAATTCTTTGGTCCAAACATAGCATCTTTTTCAACTGTACTTTCAAAAAGTTGATATTCTGGAAATTGAAATACAACTCCAGCATATTTTCTTAATGATTTAACACTTTTAGTTTTTGATTCATTAGAAATAAGATAAGAACCCACTCTTACCTTTCCTTTTGTTGGTTTTAACAAAGCATTAATATGTTGAATTAAAGTACTTTTTCCTGATCCGGTATGACCAACGATTGCTGTAAAAGTTCCTTCTTCAATAATTAGATTAATATTCTTAAGCGCTAAATGTTCAAAAGGAGATTTCGGAGAATATACATGTGATACTTTAATAAACTTTATCGACATATTCTCACCACCATTTCCTCAAATGAAGTAGTTTCTTCTATTTCAATGCCTTCTTTCTTTAATAAATATCTTAATTCTGATAAAAAAGGCATTTTTAAATCGATATAATTTAATAATTCATAATTTGAAAGTACTTCAGAAGGTTTTCCTTTTGCAACTATTTTACCATGATCTAAAACAATGACTTCATCTGATAATGAAGCTTCCTCCATATCATGAGTAATTGAAATAATCGTAAGTTCTGGATTTTCTTTTCTCATTTCTAATATTAAATTAGCAATATCTTTTCTTCCTTTAGGATCAAGCATAACAGTTGCTTCATCAAATATAATAATTTCTGGATGCATTGCTAATACTCCCGCGATAGCAACTCTTTGCTTTTGGCCTCCAGAAAGATTAGTTGGTTCTTTATCTAAAAAATCTTGCATATTAACTTTTGTGGCAAATTCTTTAATTAAAGGTTCCATCTCCTTTTGAGGAACACAACGATTTTCTAATCCAAAAGCTAAATCATCTGCAACTGTAGAGCCAATAAACTGATTATCAGGGTTTTGGAAAACAATACCTACTTTACGTCTAATCGCAGTCACATTTTGCTCATTTAATTCCATTCCTAAAACTTCTATTGAACCTTCTTTAGCTTTTAATAAGCCTAAAATCAACTTAGCAAGTGTAGACTTTCCTGATCCATTATGTCCAACAATCGAAATATACTTTCCTTTTTCTAAACTTAAATCAATATGGTCAATAGCAAAAACATTATCACTATAGCAATATGATAAATTTTTAATTACAACTGCATCCATATCAATACCTCCCATAACAAACGTTATTTAAAATTTAATATCCGCCAATCTACCTTCAAACTTACGATATTTAACACCGCATTTATCTAACATAAACTTACTAGCTTTTGTACCTTCTGTATCAGCATATTTATCCGATACATAAACTATTTCTTTAATTCCAGTTTGAATGATTGCTTTAGCGCATTCATTACATGGAAATAATGAGACATATATAACACAATCCGCTAATGATTGACGATGAGCGTTAAGTATCGCATTAAATTCAGCATGACATACATACCAATACTTATTATCAATACCTTTACCATCTCGAGACCATGGCATATCATCATCATCACATCCAACTGGCATTCCATTATAGCCAATGGAAACTACTTTATGATTTTGATCGACAATACACGCTCCAACTTGAGTAGAAGGATCTTTACTTCTCATTGCTGATAAATAAGCAATTCCCATAAAATATTCATCCCAAGAAATATAATCATTACGTTTCATTTAGTATCACTCTCTTTTCAAAAAATTATTATAACATATTAATTCTTTACTCGATAGAGTAAATATCTTATAAAGCAACATTTAAAAAAATCAGTTACTTTAAAAATTTTTATTGTTTGCGATTTCTATTTTTGTACTTTATACTATTCACAAAAGGATGATTTATATGAGCAAAAAGAAGTATTTAATTTGTGTCGATTTAGATGAAACATTATTAACAACTGATAAAACTATCAGTGACTATACAATAGAATCCATTAAAGAACTATACAGAAACGGACATTATTTTATCTTTAGTTCTGGAAGACCATATCATGGTATGGTTAATTTTGCTCATATGTTAGGTATTGATGAACTTCCTATTGCTTCATTAAATGGCGCTTCAATTTGCTGGACTAATTACAAAGAAGATAAAATAACAAAAGCTATTACATTTACAATTCCTAACTCATTGGTTGTCTCACTTTTTAAAGAATCCGCAAAATACATAAAAGCGGCTCTTGCCTATTCTTTAAAACACGTCTATCTATTTAACGAAGAATATCTCCCTTGGTGGACCATTCATATTAACGATTATGTTTCTGTTCATAAAGGAAGATTAGACGAATTGATACATGAAGATATCCTTACAATGACTTTCCAAATTTACGCAAAAGATATTAATAAATTTGAAAAAGTAGTGGCGAAAAAGAAATACAGAAACCTATTTATTTTCAATTGGGGTCAATATAATGATATTTATTCAATAGAAATCGCATTAAAACTAGCAACAAAAGGACATGCTTTAAAATATTTGCAATCTTTATACAAAATAGACGATAACTGTACGATTTCTTTTGGAGATGGTCCAAATGATATCACCATGCTAGAAGATGCTTATGAAGGTGTAACAATGTGTAATTCCCGAGAATACATTTTAAAACAAGGAAAGAATTTTACCTTTTTAAGCAACAATGAAGATGGCGTAATTGATTATTTAAGAAAAGTTCATCCTGAATTATGGGAAAAATAATTGAAATTTAAAAAGGGCAATATGTGCTTAACAATTTTAGTTGATCTAACTTTTGAAATTAAGTACATTATTGACCTTTTTTTAAAGCTATTCTTTTCTTTTAATTGAGTCATCACTTCTAAAATGACCTGTAGGGTATCTTTTTGATAATTTATCGATATTATGCGTTGCAATTTCTTCTAAAGTAACTCCTAACCCAGTTGCTGTTAAAGCAATATACCACATAACATCACCTAATTCTTCAATCATTTTTTCTTTATTAATATCATGGCCTTGAAATAATGATTTTTTTACAATTTCCGCACATTCACCTGCTTCTCCACATATTCCTAATGCTCCGGCAAGAAGAGGTGTCTCTTTTCCTTTACCACTACAAAACTCATAAGCCGCTTTTTGATATTCATTTAATTTTTCCATTATACATACCTCCACTAGTTGTTTAAATAACATGTTTATTTTATCAAATAACAATGAAAATCAAAACACCAATTTATTATCTATTACACTTTTATTAATCTTTAAAATGTTTATATTGCAATCTAATTGTCACTAGTAATATATTTTTTATATTTTAATAATAAATATAATTCTAATGAATATGTTTTTATTAAAAATTCTTATTTTTTAACTATTACTTTAATATTAAAAATATTTTTAGATTAATAGTTATAATATGTGCAATTAACGATTAAAAATGATAAAATAAATCAACGTGTCAGGAGGAAACTTTATGAATTTATCATCTATTATACATTTAAAAGATTCTGGTGATGTTTATTCATTAGATCGTAATAATTTTTGTTTAAGAATTAGAACCGCTAAAAGCGATTTTTCTAAAGTTTTCATTCATGTTTGTGATAAATATCTTTCATCTATTTCAAAAACACCACTAGAAGATTCAATTCTAAAATTTCCTTTAAAAAAAGTTTCTAGTGATGGTCTTTATGATTATTATGAAATTATTCTTTTTGAAAATGTTATTAATTTTTGTTATTACTTTGAATTAATAGATTCTCAAAAGAAAAATATATATTATGGCAATGATAAATTTTATAGCAAGAAAATAACCTCTCTTGAAAATATGTTTGAATGCCCTCAATTATCTCTTTACGAAGATCGTCTTCTTTCACCAACATGGGCTTATGGCGCAGTTGGATATCAAATATTCCCTGATAGTTTTGCTCGTTTAAACAATAAAAACGAGCTTAATATTTCTTGGGATAAATCGCCTTTAGGAAGCGGTGATATTTTAGGAGGAGAATTAAAAGGTATTACTTCACATTTACCATATTTAAAAGACCTCGGGATTGATTTTATTTATTTAAATCCGATCTTTTCTGCAAACACACCTCATAAATTTAATATTTCCGATTACTATACAATAGATCCTAGCTTCGGTAATAAAAAAGATTTGATTAAACTTGTAAAAGCCGCTCATAAACTAGGTATTAAAGTAATATTAGAATGTGTCTTTAATCATGTTGGAACTGATTTTTTTGCTTTTAAAGATGTTATTAAAAAGAAAGAAAAATCAAAATATAAAAATTGGTTTTATATTAAGGACTTTCCTCTTTATAGTTCATATAAAGAAGTCCCAAATTATGAAACATATTCTTATCTTGGCATAATGCCTAAATTAAGACTTTCTAATATAGAAGTACAAGAATATATGATTTCTATCGCAAAGTATTGGATGAAAGAAGCTAAAATAGATGGTTATAAATTTGATGTTGCAAATGAAGTTCCATATTCTTTTTGGATTAAATTAAAAACAGAAATTAAAAAAATTAATCCTGAATCGATTATTATTGGAGATGTTAGTCTTAATAATGATAATTCTTTTGCTTCTTTAGCTTTTGATTGTAAAACTAACAATCAACTTTATTATTCTTTAATTAAATGGTTAGCAAAAAAAGAATATAAGGTAAATGATTTTGCTTCCTTACTTTCTTTACAAAGAGGACTTACACATCGTAGCTTCTATCATACTTCGTGGAATTATATTGATAACCATGATACTCAAAGATTTATTTCCTTTACAAACGATTTAAAAGATTTAAAACTCGCCGCTTCATTAATATTTACTTTACCAGGTTCTCCACTTATTTATTATGGAGATGAAGTTGGCCTAAAAGGAGGAAATGATCCTGATAATCATCGAGGAATGCTATGGGATAATGCTCAAAATAAAGAATTATTAAATTATTATCAAAAGCTCATTTATCTAAGACACCAATATAATTCCTTAAAAACTGGCGATTTTAAATTATTAGAAGCATACAATCGATATAATATCCTTGCTTTCTTACGTTTTAGTGAAGATGAAGAATTAACTATTATTCTTAACGCCTCGGATGAAATTCAAAATAATCCATATAAAGGTATTGATTTAATAACTGAAAAAGAAGTTAACGATAAAATACCTGCAAAAACAATTTATATAATTAAAAAAATAAAAGAGAATGCTTAAACGAACTATCGTTTTTCATCCTCTTTTTTCTTAAAATAATTTTTATTCTCTAAATTGGTATTGATATAATTCAGCATATAAGCCATTATTCTTAACCAATTGTTCATGCGTACCTCTTTCAACAATTCCATCACCAGTTAATACAATTATTTCATCCGCGGTTTTAACTGTTGATAAACGGTGTGCAACCACGATTGTGGTTCGTCCTTTAGCTAAATCACTCAAAGCATTTTGAATTTGCATTTCCGTCATGTTATCTAACGCGGAAGTAGCTTCATCTAAAATTAATATATTTGGATTTTTTAAAAATGCTCTTGCAATGGATATTCTTTGTTTTTGTCCTCCAGAAAGAAGCACTCCTCTTTCTCCAACATATGTGTCATATCCTTTATCTAAAGCCATAATAAAATCATGAATATTAGCCTTTTTCGCCGCTTGAACAATTTCTTCTTCAGTCGCATTCAATTTGCCATAAGCAATATTTTCTTTAATTGTTCCGGCAAATAAGAATACATCTTGAGCAACAATACCTATTTGATTTCTAAGAGACTTTCTTTTGATATCTCTAATATCAATGCCATCAAAAGTTATTCTACCATCATTAATTTCATAGAATCGTGGAATAAGGTGACAAATTGTTGATTTACCACCACCAGAAGGTCCAACAAGCGCTACAGTCTTTCCTTTTTCAATCGAAAAAGATATATTAGATAAAACATTTGCTTTTTCTTCATCATCATGACGATAAGTAAAAGAAACATTTTCAAAAGATATATCATGATTAAAATCATCGACCTCTATTGCATTTTCTTTATCCTCTTCTTCTTTGGCATCCATAACTTCAATAAATCTGGCAAATCCAGTCATTCCACTTTGAATTTGTTCATAAACATTGACCAATGTTTTTATCGGATTAATCAACATCATAATGTAAAGAATAAATGATGTAAATTCACCATCACTTATTATTTGATTAGCATAAAAAATACCGCCGGCAATTAACACTATTAAATATAACAAATCGGTGAATAATCCCATTCCCGACTGAAAGATTCCCATTTGCTTATAAGCTCCCGCTCTTGCTTTTTGAAATCTAGCATTAGACTTTTGAAATTTCTCTAATTCATGTTCTTCACTAACATAAGCTTTAGAAACTCTAATTCCAGCAATTGCTGATTCAACTTCGGCATTTATTTCTCCAGTTTGAATGCGCATTTCTTTAAATGCTTGTCTTTGCTTAACTCGCGTTTTAGAAGCAAAAACAATAGCAAACGGAATTAGGGCAAAAGCAATTAATGCTAAATAGATATTAGTTAAAGAAAGCATAATAAATGCCCCTACTAAAGTAACAACTGAAATAAATATATCTTCCGGACCATGGTGTGCAAGCTCAGAAATATCCATTAAATCATTTACTAATCTTGATGAAATATGTCCAGTTTTGTTTTCATCATAATAAGAAAAAGGTAATTTCTGTAGCTTTTTAAACATATCACGACGCATATCAGCTTGAATTCTAACTCCTACAATATGTCCCCAATATTGTATGACATAATTAATGAAGCACTTTAATACATATATTCCTAATAAAACGCCTCCTAAAATTAAAATCATCTTTATATTCTTTTTAGGAACATAGTCATCAACTATTGTACCTGCAAGTCTTGGATATACTAAATTACATATTGCAACAATTAAAGCACAGATAATATCAATTATAAAAAGCCTTAAATGAGGTTTATAATACCTTGCAAATCGTTTTAACATCTTAACACCCCTAACTACTTACTTAACAAATATTTATATATAGTGCATATTGTTTTTGAATCTACAATCTCACCATTTTCAATCATTTTAATAGCATCATCAATTGAACATGTAAATAATTCAACAAATTCATGTTCATCTAAATGTTGCTCTTTTTTTATTAATGAAGTAGCTATATACATATGTATTACTTCATCACAAAAACCTACAGTAGGATAGATTTTTCCTAAATATTCAATTTTATTACAATCATATCCTGTTTCTTCTAATAATTCTCTTCTAGCGGCGATTAGCCATTCTTCATTTTCATCAACTTTTCCAGCAGGAAGCTCAATGATTATTTCATCATAAGGATACCGAAATTGTCTTTCTAAAATGATATTTCCATCATCTAAAATCGGAAGCACTACCACCGCAGGAGTCTTTCGAACAACTTCTCTTATAGAAGTACCGCCATCAGGGCAAATAACTTCATCAACAACAACATTCATAATTCTTCCATTATATACTTCTTTTGATGATTTTTTTATTTCTCTTAAATCCATATTACTCACCTATAAACTTTCTATTTCGTCCATCCACGCTTCATAAGATGCATCGCTTGGCATTCTAAAATCACCTCTAGGTGAAAGTGATACAGAACCTACTTTAACACCATCAGGAAGGCAACTTCTTTTAAATTGTTGAGTAAAGAAACGTCGTATAAAAACCTTTAACCATTTCTTAATTGTATCTTTATCATAAATTCCTTCAAAACTATTACAAGCAATAAAAAACAATTTTTTAATACTAAACTTATTCCTTAATAAATGGTAAATAAAGAAATCATGTAATTCATAAGGACCAATTATATCTTCTGTTTTTTGAGCGATAACCCCCTCTTTTGGAGGTAATAATTCTGGGGAGACTGGAGTATCGATTATATCTAATAATGTATCCTTTATATCAACGTGTGATAAAGCATAATGATATACTAAATATCTTACAAGAGTCTTAGGAATTGAACCGTTAACTCCATAATTAGACATATGATCACCATTATATGTCGCAAATCCTAATGCTAATTCACTTAAATCTCCAGTACCAATAACTAATCCGTTTATCTTATTTGCGTAATCCATTAAAATTTGCGTTCTTTCTCGTGCTTGAGCATTTTCATATGCAACATCATGAGTGGTTTCATCATGTCCAATGTCTTTTAAATGAATTTTTACCGCTTCTGTAATATCTATTTCTTGAATACTAACTCCTAAAGCATTTGCTAAATTATAAGCATTTTTCTTTGTTCTTGCACTTGTACCAAAACAAGGCATAGTTAAACATTTAATATTTTGATAATCATAGCCTAATTCTTTAAATGCTTCATAACAAACAAGTAATGCCAGCGTAGAATCCAATCCTCCAGATAATCCAATAACGATTTTATCGCAATGAATATGATTTAGTCTTTTAACAAGGCCCATTACTTGAATTTTTAAAATCATTCCCATTCTTTTTGTTCTTTCATTTTCATCTTTAGGAATAAAAGGCAAAGAACTATATTTACGATCTAAAGAAGGTACTTCTAAAGGCAAATTAAAGCCAATCACATTATAACCATTAAGATATTCTCTTTTAAAAGAGGTCATTCTTTGACGATCACTTGCGAGCTTTTCAACATCAATATCGCTGATAATGGTTTCATTTTTAAATAGTTCGGCTTTTTTTAATAAGGTTCCATTTTCGGAAATCATATTTGCGCTTGAAAAAACAATATCAGTTGTCGATTCTCCATTTCCCGCAGATGAATATAAATAAGCACAAGCAAGTTTTCCACTTTGAGCCTTCACCATTAAAGTACGATATTCATCTTTACCTGCAGTTTCATTAGACGCACTTAAATTACATATAATAGTTGCGCCCATTAAACTATGATTAATACTTGGTGAATTAGGAATCCATAAATCTTCACATATTTCTACACCAAAAGTGAAATTAATAGAATTTAAACAACGGAAAATCAACTTATTGCCAAATATTGTTTTATGACCTAAATATGATATTTCCATGTTTTCTTTAGGTGCTTCTTCAAAATGTCTTAACTCATAAAATTCATTATAATTAGGAATTGCGGTTTTAGGAACGATACCTAATATTTTTCCTTTTAGAATAACAATAGCCGCATTATATAACTTTTGCTCTACAACTACTGGCGCGCCCACTATAAAAACCATATTTAAGTTTTTTGTTTCCTTAATAATTCTTTTTAAACCCTCTTCACAAGCATCAAGTAATGTCCTTTGTAAAAATAAATCACCGCATGTATAAGAAGATAAAGATAATTCTGGGAAGACTAAAAGCTTAACACCTTTTTCTGCACATTCCTTAACCTTATTAATAATCATTTTAGCATTTTGCTTTGGTGAAGCTACGCTTGTATCTATCGAAGCACAAGCAACTTTAACAAATCCAAAATGTTCATCTTGTTTTTCTTCAAAAGGATAAGATGCTTCTTTTAAAGAAATCTCTTTTGTTGCTTTTATTAAATTATCATAAACCTCATTAGACATCACTACTAAATCCCCATATCCATTTTTGGTTATAAATATTGGTTCATTAATTTGATGCGCTAAATCAGATATTTCATTTGTTTTTCTTAAATCAGTAATTGGTTTAATTCTTGTCATAAATAATTCCTCCAAAGCGTATTTATAATAGCATAATTATGTACAAAATTAAATATAATAATAAAATTATTATAAAAATTACAATTTGTCATATTAAAAAGAATAATATATAATTTATTTAAAGAAAATGAGGTGATAATAATGTGCCTTTTTAAAAAGAAAAAATCTAAATGGGTGGAAAATGCAAAATATAAAAAAGATGATTTTGTGAACTTTAAATATCGAAATGATTTATGGTTTGGTTACATTTGGGAATCTTTTTTAGATGAAGATGGTGAAGTTATCTACACGATACAAATCGGAGGACAATGCCCTTCATTTGTCTATAAAATTAAAGAATCAACAATTATCGGAATCAAGAAAAGATAAGAAAGGTTATATATATTATGAAATATGGAAAAAATTATCAATTAGTTCTAAAAGATGGAACGACTATGAAAGGAAGTTGCTGGCCTTGTCAAAATGAAAAAGCAAATTTAGTCTTAGTTACCGGTATGGCAGAATCATCTTATAGATATGATGAATTTGCGCATTTTTTAAATGAAAACGGTATTGGAGTTTATTGTATTGACCATTATGGACAAGGATACAACGCAAATAACGAAAACGAAGTTGGTGTATGGCCAAAAGACGGCTTTTCAAAAGCGGTTAATATGGTGTATGAAGAAGTACTTGAAATTCAAAAGCTTGGAAAACCAGTATATTTATTCACCCATTCAATGGGTTCATTTGTTTGCCAAGAATTCATTCAAAAACATAGTAACCTAATCGAAAAAGCAATTATTTGTGGTAGTTGTGGTAAACAATTTTTAACTAAGCTTGGAGGAATTATTGCAAATACAATTTGCTTATTCACAAACAAAGATACACATCGCTCAAAGTTAATGTTTAATTTAACTTTCGGTAGCTATAATAAAAAGATCAATAACCCAAGAACAAACTCAGATTGGTTATCACATAATAACGAAAATATTGATGCCTATTTAAGTGATTTCCGTAGTAATTATATTTCAACAATTGGATTCTATAAAGAATTTATGAAAGGATTAAATCGAATTCATCGTAAAAAAGAAGTTAATAAAATTAGAAAAGATTTACCTTTATTCATTATTTCTGGAAAAGAAGATCCTGTTGGATTATATGGTGATGGTGTAATAAGACTTTATAAAATGTATTTAAAAGCCTCTTTATCTAACGTTACTTTAAAACTATACGATGATATGCGACACGAAATTCTAAACGAGCTAGATCGTCAAATCGTTTATAATGACATCCTTTCATTTCTTTTAAAATAAGATTTAAACGTTATTAAAATCGTTACATCATTATTTGTAACGATTTTTTTATTCCACTAAAAATGTATTGGTGATTTTATAATTGCTTAAACTATATTCATATATCTTGTTAAATCCAATTGCATATAAGTTTCCATTATTAATAATAATTCTTCGGCAATATTCACTTACAGAAATTATCTTTTCAAATAAAAATTGCTTTTCTTTTTTAGCTATTAAAACTTTTTGATAACCATTAGACAAAAAAGAAATAAAAACTTTTTCATCATAATAAACTGTAGAATTTTGATTCAATAATCCATCAAATTCAACATTACTATATGATTTTATTAATTTTCGAGTAATCTTATTTGTTAATAAATTAAAGGACGCAATGCATATTGCCGTTCCCATTTTTTTAGCGTTTATTTTTCTTCCGACAATATCAAAACTTGTTTGACCATACACTAATTGTTCACCAACAAAATCAAAATTATATTCTTCATTGATATTAATTCTACTAGATGAAAAATCAATGATATAAAATGGACTATCTACATTATAAGAACTTATATACCCTGAATTAATATGGAAATCTGTTAAAGCAATATCATCTATCAATGATAATTCAAGGCTAGAAAGAAAATACATATTGTTTAAATTAATATTGTATATAGTATTAGTCATATTTTCATTTAAATAATTAATCGTAATAATTCTTAAATGATTATTATAAACACCAAATGAATTTCCACTATAAACGCTACCTTTAACGACAACATATCCTCGATATTCAATATCTTTTAAAAAATCAATAATGTAAACAACTGTTAAAGGCTCTTCTGCATCATATATTGTTGAGGCAATTAATAACTTACTTTCACTATTTTTTTCAATGCCTTCAACACCAATTAATCCAATCTCATATGAATCATTGCTTTCTATGTCAATTTTTACAATAAAAATCAATGAATCTATAAAATAATTATTCCTTGATAAATACAACTGATCTTGACTTAAATATACTTTTTCTTGCTTATTATTTTCATAATAAGGATATATAAGTCCTGTCTTTTCTTCATTTATTATTCCGTTTATATGCACAGATAGAATAATGGTTTTACCTATTATAAAAGAAGAAGCATAATAGCCATTATTAAACCTTAAATAGTTAATCTCTGTCATTGTATCAATATCATAAATTGACACCTGACATTCATAATTATCATATAGAAATGTATGATTTTCATCTACGACAATATTTTTTAAAGAATCAAACACGCCTATAACATATAATAAATTATTTTCTATGACTAATTCTAATGGTTGAAAATAAGAAAAAGATATTACATTTTTATCTTTTGAAACAGTATCTAACACTATAAGTGAATAATCTCCGGTTAAAAATATTTGATTCCCATAGATTATAACACTTTCCCCTTTTTTATTTTTAAGCGGAGAATAAAGTTCTCCTCCAACATTTTGATCTTTATTAATTACTTTTTTGCTAAAATCGAGAACTTCTGCTTCATTAACTTTTTCTAAACTATAATTCATCGCTTCGCTATCTTTAATAGCCACCATTAAACCTATAACAATCAAAAAAGAAAGCATTGTTACAATTAATTTTTTCATTTAATAACACCCTCTTTTATTGTTAACAAATTAATGTCTCTTAATTCTAAATTAGAAACAAGAATTTTATTTAATTGATAACTTAAATAAGGAAGGTATAATCCTAAGCTTAATAATAACCATAATAAATTAATAAACCAGGTTTTATATAATTCTTTGCTTATTCTTTTACATACTAATTTTCTTGAAGAAATAACTACACCTCTAATTTCATATTTATAAGATATTTCTTTTATCAGAGGATAAAAAATACCAATTGATATTATGTTTAATATTTTTCTTATCGCAGATGTTACAACAACTAATAACATATTACCTTTATAATACGATTCTTCATTATCAATTCTAATCGATTTATATTTCCATCTTCGAAATGAACTTTTAATAAAAACGCTGCTTAAAAAAGTTATAATTGATGAAGTTAATAAAGAATATAATTCTAAAGATAAGTACCTAGCATAATTATTAATTAATAAAGCAGAAATATATTGATAAATTAAAATTATAATTATTGTAATTATTAACCATAGAAAATATCTTTTATAAGCTTCAATTAATCGTCCTTTAAAAATAAGCTTTTGTCCATCTATAATCGTAGCTTCTGTTTCTTTTTTATAACGATAATATAAAACTAATGGAGTTAAAAGACTTAATGAAAAAACTGATATTAAAAATGTTAATATCTCAAACAACAAATAATGGCCAAACGTTAATTGATATCTAGACTTTTCATTCATATTTTTATTATGAACATAATATATAAACTAATTCTTTCTAAAATTAAAAAATAGTGAAATTAAATAAATAACATCACTACAACTTTATAAATATTAATCTTTAAACATTTGACCTAATTCATTACATCTATCACATAAACCCTTAGACAATTCTTCTTTTGTTTGGTATTTTGCTTTTAATGATGAATAAAGCACTGGTTGATCAATAATATATTTCTTATCTGACTTTCTAAAATAACTAACCACAATTGGAAGATCGATACCCTTTTTCAAACATTGCTCACATAACAAAATAAATCCTGGATGAAATCCCTCTAATACTTCTAAATAACCTTTTGTTGAATCTTCTGGAAAAATAACAATATTCTCTTTTCTTTCCGATATACAATCAATTGTATCGGTTATCGTTTGCTTTAATCCAAATCCTGCGCGGATAGAAATCGGCTTAATACCTTTATAAAACATATCAGTTAATGGAGAAGCCGCTAAACAGAATAATCTTGCCAAATGAATATTCCAATGTAATTTACCATGATAATAAATTTTTGTTTGATAACTATATAACCTTTTTAAACCAGAATTCATTTCTTCATTTCCCCAAAAACGAACTGGAGTTTTATTATAAAGTTCCCATGCAAGAGGAGCCTTAGTTCCTTCATGATTACTTAAAATCAAAGCACCTTCAGTAAACTCTTCTCCAACATATATAAATTCAGTTTTCTTGATAAAAACTCTCATAATTCTTTTTAAGTTGCGATACCATCTTTTTTCTTTCTTTGCTTCCATAAATAAATCCTCATTTTCTTGTAATTTAAAATTATCATTATGATAATTCCAAGTAAATCTATTTATTGTCTTTAAAGTAGAAATATTATAAAGCTTGGTCTACTTGTAGTGGAATACATTAATTCCACGCATATTCTGTAGTAGATAATTATTTTTTTATATTCGCTAATTATTTGTTTATAATCTATTGAAGATCATAATGGCAGCCATATTTTCTATCAACTTTTTCAAGTTGAGTATCTAAATATCTTTTATTTTTAATGGATAAATATTTGTAAATATAATCCGCTCCAACACCATCAAGCCAGAAATCCTCATTAACAAAGTTAAATCCGAACAAGAAATACATAAGTTTATTAAATAAGAACATAACCTTTTTAAATCTATCTGAACCTGGAATATATTCATATCCAACCGCGGTTTTTTTATGAAGGAAAATCGTTCTCATACCTCTATTTGGAATAATCATTTTAAGGACTAAAACAAACAAATAGGCTATTCCAACAAGAATTGCCGCACAAATCGCTGCAGCAGTAAATGGAATGGCTAATAATAATGTAAAGAAGTTTATTTCAATGTCATCTTTAACTACGCTTCTTCCTTCAGTAACAGTAACTTCACCATAATCGAACCACCCTGTACCCACAGAAACATCATAGTCTGTATGTCTAACTTGAATATCTTCTACTCCGCCCATAAGTTTTACAACAAAACAGTAGGCAACAAAGAATGCGATTACAAGAATCCAAGTTAATACATTTGGATTTGTTGTTCCTAAATAATAAAAGCCATAAACTGCTCCCGCAACGATAGCAATAATTAATAATGGTTTACCAATTCTTTGTTTTCTAGTTTCTCTCATCCATGCTTTTTGATAAGCCTTAATTGTAGCAATAAGAACTTTGTCTTTTTGTTTTCTTCTTTTTTTAATATATTTTTGATCTGCGGTTTCACCATTTATATATTTAATCGCGGGATAGAAAATCCAAAAAGAAAGTACTCCTGCATTAAAAAATCCTAAAACAACCGCTATCATGCAATAATTCTTTTCCTTAAATGCCAATTTTGTTAATAATTTCATTATAAGAGAATATATAACAACAATTGCCGCTGCTATTAAAGGAAATATCAATAATAAAGGTACATCATATTGTCCTCTTTCAACCGCGGGTATAACAAGGAAAAAATAAAATAAAATAAGGATTACAATTAATATCCAATTAGTAATTTTTATTCTTTTTTTAGTTTTATTTATAAAATATTCTTTCTCTTCCATATATAGCCCTCTTTTCTAATAGCTCAATATCAATTATACACTTATAATTCTAATATTAGCACTTTATTTTCTTCTATTTATTGACATAATTTTATTTATCGATAAAATATCATTTGAGGTGTAAACAATGAAAATTAGAAAAAATGTTTTTTTACTATCGGTATTATTAGTATTAACTAATTGCAATAATAGCAACGGTAATCAAATTACATCGGTAAATGATCCTACATTTAGTAATCAAAATACTACTAGTAATGTTATTTCATCAACATCGCAAATAACTCCTACCACTTCAAGTAATATTTCACATTCCACTTCTTCAAGTATAAATACGACTGTTCCTTCATCAACAACTCTTCCTCCAACAACAAATAATAATTCTTCTTGGGAAGAAGGAAGAACTCTTCTTGAATGTGGATATTATCAAATGGATTTACCAAAGAATCATAATAATCCATATCAATTAAAAACAACTTTATCACAAGATAATAATTCTTGGTCTAATAACGATTTAAAAGAAACTCTTCCAGATGGTTTTAGATACATTTATAAAAATGCTTGTGATGATGGCCCAAAATATCACAAAGCACAAGCTAGCTTTTATTCATCCAATAATAAAGCTCCAGGCGGTCTTAAAATATCTGATGTTGGTATTGGATTCCAAAGCCTTATGTTTAATCATACTGGTGCAAAATTAGAAATTAGAATTGGGATTTCGCAAGTTAATAAAGCAAGCGATAAACCTGATGAAGGAAAAGATACTTTCCATGTTTACTTTTTCAATAAAGAAGGTAAGCAGTTAAGTAAATATGTAGTGCCAGAAAAAACGATAAAAGAAAGTACTACAGAAATAAAATTTTATTGGACTGAAAATGCATCAGAAATTGCTTATTTTGAGTTTAGATGCAATGCAAAGCCTTATAAAGGACAACAATGCTATAATGTAGGAATTTCTTATTGCAATATCAAATCTTGGGAAAGAGCGTAACTTTAATTTAAAAGCAACTCATAAAAAGAGTTGTTTTTTTTTAAATAAAAATTCCTCAAAAGAGGAATTATTTAATCAAAATATTTGCCTATAGAATAACCACTTACAGTCTTTCTAACTTCTAATTCAACACTTCCATCATCATTGATGATTTCATTTAATATTTGAATATGAGTTCCTAAATTTGCTTTATAAACAGTTACTTCATTTTTAACTTTTTCTAATGCAATTTCTTTATCAACACTAGGATCTAAAATAAAACATATTGTTTGATATAAGCAAGCCGCCTTAACACGTTTCATAGTTACCTCCTTTCACGTATGAAAGAATGCAGTAAATATATGATAAACATATGATTGTACTTGATTTTTATACAATATTATTTTACCAAAATCGAAATTTTTTTCTAATTTTTTCTTTTAATTTTTTTAAAAAAATTATTAATTATATCCATTTTTACAGTGAATTTTTGTAATAAATAATTAAATTCTGTTTTTTATTTCAAATAAATCATTTATCGATAAAGAATCCAATTTAATTGTTGTAATATGTTCAATTTCACGATCAAGATTAACGTTATTTTGATCGCCGTAACATTTAATAATTAAGGCGTATTCGTCATACTTAACTTTCTTCATAATTTCATCGTTAAAAGTAGTAAATGCTAAAGTTGCTCCTAAAACACCAATGCTTCGACATCCAATAATAGCGATAATTCTTTTTTTAGGATTATATGGATTTCTAATATTAATTATTAAACCATAATCTTCACAATAATAATTTCCAACCGGATCTTTAATCGGTTTTAATTTTTTATACTCTAAAGAATTATTATCCTTATAAAACAATGTAGCGTCTTCACCTTCAAATGTATCAAAATAAAAAGGCATATTTGTTTTTTCTTTACTTAATCCAAAGAATAATTCAGTCAACATATTATGGAATGGTCCACCTAAAAGTATTAAATCATAACTCTTATCAATTTTTTCAATTTCACTTACTTTTAAAGGACATGGAGTTGTATCCATATTAACATTTTTAATAATCAAACTTAAAAATGTATTAATAGACGCTGAAGCCATATATTCAAAAGGATAGCCTAAATAAACGTTTTCTGTTTCATCATACCGACTAGAATTAGCTATATAACAAGGAATGTATATTTTATTTTGCTTTGGATTAATATTTAATCTTGTGGTTTTAAAGAACTTTCTTTTATAAAACCATTTTGTCAATCGATTATAAAAGTAAACAGTAATAAAAGCAATAATTGCCCAAGCAAGAGAACCTGCAAGATTTTTTAAAATATCAATAATCCATTCATATAATCCATCAACAAAACTACTTAATATTATTGTTTCCACCATTAACTACCTCATTTTGACCAGCATCAATATTAATAACTTCACCTGTCTTTAATGATTGTTCACATAATTCATAAGCAAGATCCGCGACTTCTTCTTTAGTCATAAATCTTCCTAATTTGGTTAATTTTAATAATTCTGTGAAATCTTTTTTCTCAGTTAATGTTGCATCAGTGACAATTGTTCCTGGACAAATCGTATTTATTCTTATTCCTTGTTTAATTAATTCTGGACGCATGGTTTTACAAAATCCAATCAATCCCGCTTTTGAAGCACTATATACAGGTAAGCCAAATCCTCCATAAGCATTTATCGAACTCATTAATATAATTGACCGATTTTTATCATCATCTAATTGTGATAAAAATAATCTTATAACATTTAAATGCCCACATAAATTCAAATTAACAGATTCCTCAATTGAATATGGATTCATCTTATCAAAAGTATCCCATTCATCTTTTAAAGCTCTTCCAGCAAGAGTTATTATATGAGAAAATTTAATATCTTTGATACTCTCTTTAACTCTTTCAATATCTTCTATTGAAGTTACATCACAAATAATATTATGAAAATTCTCTCCTAAATCAATTTTATTTAAATCAAATGAATAAACAATAAATCCTTCTTTTAAAAATCTTTTAGCTATTGCAGATCCTATTCCACCAGCCCCACCTGTAATTAAAACTTTTTTCATAAAACCCTCCATAAATCACTAAGTAATCTATTTTTCAAAAATCACATATAAATATTAACACATTTAAAAATTTTTTTATCATTTATATTAATTCATTTATTTTTTTCAACATGATAAAACATAGTGCATCATGTAATCCATGTAAGTATGGTTTATCATTAACATTATGTATATAATAATCAAAAAATGAGCTAACATTTGATAAATCCATTATTTTATTAAACTTAAAATCTTCTATTGTAGAAGCTAATAATTCATTTTTATTTTTAATAACTGCATAACCATTTTTAACTTCATAACTATCGCAATTTATAGTTTCAATTTCATTTGAAGTTATATCGATTTTTGATATTGTTTTCTGCAATTTCTTGTCTCGTAATAGTATTATCATTTTTTATTAATTCTATAATTAGTGACTTTATATCATTTTGGGTGTCATTTGAGACTATTGCATTTTTCTTTTTATTAAATGGAATAGTAACTGTAATCATGTTGCACTTGATATAAGTTTGCTTTTGAAGCATCAACATAATTTAGTGATTGAAGTCTCTTATCCTCACCTTCAACTGGTTCAAGTCCTAGTAAAGATCTAGATTCATTTAATGACATAATTCCTACGAAAGTTGAGTTATTGTGTTTTGTGTCTACTAATTTATAAATTTTTTTAAATATCTTTTTTTCCGAGTAAGAAATCAAAGATGTTTATATGTTTTATTCCGTCATATGATTCATTTGTATCATAATCAGTTGTTATAACAGCTCTTTTATTAAAATCTTTTACTGCTTTAAGTGGTTTCATTTCTCTTTCAAATGTTTTTTCATCTTGTATGCTTTCAGCAACTTGAATATATATTGTTTCACTACCCTTTTGTGCGACAAAATCTATTTCGCCATTATCTACCTTACCAATAAATACTTTATATCCTCGCCTTATAAGTTCAAGATAAACAACGTTTTCAAGTATAAAACCTCTATCTATGTTTTTATATCCAAGCAAATAGTTTCGTATTCCCATATCTGTTACATAGTATTTTGCCAAAGATTTTAAGTGTTGTTTACCTTTTACATCAAATCTTGTAACTTTATATACAAAGTAACTATCAACCAATGCTTTTAAATACCCTTCTACTGTTGGTTGCGATACCTTTTGATTGTTTGATGTTAGTGTGTCACTTATTTTTTTGCTTGTTATCAAGTTTCCAATATTGTCAAATACAAATTTTGTTACATTTTCAAGTGCATCTTCATTAGATATCTTGTTTCTTCTGACAATATCCTTTTTAAAAATTGTGTTATATAATCCCTCTAAATAATTTCTTATTTGTTCTTCATTCCCTTTAAATTGTAGTATAAACGGAAATGAACCAAATCTTACATAATCCCTATACAGTTTCTCAATGTTATCCGTTCCAACACCTTGCAAATACTCTTCAAACGATAGTGGTAAAACCTCTATTGTTACATATCTACCAGAAAGTAGCGTTGCCAGTTCGCCTGAAAGCATATGTGCGTTTGAGCCAGTAATATATATGTCAACATTGTCTTTCACAAACAAACTATCCACAGCAATTTGAAAGTTCGGACATTCTTGGACTTCATCTATAAAAATGTAGTTCATTTTGTCAGAAACAAGTTTTGATTTTAGAAAATCATATAAAAAATTAACATCTTTTAGTTTTTCATTCTCTTTTTCTTCAAGATTTATAAAGTTTATTTGATTTTCGCTAACACCACTTTTAATTAACTCATCTCTATACATTTTTAAAAGTGTTGATTTCCCACATCTTCTTATACCAGTTATAACCTTAATAATTTGTAAATCTTTATAAGATTTTATTTTTTCTAAATATCTTTCTCTTGCAATCATTTTGCACCTCACTACTCGAATTATACTTTGAAAACTTATAAAATTCAAGCACTTTTCAAAACGCACTTTGAAAACTTTGTATTATTTGTAGTTTTCAAAATGAAATTTTGCCTAATGTATGTTTTTTCCCTATTCCAATGTAGATTATTTCTCAATTCTCTTGTAAGTGTCTTTTAGTGCATCATCCATTGAAGCAACAATTAATACTATAAAAAACAAATAATTAACACATTCCACTTGATTTATTACTCGGTGGGATTTTTTTATTGCTTTAGATTTGACATATTGAAGAAAAGTGATGCAATATAATGATTTATTAGAAAAAATAATAAATGGGTGGCTTAGGAACAGAAAGCTAACTATTAAAGAATCAAGTAAAAAATGAAAAAAAGTTAGACTTTCATAAAGAAGTCATGTTAAAGAGTTATGGACATGACAAAAGGAAGGTATGAGAAATGAGAATTTCAAAATACCATTGATTTTTGAAAACATTTATATGGTTATTAGTTATTTATGATTTTATAGTCGCAGTTATGTTTTAGTAAATGATAAATTACTCTAATGAGTTTTTTGGCAACATGGTTTATACAACCATTGTAACATTTACCTTCTTGCTTTTTCTTGTTGAAATATGCTTTAAAAACAGGATCAACTCTTACAATTATTCGTGATGCTTGAATAAGTGCATTTCTTAAATAAGCCGATCCTTTTTTAGAAATCATTGTATTCTTAGCTTTGAATTTACCTGATTCATAAACTAACGGATTAACACCAGAAAAAGCAACAAGGGCATCAGCATTATGAAAATTAGAAATATTGCCAATTTCTCCATAAAGAGTACAAGCAATATTTCCACCAATTCCTGGAATGGATAAAAGTTCGGGACAATGTTCTTTTGCTAAAACAGTCATTCTTTTAATGAGTTCTTGCTTTTGTTCAGTTAATAGTTTAATTAATTGAGTTAACTGTCTAATGATAATGAAATCAGAATAAGAATAAAGTCCGATTGAATGTTTAGCTAATTCTAATAGGCTGTCTGCTTGAGATTTACTAAAATGACCTTTAGAAGCATTATATCCAAATTTAAAAATAGTTGATGATTTTTTGTGTAAATACTCTTTAAGAGTTGGATATTCTTCAAGTATTGCTAAGCATGTTTTTCCTTTAATTTTAGGAAAAATTTGAAAAAATTCAGGAAAAACAACATGAAGTAATGAAGTTAAATGATTAATTTGCTTATTTAAAGATTTATTAATATTATTTAATTCACGACCTAATGATTTTGCTTCTTGAATGTGATAAGATGGTGGTGTATAGGTATAGAGTTTCTTTTTCTTTTGTTGAAGAAAGTTACAAATGCCTTCAGCATCAATCTTATCTGTCTTAGCATAGTGAACTAATTCAGAATGTTGAAACATATTGGTTAGTATAGGGTTAATATAGATTACTTCAATTGAATCACAATTTGAGAAGTAATTAACAATAGTAGATGAATAAACACCCGTTGACTCAATACCTATACGCACATTAGGGTCTTTAAATAACTTCTTAGCTTCATAGATTTTGTTAAGAAGTTTTTTATATTCATCTTGAGTATTTTTAATTTGGAATACTCTTCCAAAGATTTCGCCTTCTTCAGACATGATACAAACATCATGTTTATCAGAGGCGACATCAATTCCTACATAAATCATAAAAAATCCTTTCTGAGTTTGTTACATCTTAATGCATTGACTTCCATCTCGTGACCTAGTAAACAACCGATATTGTTGCGATAAGCAATTCGTAACTAACTAATAACCATATAAATGAAAGTTGCATCTATAGCCTTTCTAAACCAGTTGGGAAAAACCACTGTGAGGAAGAGAAAATAGTATGCAACATCTCGGTTGTATGATACCAAATCGATTTGGTATCATACAAGATCATCCCCAATACATAACTCATCAAATTTAAGGAAAGGATAAGTACATATAAAGGATGATTATATAGTACTAGGAATAGTATATGAGTGATTTTAAGTATGTTACAAAAAATAATATCAATCTATGAAGAATAATTTGATTGAACTTATTCAGATGGTTCAAGATGAAGTTAGAGACTCTTTTACTTTTAGATACGATTTTATCGGTAGTGCATCAAGGAATATGATTACTAGATATAATCAATCTAATATACATGATAATATTTAGCGATTTGTTTTTCAGTTAATCCATTTTTAATAGGCATGGATACAACTTGTAGATTTTCTCTTAATTGTCCCTGCTCATTCCATTTTATGTATAAATCTACATATTTTAAGTTGTTGCTTTCTTCCATAATATTTACCTCCTAATCATTACTATAAGGTTGAAAAAAGCGTATACCTGTGGCCTCCTTCTAGTAGTATATTTGGATAAACACTACAAATTTTTGCAAGAAAAAAAGGAGCTTCATTTACTCCTTTAAATCCTAGGTTGACACCAGTATTTCCATAAATGATTTAAATCGTGCATGTGTCTACACTCTTTTCATCATAATTTATTATATTAAGTATTCTTTATTTTTTTAATTGTCCCGAGAGCATATCTTTTGTTCATTACCTTTTCAAACATAAAGATTTCGCATTGAAATAAAACTAACAAAAAATAACTAATTTTTACAACTTTTACTATGGTATTATCAGTTATTTCTTTATTCTGTAGGCTTTAAACTGAAATCACTACAATTATTTCGTATTAATCTTTACTATCAATCACAGTATCATCTTCCATAATAATTTCTTTAAATTTCTTATTATCAATTGCTGTGGATTCTAATAAATCCTCTATAGAATCATATGTACCTAAAATCTTATATATATCTTTACCTGTTCTCATATACTCTTCCATTGTTAATAATACTTTATATAAATAATATGTATGTCCATCAGGTTCTAAACACATTCTATATAGTTGATCTTTATAATAAAATTCTATTCCAATATGAAATTCATCTCCAATTTCATATTTACCATTATACTCATTAATAAAATCATCTAAACATTTATATTCATTCTTTCTCATTGATATTTTTTTCCTTTCTTAATTATTCTATTAACTAACTTCCAATCATTTTCACTTAATTCTTTAGCAGGATCTTGATGATATAAATCAGTATGATAATGTGCTGAAAGAGTTTTGCCAAGTGTGGGCTCATAGTGAGGATGTCCCAAATCAATAGACTTCACTTTTATGTGATTCTCATAAATTCCAATAGATTTAATATTCCCTTTTTTATCAAAAACAGCATAAATTCTATCTGATGAATGTGAGTAATCAGGAACCTTGACAGCTCCTGATGTCTGTACTAAATATCTAACATTAGAAGACTCGTCAAATCCAACAGTATTATAAATTTGACCTCCGCTTACAAAGCGAAAATCATTATTGTTTATATTAACAAAAGCACCTCTACTACCCATTTATAACTTCTCCTGTATCAATTTTTAACATTCTATCCATTTCAAATAGTTTTAATTGCTCATATTCTTCTTTCTTAGAAAATGTATCTGTATAATCAAACGGAATAATATTTCCTGTCATACCTTTGATTAATTTGCCTACAACAATAACTAATTGTGGAGCAATTCTTTTCATCATTTCATTATAACCTTTCAGGAAAAAATCTTTATTTTTCAAGCATCCTAATGTTGAAATCATAACAACGGCCCCTTTTTCTACGCCTTTAAAGACAACATCATATGTGGATTCATCGCCCCATGAAATTGTTGGAATTACTTTTATACCTAAATTTTGCCATGTACAACCCAACCATCGATTTTTATAAACATTATGTTCAATATCATATTTATTCATTCCAGGATAAATACTAAAATCTGGTGTTGCAATAGCTAGATAGTTTTTAAATCGCAACACATGTTTATATGGATTATTCCATAACCCAATTAATACATTGTCATAATTAAACATTTCAACCATTGTTTTTTTGCTTTTTTTTTAATTTTTTTGAACTTTTATAATTAATTATATCGATTTCACTCCAATTAATATTATCGAAGTTTTCTTTTTTAATTATTGGCATAGAATCATCATATTCTACATTACCAAATAAAGGTCTAAGTACCTTATATTTTTCAAATTCACTTAATTTCATTATTTTTACTCCCTTCTGTTTTAAAGATTATTGATTTTCTATGAATTTAATCATATAATATACTACCTGTCATTAGGAAATAACCCAAAAATATAGTGTTAAACTAATCAAAGAATAAT
>CAZDEE010000017.1:0-30074 GCA_964504595.1 uncultured Staphylococcaceae bacterium | reverse complement strand
GCTTGCCACCTACGTATTACCGCGGCTGCTGGCACGTAGTTAGCCGTGGCTTTCTGGTGAAGTACCGTCAAATAAGCTGCATTTCCTCAGCCTATCATTCGTCCTTCACAACAGAGCTTTACGATCCGAAGACCTTCATCGCTCACGCGGCGTTGCTCGGTCAGGGTTTCCCCCATTGCCGAAAACTCCCTACTGCTGCCTCCCGTAGGAGTCTGGGCCGTGTCTCAGTCCCAATGTGGCCGATCACCCTCTCAGGTCGGCTACGCATCTTCGTCTTGGTGGGCTGTTATCTCACCAACTAACTAATGCGCCGCAGGTCCATCATTCAGTGGGGCCAGGAGCCCCTTTTACACTTCGAAGATGCCTTCAAAGTGCGTATCCGGTATTAGCCGACGTTTCCATCGGGTATCCCAAGCTGAATGGCAGGTTACCTACGTGTTACTCACCCGTTCGCCGCTAGCTCCCCCGAAGGGTTGCTCGCTCGACTTGCATGTATTAGGCACGCCGCCAGCGTTCATCCTGAGCCAGGATCAAACTCTCAAAGTTATATTTTCCTAGTTCATAATTATCATCTGGTTTGTTGTTAAAAAATTGACGTTTTGTGTTTTATTCTGTTTAGTTTTCAAAGATCAGACCTCAACCATCTCTCGACACCTTTCGGCTTTTGGCTGAGTGCTTATATATAATATCATTGTAGATATCATGTGTCAAGCACTTTTTTTCATTTTTTTATTTTTTTTACTTAACTCATTTTATCTTGCTTAGATATCTTTTTTGCAGGGGTTTCAACCCGCGCAAGTAATATTAAACCACTTTGTAAAACAAAATGCAACACTTTTTTTCATTTTTTTTATTTTTCGACTTTTTAGTATTTTTAGGCCTATTTTTACTATATATTTACTATATATATTATATTAAGGAAAAAAGAAATATATCCTTGTAATAAGGTTATAATTTTTTTATATTTTAAAGAATTAAATTAAAACTTAAAAAATATTTTTATTAGAATTATAAAAAGCGACCCTTATTGTAAAAACAGGTATCGCTCTTTTTTATTTTATATTTTAATAAATATTTTTTATTAAATTACACGAACATCATTTGTTGCATCAAACACAGAACAATCTGTTGGATTAATTGTTAAGCAAACTTCTTTTTTATCAAATGCTTCATCAACAATTAAATTCACATGTTTTTCTGAATTCCCTATTTTAATTTTAGCAATACGAATATCGCCATAATCATCTATTTTTTCAACCTTACCCGGTACACCTTGTTCTGAAACAGTCAAATCATGAATATCAAATGCCAATCTTATAGAATGACGATAAGCGTTCTTATCTAGAACAGTTGTTATTTTTGTAACCATATCGATAGGCATATAAATTCCAACACCTTCGGTAACAACATAGAAATTAATAATTTTCTTTCCTTCTTCATTTTTTTCTTTGACTTTTATAAATTTTCCTTCAAAGCTATCTTCATACCTAACTGGTTCAACTAATAAATTCTCTCCATCATAAATATAAATTTTTGACATATCTAATCGACATTCAAAAGTATCACTAACAGATAATTCTTCATCAACAACAGAGAATATTTTAGCGTCCTTACCATCTAAATGTAATAAACGTTTTCCCATTGTTCTTTCATCTTTTAAAACTCTAAAAGATAATTCTTTGCCTGGAACTAAAGCATTATTTTGAATGCCTATAGTGACATTGGTATGGCCTTTTACTCTTTCTATAATTGCGGAAGGTAATTTAATCTTTTGATTTTCAATTGTAATAAAATCATTTTCAATTACACCATTAACATAAGAAATATTTGGAACAGGTGGTAAAATTGTCATTTCTGTTTCTGCATTAAATAAATGAATGCGAGTTGGATCAATATAAGCTTTAATCTTTTCTCCAACTTCATAATGTTCTTTTGGTGATGTTTTGATAATAATATTATTGCTTCCACTTAATGATTCACTTGATTCCAAACCAATTAAATCACCATAAACAAGTGTTTCAGCTCCAAGTTCTTCTACAGCTGTAATTTCTGCTTCAATAGCTAAATTTTCATCTGTTCCATCAACGTGAACATCTTCTGGACGAATACCAAAGATAACTGGTGTTTTTCCATCAAGCATCTTATGTTCAACCTTAGAAATATAATCAAGAGGAATTCGTAAAGTTTGACTTTCAGTAAGAGTCATCTCCACATAATCACCTTTTCTTGTTAAAACAGTATCAAAAAAGTTCATTTGTGGTGTTCCGATAAATCCTGCGACAAACTTATTAATTGGAGCTTTATAAAGATTTGTTGGAGTATCTATTTGTTGAACAAATCCTTTCTTCATAACTACAATACGTGTTCCCATGGTCATAGCTTCAACTTGATCATGTGTAACATAAATAAATGTCGTTGCTAAGCGCTTATGAAGTTTTGTAATTTCAGTTCTCATTTGAGCACGAAGTTTTGCATCTAAGTTTGATAATGGTTCATCTAATAAGAATACTTTTGGTTTACGAACAATAGCTCTACCTAAAGCAACACGTTGTCTTTGTCCTCCAGACATTGCTTTTGGCTTACGATCAAGATAATCTTCAATATCAAGAATTTTCGCAGCCTCTAAAACACGATCACGAATTTCATCTTCAGGAACTTTTTGATTTCTTAATCCAAAAGCCATATTTTCATAAACCGACATATGTGGATATAAAGCATAGTTTTGGAAAACCATTGCGATATCACGATCTTTTGGTTCCATATCATTAACCAAAGAATCTCCAATATAAAGATCACCAGCGGAAATTTCTTCTAATCCAGCAATCATTCTTAATGTAGTTGATTTACCACATCCAGATGGTCCAACAAAAACAATAAATTCTTTATCTTCAATATCAATACAGAAATCATTTACCGCTTTTACACCATTATCATAAACTTTATAAATGTGGTTTAATTTTAATTTTGCCATTTGACATTCCTCCTTATTTCATAATGGTTATTGAATATGGCGCCGCCTTAACAATACCTTTTTTAATGGTTGAAGCCTCACCATTAGTCGACAATGTATCCGAAACAACTAATTTTGCTAACTCATTAGGAAGAGTAACATTTTCTATTTCAGGACTCATATTAATTAAAATATATAATTTTTCATTGTTATAAGTTTTTTCTAACATTGCATATTCTACAATTGGATGGTCTATAGAATTTTTAAATGTAATTGCGGCTTGCTCACCACGAGCAATCGCAGGATATTTATATCTCAATCTTGTGGCAATTTTTAAATAATTCAACACAGAATTAGAATCTTCTAATTGCTCTTCAACATTTCCAATTGGAATTTCTTTATTTCTAATATCGCAATATTGTTCTACCGTAGTTGAACCAGGAGGATTATACTTACAAACTTGATATTCATCATCACTCCATAACATTGCTGTTCGATAGCTAGGGTCATTATTTCCACCACCAACCATACTTATTTCTTCACCATAATACACCCATGATGTGCCAGAAATCATTTGATTTAATCCTAATGCTAACTTAACAAAATCAAAATCAATTATAGCTTTTCTAGTACCATTCTCATTTTCTGTTGAACGAATACAACCATTGGCTATTCTTTGCATATCATGATTACCTAAAAAGTTTGCTACAATCGCTGAACTATTATTTTCTTTAACTCGTTTTTCATATTCAACAACCGTTTCAACAAAATACTTTGCGTTATAGTTATTAATCGAAGAAACAACAGTTCCGTTTGATTGTGAATTCGAGAAATTAAAGAATGAATCTAAATCAGATTTATAATACTCTTGTACAGTAGAAGCACCACTCCAAACTTCCGCTACAAAATAGACATTAGGATATATCTTTTTGGCTTCTTCTTCAATCCAAGTAAGAAATTCAATATTCTTTGTTGTCGAAGAAAAGAAATGAAGTGCCGCATCTAAACGAAATCCCTTAACGCCTTTATTAAGCCAAAATTTCATTATATTAACAATTTCTAATTTCAATTTTTCACAATTTAGATTTAAATCTGGCATTTCCGAACTAAAAACACCTTCATACCACCAGTTAAAGCCATCTTTAACTTTATAATAAGTTCCTCCAATCGGTTTATTTTGACTATAAACGAAATTATAATATTCAGTAGTTGGATATTCTTTAATACATTCCTCTGAAGGCTTATTATCTTTTGAAGGAGTAGAATACTTTGTTAATCCTTCAATCGCATCTTTAAACCATTTATGATTGCTTGAAGAATGGTTAACAACCAAATCCATAATAACCGCTATATTATTTTCATTAGCTTTCTTAATCATGAAATTAAAATCGTCCATAGTGCCATAATTTGCATCGATGCTATAATAATCATCAACATCATATTTATGGTATGAATTCGATTGATGAATTGGCATCATCCATACTCCATTAAATCCTAGATCATGGATATAATCCATTTTAAGTCCTAGACCTCTTAAATCACCATATCCATCACCATCTGCGTCATAAAACGATCTAACATATACCTCATAGAAATTACGATATTTATCATCAATAATTGATTCAGTATAATCCCAATTTCTAAGATCAGATGTCGGAACAATATCACTTGTTCCACAGCTGCCTACAATTAGTGTTGTTGCAAAAAATGAAATAAATGTTACAAACTTATTTGCTTTCATTTTATTTCACCCTCTTATAAATAGATAGGGACCAAGGTGAAATTTGTAAACCTTTATCATCGACTTTAGTATCGCCTATTTGATAAAGTAATTTTAAATCACTATAATTACCATTCACATCACGAGTAAATGAAGATGGGTTAACCATTACTATAATATCTTCTCTTTTATATATAAATGGATAAGCATATGGCTCAGCATATAAAACTTCGAAGCTACGACTTCTTAAGCCAGAATGCTCTTTACGAATGGCAATGATATCTTTTATTGTTCTAAGTAAAGAATCACTTCGTGATAATTGCTCTTCGACATTAACTGGTTTTTCATAATTTAAAGGTAAATATAATTTATCCTTGCTTGCTGAAGAAAATCCCATATTAGCGGATTGATCCCATTGCATTGGAGTTCTACTACCGGTTCTTTGGAATCCACCTTCTTTAGAAGGAAGTCCATGCATGTAATCCATGCCAATTTCATCACCATTATAAATAAATGGAACTCCTGGCATAGTTAATAAAAACGCATGCATTAATCGAAGCATATTTTCTGTATATCCATTACTCGCTATACGATAAGAATCATGATTGCCTGATATAAAGCAAACATGTCCCCTGTAATGATTAGCGGTATTAAAACGAGGCATATAATCATTCAGGAAACCTGAAATATCTCCAGTTCCATTAAAGAATGAACAATTAACGTCATTTTTAATATATCTAAATAATCGGTTATAACCATTTCCAAAGTGATCTAAATAGAAGTCACCATGGAATCCCGCACGTAAAGACTTTTCATGGTCAGACCATTCTGAAACTAATACTGCATCTGGATATTCCTTATCAAATATTTCATGACGAATTTCTTGCCACAATTCAATCGTCGCAACTTTATCATCATCACCTTTAATAAGTGAATCTGCCATATCTACACGAAAACCATCAAAGCCTTTATTAAGCCAGAATCTAATAATTGATTTTAAATATTCTCGAGCTTGTTTGCATCTTGGATCTTTATAATGCATTTGCCATTCTGGATATTTCATTTCATTCCAGCCATAATTAAATGCAGGTTGACAAGAAAAGAAATTTACCATGTAATTTGCATATCTGTCATATCTACCAGAAATAAATTGCCACCACCCTTGTGGTTTGTCCCATGGTGAATTATTCCAAACAAATAAATCACTATATTCATTTCTAGTAGGTTCAGCACTTTTTAAGAATAAAGGATGATCTTCACTTGCGTGGCCCGCAACCAAATCTAAAATAATTCTAATTCCTAATTTATGTGCCTTTTCTAATAATTCTTCAGCATCTTTCATCGTTCCAAAACGAGGATCAATATCAAAGAAATCAGTGATATCATATCCGCCATCTTTAAATGGGGAACGGAAAATTGGATTTAACCAAATCGCATTAAAACCAATTTCCTTAATATAATCTAAACGAGATATAATACCTTGTATATCTCCATATCCATCACCGTTAGAATCTTGAAATGAAGATGGATATATTTCATAAAAAACTGCATCATCAAACCATTTTGGCATACTTTATTACCCCTTTACCGCTCCGCCAGTAACGCCGGAAACATAATACTTTTGTGTTGCTAAGAACAATATAATAATTGGTATTGAAACTAAAACAGAACCTGCAAAGAACATTGTAAATCTAAGGCTTCCACCTTCAAGTCCTTGTTGCAAATTGTAAACTCCAAGAGGAACTGTCCAGTTTAATGTTTTTGTACCACAAATATAAGATGGTAAAATATAATTTACCCAAGGTCCCATAAATGAAGTTAAAATCGTATAAACGATAATTGGTTTTGAAAGAGGCAACGTAATCTTATAAAAGATTTTCATATTAGATGCTCCATCAATTCGCGCCGCTTCATCCATAGATTTCGGAATCGTATCAAAGAATCCTTTCATAACGTAGAAACCCATTCCAGAACAAGCACTATTAGCGATGATTAAACCTGTTAAATTACTTAACCAAGTCGATTCAGTGCCAGTCATATTTACTAATTTTAAAATATTATAAATAGCAATCAATGACATAAATCCAGGGAACATTCCAAGAATTAAGTTAATACTCATCAATTTTTTACGTGATTTAAAGCGTAAACGAGACATCGCATAAGAAACTCCTAAAACGAATAGTGTTGAAATAATTGTTGAAACAACAGAAACAATTAAAGTATTTAAAACCCAACGTAAATATGGATATTGTACCGAGGAATAATTAATTACTGCTTGATTATTTTGAACGACATATCTATTTTTAATTCCTAATAAATATAAGAAATTATATAAAGTAAAACCATTCTCTGGTAATAATCCAGACGATGATCCACTTTCAGCACGGAAAGCTGTCATAAATGTAAATATAACAGGAACAACCCATATAATTGAAATGAATACTAAAAATATATATAAGAATGCATCTATAAGCCTGGTTTTAGCTTTTACACCCATTTTTTTCTTTGCCATATTACATGAACGCCTCCTCATCTTTTACACTCTTGGAGTTTTTATACATAATTAATCCAATAGTCATCGAGAAAATAAAGGATAAAATACCGATAACTGAAGCTAAGTTAAAATAGTTTTTATCAACAGTTAATTTATATAGCCATGTAATCAATAAATCGGTTTTACCTGCGGAAAGTGTTCCAGTTGTCGGACCTCCACCAGTTAAGAAATAAATAACGTTAAAGTTATTAATATTGCCAATAAACGAAGTAATTGTTGATGGCATCGTTACAAAGACAACATATGGTAATGTAATCTTAAAGAATTGCTTAATCGGAGAAGCTCCGTCAATTCTAGCTGATTCATATAAATCAGCGGGAATATTCATTAATATTCCTGTATTACTTAAAACTGAATATGGAATACCTATCCATAAGTTAACAATAATAATCATCGGCTTAGCTAGTAACACTTTACTAGTTTTACCAAATAAAGTAATTGCTTGAGGACCATTATTTGATAACCAGTCGATTCCTCCTCCTGAAGATATCGGTTTAGAAACACCTTCACCAAATATTTTCTTAATCGACGATAATTGATAAAATCCAATTGCTTCTAATATTTGATTTAAATAACCGCCTTTAGATAAGAACTTGTTCATAGATAATAACGAAACAAATTGAGGTACCGCGATAGAAAGCACTAAAGCTGTTCTCCATAATTTCTTTAATTTAATACTCTTTTTGTTTATTAAAAGAGACATTATGATGCCTAAGAAATAATTTGTAACAGTAGCAAGAACTGCCCAAATAAGTGTCCACCATAAAATAGGCCAGAAAATATCCGAAATGCTCGAATTATTAAACAACGCATTAAACGTTTCAAATCCTGTCCATTCAAATAAATTTGCAGGCGTTTGGTGATTCATATCATAATTTGTAAACGCCATCAAAATCATATCTAGAAGTGGAAGAATTGAAAAAAGAAATACACCCAATAAAGGTAAAGCTAAAAGTAAACGATGGAATTTACTATTTGTGTAATCTTTTAATTCTTCTTTAAAGGTTTGAATTGGTCTTCCCTCTTCATACTTCTCTTGAAGTTTAATTGAAGAACGATTACTTGATAAATACACAGCGATAAAGATGATTAATAATAAAACACCTAAAATACCCCATAATAAGAATAACGCAGAGTCATCTCCAACAATTGTACCTTTTTCTTCATAGCAAACTTGTGTTCCTAAAACATCGGTACATATTTCATTTCCAGTTGGAACATTAAACTGAGTCTCATTAGTTCCTAATGTTATTAATCCAATCAAATGCTTAATACCTGTTAAATTGAAGAACAAATAAAAGAAATATAAGACTTGATATAAAAATAACACAATGCCATGCCCTACTTGTCCATGGCCAATATTAACACTTCCTAAAAATAAAAAGTTTAATCTTGTCGCGGCATCACCATGTTTTAATGAATATGCCAAATCAGAAAAGCAATTTGCAATAGATTTCCAAATCTTAACGCACATTCTAGGAATAAACATGACAATACTAGTAATAACATTGCCTGTTTTTTCAAAAAACTTAGCAATATTAACCGCTATTCTTTCTTCTTTAGTCATATGCAAACGATCTATAAAAGTATAATCATCTAAACTCTTTCCAGCTAATTTACGTTCTTTCTTTTGTCTTTTCATTACTTTTCCAATCGAATAAAAACCTAAAGTAATTATTTTCAAGAAAACTATTTCACCCTTTGTATGCTTATATTCATCATCATCGCTCAACTTCATTTTTCTAATAAATGAAAATAAAAGAGAAAATAATGCAAATAAGAATGCAAAAGTTATAATAACAAGTGTAATCAACCAAACTAATCTAATATGCGCATTTAATCCTATTATCAGGGCAATATTAACTAAAATAATTCCAATAATTGCACATAATATAATAAAAACGTCTGGATGTTTTTGTAACCATCGGCAGAGTCTTTTTAAAATGTTCATAATGGAATACCTCCTTTATCACTCTATATTCAAACAATTCAATCGTTTTAAAAGTAAAACTGCAGCCTAATCTTAATTTTATAAAAAGATTAGACTGCAATTAAAATTTAAACAATTAATTAGATGCTATTATTGTTTTTAAAAGATCTTCTTGTAATTTTTGAGCCCACTCTTCACATTGTGAATCAGTAAATTCTGTTTCATTATTTCTAGCTTCAATAAGTGCATTAGCATATGCTGTTGCAGCATCCCACCAATTGCCCATTTGTGAAATTGAAGGTTGAAGGACGCAGTTAGTATTTGTTTGTTTCATTAAAGTAGCACTAATTTCATTTGCTAAAATTTCTTCATTATTTGACAAGCTCTTTAAAATTGGAGTTTCATTGAATCTATTGAATTTTTGGAGCATAGAATCACTATTTGTAAGCCATAAAGCCAAATTGACAGCTTCGGTTGGTTCTGTAGTATAAGAAGAAATACCGCATTTTTTCCAGTCACCTGTTGATGTTAATGAATACTTTGCTCCGCCAGCAGTAAATGTTGGTAAAATAGTTGCTTTTAAATCATTTCCTAAAGCTGAAGTCAAATCAGCTGATAACCAGCTACCACCAACGACAGCGACAACATCACTATCTTTTTTGAAATCTTTTTTGATTTCCTCATCACCACCATTAACGAAATTATCTTTCATAACGTAATCACGAATAGCTTTTGCGGCCAATTTTCCTTCAGCGGAATTTAAATTTGCAGTTGTTGGATCATTACCGTTTTCTCCAAAGAATCTAACGCCGGTTCCATACCAGAAAGCAGTTTGATACCAACCATTATCAATATCAAAAATAACTTTTCCTTTGGCTAATAAGGAATCTAAATCTTTAGCTTCATCGGCAGTAACTTTTGAACCATTATAGTACATGAAGTAGCTATTTGGTGTATAAGGAATACCATATAATTTTCCATCGACCATTGCTGATGATAAAACTGAATCTTCAATTTCTGTCTTTAAGGCATCAATAAATGTTGATGGGAATTCATACAAGTAATTACCTGTAACTAACTCACCTAAGTGGTCACCAGCAAAAAAGAATACGTCCGCAGAAGCTGTTGGATCTTTTAAAATATTTGCTTTTGCATCACCTTCAGCACATGCTGTAACAGTTATGTTATAGCTGTTAGCAGGATAAGCAGCTTTAAATGCTTCAATACGTTCTTCAGCCCATGAAACTTGTTCAGTTGGAACCCAAACGGTTAAAGATATTTTTTTTCCTCCTTTGTTTGTTGTTGCTTGTGAAGCACTGGTACCTTCATTACCGCCACCACATGAAACTAAACCGGCAGTTAAAAGCAATGCAGCACAAACTGGTAAAATTGTCTTTTTCATTTTCTTTTTCCCTTTCTTTTGGTGCTTTTTCACTCTAAATTAATTATTTTCTGCACCCTTAATAATAATATATATTATTATGATAACGCTTTCAAGATAAAAAAACAAAATTTTCTCGTAAAGATAGTAAATTGTTTATTTTTTATGCAACATGCACAAAAAAAGCATGAACTAAGTCATGCTAATCAATAAAAAATCATTATTTTTAATGTTGATTTAAAATTTAAATTAGTCTCTATTTCTCATAAAAATTAATAAAATTCTTATGAAAACATAAATGAAATCATAATAGATTTGGAAGGCAAAATAAACTGCTAAATTATCAGTCATTGCGCCATTATCCGCGATTGCTTTCATACGATAAATATCAACTGCAGTCATAATTAAAATGAAAGCAAATGTTGCAAATGAAACAATCCATCCTATCTCATCAGATCCCATAAAAATGTTAACTAATGTTAAAACTAAAGAGCCGATTATTAATCCTGTTGCTAATAGGTACATAACCTTCATATTTGATTCTCTACCTAACCAACCGACAAGAGCCATCGCCCCAAAGCAAATAAATGTTGCACCAAATGAATAAATTATTGTTACGACATCCGTTACCGCAATTATACTAGACATAAGAACGCCCATACATGTTGCGTATAAAATAAACGGTACCTTAACTGCGCCTTGTTTTTTACTCAACACGCCACTAAAGCTAATAACAAAAACTAAAATTAGTTGCATCACACTTGCGCCAACTAGAATTCCATAATAGACGCTTGGATCTATCTTATCTAATAAAAATGTTCCTCCAATAGCTACACCGAATGTTATAAGTAGTGCTAACGCCATCCAGCCAAATACCTTGGTATAAACATTACTTGGAGTATAAGTACTTGTTCGAATTTCTCTTTCCATAATATCCCTCTCTTTCTAAAGTATTATTTGTACTTTGGCTATAATATACACTATTTTCATAAAATTACAAAATTAATTTAGACAGAAACTATATATTGACAAAAAAAGGCTAGCTTTTACACTAACCTTAATTGATTCATAAAACTAAATATTATTGATTAATTCATTAAATGATTCTAATTTCAAAGAAGCTCCACCAACTAATGCGCCATCAATATCTTCCATAGATAAATATGCATGGATATTATCTGGCTTAACAGAACCACCATAAAGGATTCTAATTTTTGAAGCAACTTCTTCGTCAAATAATGAAACTAATGTTTCACGGATAAATCCACAAACATCTTGAGCAATTTCTTTTGAAGCATTTTTACCTGTGCCAATCGACCATACAGGTTCATAAGCAACAACAATTTCACCAGCGGCTTCTTTAGAAATATCCTTTAATCCTTCAATAATTTGAGCTTTAACTATTGCTTTAGTTTCTCCAGCTTCATATTCCGCTAAAGTTTCACCAACGCAATAAACAGGAACCATTTTATTTTCTAAAAGATGAAGTATTTTTTTGTTACAAGAAATACTTGTTTCACCATTATAAGTACGACGTTCTGAGTGACCAATGATTACCCATGAAATGCCAATTTCTTCTAACATAGGGATTGAAATTTCACCAGTGTAAGCACCAGAATCTTTATCATTACAGTTTTGAGCAGCAACAATTAAAAATGGATTATTTTTACGAACTACGTCTAAGCATAAGAAAGTTGGAGCAACACCAACATCAATACCTTTTTTATGAGCGGCTTTTGCCATTTCAATTGAAAAAGTTGCAAATTCCTTAGCTTCTGCAATAGTCTTATTCATTTTCCAGTTGCCTAAAAGCAATTTTTTTCTCATAAAAACTCCTACTTTAAAATATCGATACCTGGAAGGTGACCATCATTTTCAATCATTTCTAATGAGGCACCACCACCTGTTGAAACATGTGAGAATTCTTCTTTATAACCAAATTGTTTACAAGCAGCAGCGGAATCTCCTCCACCAATAACTGTAAATGCTTTATCTTTAATTCCAGCGCATGCCTTACAAATAGCGATTGTACCTGCGGTAAATTGTTCTTTTTCAAAAACGCCCATTGGTCCATTCCAGAATACTGTATGTGCTTTAGCAATTTCAGCCATATATAATTCAATAGTTTTTGGTCCGATATCTAATCCTTCAAATCCAGCTGGTAAATCTCTACCTTCTGTAGTTGCAATTTGAACTGGATTATCAAAAGAATCAGCAACAACGAAATCTATTGGAAGCATAATTCTTCCATTTGATTCTTCAATACAACGTTTAGCATAATCTAATTGATCCATTTCACATGGTGAACTACCAATTTCATGTCCTAATGCTTTTAAGAAGGTATATGCCATTGCACCACCAATAAGAATCTTATCGCATTTCTTTAATAAACTTTCAATAACTTTGATTTTATCTGAAACCTTAAATCCACCTAAAATAGCGATATAAGGACGATCTGTGCAGTTAACTACTTTTTCAAGGTTGACAACTTCTTTTTCAACCAAGTAACCAACCGCTACTTCTTTTCCTTCGCTCTTTAAAATGCTTGGAACGCCATATGTTGAGGCGTGAGCGCGGTGAGCGGAACCGAATGCATCCATAACAAATGCATCAGCAAATGATGCCCAAATTGCTGATAATTCAGGATCATTCTTAGATTCGCCTTTTTCATAACGTGTATTTTGAACAAGAAGGACATCGCCATTATTTAATGCCGCAACTGCATTAATTAATTCTTCACCACGAGTTGCTGGGCAGAAAGTAACATTCTTACCTAATAATTCACTAAGACGAACAGCTACAGGAGCTAAATTATTCTTTTTCTTATTTTCTTCACATTTAACAGGATCTTTGTGATCAACTTTACCTAAGTGTGACATTAAAACAACTTTAGCACCTTTATTAATTAATTCTTGAATAGTTGGTAAAGCAGCACGAATTCTATTATCATCGCGAATAACTCCATCTTTTAAAGGAACGTTAAAATCACAACGAACTAAAACTGTTTTACCTAAAACATTTAATTCATTAACTCTTTTCATTGTTTTTTCTCCTTTTTACTAAAAATAGGCGTCTTGCGACGCCCATAATAAATTAATTTAAACTAGGCTCTTGCAAAATCTTTTGCTAAACGAACAAATTGGCAAGTATATGAATTTTCATTATCATACCAAGCAACAACTTGAACTTGATATAAGCCATCACTAATCTTTGTTACCATTGTTTGGGTGGCATCAAATAAAGAACCATAAGTAATTCCGATAATATCGGATGAAACTAATTGTTCTTCAGTATAACCAAATGAAGCACTTGCTTTTGCTTTCATTGCAGCATTGATATCTGCTTTGGTTAAATTATCAGCTTTAACAACTGCAACTAAAATTGTGGTTGAACCAGTTGGAACTGGAACACGTTGTGCAGAACCGATTAATTTTCCATTTAATTCTGGAATAACTAAACCAATAGCCTTTGCAGCACCGGTTGAGTTTGGAACGATATTGCAAGCAGCGGCTCTTGCTCTACGTAAGTCACCTTTTCTATGTGGTCCATCTAAAACCATTTGATCACCTGTATATGCGTGAACTGTGGTCATGATACCTGATAAAATTGGGAATGCATCATTTAATGCTTTAGCCATTGGAGCTAAGCAGTTTGTTGTACATGAAGCTGCAGAAACAATTTGATCTTCCTCTGTTAATGTGTTTTCATTAACGCCATAAACGATAGTCTTTAAATCACTACCTGCAGGTGCGGAAATAATAACTTTCTTTGCACCAGCATTGATTTGTGCAATTGATTTTTCTTTTGAACAGTATAAACCTGTACATTCTAAAACGACATCAACATCTAATTCACCCCATGGGCAGTTACTTGCGTCTTTTTCAGCATAGATTCTAATTTTCTTTCCATCAACAGCAATCCAGCCTTCTTCTGCTCCTTCTTCTGAGCATGTGACCTTATCCGCTAATGCGTAACGACCTTGTGCAGAATCGTATTTTAATAAATGAGCCAACATTTTTGGACTCGTTAAGTCATTGATAGCAACGACTTCATAGCCTTCAGCGCCAAACATTTGTCTAAATGCTAAACGTCCGATACGGCCAAAACCATTAATAGCAACTTTAACTGACATATATATGTCCTCCTTCTTATATTTTGCCTTACGTGAAATATTATAATACATTTTTTTTAATTTGTAGAGTATTATTTTTATAAAATAATGGGTAGTTTACAGAAAATGAAATTATAGTCATTAAAAAGAGAAATTAAATTTCATAAAATAATCAAAACTAAAGATTCTTAGATAAATTGTTTTATGCAAATTAAAAAAATTCTATTTGCTATAAATCATGAATAAAAAATAAACTTTTGCCTATCATTTAAGTAGGTGATTAAAATGAATATTATTCCAACGATTATTAAAGACAGATATGATGGAAAAGCTAGCATGGATTTGTTTTCTCTTCTTTTAGAAGAAAGAATAATTATGATTAATGGTGAAATAACATTTGACAACGCAAGCCTTATAACTGCGGAAATTCTATATCTAAGTGCAAAAGATGAAAAAAATCCTATAACAATTTACATAAACTCTCCAGGAGGATCAGTGCATGCAGGCTTAGCTATTTATGACACAATGAGAAAAGTCGATAATACAATTATCACTATTGGAAATGGCTTATGCGCCTCAATGGGAGCGTTTCTTCTAGCTTCAGGAGATAAGCGTTACGCTCTTGAAAATACTGAGATTATGATTCATCAACCTTTAGGTGGAAGCGAAGGTCAAGTTAGCGATATGGAAATCACTATCAAAAGATTAATATATCTAAAAGACAAACTTAACAATCTACTTGCAAAGCATACAAAAAAAAGCCTCGAACAAATCAAAATAGATACAGATCGAGACTATTTCTTAAGTGCTGAAGAAGCTAAAGAATACGGAATAATTGATGAAATCCTTTATTCCACAAAATCTTGAATTCCTTTAAAAAGAAACTCTAAGCTAATACCTAACCCATTTGCAATTCTTGATAAAACATCTAAGGTCGGATTTCTCCGGCCATTTTCAATATCACAAAGATAGTTTTTATTCATATTAGAAGCAAATGCTAACTCTTCTTGAGACCATTTCTTTTGCTTCCGCAAATACGTAATACGCATTCCTAATTGTTTGCTAATCTTCATTCGCGGTTCCTCCATATCGTTTTGCTAAATCATGAATCGCTCTAAATAAATGATTGACATTTGATTTAGACACGCTAATATTTAATTCTTGCCCTAGAAGTTCCGCTAATTCGGACATCGATAAATCATCATTTTCTCTTCTTAAATAGCAAAGTATTTTCATTTTTTGATTATTTAAATTATGAATGCCAAGAACTCGATCAATAATAGCAATATCTTCTAATTGCTTTAATGCTGAAGATGTTGTTTTTTTATAATTTGCATCCACACATATTTGTAATCTATTGTCATTATTAATAAAGTCTCGTTCAACTCTTATTTCTTCAAAAGCTAAACACGACTCTGAAGCGCCAATATACGCCATAAAATTAACAATTTGATCAGATTTCTTTATATATAAAACAAATTGATTTCTTCTTTGAATTGTCTTTGCGTTAAACCTTATTTGTTTGTTACGCGATAACAACTTTAAAAGGTAACTAACAATTTCTTCCTCTTGAGAAGATATTTCTAAATGATAATTAGAGCTATGCGGATCATTGCAAGAACCTGTTGCTAAAAAAGCACCTACAAAATATGCACGAACCATATCATCTTTCTTCAAAAATGATTTAACTGGATTATTATCAAATATATCTATTTCTAAATCATCCAATATTTCATCAGCTTTATCATTTATTTGTAATAAAAAACTTATTTTTTTATCAAATTTCATTTTTCGACGATAAGAAAAAGTCGGTAAAACACCATATCTTTTTTGAATTAAAAGATAAATAAATTTAGCAATTTTAGCATTTTCTGTTTCTAAAACTAAATTAGTCTCTTTGTTTTTAATAGTAATTCTTCCACTTAATTTAGCAAACGAAGATAAAACCGCTCTAATATGTTCACCTTCAAAAGGAATCTTAACAAGCTCTTCTTTAATTCTCTTCGTAAAAGACATTCCAGAATCCATCATTAGTTATTCCTCCTTTTTGTTTCTATATTCTAACATAAAATCAAATATTTAAAAACTTGGAAATATTCTTATATAAAATATTATCAATTACTTCGTCATTAATCCCTCTCTCTTTAAGTCTAATAATTAGTTTATCTATATCTTTCCTTGTTGATAAATCTTTCAAGCAATGTGAATCATCAAAATAATAATCAAAATCTAAACCTAAACAAGGAACCTTATCATTTGTTAATTTAATGATGTACTCGATATGATTTATAAAGCAATCAATATCATCTTCACCCACAAAAGGAATATAAGCATTAAGACCTATAACACCTCCTTTTTCAGCGATTAATTTTATTTGATTATCATCTAAATTACGTGGATTCTGACATAATGAATAAACATTACTATGCGATGCAAAAACTTTACCTTTAAAATTATCTAAAGCTTCATAAAAAGATTTCTTGTTTAAATGCGATAGATCTAAAATAAAACCATCTATTTCCATTTTTTTAAGTAGCTCTATTCCTTTTAATGTCAATCCACGATTGCTTCTTCCTAAAGCTCCAGTTGCCCATTTATTTTCATCATTCCAAGTTAACATCAATGATCTAACTCCTAGTCTTTTCAATAAATTTAATTCACCGACATCTTCCATACATCCTAATCCTTCTATACTCAAAATAGACAAAGGATGTATATGTGGCTTTATCTTTTTTATTTCATCAAGAGAAAAAAGAAAGTGATTATGGCTTTCACTTCCTTTAAAATAATAATTAATAATTCCTATTTCTTCTTTTAATAAATCTTTTTTACCTAATACAATAGAAGCATACAAAACATCACTATGTGCATCAAATATCATATTCTTTTAAATAACGTGAAGCTTCCATACCCGCGATTGCTCCATCACTAACTGCGGTCACTATTTGCCGGAGTTCTTTATTAATAACATCACCAATCGCATAAACTCCTTTTAACGAAGTTTCCATTTTTTCATTCACGTCAATATATCCTTTCGTATTTAATATATTAAGTGAAGAAAGAAAACTTGTATTTGCTTTTGCGCCTATATAAGGAAATAAGCCACTTATTTTAATTACTTTAGTTGTATTATCTTCTAAAGAAGTAATTTCTATTTCTTCTAAACAGTTTTCTCCTTTTAACGAAGTTACTACGCTATTTAATTGTAAAGTAACATTCGAACTCTTAATTTTATCGATGAGTATTTGGGAAGCTTTAAACTCATTTCGACGATGAATTAATGTTACTGAAGCGCAAAAAGAGGAAAGATATAACGCTTCTTCTAAAGCAGCATCTCCTCCTCCAACAACTGCCACATCTTTATTTCTAAAAAGAGGTCCATCACATACTGCACAATAAGAAACTCCTTTATGTTCAAACTTTTCTATCCCATTCACATCTAATGTTGATTCTTTAGTACCGGTAGCAATTATTACCGCTTTATAAATTATATTAGAATAGTCACTAATCACTTCATAGCCATTTTCATTTTGTTTTATATCGCGGACTTCTTCATATTTTAAAATAATATTTTCATCTTTTAAGTGCTTACCAAAAAGCATTGCCAAATCCGGTCCACTAATAGAAACAATAGAAGGATAATTTTCGACAATTGAAGTATAGTTTACTTTACCTCCAACAATATTACTTTCATATATAACCGGAGTAAATCCCGCTCTTTTAACATATATAGCTGCTGTAATTCCGCTTGGTCCTGCTCCTATAATAGCAATTTGTTTATTGTTTTTCATGAACAAAAACCTCCATTAACTCTAAATAATTATCTACATAATAATCTGGCTTAATATCTTTATGCCTTCCTCTTAAGTTCCATGAAACTAAACAACATTTCACTTTAGCGTTTCTTGCCGTTGTTAAATCAGTAATCGCATCCCCTACATATATTGTCTCTTCTTTTGAGATTTTAAAAAAATCTATTGCTTTATTTATTCCTTCAGGATCAGGTTTAGGATTTTTAACTTCATCAACGCAAACAATATAATCAAAAAATTGTCCAATACATAATTGCGATAAAGTTTTTGTCGTTGCCTCTCTTGCTTTTGATGTAACAATTCCTATTTTAATTCCTTTATCTTGAAGAAATATTAACAATTCTTTAATACCTTCATATAATTCAATAAAAGTATCATATAAAGGCCAAGTAACTTTTCTATACTCTTGAACCATATCATCAATATTATATGAAGGAAAATACTTTTTCATTGAATCTTTTAAGCTTGGACCCGAAAAAGAAGCTAGAACATCTATGGAAACTTTCTCTTTTTTATATTTTCGAAAAAAGTGGAGAAACCCCTCCACTACTAAAAGATCAGTATCTACTAAAGTTCCATCTAAATCAAATAACACTAATTTATACATATGGTTTACTCATTACTAATGGCTTTCTTAAAAATAGCGAGACTAAATCAAAAATCCAGCCTATAACCGCTCCAAAAACAAACCAAACAACTCCGCTAAAATAATGTCCTTTAGCAATTCGGTACAATCCATAAAAAATACCATCAACTAAAGGTAAAGCTAATAAAAATCGAACAGATTCTTTTTTAGATCTAATCCATGTTAAATATTTTTCTTTCCATTCACCACTTGGTAGTTTATTATTTTCAATTAAATACCTCATAAGATGATTAATAACAATCATAGCAATTCCTAAGAGAATAAAACATAAAGACATTTGTAAAGATGTACCCATAATAAACTTTGAATCTCTTAAAGGCTCCATCACAATTCTAACTAATCCATACCAAATAAAATAGCATGCAGTAACATCGCCTTCTTTAATAAACTTTTTTAAAAGTTTTGTTACACCATATGTAATAACAAAATATCCGCATAAATTAAACAGTGCTTCAATCAAGAATAAAGGAACATAAAATTGACCTTTGGTTAAAACAAATTGATTAATAATAATATTAGGTAAAAATGACCAGGCTGCAAGATCTGCTTGAGCGCCATAGACCTCAACATTAGTAAAATTACCCAATCTTCCGATTGCTTGAGCTAATAAAATACCAGGAATAATAACATCTGTGGCTCTTAAAATAGGTATTTCTCTTTTCTTTTCAATAACATACCAAATTCCAGAAAAAGCACCAAGTAAAACTCCTCCTTGAACCGCCAAACCACCATCTCTAAAATTTAAAATTCCATGAAGTGTTTGGTCATAAGCAAGTTCACGATTCCATTCTGAAATTACCCACCATATTCTTGCGCCTATAATTCCCATTGGTAATGCAATTAAAAGTAATGTTTCAAATATATTTCTAGAATATCCATATTCTGCAGCTTTATTCGTAGCTACTACATAAGACACTCCTGCACCACCTAATATAAATAAGGCGTAAAAAGCAATTAATGGTTGTTCTGCATCACGAGCGTAAACAAAATGAAATCCTCCATTGAGACTAAATCCTTGTGGAACTAACTCAATTACAGCATCTAATTCATAAATCGCTACAACAGAAGCTATAACTGTTATAATTATCAAAATTAATTTACTATACTTATAAAACTTATTTTCAGTTTTCTCTTTATTATTTATATAAATACGTTGAAACCATATTAAAGTACCCGCACTTTGAATTACTAATAAAATAAAGAAATAAAATGCAATTGCCCTAGTAGAAATAGTTATTGTAGAAGAATAACCTAAAATCATTAAAACAATAAATACTAATAATTCAAAAGCAAATCCAATAATAGAAAGTCTCTTACTTTTTTTTACAAAATCCCTATTTTCTGATCGAGATAAATATATTCCTGCACTAAATGCTGGAAATAAAAAGGATATTATCAATTGTAAAACATCTATATATGAATTCTTTTTAACTTCACTAATCATTATTTCACCTTCTCAAACATTAATAAATTACCATAATTATTTATTATTGTCCATTTCTTCGTTTTTTATCTTTTTCTAAAACTTCTTTTAAAAATTTTCCTGTATATGAAGATGTTGACTGTGCAACTTCTTCAGGAGTTCCTGAAGCAACAATAGTGCCGCCTCTATTTCCTCCTTCAGGTCCTAAATCAATAATATAATCCGCAACTTTAATAACATCTAAATTATGTTCAATAATGATTACACTATCGCCATTATTTACAATAGATTGAATAACATTTAATAATCTAGCAATATCATGGACATGTAAACCAGTAGTTGGTTCATCTAAAATGTATAAAGTATGTCCTAAAGGTCTTCTTTGAAGTTCATATGCTAATTTTACTCTTTGAGCTTCTCCTCCAGAAAGTGTTGTAGCGCTTTGACCTAATTTAACATATCCTAATCCAACATCATAAAGTGTTTTTAATTTTCTAGCAATTGAAGGAATATTCTCAAAAAATTCACAAGCATCTTCAATAGTCATTTCTAAAATATCAAATATATTTTTGCCTTTATATGTCACTAATAATGTTTCTTCATTATATCTAGTACCACCACATTGATCACATTTCACATAAACATCAGGAAGAAAATTCATCGGAATTCGAATAACTCCTCCACCTTGACATTTTTCGCATCTTCCACCTTTAACATTAAATGAAAAGCGACTCTTATCAAACCCCCTTGCTCTAGCTTCCGGTGTTTGAGCAAATAATTCTCTAATTTCATCAAATGCTCCCGTATATGTTGCTGGATTACTTCGTGGAGTTTTACCTATTGGTTCTTGTGAAATATTAATAACTTTATCAATGAAATTAATGCCTTTAATTTCATCATAATCACCTTGAATTATATCAGTTCTGCCATTAACTTCTTTTAATAACGCTTTGTATAAAATCTCGGTGATTAATGAAGATTTTCCTGATCCTGAAACACCAGTAATACAAGTTAATGTTCCTAAAGGAATTTTAACATCAATATTTTTTAAATTATTTTGTCTTGCGCCTTTTATTTCTAAATAATTTCCATTTCCTTTTAATCTATTTAAAGGGACAGGAATAAACATCTTATTTGAAAGATATTGTCCAGTTATAGAACGTGGTTCATTCATAACATCTTCAATAGTTCCTGCCGCCACTATTTCTCCTCCATGAACACCCGCTCCTGGTCCAATATCCACCAAATAATTGCAAGCTCTCATAGTATCTTCATCATGTTCAACTACAATCAATGTATTGCCTAAATCTCTCATTGATTTTAAAGTTTCAATAAGTAGTGCATTATCTCTTTGATGAAGACCTATTGATGGCTCATCTAAAACGTATAGAACACCGCTTAATCTAGATCCTATTTGAGTAGCTAATCTAATTCTTTGTGCTTCTCCTCCAGAAAGAGTCATCGCATATCGGTTTAATGTTAAATAGTCTAAACCAACATTCTTTAAAAAAGTTAAACGAGAATTAATTTCTTTAAATATCATTCTCGATATTTTTTGTTCTGATGGGGTTAATGATAAATTCTCAATAAATTCTAATAATTCAACGACAGACAATTTTGTCATCTCATAAATATTAAGGCCACCAACTTTAACCGAAAGAGCCTCTTTATTTAAACGAGCTCCATGACAGGTCTCACACTCTTTATCACGCATAAATGTCTCATACCAATCACGCATCATTTGACTTTCTGTAGTCGCGTATATTCTTTCAATCTTAGTTTTTGGACCTTCAATAAATCCATGACGATGAACAACATTACCAGAACTACTTTTTAATGTATAGTGATGTTCAACTGGCGAACCAACTAAAACAATATGTTGTTGTTCCTTTGTTAAATGGCGATAAGGAACATCCATTGGTATATGATATTCTTTACATAAATAAGTGAAATCTTGCCAATCTAAATTTTGAGTTCCTACAATATTCTTATAAAAAGCAATCGCACCTTGATTTAAAGAAAAATTTTTATTAGGAACAAGTAAATCAGGATCTACTTCTCTTTTAATACCTAATCCATTACAATCAGGGCAGCATCCCATTGGAGCGTTAAAAGAAAACAATCTCGGTTCTAATTTTGGTACAGAAAAGCCACATTCTGGACAAGAATGATGTTCACTAAATAGTTTTTCTTTATCTCCACATAAAACAACCACATATCCATGAGCCCAATCTAACGCTAATTCAATCGCATCATAAATACGACTTCTAGATTCCTCTTTTAAGATAATTCTATCAATAACAATATCAATTGTATGTTTTTTATTCTTTTCTAATGGAGGAACTTCTTCGAGACGATAGAGTTCTCCATCCACTCTAACACGTTCAAAACCTTGTTGTATTAACTTTGCCAAAGTATCTTTATGAGTTCCTTTTTCTTGTTTAATAATTGGTGATAATATTTGAAGACGACTATTTTGTGGATTTTGATAAATAAAATCTACAATTTGTCTTGTTGTAAATGCTTCTATACGTTGATTATGAATAGGACAATATGGAACGCCTATTCTAGCATATAGAAGTCTTAAATAATCATATATTTCTGTAACAGTCCCTACTGTAGAACGTGGATTATGTGAAGTGGTTTTTTGATCAATAGAAATTGCCGGAGATAATCCTTCAATTGAATCAACATCTGGCTTTTCAAAACTACCTAAAAACATTCTAGCATAACTACTTAACGACTCTACAAAGCGCCGTTGTCCTTCATTAAATATTGTATCAAATGCTAAAGTAGACTTACCTGAGCCAGATAAACCAGTAAAAACAATAAATGCATCTTTAGGTATTGTTAAAGATACATTCTTTAAATTATTTTCACGTGCCCCTTTAATTACTATCTCTCTCTTACTCATAAAAACCAACTCCTTAATGTTTTATTTTAACCTAAAAACAAAACAATATAAATATGAACAAGTACATTTTCTAATTTTTTTCTTAGTAACGTTCTGGAGTTTTTAAAAGTAATTCACTAATAGGCGCTTTAATAATCTTATAAATTAATACGCTTGAAGATATTAAGGAAACAAATAAATTACCTAGCACAAACACCATAATTACGCTTATATTAATACCAAAAACAGATATAGTAAAAAGTAACATGCTTTTAAAAATAGAATTTGCAAAAAACGAAAGCAGTATTGCACAAAGTATTACACTCAAACAACTAAATGTCATAATTAAAACAGGTTGTAATAATAAAATCAAAAATAGACATTTACGATTATATCCCTTACTCCTAATGACTCCTAATTGCCATTTTTGATCTCCTAGTAATAATTTAATATCACTACAAGAAAACAATATAGAAATCAAAGTAAATGAAACTAATATTCCAATTAAGAAAGGTTTAGCAATAACAATAAATTCTTTATATTTACTAACACTAATTGTATTTAATGTATAAATTTTCCCTAATTCATTTTGCTCCTTATTAGATAATACGCCATTTTCATAAGGTGATTCATAATCATAATAAAAGAAATCATCTAATAACATTTTTATTTTATATGAAGGAATATCATTAAAAGATACAAATACAGAATCTACTGTTTTATTAACTAATTCTTGAAAATATGGATTGCTATCATTAATAAATAGCCTGTTATGAATTCCATATTTCAATTCTTCTATTAATTCTTCTTTATACATTTGAAATTCTTTTTTACTAAGACTAAAATCAGGAATCTTCCCTTTAAAATAATAATCATAATAAAAGGAAATCAACTTCTCATATCTTTTCTTTTCCATTTTAGTATCAACAACACCAACAATCTTAAATTCATATTCATTTTGATATATATATTTCTCTTCAATATCTTTAAAACTATTTACATTAATTAATTCATATAAATTATTATCAACATTATAATTCTCAAATCCAAATGTTTTAAAATCTTCAAATGTGTATTTACTAATCATGACTTCATTATCTTCTATTGGAAATCTGCCTTCAACAATCGATAAACCTAAATCTAAAAAGTCATCATCACAAACAACATATCCATCAATCGTATTAGTAAAATAATATCTACCTAAATTATCTTTATCAAGAAATTCACTAACATAATTATATTCACAATTTTCATGTAATTTAAATGACAATCCTTTTTCTCCAAAAGAATAATTAAAATCAATTAACCTTTGCTCTAATTTTTCCATTTGACTATCATCATATCCATATTCCCCATTTGAAATAGTAATAACATTATTATTAAATTTATTATAAATCATTTCTGTTTCATTGTTAAAATATAGACTTGAAAACACACAGGTACTGCCAAATAATATACCATTAATAAGAACAGATAACATTATTCTTTTTTTTCTTTGTTTTAATCCATGTATTGCCATTTTTAAACACGATTTAAAATTAATTCTACTTTTACTCTTTGTTTTAAAAATATCAATTTGTGTTATTTCTTCTTTTTTACAAATATCACTTATTATCCTACCATTTTCTAAAGTAATAATACGATCACAAAAATCATTAGCGAATTCTGTTTCATGTGTAACAATTATCACTAAAAAATATTTCGATATACTTTTAAATATCTCCATCATTTTCTTTCCATTATCATAATCAAGTGAAGCTGTTGGTTCATCAGCAAAAATTATTTTAGGTTTTTTTACTAAAGCGGCCGCAACTGCGACTCTTTGCCTTTCTCCGCCTGATAATTCATAAGGATATTTATCTATTATTTCATATAATTCCAATTCATTTAAAACTTTTTCAACTTCTTGTTTTGTAATTTCTTTTCCAATCGCATCTAAAGAAAGACAAATATTTTCAAATACTGTAAGCGAATCGATTAAATTATAATCTTGAAATACATATGCTATATCATTTTGTCGATAACTATCAAATTGCTTATTTTTCCATTTAGATATATTTTCATTAAATACAAAAACATTTCCTTCATTAAATGGCAAAAAACCCGCTAAAATTTGTATTAAGGTTGTTTTTCCTGAGCCCGATTTACCATTGATACCAATAAGTCCTAATAAAGGCAATTCAAAAGAAACACCATTCAAAGCCTGTGTATGAATTCCATCCGAAATGTACTCTTTTTTTAAATTATTAACCTTTATAAAACACTTATTTCCCATATTTCCACCTTAATAATCACTTAATCTTTACGATATATTTGAATTGTTTTAATGTTTCTGCTCTTTTTAAGAGAAATATATATCATTAATATATTAATTAAAAAAAAGGCAACTAAAATAAATAAAATAGTATTAAATCCATAACTAATGCAATTCATCACTACTGCTTCAGGCGCATAATTTTTAATTAGAAGTACTGATACAACTTTCTTTAATATGAATAATAATGCAATTCCAACTATTTCACTAATTAAAGCAATAATGGCGTTCTGCATTAAATATGTTAATATTATATTTCTTTTACTCAATCCCAAAGTTTCTAGCATATTATCTTTTTGGCCATTATTATTAACCATAATAGAACAATTATGATAAACGTAAACCGCAATAAAAACTAATAAAATTGGTATAAAGCATACCGCAATTGTTCTTAGAGAACTAAATGTGTCTAATTGATTATTAATATCACCCATATAAGGTGTATTATAACTTTCAAAAACACCATTTTCTGTATTAATCATATCTAAAAAATCAGTATTATATTTATCAATTGAGCTTAATGCAACTAATAAATAATTATATATTTCATCATAATGCTCACTATATTTTTGTTTTGCAATCAATTCTTGAACTCTGTTTTCACTCAAATATAATCTTTTTTCATAATAAGTATTATAAAAATTAATATCTTCAGTTACTTTTATTCCAACTATTTCAAATTCATCATCACCAAATTTATCTTTACACACAAATTTCTTGTTTTTAAAATTACTTGATATATTATCAAAATTATTATCCCAAAATTGCCTTAGAAAAAATGCGTAATTATGTTCCTTGTCATAAATATTAATTTTATTATTCATAATATATTTCGCATATTCTTCTGCATTTGAAAAATTAGTTTTAATTATCGAATCGTCATAATGTTCAACCGAATAATTATAAGCTTCTTTATATATTAAAGAGCGATACCAATTTTTATTCAAATCCAAATTTTCTGCATTGCTAGCCAATGAATAATTGGGAAGATTAATCATTCTATCATCAATAATAATCTCATTATCATTTAGTTTTTCTCTTTCAACTCCATCAAAATATTTTATAAATGACCCTTCTTGTTTGAAGTCGCTAGTTAATACTGAATTTCTCTCTAAAAAATATTCTATATTATCATTATAAAACCACATTGTTATCCCATAGGATTTAAAAACAATTTCTAAAAAAGACGTGTCAAAAAAGACTAAGTTATGAATTAATTCTTTTTCATTTTGCCATTCTCTATAGATATAATCTTTATTTGAATCTAACAAATCATTTTCATCAAAATCTTTAATATATTCGCCATAATTTGACCCATGATGATTTGTATCAATTATCCCTACAATCTTTAATGGCGTTTCAGGCGGTATTGAGCTACCAACTCTTAATCGCAAAGTTAAACCTAATTTACTAATATCTTCAAATTCATTAATATTAGAATACATATAAGCATACCTTTCATATTGATAAAGTGTTATTGCAATTTCGTCAATAACTTGCGGCAATCTTCCATAAACTAAATCAAATCCATAATCTTGAGGTTTAGAATTAAAAAAAATTGAATAATAAGAAGTATTAATAGAACTAAAATAAAGATTTGCATCTCTAATAGAAATGGTTTTATTGAAAACGTTAAAATCAGTTCTTAAAATATTATCATAAGGAAAATTATTGGTGTCAAAAACAGGTAAAGCATTTTGCTTATAATTGTCATTAAAGTTTAAATAATCTTTTTGCGATATATGTTTTATTACAGGTTGTCTGCTTTTTGTTATTGAAACAATATTAGATACCGATTTGAATGAATTATATCGAAGTTCACTCACTGAATTTCCTACTAAAACAAATAAAAAAGAAAATAAGAAGAAAACTACTGTTAAAATAGATGCCATATTTCCTAATTTTCTTTTATTTTGTCTAAGATTTGCTTTTATTATCAACACTAGTGATTTAAAGCTTAATTTTCTTTTATTTAAATTAACATTATTAACATTATCTTCTATACATGAAATATTTCTATCACTAATTATTTTCCCATTTTCTAATTCGATAATCCTATCAGAATACGCTTCAACTAAATCTTTTTCATGAGTTACCATAATAACAAGCGCTTCTTTTGATATTTCTTTTATGTATTCCATTATTTGCTTTGATATTTTTTCATCAAGAGATCCAGTCGGCTCATCAATTAAATATATACTAGCTTTTTTTATAATCGCTCGGATTAAAGCTAGTCTTTGTCTTTGACCAATAGAAACCTCAGAAGGATACTTATTAATAATATCTTTGGAAAGATCAAATTTTATTAACAACTCATTAACGTAATTTTGATCATAGTTATTTTTATTTAACAAAAACGCTAATGCTAAATTTTCTTTAATTGTCATATTATCAAGTAGATTAAATTCTTGAAAAATAAATGAAACTGTATTTCTTCTGTATTGAACAAAATCATTTTCACTCCACGATGACATCGGAGTATTAATTATAACATCACCTGATGTTGGTTTTTCTAATCCTCCAATAATATTTAAAAGCGTAGATTTTCCACTTCCAGAATGACCAATGATAGAAATTAATCCTTTATTAGGTAAAGCAAATGATAAACCGCTAATAGCAACTTTTTTAAAACCATTTTTAGATTCAAATGTCTTCGATAGATTAATTGCTTTCATCATTCATCATGTCCTTCCACTAATAACTGATAGCTAACTTGCTAACAACTAAATTTATTTTAACATTTCTATTAATCCAATTATCATCCATATACCCACTAGCATTATATCCGATAATGAAACTTTGTTTACTAGTAAATGTATTCATATTAATACTATCTACTTTTACAACATGAGTTGCCCAGTAAGAGTCTCTTTTATTTGGTGTGTGATCGAAAACAGTCTTTTTCAAAGGTGATGCCATAGTTGTATCATTAGGATAAATGCAAATATATTGCCTGCCATCATATTTTTCAGAAACATCCAAAGTAACAATAAACGCCAACTGAGTATATCCATAACTATAATAATCATAAGGATTTGAAGCTAAATTATTAAAATAAACAACATCATATGGATTTTCTAAAATTTTTGATTCCTTTTTTTCAACAATATCCTTCGAAGTTTCATCTACTCTAATTAAATTAGTTTCTAAAACAATAGAATCCGATGAGATTTGTACTTCTTTTTCTACAAAACGATTTTTTATATATTCTTTTAGTTGATTTTCCATTTCTGCTTTTATTGATTGATAAGAAGAAGGTAAAATATCACTTAATGGAACTAAACTATTTTCTTCATAGCCTATGATAACAGGATCATATTCATCTGAATCAACACTATCTATCCAAGATAAATAAGCGTCATCATAATTTTCATTAATAGCAGTAAATGTATTTCCTCCATATGTCTCAATATAAAATGAACAATTTATTTTATTATCATTATAGTAATTTTTAATTATTTCATTAGTACTTGCCTCTAATTTAGCATCTATTCCTCCATAGCCATATGATGATAACGTTGCACGAGAAGAGGAAATTAAACTTTCAGTAATTTCATCAGTAAGTTGCATTTCTTCTGACGAAAAAGTAAAATATGAGGCATATGTCCCACCATATTTTGCACTTGTAATAAGATGTGTGCCATACCTATGAAAAAAACTTTCATAATCCATCGTTTTATTAACTAATTTTTGTAAATCTGCTAAAAAGCTATCTGTCAAGTAGTTTTCATTTTTAGATAAATCTAGTTGATTCTTTAAATAAACAGTATACTTATGTGCCTCATAACTTCTCTTATAATAAAATTGAGTGCAAAACGAATTTGCTACAAAAGAATTTTTAGAAAAACCTAGCATATCCGTAGAAAAATATGGTAAATCGGTACCTAATCCTAAATCAATTTTATATTGATTTTGATAATTAATTGCATATTGATATAATGATTTTCCAGAATTCTCTGCATATAAACTTTGAGCTTTGTAAATTATATTATATGGAGAAGAATTTAAAAATTCATCTTTATATATTGGGGAACTTACAATATAATTATTTCCCGCAAAAGTTTCACCAGTAACATCCATAGAAAATCCAACTCCATACTCATATGTTGAAGTTTGCGCATTTACTACAACACAATTCTTAGAATATAAAATTGATGCACAAAAAATAATTGGTAAAAGCAACATCTTTTTTATCATATAATGCACCTCTTTTTACAGAGGTAATTTTACACCTTAATAATTATTAAAACAATACAATTCTTTGAAAAATACGGTCCTATAAAAATTTTTTAGGGTCGACCCTACACTGCCAACAAAAAAGTAAACCCATTATAATGTTT
>CAZDEE010000016.1:0-32465 GCA_964504595.1 uncultured Staphylococcaceae bacterium | reverse complement strand
TTATAACCTTTATTTTTTATCGAAATTTTTATAGTGCTAAAGTCGAAAGTTGGGATAATAAAGAAGTTTTTGATGAGGTTTATTCTAACATTAGAAATGCCTTATTAAATAAGAATACTGAGCAAGATAAACAAGAGGGTTAGCACCCTCTTTTAATTTTATTTTTTTTCTTTTTTTCTTTTATAAGACTAAGTAATTTGCTATACTAATTATGTGTGGTAAACACATTACCTTGTATATAGATTCCATATTCTTTTTAAAGTCAAAAGACTTATATTATAAAATTTTGGATGAATAATTTAGACCTACAGGGATAACTATGCCTTATGGTAATGATGTTCCTTTGCTTTAAGGCGGTAAAAAACTGACTTTTTTTGGTCGTTAAATAATAATGAAAGGGGAAACAAAATGATTTTATTTGACATTGATCCAGGCTTGTTTATTATATTTATCATTTTGGGAATTGGTTTAGGAATTGCGGCAACTTTATTTGTGCCATTTTTCAATTTCAAACAAGCTCAAAAGAAAAGCGATAAATTATTAAAAGAAGCGGAAACAAAAGCAGATCATATTATTAAAACTGCTCAATTAGATGCAAAACAAACAGCCTATGAGATGAAGGTTGAAGCTGAAAAAGAAATTAAAGAAAAGAAAGGTGAATTAGCAGCGTCAGAAAATAAATTGTTACAACGTGAACAAGGTATTGAAAGACGTGATTTAGCTCTCTTAGCTAAAGAAACAACATTAGAAGAAAAAAGTGAAGCTTTATCCAAACGAATGAAAGAACTTGATCATAAAGAACAACTTCTTCAAGAAAAAATCGATTCGATTATTTCTGAATTAGAAAAAGTTTCTAATATGTCAGTTAGTGAAGCTCGTGAAGAAATATTTAAGCGTGTTGAAGCAAAATTATCACGTGAATTAGCGGCTTATATCAAAAATAAAGAAGAGGAAGCACGCGATGCTGCAGATACTAGTGCTAGAGAAATATTATCTTTAGCTATCTCAAAATACTCTCAAGAAGTTACTACTGAAAGAACAGTTTCTGTAGTTTCATTACCAAGTGATGAGATGAAGGGAAGAATTATTGGTAGAGAAGGACGTAATATACGTACTTTAGAACAATTGTTAGGTGTTGATTTATTAATTGATGATACACCTGAGGTTATTACAGTTTCTTGTTTTGATCCAATCAGAAGAGAAATTGCACGTCGTGCATTAGAAATGTTAATTAAGGATGGACGTATTCAACCAGGAAGAATTGAAGAAGTGGTTGAAAAGTGTCGTCAAGAAGTTAATGAATCAGTTCGTAAGACAGGACAAGAAGTTGCATTTAAACTTGGCCTTCCAAGAATTAACAAGGAATTACTTGATTATGTTGGAAGATTGAAATACCGTACTAGTTATGGACAAAATGCTTTAGATCATTCAATCGAAGTTGCATATTTATGTGGTATTATGGCTGCTGAGTTAGGCTTAGATCAAAACTTAGCAAAACGTGCTGGATTATTACATGATATAGGTAAGGCTGCTGATTTTGAATTAGATGGTAATCATATTGAAATCGGTGCTAGATTAGCCAAAAAATATGGAGAGCCAGAAGTTGTTATTAATGCGATTGAATCACACCATGGTGATGTTGATCCTAAATTTATTATTTCAACTTTAGTTGCAGCAGCGGATACTTTATCTGCGGCAAGACCTGGTGCAAGATCAGAAACATTAGAAAATTATGTTAAGAGAATCGAACAATTAGAGACAATTTGTAAATCATATGAAGGTGTAAGTCAATGCTTTGCAATGCAATCTGGTCGTGAAGTTCGAATTATGGTTGTTCCAGAAAAAATTGATGATTTAGGTGCGTTTAAGTTAGCACGTGAAATTCGTGAAAAGATTGAAACAGAAATGACTTATCCAGGTCAAATTAAAGTTTCTGTGATTCGTGAAATGCGTGCAGTTGAACTTGCAAAATAATTTAAAATAGGGCCGTTTTGGTCCTATTTGATTTTAAGGAGGGTAAAGAAAATGAAAATATTATTTATTGGTGATATCGTTGGTAAAAGCGGACGAACAATGGTTATAAATAACTTGCCTTCTTTAATTAAAAAATATAATATTGATTTCGTTATCGCAAATGGTGAAAATGCCACTCATGGAAAAGGATTAATTGAGAATCATTATAATCAACTATTAAAATCGGGAATTGATGTTATTACATTAGGTAATCATTATAATTCAAAAAGTGAAATTAATGAATTTATTAACGGAGCAGATTATCTTATTAGACCTTTTAATTTATTAAATGAATTTGGAGGAGTCGGAACTGCTGTTTATGAAGTTGGCGATATTCGTATTAGAATCACTAACTTATTAGGGGAAGCATTCATGTTAGAAGAAGTGAATAATCCTTTTGAATCATTAAAGTATATTGTTGATAATGAAGAGAAAGCGGATATTCATATTGTTGATTTCCACGCTGAAGCGACAGGAGAAAAACAGGCTCTAGGTTGGGCGTTTGATGGTGAAGTAACCGCGGTTATTGGAACTCATACTCATGTACAAACTCATGATGAACGAATTTTAAAAAAAGGAACTGCGTTTATGTGTGATGTTGGTATGTGTGGTCCTAATAATGGTATTTTAGGAGCAAAAAAAGAAGTTGTCATTGGACGTCTTTGGAATAAAGAAAAGATTCGTTATGAAATTGAAAAAGAATTAGGTAGTATTTTAAATGCGGTAGTTATTGAAGCAGATGAGAATACGGGAAAAGCGTTATCAATAAAATCAATAACATTATTTGATGAACATATTTAATATCTTCTAATCATAAATTGATTAAGAGGATAAAAAATATGATTAAAATTGTAAAAGTTAAAACTGAGTCTAGTGTTAGTGCAGTCGCGGGTTCTTTATCAAATATTTTAAAAGAACAAAGTAGTATTGATGTTCAAACTATTGGTGCAGGAGCGTTAAATCAGGCATTAAAAGCGATTATTGTTTTAAGAGGTTATTTAACCCCATTAGGAGAAGATATTGAAATTATACCGAATTTCCAAGAAATAAAGATTAATGGAGAAATAAAGACTGCGATTAGATTAAAAATTAAAAAGAAAACAATTTAGAAAGTAGGGAAGTACTATGAAAGGTTGCATTGTTAAAAGTAAGCCATCATTAAAAGATGCTAAATATCGTAATAAAAATGAACAAACGATAATTAAAAGAGATGAAATAGTTGTTTCAACTTTTTTAAGAAACGTCGTTGAAGGAAAAAAATATTTTATTCGAACATATGGTTGCCAAGCTAATGTACGTGATGAAGAGACGATGAAAGGAATTCTTGAATACGCCGGATATCAATGTGCTGAAGATATTAACGATGCTGACCTTGTTATTTTAAACACATGCGCAGTTAGAGAAAATGCTGAAGATCGTGTTTATGGGGAAATCGGTCAATTGAAAGGACTTAAAAATAAAAAGAAAGATTTAATTATCGCTCTTGGAGGATGCATGATTCAAGAGCCACATATAGTCGAAACTATCGAGAAAACTTATCGACATGTCGATCTTTTATTTGGAACTCATAATATCCATCAATTGCTTGATTACCTTGAAATTATTTATCGTGAACAAAAAAGAGTTATTGCGGTTGAATCTAAAACAGGAGAAGTAATTGAAAATACTCCTTCAGTACGATTAGATAAGAGAAAAGCATATGTAAATATTATGTATGGATGCGATAAGTTTTGTACATATTGTATCGTTCCATATACAAGAGGTAAACAAAGAAGCCGTGAATTAGAAGATATCTTAAATGAGACTAAAGATTTATTAAAACAAGGATATTTAGAAATTACGTATCTTGGTCAAAATGTTAATGCTTATGGTAAAGATTTACCAAATGGAGTTAGCTTCGCCACACTTTTAGAAGAAGTTGCGCTTTTAGGAGTTCCAAGAATTAAATTTATGACTTCTCATCCTTGGGATTTTAGCGATGAAATGATTGATGTGATTGCAAAATATGATTCGATATTACCATTTATTCATTTACCAGTTCAATCTGGAAATGATGAGGTACTTCGGAGAATGGGAAGAAGATATACTTCTTCACAATATCTAGAATTAGTTAGAAAGATGAAATCGAAAATAAAAGGTTTAGCGTTATCAACTGATATCATTGTTGGTTTCCCAAATGAAACCGAAGAGCAATTTGAAGATACAATAAAAATGGTAAAAGAAGTCGGTTATGATAGTGCATATACATTTATATATTCACCTCGAGTTGGGACACCAGCGGCAATGATGGAAGATAAAGTTGATGATGAAACTAAACATGCTCGATTTGATCGCCTTGTTGAAGCAGTTGAGGAAGAAGCTATTAAAAAAGCTGAAGCAATGATTGGTAATGTTTATAGCGTACTTGTAGAAGGAGCTTCAAAAAGAAATAAAGAAGTTTTATCTGGATATACTGAGACTAATAAATTAGTTCATTTCAAAGGAGATTATTCCTTAGTAGGAACGATTGTGAAAGTTAAAATAATTGAATCACATTTATATTCGATGATTGGAGAAATCATTAATGAATGATTTTGAAGAGGCTTTAAGAAATTTAAAAGAAGAATTATTTTCATTAGATGTAGTTAAAACATATTTTAAATCAAAAAATGAAATTGAAAATAATGCAGAACTTAATTTAATTAAGGGAAGAATAGTTTCTTTAAAGCAAGAAATGACTTTGAATATCGATATTGATGAAAAGTATTTTAAAGCTAAAGAAGAATATGAATCTTTATTAAAAAAATATACAGAACATCCATTAATTCAAAATTTTGAATTAATTAAAGATGAACTTTATAATTTATTAACAGAAATAAAGAAAATTATCGAAAAATAATTTATCGCCTTATTTCATATATTGAAATGAGGTGATTTTTTTGTTTAGAGAAATAATTGTTAAAACGCTTATTGGTAAAGGAAAATATGACTCTTTAGAAGTTAAAACATTGGTTCTGCCTGAATCTGCTTCAAAAACTTTAGGATGTTGGATTATTAATCATCAATGTAATCCTGAAGAGAGTAAAAAGAATGTAATAGTTAATGGAAGTTATGATATTCAATTATGGTATGCGATGGATAATGATCAAAAAACCTGCGTTTATAATGAAACTGTTTCTTTTTTTGGAGCGGTCAATATGTCTTGGAGAAAGTTACATACTTTAAATGATGAAAAGTATATAAAAATTCATGTTATAAAGTATCCTACCGCGATTGGAATGCGTTTGATTGATGAGAACACGGTTGAAATCAAAATCGAAAGTTCGTATATAATTGATGTTTTTGCGGAGGCAATTGTCACAGTGGATACTAAAGAAGATGATGTTGATGATAGTGATTTAGATGAAGAAATTGTCATGAATGTGAACCCTAATTATTTAGAATCTAAAAAATAAAGTTTACAAAAAATTTAATATATAAATCCTTTTGGATTTATGCTATCATAACATAGACAAAAGCAAATAATGAGGTGATAGCATGAAACCTAAATATACGCCAATGATGATGCAGTATTTATCGATAAAAGAAAAACATCCAGATACTTTAATTCTCTTTAGACTGGGTGATTTTTATGAATTGTTTTTTGATGATGCAAAAACCGCCAGCAAAGAATTACAGTTAACTTTAACTGGCAAGAGTGCGGGTGCAGATGAAAAAGTACCAATGTGTGGTGTGCCTTATCATGCTGTAAAAACATATATTGCTAAACTTATTAATCGGGGTTATAAAGTTGGTATTGTCGAGCAATTAGAAGATCCTTCTTTAGCTAAAGGAATTGTAGAAAGAGATGTTGTACAAATAATTACTCCAGGTGCAAGAATGGATTTGGCTTCTGATGATAATAATTATATTGTCGCGGTTGATGTTACGGATTTGAATTATGTTCTCGCTTTTGCGGATATTTCTACTGGTGAAGTAAATGTAATGAATGTTGAAAAAGATTTAACTTCATTAGTGAGTGAACTTGATAATTTATTAACAAGGGAGATTATTATATCTTCTTCTTTTCCATCTTCTATTCTTGATGAACTATCAATTAAACGTAAACTTTTAATATCTTATGAAGATGATGATGAAATTAGCTTGGAATATGAAAATATTTTATCTGAAGTTCAAGATTTATATCAAATGAAGGCAGTTGTTAGATTGATTTCATATTTAAAGAGAACTCAAAAAAGAAATTTAGATTATTTACAAAATGTTCATGTCATAAAAGCAATTAAAACTTTACAAATAGATGCCTATTCAAGACTCAATCTTGAATTAACAAGAACTATAAGAAGCGATGAAAAATATGGTTCTTTATTTTGGTTATTAGATCAAACTAAAACCGCGATGGGGGCACGTTTATTAAAACAATATATTCAAAAACCTTCATGTGATTTAGAAGAAATTTTAACTCGTCAATCGATGATTGCGTCATTAATTGATAAGTTTATGAATCGGCAAGAACTTCAAGTTGCTTTAGATGAAGTTTATGACTTAGAAAGACTTATTGCACGTATTAGTTTTGGAAACGCAAATGGAAGAGATTTATTACAATTAAAAGCTTCTTTAAAAGCAGTTCCACATTTAAAAGATATTTTACTTAATTTAGAAAATCCTAATTTTGATAAAATGAGTCAAGAAATGGATTCTCTTGATGGCATATGTGAATTGATTGAAAAAGCAATTAGTGAAGATGCACCGGTAAGTGTTAAAGAAGGTGGCATTTTTAAAAATGGATATAGTCAAGAACTTGATGAACTTATTGAATTATCTTCAGGAGGTAAAACTTGGGTAGCCTCTTTAGAAGCTAAAGAAAGAGAAAGAACTGGTATTAAAACTTTAAAAGTTGGTTATAATCGTGTTTTTGGCTATTATATTGAAATATCAAAAGGAAGCAAAGATTTAGTTCAAGAGGAATGGGGTTATGAACGTAAACAAACAACAATTAATGGTGAACGTTTTATAACTGCTGAATTAAAAGAAAAAGAATCGCTCATTTTAAATGCTGATGAAAAGAGAATGAAACTTGAATATGATTTATTCTTAGAGATAAGAAAAATTATACAAGGTGTTACGCAAAACATACAAAAATTAGCAAATCAAATAGCGCATTTAGATGTTTTGGTTTCTCTTGCTGAAGTTAGCGCAAACGAAGGATATGTTCGTCCTACTTTTAATGATAAACGCATTATTAATATCAAAAAAGGACGTCATCCGGTGATTGAAAAAGTTATGAAAAAAGATCACTTTGTTGCTAATGATGTCTATTTACCTTCTTCGCAAGATATTTTGTTAATTACTGGTCCAAATATGGGTGGTAAATCAACATATATGCGTGAATTAGCATTGATTGTTATTATTGCTCAAATAGGATGTTATGTTCCTGCAGAAGAGGCTGATTTGATGGTTTTTGACCAAATATTCACTCGGATTGGAGCTTCTGATGATTTGGTATCAGGACAATCAACTTTTATGGTAGAAATGAATGAAGCAAATTATGCATTAAGACATGCGACAGAAAGATCATTGCTTATTTTTGATGAAATAGGTCGTGGAACCGCTACATTTGATGGAATGGCAATTGCGCAAGCGATTATTGAATATATAGTTTCTCGAGTTAAAGCAAAAACTTTATTCAGTACCCATTATCATGAATTAACATCACTTGAAAGCGAATTACCATCATTAAGAAATGTTCAAGTTTGCGTCGCTGAAGATAACAATAAAATAACTTTCTTATACCAAGTTAAAGACGGTGCGATGAATAAATCTTATGGTATTAATGTTGCTCGTTTAGCTAAGCTTCCAGATTTGTTATTAGATAGAGCAAGTGAAATATTATTATCTTTAGAAAGTCGTGATATTCAAACATCATTAGAGGTAATTAAACCTCGAGAAGAAGGAGAAGAAGCCTGGATTAAAGAGGTAAGAAATATTGATCCTTTAGCAATGACTCCTTTAGAAGCCCTTAATTTCTTATATGACCTTAAAAAGAAAATGAAGTAGGTGATTTTATGGGAAAAGTTAAAGTTTTAGATTCCACATTAGCTAATATGATTGCTGCTGGTGAAGTAATAGAACGTCCTAGCAGTGTTATTAAAGAACTTGTGGAAAATAGTATTGACGCACATGCTAAAAAAATAACTGTTTCTATATGCGAAGGTGGAAGAACATCGATTTATGTTTCAGATGATGGCGATGGAATGGAGAGAGAAGACGCTCTTTTAGCGTTTAAACGCCATGCAACATCAAAAATAAGTTCATCATTTGATTTATTTAGAATAAAAACCTTAGGATTTAGAGGTGAAGCATTACCTTCTATCGCCTCTGTTAGTAAAATTAATTTAACAACATCGACTGGTGAAGGTGTAGGAACAAGAATATTTATTGAAAATGAGGAAATGGAAATTACTGATGCACCTCTTTTAAAAGGAACACAAATTGAGGTTTGTGAATTGTTTTATAATACTCCAGTTCGTTTAAAATATTTAAAGAAAGATTATACTGAAAATGCCTCAAGTATTGAAGTTATGACTAGAATTGCTTTAGCGCATCCAGATATTTCTTTTAAATTTTTAATTGATGACAGATTACAATTTCATACAAGTGGAAGAGGTAATCTTCTTGAAACTATTGCGCAAATATATGGATTTGATGTTGCTAAAAGAATGATTCATTTTAAAGTTGAAAAGAATGATTATGTAATTACAGGTTACTTAGGAGAACCAGAAATTGCTAAGTCAAGTCGTTATTATATGATAACACTATTAAATGGCCGCAATGTTTATATGCCAAAAGTTCAAGGAGCTATTAACGATTCTTATCATGATTTTATACCTCCAAGTCGCTTTCCATTTGTAATTTTAACTTTGGATATCGATTGCGCTTTAGTGGATGTTAATGTTCATCCTTCAAAAAGAGAAGTTAGATTTTCAAAAGAGGAAGAACTTAGATTAGTTCTTTTAGAAAAGATTCCTGAAGCATTAAGAGCAAAACAAGCTTTTGCAACTGCGGATTCATCTAAAAGAATTGCTCCTACTATAAAGGAAATAAAACCTGAGCAATTAACAATATTAGATGAAACTAAAGAAGAAAAAGTAATAATTGATAAAACTATTAAAGAAGAGCCTTTATTAGAGCCGGTTTTTACTTTTAAAGAAGAAGTAAAAGAAGAAAGTGTTGAAATAAAAGCAAATACTGAGGAAATTCAAAAAGAGGAAGAGAAAACTAGTATCTTTGAAAGTGAAACATTAGAAAAGAAAAAAAGAGTTATTAGAGCCATTGCACAAATGCAACGGACTTATATAATTTGTGAAGATGATAATGGAGGATTTCTTATTGTTGATCAACATGCAGCATATGAAAGAATTCAATATGAAAAATTTCAAAAGTTATTTGCTAGTGAATTACGTGTTAGAGAACCATTAATTCCTCAAGTGATTACCCTTACTCCAAGTGATTCGTCTTTATTTACTAAAGAAAAAGAAGCTTTACTAGAAACGATTGGTCTTCGCTTTGAAGCATTCGGTTTAAATGCATTTAAAGTTGTCCAAGTTCCAGTTTGGCTAGATGAAAAGGATGAAAAAGAATATATTGATGTTCTTTTAGAACAAGCTCTTCATGGAGATAAAATTGATGTTAATAAATTAAGAACTCATGCAATTGCAACAATGAGCTGTAAAGCTTCAATTAGAGCAAATGATTACCTTGATTTAAAAGAAATGCAATATGTAATTGATACCTTATTTAAATGTGATAATCCAACATGTTGTCCTCATGGTAGACCAACTATTGTGGAATTTAGCAAATATCAACTTGAAAAATTATTTAAGAGGACAGGTGTATGATTTTAGTTATTTGTGGACCAACAGCAAGTGGAAAAAGTAAAATAGCTTTAGAAATTGCTTTAAAGTTTAATGGAGAAATAATAAATGGTGATTCTCTTCAAATTTATAAAGAATTTGATATTGGTACTGCAAAGCCTAGTTTAGAAGAAAGAAGCAAAGTAAAACATCATTTGTTTGATTTTGTGGATCCTAATGATAATTATTCAGTTATGCGTTATCAATTTGAAGTAAGAAATGTTATTGATGATGTTATAAATAGAGGAAAACTTCCAATAATTGTAGGAGGAACAGGACTATATCAAAAAGCGGCATTATTTGATTTTACTTTTGAGGAACATGAAGAGTTTGATACTTCAATCTTTGATAATATAGATGATGATACTCTTTATAAAAAATTATTAGAAATCGATCAAGAATCCGCAAGTAAAATTCATCCTCATAATCGTAAAAGGGTTATAAGGGCATTAACAATTTATTATGCAACTGGAAATAAAAAAAGCGAGCAAGAAGCAAAACAAGACCATCGATTAATTTATGATGCCGTATTTGTTGGAATAGACATGAATAGGGAAGAACTATATGAAAAAATAGATTCTCGTGTCGATGAGATGGTAAAGCAAGGATTAGAAAAAGAAGTAAGAAACTTGTTTGAAAAATATGGACCTTCTGTACAAGCTTTCCAAGCAATTGGCTATAAAGAATGGGTTCCATATTTAAAAAATGAAGGAACCTTTGCTTTAACAATAGATAAAATAAAGCAGAATTCACGTAATTATGCAAAAAGACAAATGACATATTTTAGACATCAATTACCAGTTATATGGTTTGATAACTATGATAAAGTTTGTCAATATATTGAAAGTATTTTAAAGTAGTAATGTCTATGTGATTAAAATAATTCCTAAATGTTAATTATCACTATTTTGAAAAATATTAAGAAAGGAAAACTATTATACATTAGTGAGTGTATTGGATTAAGTAATGGAAAGAATTGAAATTATTGCTAAAAAAGCAGGAATTGATGAAAATTATGTTGAACCATATGGAAAATATAAAGCTAAAATCGATTTAGAAATAATGAATAAATTAAAAAATGTTAAAAATGGTAAATTAGTTTTAGTTACTGCAATTACGCCAACTAAAGCTGGTGAAGGAAAAACAACAACTTCTATTGCTTTAGCGGAAGGATTAGCTAAAATCGGTCAAAAAGCGATGCTTGTTTTAAGAGAGCCATCACTAGGGCCGGTTTTTGGAATTAAAGGTGGAGCAACTGGAGGCGGCAAAGCACGCATTGTTCCAAGTGATGATATTAATCTTCATTTTACCGGTGATATGCATGCTTTAACTTCTTCGATTAATTTAATTTCCGCAATTATTGATAATCATATTTTTCAAGGTAACGAGCTTAATATTGATCCTAATAATATCGTTTGGTCAAGAGCGATGGATATGAATGATCGTGCATTAAGAAATATTGAAGTTGCAAGAGGAAAAAATAATGGTGCCATTAGGGAAGATCATTTTGTAATTACCGTCGCTAGTGAATTAATGGCAATTTTATGTTTAAGTGAAGATGAAAACGATTTTGTTAATAAAGTAAACAATATTATTGTCGCGTATACTTATGATAATAAGCCAATTAGAGTTAAAGATTTAAAAATTTCAAAAGCAATTATGAAATTGATGAAAGAAGCTCTAAAACCAAATCTAGTACAAACACTAGAAGGAAATCCTTGTTTGGTTCATGGAGGTCCTTTTGCTAACATTGCTCATGGATGTAATTCAATTATTGCTACTAAATTAGGATTGAAATTAGCGCCGATTGTTGTTACAGAAGCGGGATTTGGTGCTGATTTAGGCGCAGAAAAATTTATGGATATTAAATGTCGCTTAGGAAATTTAAGTCCTGATTTAGTTGTGGTTGTAGCGACAATCCGAGCTTTAAAAATGCATGGAGGTCAAGAAATTGATAAATTAACTTCTTTGAATGTGGAATCACTTTTAAAGGGAACTTGCAATTTGAAGCAACATGTCGAAAATATGAAAAAGTTTGGCACGCCAGTAATTGTAGCTATAAATCATTTCGCGGATGATCATGAAGAAGAAGTAGAAGCTCTTACTTTATGGTGTAAAGAACAAGGTTATGAAGTTAGATTTTTAGATGGATTTTTAAAAGGAGGAGAAGGTTCTGTTGAACTAGCTAAATGCGTTGTGGATACATTGAATTCAACCTCTTCTTCTTATAAACCTCTTTATCCATTAGATTTACCTTTAGAAACCAAGATGGAAATTGTTTGTAAAGAGATATATCGTGCTGATGAAGTCATTTTCACTGATTTAGCTAAAGAACAAATTAATAATATCGTTTCATTAGGATATGGAAATTTACCAGTATGTATGGCTAAAACTCCGCAGTCATTTAGTGATGATCCTCATATTTTAGGAGCACCACGTGGATTTAAAATTACAATTCGTGAAGTTAAATTATCTGCAGGTGCCGGATTTGTTGTTGCTTTAACGGGCGCGATATTAACGATGCCAGGACTTCCTCGTGTACCATCGGCAGTGAAAATGGAAGATGAGTAATATTTATGATTGAATATAAATTGAATGATATTGTGGAAATGAAGAAACCACATCCATGTAAAGAAAAATCTAAATTGTTTCAAATAATTCGTCTTGGCGCTGATATTAAAATAAAATGTTGCGCTTGTGGAGCAATTATTATGATGAGTAGATACGATTTTAATACAAAAATTAAAAAAGTTATTTCAAGTAGTGATAATAATTAGGAATTTTTGATTTTACTCCCTATATATTAGTAGGGAGTTTTTTTATGGAATTAATTGAATTAAAAAATATAAAGAAAGATTTTAATAATAATGATAAAAAAATCAGTGTTTTAAAAGATATTAATATTAAGTTTTTAAATAAAGGACTTTATGTTATTGTTGGTAGTTCTGGTGAAGGAAAATCAACTCTTTTAAAAATCATCGCGGGTCTTAGCTTACAAACAGAAGGAACTTTTTTATTTAAGGGAAAGAAATTGGAAAAAGATGATTGCAATATGGCTATGTATCGCAATATTCATGTTGGATTTGTGTTTCAAAATTATCAATTAATAGAAGGATTAACTCCTTTAGAAAATGTAGCATTTCCTTTAATTATAAGGGGAAATAAAAAGATTATGGCTGAAGAGAGAGCTTATCAATTATTTGTTAAATTTAAATTGGAAAAGCTTATTCATCAGAGTGTTAAAACTCTTTCAGGAGGGGAAAAGCAAAGAGTGGCAATTTTAAGAGCTATGATCAATAACCCTTCATTTTATCTTCTTGATGAGCCTAGCGGGGCTTTAGATAGTGAAAATACAAAATATATGATGGATATGTTTAAAATAATTTCAAATGATAAATTGGTCATAATGGTGACTCATAATTTAATGTTGGCAAAAGAATACGCTGATACAATTCTCTTTTTAAAAGAAGGTGTTATATATGAGTCTTAGTTTTGTTGAAACTTACGCCTCTTCAATACTAAAATATCAAAAGAAAAGATATTTTAAGGGATATATTGCAATTGTGTTAGGGTTATTAACAATTTTCTTGCTTACTTTTATAAGCGATGGATTAAAAGAATCTTATCAATCGCAAATCTTTCTAAAAGGCGATAGCTATAATTTTTCTTTATCTAGAAATCTATCTTCAAAAAAGGAAGGATTATCGATTGTTAAAACAGAAGCTCCATCAATAAAAGAAGGTGAAGGATTAATAAGGTATATTCCTTCTTTACATGTCAATTATGATTTGTCTTTTTTCTTTCCTGAACAATTGGTTTTTTATGATGAAGATGAAGAATTAGTTGCTAGATTTATTCCCTTAGAATCAATTAACAAACAAATAAATATTAAAGGACGATATTTTAATCATATCTTTTCCGAAGTTGTAGTAAATGAGGCTTTTGCAAAAGAAATGAGCGCTAAATCTTTAAATATTATAATTAATAAATCGATAATTAATGCAGTAGATAATTCATATATTGAAGATTATTTTGATTTTAATCAAGAATTAAATGTTGTTGGAGTAATTGATGAATTTTCTTTTTTGAGTACACCTACGGTGTATTATAGTTATCAAGCTGCGGTTACATATTTAAAAAATCATTATTTATATAATTATTCCTTAAATAAAGGTGAGGTAATTACTTGGTACAATTATTTATTAACATCATCAATTGAAAGTGGAATAAAAGGTTATTCACTGAAGCTTTTTGTAAGTAGTGTTGAAGATGCAAAAAGATTGATTAGTATTTTTAATAATTTAAAAGGTGATGAATATATATTAGAATCCTCGTCTTTAGAAATATCCACTATTCTATCTTCTATTCAAGAAATAGTGGACTCATTATTGTTTTTTGTAAGTTGTTTATATTTTATATTACTCATTAGTATTATTACATATTTAACCTTTATTACCTTAATGGAGGATACAAATAATATTGGAATTATGTTTTCATTAGGTGCTTCGAAAAAAAGTGTGTCCTTTTCTTATATACTAGTATCTTTTGTTTTAGGTTTGTCTTCTCTTATTTCATCGATTGTTTTCTCGGTTATTATTAGCGTGATTGCTAATCCTATAATTAAAATAAACTTTGGATTAAATAATTTATTAAATATTTCTTCTTTTCCTATTTTAGGATTTATATTTGTTTTTTTATTATCAATTGTTTTTTCGTTGATAACAATACTTGTTTTTAAATATGCTTTTAAAAATGATATCGATTATCTAATAAGGGAGGAATAAAATGAAAATAAGTAATTTAACTATTAGATTTAATAAAAAAGATAAACCGGTATTAGATAATGTTAATGCTAGTTTTCCTAAAACAGGATTAGTAATAATTAAGGGAATATCAGGGTCAGGAAAATCTACTTTATTAAAGGCGATAAGAGGCGATATTAAAGTTGAGTCAGGTTCAATTTATTATGAAAAAGATGATCTTTTAAAGATGGATGATGGAAAAAAAGAAAGGTTTAAACTTTTAGACTGTGGAATAGTTTTTCAAGATAGTTCTTTAATCAATGATTTATCGATTGAGGATAATATTTTACTTATGAAAGAAGGAGTAAAACAACAATATGGTAGAGATTATGTAAGTAGTCTTTTAAAGAAAGTTAGGCTAAACAAAGATTCAAAGACAATTGTTAAATATTTATCTGGAGGTGAAATTCAAAGAGTCGCTATCGCAAGAGCGTTATTTTTTAAACCTAAATTATTATTGTTAGATGAACCGACTTCTGCTTTAGATAGAGAAAATATAAAAAGTATTATTGAGTTATTAAAAGAACTTTCTAAAAATCATCTTATTATTCTTGTAACTCATGAAGGAGAAATAATTAATAATTATGGTGATTATCTTTATCAAATGAAAGATGGTAGATTAGAATTAATTAAAGAAAATAAAACTAATAAAGGTGATTATAATTCCAAAAAAGAACAAAACTTTATTCTTAAAAGACCTTATAAATTTATTTTTTCTTATTTATTAAAAAGAATGAATAATAAAAAAATAAGAACTTTTTTGGTAACAATGTTTTTATCGCTAGGTATTTTTGTTGGTGGATTAGGAAATTTATTAATAAGCGGAGTTGAAAATGAAATTAATAAGTCACTTAATGGACTTGTAGATCCATCACTTTTTCTAATGGAAAGTAAAAAAGAAACAGTAATTCATCGTGATTCATTGTCTAATGATGCAGCGGAATCGTTATTTAATAAAGAAGAAAAGGTCGCTCATATTGGAACATATTATGATAATGATTTTAATTTATTGTTTAAAGATCGGCATGAATGTCGAATTGTTTCTTCTTCAACTCATCCGGTATTTTCCGCATTTGATTTGAATTCAATTAATAATTTTGAATTAATAGATTTAAATAAGATTCAAACGTATCCATCGATAAAGAATCTTGCAAATGATGAGATTATTTTAGGACTAACACCATTTTTATTAAAATCATTTGGTAATTTGCTTGGAATTAGTAATCCAACATTTAATAATGTTTCAACATATTTAAAAAATAATGAAGTCAAGGTAGTTTTTTACGCTAAAAATATTGATTGGGACTATGATAATGAAGAAATCTTTTTAGTAGCTGCAGTTAAAGAAAGTACAAAACCGATGATTTATCATATAAATGTTGATTTTAGTCGTTACTTTTTTATAGAAAGAATGAAATTAAAAGAAACGTTATCTTGGTATGAGAATAATGAATTTCCATGGACTTTACGAAAAAGAACAGTTATTTATACTTATGAAGATGAAGCAATTTATTTTAATAATAATCGATTATATTATTTATATCTATTTGATGAAATGGATAAAAGTGAGTTATATTATCGATATGTAATAAGTGCTACTGATAATGAATATATTAGCCCGTTTGCTATTTCGCAAATATTATCGGCAAATAAAGAAATTGAAGGAGTATTATATGGAAGTGAAAAAGGGTATAAAATAATTAACAATAATATACTGCATGGGTTTGAAGGCTATTTTTTTATTGCTAATTCTGATGAAAAAATATTTCAAATTGAAAATCAGCTTAGTATAAATAAAGATAATTTAGAAATAAATGAAGCTTATATAAATTCGATACTTGTTCCAAATAGCAAATATTCTTTTACTATTTCTCCTTCTAAAGAAAAAATAAGAATAAGTAGTGTGATTTCAAAAAAACTAAATCTAAAAGAAGGAGATTTATTAAAAATAGTTTATTATGATTTTACAAACTTTTATTATGATTCATGGTTTATCAACGATGTTTATGAAAGTGAAAATGCTGAAGTGAAGGTTGGTTATAGCGTTTTATATAACTTTTTAAATAAAAATGTAAAAATAACCTCTTCATATTTAAAACCACAAAATGTAATGTTTAAATGTTCTTCAAAAGAAGCAATGAAAAGGATAAAAGAAAAATGTGAAACGCTTTATAATGAATATAGATTTACAAGTCCATCACTTTCTATGGTTGAAACTATGAATGAAACTATGGAAGGAATTAATTTAGGATTAACAGTTTTTTCTTTGTGGCTATTGGCTTTTTCAATTATTTTAGTGCAAATTGTTCAAGATCTTTATATACAAGAATTAAGTAAAGATATTAATTTGATGGTTAATTTAGGATTTGGAAATAAAATATATAAAGAAGTAAGGCAAGTAACTAAATTCATTTTATGGGGACTATCACTTATTCAAGTAATAATTATGTTCTGTATATTTTATTTAATTTCAGAAAGTGATGCTTTATCTTCGTATTTACCATTAAAACCAGTCTTCTCAAAAGGCTTTTTTATGAAAGTATTATTCTTATCATTAATTGCATTTTTTTTAAAGATTCCCAAAATAAGCGCAAAAAACAAGAAAAAAATAAAAGAAAAATGAATTTTTTTACAAAATATATAGAAATTAAATATTTATTGTGTTAATATTTAGTTACAAATTTAGAGATGACTCTTATAATTTGAGAAAGGTTTTCGGGTTAGTTTATGAAAGGTACAGTAAAAATGTTTAATTCTGAAAAAGGTTTCGGATTTATTCGCACTGAAGAAGGAAAAGATGTTTTCTTCCACTGGTCTTCAATCGTTGCAGAAGGATTTAAGACAGCAGAACAAGGCGAAGCAGTTGAATTCGATGTCGAAGAATCAGAACGTGGTCCTAGAGCTACAAACATTCGTAAGATTTAAGAGAATTAAATGTATAAAGAAAAGTCGTTTTTACGACTTTTTTATTTTGTAAAAATAAGCTATACTATTCATTGTTGTTAAAGGATGTGTATATTTTATGGCATATAAAGCAGGAATTGTCGGATTACCAAATGTCGGTAAATCAACTTTGTTTAATGCGATTACAAATTCAAATGTTGAAGCGGCAAATTATCCGTTTGCTACGATTAAACCAAATACAGGTATTGTTGCAGTACCTGATGCGAGATTAGATATTTTAAGTAAGATGTTTAATCCTAAAAAAACAATTTATACGACTTTTGAGTTTTATGATATTGCAGGACTTGTTAAAGGTGCAAGTAAAGGAGAAGGCTTAGGTAATCAATTTTTAGCTAATATACGTGAATGCGATGCTATTGTTCATGTAGTTAGATGTTTTGATAATAGCGAAGTAATTCATGTTGAAAATAGTGTTGATCCGGTTCGAGACATTGAAATTATTAATCTTGAACTTGTTTTAGCGGATCTTGAATCGGTTAATAAAAGATTAGGAAAAGTTGAAACAAAAGCTCGTGTTTCCAAAGATAAAGAATCGGTTTATGAAACAACGCTTCTTCATTCTTTAAAAGTTGCTCTTGAAAATGGATTATCTGCTAGATCAGTTAAATTAAGTAAAGAAGATTTACAATATGCAAAAAAGAATTTTTTCCTTTTAACTTTAAAGCCAGTTATTTATGTAGCAAATGTTTCTGAAGATGATTTAGGAAATCCAGAAAATTGTGAATATTTTAGAAAAGTTAAGGAAATAGCTTTAAGCGAAGAGGCTATTGCTATTCCAGTATCTTGTGAAACTGAATTCCAACTTTCTAGTTTACCTCCTGAGGAGAAAAAAGAATATCTTGATGCTATTGGAGCAAAAGAATCTGGCTTGGACTTAGTAATTCAAAGTGCTTATCGTTTATTAGGATTATCAACATTTTTCACTGTTGGTGAAGATGAGTGTCGAGCATGGACTTTTAAAACTGGTATGTTAGCGCCTCAATGTGCAGGAGTTATTCATACTGATTTTGAAAGAGGATTTATTAAAGCGGAAGTTTATCATTATGATGATATTGTTGAATTAAAAACTGAAAATGCTGTTAAGGAAGCAGGAAAACTTCGAATTGAAGGAAAAGAATATGTTGCCAAAGATGGCGATATCATGCATTTTAGATTTAACGTATAGGAGAGAGTATGTTTAGAATAGGATTTGCTAAAGATATTCATCCATTAAAAAAAGAAAGAAAATTGTTTCTTTGTGGAATTGAAATTCCATATCATTTAGGACTTGATGGACATAGTGATGCTGATGTCGCATTACATGCGATTGGGGAATCGATTCTTGGCGCTTTAGCATTAGGGGATTTAGGAAAATTTTTTCCTTCTTCAAATGATGATTTTAAAGATAAAGAATCTGCTTTTTTTGTAACAGAAATAGTTTCTATGATGAAAAAAAGAGGATATGAAATTAATAATATAGATGTATCAATATCGGCAGAAGTGCCTTATTTAGCTCCATATATATCTATAATGAGAGAAAGAGTTGCTTCTCTTCTTGAAACTAGTGTTGAAAATGTATCTGTAAAAGCGGGCACAAATGAAAAAATGGATGCAGTTGGCAGAAAAGAAGCGATTGAAGCTTATTCAATTGTTTTATTAAAGAAAATTGAAAAATAAATTATTTAGATTTATTCGAACGCATTTAAAAGCGTTCGATTTTTTTATATTAAAGACTTATGATACTAATTTAATTGCAAAAAAAGTATTATGAATTGTTATTAAGAATTAAATTATTCAAATCAATCTAATAGAAAAAATAGCTTTTAAATGCTATTTGTTATATTTTTAAACGGAAATTTAAATATCATAAAAAGTATAAATTTCAAAATAATGTAATCGCTTTTATTTTAGTGATTATTTTGTTAAAATAAAAGTATCTAAAAGAAAGGAAATTTTTAAATGAAAAAGAGAAACATTTTCTTGGTTTCTTTAGCGTTTGTATTTTGTGCGCTCACACATAATGCTGGAGTCGTTAATGCAAGTGCTGTTGAACAAGAAACACATTCTATTCAAGTTCACTATCATAGATCGGATAGTGATTATAGCAAATGGGATTTATGGATTTGGAGCAAAACTCCAAATGGAAATGGCCAAGCTAAAAGTTTTAAAAACACTGATGAATTTGGAGGATATACCGATCCAATTTTATTAACAAGTCTTACTGGAAATGATACTAAATCTACAGAAGTTGGTTTAATTTATCGTCTTCCTGACTGGAGTAAGCAATCAGGTGATATTATTGTAAGTATTCCTGAAACAAGTCCAGATGGTGTATTTCATGCATATTTAATTGATGGCGCTAATGAAGCATTAACTATAGCTCCAAAAGCAGGCCAAATTAGTAATGCAAACATGGTTACTAGCACTAAAATAAAGGCTAAAGTATTTTTAGGTAATGGTATAACAATTTCTAAGGATAACATTAGAGTTTTAGAAGCTGGAGAAGAAAAAGTAATAACCGATTTTACTGTTAACAAGAACAGTGAGGAAATTACTGTTTCGTTAAAAGATGCAGTTGATTTAACAAAGTTATTACAATTTGAAATTAAACTTAATGGTGAAACATTTGTGGCCACAATAGGAACTGCTGGTTTATATGATACAGAAGATTTTAAAACTGCATTTACCTATGAAGGCGATGATTTAGGAGCTATTGTTAGTGAAGATGATTCAAAAACGACCTTTAAATTATGGGCACCTACTTCGACTAAAGTAGTTTTAAATCTTTATCAATCTGGCACACCTTCATCTTATAAAGATGGAAGCGATGAAACTATTGCTCAAATAGAAATGCAAAAAGGAGATAAAGGTGTTTGGTATTATGAGGCCAATGAAGATTATCATGGAGTTTATTATACTTATACTGTAACAAACGCCGCTGGAACAAATGAAACAATTGATCCATACGCTAAAGCATGTGGAGTCAATGGTATTAGAGGCTTAGTTGTTGATTTTGAACGTGTCAATCCTAATGGATGGGAATATGGAAAACGTGCTGATAGCATTAAAAAGCGCTCTGATGCCAGTATATATGAATTGCATGTTAGAGATTATACTAAAGATGAAACATGGGGAGGAACTCCTGAAAATAGTGGTAAGTTCTTAGGCTTAGCAGAAACTGGAACTTATTATGAAAAAGATGGCGTTAAATATTCAACAGGATTAGATCACTTAAAGGAATTAGGTGTAACTAATATTCAGATAATGCCATTCTATGATCAAGCAACCGTCGATGAATCGGTTAGTAATCCATCCTATAACTGGGGCTATGACCCACTTAATTACAATTGCTTAGAAGGTTCATATTCATCAGATCCATTCGATGGATTCACTCGTATTAAAGAATTTAAGCAAGCTATAATGGCATTAACTGATGCTGGAATTAGAGTAAATATGGATGTTGTCTATAATCATACAGCTCGTTCATCAAATTCTAATTTTGAATATATTATGCCAGGATATTATCATCGTATGACTGCGGATGGCGGATTCTCTAATGGATCTGGATGTGGTAATGAAATAGCTTCTGAAAGACCAATGGTTAGAAAGTTCATTGTCGATTCAACTAAGTTCCTTTATACAGAATATAACTTATCTGGTTATCGTTTTGACTTAATGGAATTAATTGATAAGACAACAATGCAAATGGTATATGATCAATTAAGAGAAATTGATCCATTAACACTTGTTTATGGTGAACCATGGACAGGTGGCGCAAGTGCTTTAGCGGCAAGCGAAGGTACAAATAAATCAACAGTTAAGTACATTGTTAGTAAAGATGAAAATGAAAATATTACTGGAGGCGTTGGATTCTTTAATGATGATACTCGTGATGGTATTGTTGGACGTGTTCCTTCACCAGAGACTCCAGGATTTGTTCAAGCTGATGGCGTGAAATTTGCTAGCGATTCTTATTATAGAGGTATTAAATTTGGTATTACTGGTGGTACTGGAGTTAAATACGCAACCGCGACTAATTATGTTTATGATGCATCACAAACAATCAATTATGTTTCATGTCATGATAATAATACTTTATGGGATAAATTAAGAAGATCAACAAATACTAATTCTTGGAAGTATGATGAAAATTGGTCAATGGTAAGGTCTATGAATAATCAAGCTGATACGATTGTCTTCTTCTCAGAGGGTATTCCATTTATTCAAGAGGGACAAGAATTCTTACGTTCTAAACCAAAAGTAGAAGGCGTTGGTTCTGGTGTGATTTATGATAACAATTCTTATTGTTCACCAGATAGTGTTAATATGGTTCGTTGGAATTTAAAAGCGGAAAATAATGATGTATTTAAATATTATAAAGATTTATATAAATTCCGTTCTGAACATGAATCATTTAAATTAACTTCTGCAGATGAAATCGCTCAAAAATTAACATTCATTGATGATGATAATACAAAGAATCAAACTTCGATTATCTATCGTATCCAAAATGATAATGATACATACGGAGATATGATTGTTATCCACAATGTAGCAGAAGTTGCTAAATTTGAATTACCTGAAGGTGAATGGAAAGTTGCATTTGATCATAATGGTATTGTTAATGAATCTAAAATAGTAACAGGAAGCATTAGATTAGAATTTAATCAATCAGTAGTTTTGGTAAATACTAATTCTATTAAGAAAGCTTCAAGCAGCTGTGATGGATGTGCCAAAGCTTCCGTTGATGTCGCAATGTTTATTAGTGTTATTGCTTTAGCTACATCAATTGTAATTAGAAAAAAAGATCAAGCAGCTTAATGCTAATATAAAGTAATTATTAAGGGTGTTAAGTAGTTACTTGCACCCTTTTAGAAAAAAGAGGAATTTTTATGAAAATAAGGTTTATTAATGCTAGAATTCTATCGATGAAAGAAAATGAAGATATTTATTTAGGAGAATTGCATGTTAATGATAATCGTATAACTTATGTAGGAAAGTCATTAGATATTGATGAATCATTTGATAGAGTTATAGATTGTAATGGAAATTTATTGATGCCAGGTTTTAAAAACGCTCATACTCATTCGGCTATGACATTTTTAAGAAGTTATGCTGATGATCTTTCATTACATGATTGGTTATATAATCAAGTATTTCCAGCAGAAGAAAAATTGACTGAAAATGACATATACGAATTGGCTAAACTTGCTATCCTTGAATATTTAACAAGCGGTATCACAGCAAATTTTGATATGTATATGAAACCAAATATGATCGCAAAAGCGGCAATTGATACTGGTTTTAGAACAGTGATTTTAGGTTGTGTTAATAATTTTACTGAATCAGTACAAATAATGAGAGATAATTTTGTTAATTTAAATGCATTATCTTCTAGAGTAACTTATAGATTAGGTTTTCATGCTGAATATACAACAGATTATTCAATTTTAAAGGAATTAGCTAATCTTGCAAATGAATTACATGAACCAGTTTATACTCATTCAAGTGAAACTGCAGATGAAGTTGAAGGATGCAAAGAAAGATATGGAAAAACTCCAACTGAATTATTTGAAGATTTAGGATTATTTAATTATGGTGGAGGTTGTTATCATTGTGTTGTAGTTAATGAAAATGACTTATCAATTATGGAAAAAAGAAATGTTTCGATAATAACATGTCCAGGATCAAATACTAAGCTCGCTAGTGGAATAGCTCCTATTGTTAAAATGAGTGAGCACAATATTAATCTTGCGATCGGAACTGATGGACCCGCTAGCAACAATTGTCTAGATATGTTTAGAGAAATGTTTTTAGTAACAGGACTTCAAAAAATATTATATAGTGATGCAAGTGCGATGGATGCCTTAAAAGTTTTACATATGGCTACCGTTGGTGGCGCAAAAGCTATGAAATTAGATGATGCAGATGTCTTAGATGTTAATAAACTTGCAGATATTATCATGATTGATATGCATCTTCCAAATATGCAACCGATTAATAATATTGCTAAGAATATCGTTTACAGCGGTTCTAAGCAAAATGTTATTATGACTATGGTCGATGGAAAGATACTTTATGAAAATGGTAAATTTTATATAAATGAGGATGTTGAGCAATTATATAAAAGATGTCAAGAAATTACCGAACGCATAAAAAAAGAAGTTAAAGAATAATGAACAGAATAAACTTATGGTAAGAAAATATCATAAGTTTTTTTAATCATTTTTTAACTTTTAGATGAAACATATTGTTCTAAAAACATATTTTATTATGGTCACTAGAAAGGGAGATTGATAAATAGTGAACTGTAATAACTGCTATTATAATGGAAATGGATGCTATGTTTTAAGAGGACCAACAGGTGCTCAAGGTGCAACAGGGCCTTCAGGAACAATAAATATTGGAACAGTAACCACAGGAGAAACGACTTCAGTAACTAATGTAGGAACTCCATCGAATGCTATTTTAAACTTTGTTCTTGAAAAAGGAGAACAGGGTGAGTCTGCAACTATCGAAATTGGAACTGTAACAACCGGGGAGACAGCTTCTGTAACTAATGTAGGAACTCCTACAAACGCTATTCTTGACTTTGTTCTTCCTTTAGAAGAAGCAATTTATGCATCATTACAGAATGAGAGAGCATCTTCATTAACGGTTGCAGGAACTATTCCATTAACTTTAATTGAAGGAAACGGAGTAACTTTGAATAATAATGTTCTAACAATAGAGAAAGCAGGAACCTATGAAATCACTTATATGGTAAACGCAGAAGCTCCTGTTAATTCAGTTGTTGGATTACTTATTAATGATGCTAATGCTGAAAATACTAATATAAAATTAGAAGATAATAAGAATTTAGTTACTTATAAAACAATAAGAACAATTTCGGCAAACACCACTATTGCATTAGGATTAATAACCGTTACCGGAACATTAACATTAGAAGCGGATGCAGTAAATACATATTTAACAATTCATAAGTTATAGAAGAAAGGCATCATTAATTTGATGCCTTTTCCTATTTATGGCAAATTATTAATAAATAATAATCTTCTGTTATACTTTTTATGTATATTTAAGGGAGGTATTTTATGAATATTAATTATAATAAGATCAAAAAAATAATTGCTAAAATATCAATTTTTATTTGTTTATTTGTTTTAAATTCTTCTTCAATTCATCGCCATAAAGCGAATTCTATTTTTAATCCATCTCTATATAATGATGTAATGACTGATAAGGAGTTAGGATTCATTCTTAATAAAGATGATATTGTATTAAGTAAGAAGGTTTCTGTATATCTTAATCCATCAGTGCAAACATGGAATTTATACGTCAATAACTTAGGAAATGAAGCAGAGCATATGCTTAAAATATCTAAAGAAATGTATAAAATACTTTCAAAATATTCATTTTTAGAGGTAGAAGGAAATTTAAATAATCAAGGGTTGCCATTAAAAGAATCAATTAAAGAGAGTAACGCTAAAGAAAGAGATATCCATCTCGCATTCCATTCTAATGCTGGAGGAGGAGAAGGATGTGAAGTATATACTAGAGGAGATTATTCTTTTGCTACAGAATTATATAATGGATTAATTAATGATTTTGATTTTAAAAAAAGAGGTGTTAAAAACGGAAATCATTTATATGAAGTTAAATCGGTGAAAGCATCTAATGTGGCACTTATTGAAATCCTATTTCATGATAATATTAAAGAAGCAACTTTCATTGTTAATAATCATTATGCAATAGCAGAATCGCTTTCTAATGCACTAATTAAGTATATTTTAAAAAATTATAAATAAAAAAGTAGGCTATACCTACTTTAAGATTTCTAAAAATTTATTTATATAGAATTCGCTAACACGATTATGATAATCTTCATAATCTTCAAATATTTGACCAATAAATTCATTATAATAACCATCGATAACTTTAATTTTCTTATCTTCAGTTTCTTCAAAAGTATCATTATAAATAACTACCATATCGGATAAAATTCCGTTTTGATATTTTTGAATTGTTGGAACGAAATTAAATTTATAATATTCTTTTAAAGAATCAGAATTCTCATATAAATCAATGTCGATTGTATATATTGCACGCTCTTCTTTGTTATTTATAATCCAATTATCTAAGAAAATTGAATTGAATTTTTTACAATCAGAACAGCTGTTTCTTTTAAAATATAAATAAAAAGATTCTTTACTGATGATTTTTTCTTTTATTTTTTCATCAGTTATTTCAAAAAATGGAGAATTAAGAAATGCGTATTTTTCGATGTATTTAATGACTTTATTAACACTTTTCTCGTTATTTGCGCTATCGATTTCTTTTTCAAAATGATTGTTTAGATTAATTGAATTACAAGTTTTTTCATTATATCCCTTATTGAAAATTGCTAATTTAGGATAACCATATTCCATATGATCTATTGGTTTTGAAATATCCATTTTTTCAAAGTCTTTATCGTTTATCTCATATATTCTAATTTGTTTTTTATTAACAATATTATTAAGCAATGTTCTTGATTTTTTGGAGCATAAACAGGTTTCTTGATAAACAAATAAAATGAAGCTTTGATTATTATTTAATTTAGTCTTTATAGATGAAGAATCAATTTTGATTACTGATTGTATACCTTGCTCTCTTTCGATAATTGCTTTATTTGAATTTGATTTTCCGCATGAATTAAAGAGTGATAAGCAAAGAACACTAATAGCAATAAGCTTACTTTTTAGTTTCATTTTCATCACCTCTTTTTGATGTAAAATAGTATAACAAAAAATAGTGTAAATCTCAATAAATAATATTTGAAAATAAAACTCAAAAAATCACTAATAAAAAATAGCGAAAAACCCTTTTACCATCGGACTTTTTTTGATTTTAAAAATCATCGTAAAATGGCATCAAAAAATTAATAAATATTTTTTTTAAAAAAAGTGTTGATTTTTGTTATTATTTTCATTAATATTTTCTCGTGAAAAAAAGACCTTATTTCTATCATTTTTAATGGGTTTAGAATAGGAAATTCTTTGTTTGAAACAAAGTCACAAATCTATCATAAAGTGGGGTAATGGTTATGAAAAAAGAAAATGTTATTATTGAACTTATTGGAGTTAATAAAGAGTATGAAAATTTTTCTGCGGTTGAAAACTTCAATTTGTATGTAAAAAAAGGTGAGTTTGTAACATTCTTAGGTCCTTCTGGATGTGGTAAAACAACTACTTTAAGAATGATCGCTGGTTTCGAACTACCTACAAAAGGAAAAATTCTCTTAAATGGACAAGATATTACTAATCTTCCTCCATATAAAAGACCGGTTAATACGGTATTCCAAAGATATGCTTTATTTCCTCATCTTGACGTTTATGATAACGTCGCTTTTGGGCTTAAGTTAAAAAAAGTTAAAAAAGTTTTTAAGGATAAAAAAGGTAAGAAATATGAAAAATTAGTTCATTTAACTCAACAAGAAATCGATGAAAAAGTTGTAAGAGCTTTAAGAATTGTGGATTTAGAACAATTTGAATCACGTGATATTTCCACTCTTTCTGGAGGCCAACAACAACGTGTTGCAATTGCAAGAGCGATTGTTAATGAACCAGAAATACTTCTTCTAGATGAACCTTTAGGGGCTTTAGATTTGAAGATGAGAAAAGAAATGCAACTTGAATTAAAAGAAATGCATCGTAAATTAGGTATTACATTTATATATGTTACCCATGATCAAGAAGAAGCTTTAACAATGTCGGATACGATCGTCATTATGAAAGATGGCCAAATTCAACAAATAGGTACTCCAGAAGGAATTTATAATGAGCCAGCAAATGCTTTTGTTGCCGATTTTATTGGAGAATCTAATATTTATGTTGGAGCAATGTTTGGTGTTAATAAAGTTCGTTTCTTAGGTAAAGTATGGGATTGTGTTGATAATTTCCCACTTCATGAAAAAGTTGATGTTGTTGTTAGACCAGAAGATGTTAAGGTATTACCTTTAGGACAAGGAGTTGTAAATGGAAAGATTACAAATTGTGTCTTTAAAGGAATGCATTATCAATACGTTATTATGGTTGGCAAAAATGAAGTTCTTGCTCAATCAACAGAACATTATCCAGTTGGTATTGAAGTTAGCTTAAACGTTGAGCCTGACTTGATTCATATTATGAAGAGAGCTATTTCATCTAATGTTTTTGAAGGCTATATTAATAAAAACAATGAAGTATGTTTTGCAGAAGCAACATGGGAATGTGATGTTACTTCATTGATTCCAAATTCTTACTTAGATGAAGATGGATATTTAGTGGATAAAAAAGGTCAAAAATATGATTTAACAGATGCTGATGTTACAATTGAAATCGATATGGCTTCAATTGAAATTAGTGATAACTTGGAAGAAGGAAATATCACAGGTGAAATTATTGAAATGGTTTATAAAGGTGACCATTATCAATTAGTGGTCCGCACCGAAGAAGATGATGATTTTGTCGTTGATACAGAATGGACATGGAATGAGTTTGACCGTGTTAGCATTAAGATAGATTCTTCAAAAATGAAAATAAAATTAAAAGGAGATATTACTCGTTATGAAGTTTAGGTTTCAACGTAAGTATCTATCTTTACCTTACGTTTTGTTTTTCCTTCTTTTTGTAATAACACCTTTGTTTTTAATTGTTTTTTATGCATTTACAGATAAAGCTACAGGACATCTTAGTTTTAGTAATTTAGTGAAATTTGTTTCTGATTCAACAAATTTAGATGTTTTGGCGATTTCCTTAACTTATGGAATTGTTAATACTTTTTTCTGTTTATTAATTGGGTACCCAATTGCGTATTTTCTTGCGGATAAAAGAATCAATAAATCTGCAGTTATGTTAACGCTATTTATTATGCCAATGTGGATTAATTTCGTTATTCGTACAGGCGCAACTCGTGATTTATTAAATTGGATAGGACTTTCTGGAGGATCTCATCCAGAAGTTGCTACAATTATAGGCTTAGTTTATAACTATTTACCTTTTACAATTTTACCTTTGTATACAACAATGTTAAAAATGGATCGCAGCCAAATTGAAGCTTCTAAAGATTTAGGAGCAAATCCATTTCAAACATTTATCAAAGTTATTATTCCAATGACTATGCCCGGTATAATTTCAGGGGCGACGATGGTTTTTATGCCAACGATTTCTTCCTATGTTATTTCCGATATTCTCTCTGAATATAATGTTGTTTTATTTGGTAGTTATATTGATCTATATTTTAATCAATCAGATTGGAATTTTGGATCTTTTATGGCTTTGATTATGCTTTTATTAATATTGATAAGTGTGGCTATTTCTCGCAAATTCTCAAAAGATGATGAGGGAAAGGAGTCAATATGGTAAGAGTTGGATTCTTAATTACCAAACTTTTAGGTAAGGAGGTAATAATCTATGTCAAATATTAGAAATTCTGTTGGCTTGTTTTTAGCTAAAAATAAAATAGTTTCAGTTATATTGGCTTTGTTTTTTGATGCATTGATTTCAATTTTGCTTGTAAAGTTATGTCTTAAAGCAAATATGAGTGTATTTTTAATTGTTTTAACAGCAATCTTTGTTTGCTTTTTAGTTTCTTCATTCTTTATTTTATTAAACGCTAATTTAAGAATGAAATATCAAGATGAATTAAGCTACGTTGAAAAACCTTATTATGAGCTTTCAAGAGAAGAAAAGAAAAACAAAAGATATGTTTGGTTTGGTAAAGGATTTATTTGGTTCTTTTTGCTAATAATGTATTTACCAATTCTAATTCTTGTTTATTTTTCTTTTACAACTAGTGATCAAGTTGGAATTTGGTCTGGGTTTTCATTCCAATTATATGTTGATTTAGTTAATAATAAAGAATTAATGAATGCTGTATGGAATACTTTGTTAATTGCTGTAGTAAGTGCAATTGTATCGACAATCATTGGTACTTTAGGTGCAGTTGGCAGTTTTTATTCTTCAAAAAAAGTAAGAAAGATGATTGATACTGTAAACCAACTTCCAATTGTAAATGCGGAAATTGTTATCGCCCTTTCTTTAGCGGTTTTAGCGGTTAGTTTATCATGGAAATTTTCATTCTTCACTTTATTGATTGGACATGTTGTGTTGACTGTCGCGTATGTTTATTTAAATGTTAAGCCACGTCTATTACAAATGGATCCGTTTGTATATGAAGCAGCTTTAGATTTAGGAGCGAAGCCACGTTTTGCAATGTATAAAGTTATTCTTCCAGAGATTATTCCAGGAATTCTCTCAGGATTTATGATTTCTTTTACTTTATCATTAGATGATTTTGTTATTACTCAATATTTAAAGAAACCATCGTTTGAAACGATTTCAACTTACATTCAAAAGATAATTGCTAAGCACCCAATCCCACCTGAAGTTAGAGCTTTAACAACAATCATTTTTTTAGCGGTTTTAATTGTTAGTGTTGGTAGCACTATCTATAACAATAAAAAAGCTAAACAAATTGTTAAAAAGAGAAGAGGTGTTAATTAAAATGAAAAAATTAATTATGTCTTTATCCGCCTTTCTTCTTGTAGGAGGAATTTCCTTTTCTCTTAATAAAAATTCTACATTTGAAATTCCTAAACAAGAAAAAACAGTAAAAAATATTAGTACTTCAGATCGAAATTTAGTCATCTATAATTGCGCTGATTACATTGATGAAACTCTTATTAAATCTTTTGAAAAAGAATATGATTGTAAAGTTGATTATTTTACATATGACACAAATGAAACTATGTACAATCAATTTACTTTGCAACCTGTTGGAACTTATGATTTGATTTGTACATCAGATTATATGCTTCAAAGAATGATTAGAGAAAATTTAGTAGAACCTTTAAATATTGAAGAAGAAGTTCCAGTATATGATAGATATGCATCAAAAGAAGTTCGTTCTAAATTAGCAAATATGTCCGCAGACACGGATGGTGATGGCGTTAAAGATTCATCATTAGATAATTATGTCGCTGGATATATGTGGGGAACATTAGGAATTATCTACGATCCGTATTGTTCTTCCACTATTAGAGAAGATGTTAAATCATGGGATGTTTTTTGGGATAATAAATATGAAAATTTAATTTCAATCAAGAATTCGATGAGAGATACATTTGTTGTTGGATTAATGCATGCGTATAAGGGTTCTGATATTACAAATTTGGAAGATGTTTTAAATCCGGCAAGAGACAAATATCTATCTTCTTTAGCAGCTGCAACAAGTGAAGAAGAAAAAGTTGCTATTAGAAAAGAATATAATGATGTTATTCAAAGTATTTTCGATTTAGTAATTACAAATGAAGATCCTAGTGAAGTTTTAGAAATTGTTAAACAAGAGTTAATATCTTTAAAGGAAAATATATTTGGCTTTGAAGTTGATTCTGGAAAAAATGATATTATTACTGGAAAAATTAAAATGAATTTAGCATGGTCTGGTGATGCTGTTTATTCAATCGATGAAGGAAGTAATGTTGGAAAAACATTAGAGTATTATGTTCCTGAAGATGGCGGTAATGTATGGTATGATGGCTGGGTATTACCTAAAGGAAGCAATCGTGAATTAGCTACGGCATTTATTGATTATATTTCTAATCCAGAAAACGCCGCGATTAACATGGAATATATTGGCTATACTTCTTTTATAGCTAGCGATGAAGTTTTTGATTTAGTTTCTTCATGGTATGGTATTGCTGATTATAATGAAGCGACAACTTATTATGGTCCTTATATAGTCAAAGAAGATGGTAAGACAGTGGAAGTTGAAGGAAGCTATGTCCGTTTTAATGATAAATACTATACTTGTATTTTAAATAGTGATGTTATAAATGAACCTCAAGAAGTTTGTAATGTTTCTCCAATGAATGAAGAAATTTGGTTAGAGGTTGATGAAGAAGAGTTAGGTTTAGCAGATCCAATAGATTTATCATTTTTATTTAAAAGTAATATGTCAGAAGGACGTTCTGCAGTTATATATCCTTATGCGGAATGTGAAAATCGACTTTTAACTCAATATCCTGACCAAGATACATTAGCTCGATGCGCGATTATGAATGACTTTGAGTCCGCGAATGATGCTGTTGTTATTATGTGGGGACAATTAAGAGCGTACACAAACATGACACCATATTATGCGTTCTTAATTACAATTTTATTATTTGTTATTGTTATAACTGTTTATAATTTTGTTAAAAAGAGAAAATCATCAAGAAATAAACGTCGTTTGGCTAAATTGTAATATAGCACTATGACTAATAAGAGGGGATGGCATATTTAAATGTTGTCCCTTTTCTTTATAAAAATAGTTATCTTTTTACGTGTAAAACATAAAATTATTATTGATAACAATATTAAGTTGTGATATTATATTAATGCTGTTTAGCAAGGGATGGTTCCTTAGCCAAGTGGTAAGGCAATTGACTGCAACTCAATGAGCGTCAGTTCGACTCTGACAGGAACCTCCATTTTTTTAAAAAAAGTACTTGAAATTCGTGGAAATTATGCTATAGTATATAAGCACGCGCTCATAGCTCAACTGGATAGAGTGTTAGACTACGAATCTAAAGGTTGCGAGTTCGATTCTTGCTGAGCGCGCCATATCGGGAAATAGCACAGCTTGGTAGTGCACCTGTTTTGGGAACAGGGGGTCGCAGGTTCAAATCCTGTTTTCCCGACCATTAAGTAAATTTATCTTGATATCAAATATCAAGATTTTTTTATTTTCGATAGCGTGGATCTTAAACGTGAATTATAGATGCAGAAACTTTTTAGGTTCGAACAAGTTCGAATTT
>CAZDEE010000015.1:0-34300 GCA_964504595.1 uncultured Staphylococcaceae bacterium | reverse complement strand
AATTTCTCATGATCAACAATAATTATATCAAGAGTATTATCATATCCAAGTAATATTTCTTTCATTGTAGGCATAAATATTTTTTCTATTTCATGAGGTAAATCTAAATAATTAAATTGTTCGCTTACAATTCCCCTTCTAACATGATGAGGAGCATCACCTGAAATATATATATCAGCATTTGAGGCTAAAGCAGCATAATATTCTCTACTTCCTCCACCTCCAATGATAGCAACTCTTTTAATCATGTCTTTTCCTTCATGAATTAATAAGCCATAATCAACATTAAGTTTATCCTTAGCATATTTAGCGAATTTATTAATTTCAAATTCTTCGCTTAACTCACCAATTCTTCCCATCGGAAATAGTTCTAAAGGTTGTATATTATTGAGTTCTAATGCTTTTGCAAGCGCATCATTCATACCACCTACACCTTCATCGAAATTGGTGTGCATGGAATAAACTACTAAATCATTTTCAACTATCATGTCCACTAAAAGCTTTTTCTTATTATCGTGTTTTAAAACATTTTTTTTAGTTCCGTAAATAAAAGGATGATGAGAAATTATTAAATCTGGTTTTTCTTTTAAAGCAATTTCCATTACTTCTTCATCAAAATCTAAACACAACAAAATTTTAGAGGTATTTTCTTTTAGTTTTCCTGCCATTAAACCAACATAATCATGATATTTTTTAGCAATGGATTTTGGAAATCTCTTTGATAATTTTAATAATAAACTTCGTGTTTTCATAAATATTTTTTTATCCTATTAATTTCTATAATTAATTCATTTTTTCTTTCGTTTGTAATTTTTTGATTTTTTAATAATAATTCAAATTTTTCTACTTTTTTTGACCATTTATTAAGAAAAACATCATTTTTTTCTTTTAACAAGAGAGGACCATATCGATATTCATCATCACTATAAGCGACTAATCCCTTTTCAAATAATATAATTTCATAAAAAACTTTATCTTCATAAACAATTTTTTCTTTAACAATCTTATATCCCAATGAAACAACTGTTTTCCTTAATTCTTCTAAATCACTATGTGCATCGATTAATAAGTACTCAACATTTTTTAATTTATCGACATCTTTTAATAGAATATCACAAATAAGTTTGCCTCCCATACCAGCAATTATTACAGTATTAACATCAATAGGTAATAATGAAATACCAGATGAGAGACTTGCATCAATATATTTTTCTAAATTAAAATCGGATATTTGCTTTGTTAGTCTTAAATAAGGTCCTTCTTTATTTTCAACCGCAAAAACACGCTTAGCAATTTCTCTTTTAATGAGTTTAATACTAACTAGTCCATGATCTGCGCCGATATCAGCAACAAAATTGCTTTTTGGAACTATACTTAAAATCGTTTCTAATCGCAAAGATAGTTTATTCACGATAATCTCCAAAACGTTTAGAACGGGTTGGATGACGTAATTTGCGAATTGCTTTTGCTTCAATTTGACGGATTCTTTCTCGAGTAACACCAAATTCACGTCCAACCTCTTCTAAAGTACGAGGTCTATTATCATCAAGGCCATAACGAAGTCTAAGTACTTTTTCTTCACGGTCTGTTAAATCACGCATTACACTGTATAGTTCATCCTTCAACATTGATTTAGTTGTATATTCAAGTGGGGATTGAGCTTCTTTATCTTCAATAAAATCACCTAAATATGAATCATCTTCTTCACCTATTGGAGTTTCAAGAGAAACAGGATCCATCGCGATTCTTTGAATTTCTCTAATTCTTTCAGCGGTTAAAGATCCTTCTAATTTATCGCTAATTTCTTCCGCTGTTGGTTCTCTACCTAGTTCTTGAACTAATTGACGTTGAACTCTAGTGATTTTATTAATTGTTTCCACCATATGAACAGGGATACGAATTGTACGTGCTTGATCAGCGATTGCTCTTGTAATTGCTTGTCTAATCCACCATGTTGCATAAGTCGAAAATTTAAATCCTTTTGTATAATCAAATTTTTCAACCGCTTTAATTAATCCCATATTTCCTTCTTGTATTAAATCAAGAAATTGCATACCTCTTCCTACATAATGTTTAGCAAGATTAACAACCAAACGTAAATTTGCAGTTATAAGATGCTTTTTAGCTTCTTCATCGCCTTCAAGAATGCGCTTTGCTAAATCTATTTCTTCTTGTGGAGTCAATAATGAAACTTTACCAATTTCTTTTAAGTACATTTTAACCGAGTCATTGACCTTAACATCACTTGTAATAAAGTCAGCATTTGGATCAGTACTTATTTCAGAAAGAGATTCATAATCTTCATCTAGTTCTGAATCATCAAAGAAATCATCATCATCAACAAGCATATCATCCTCATTTTCATCTAATAATTTCTCATCAAGTTCAATATTATCAAAACTATCTTCGGCATCTTCGGCGATAATCTCAATTCCTTTATCTTTAAAATAATTAATTAATGAATCGAGATCTTCTTCACTTAAATCAAAAATCGCTGTTGCTTCAAAAACATCTTCTTGATTTAAATAACCTGCACTTTTACCTTTTTTTTCAAGTTTCTTTTTAATCGAATCCAATGATTCAATTGCGTCATCATCAAAAGATTCAATTACTTTCTTTTTTGTAGCCATTTTAATTACTTCCTTTCTTTTTTTAAATTGGTTAAATACATAGCTTGTTCTAAAGGAGATAAACCTTCTAAAGCTGTTTTAATCTGTTCTTTTCGATATATTTTTTCTCGTTCTGTAATGATAGTTTCTTTACACTCTTCCATCAACTCTTGGGAATATTCAGGATGAGTTTTTTCTAAAGAAACCTCCGTTAATTCATTTGCTAATTCATCTTTATTTGGGTACTCACTCATATCAAGTTCACTTAACATCGCTGCTAGGTCAATCGAGGAATATTTCATGTAATAATCGATAATGAAATTAGCAACATTACGATATACTTCATTATAGAAAAATTCAATTTCACTTTTATAAAATTCTATAGCCTCTATATGATTAATCATCTGATAGAGAATTTCTTTTTCCGCTAAAAAGAAGCGTCTTAGTTCCTTCTGTTCTGGTTTAAAAGATTTATAAATAGCAACTGGATTTTCATCATTTTGTTTTTTTGCTTTTTTATATAATTTCTTAATTTCATCAATTGGAAATGAAGTTACTGAAGCTAAACTTAAGAAATAATCTTCTAATTCTAAGCGACTCTTTGTATGAAGTAAAATTGGAATAAAATCAAAAACTAATTTTTTTCTTTCTTCAAGAGTGTTAAGAGAATTAGTTTGCTTATAATAAGCTAAAGCAAATTCAGCACGATTAAGTAATTGATTTAAATAATTACGTAGTGCCTCTTCTCCACCTTGTACTAATATCTCATCTGGATCCTTAGTACTATTTTGATTAGAAACTATACGATAATTAATCTCTGCTTCATCGAGCATTTTAATGATTTTCATTGTAGCGCTTTGGCCAGCATTATCACCATCTAAACAAATTCTAATTTCACATCGTAATGCCCGTAAAAGAGCTATATGTTGCTTTGTTAATGAAGTTCCCATTAAAGCAACGCAAGAATCAATTCCAATTCTTCTTAATGCAAAAACATCCATAAAACCTTCAAGAAGATAGACATATCCAACATGATGTGCTAAATTTTTAGCTATATGATAGTTAAATAAAACACTTGATTTATGAAATAAAGCTGTTTCAGGAGAATTAACATATTTTGCCTCATCTTTAGAATCATCTAATCGTCTAGCACTGTATCCTATAACTCTTCCATCTTGGTCAAAAAGTGGAAAAATTACTCGGCCAAAATTTTTGTCACTATAAACACCATTACTATGTCTAGCAATACCTATCTCTTCAATTGTCTTTAAAGAATGACCTTTGGATCTTAAATAATTTATAGTATTCTTACCATCGGCAAATGCATAACCTAATTGATACTCTTGACGTAAGCTATCATAAAGTCCACGATTTTCTAAATAGATTAAAGCTTTTTTTCCTTCCTCGGTCTTTAAAGCATAATGATAATAGGATGTTAAATCTTCCAAGGCTCGATATAAAGGTTCTTTTGCATCATCTAGCGAAACAACCCTCTTTTTTTCCTCGAAGGCCGGATCATTTATTCCAACCATTTTTGCTACTTTTTTTAATGCTTCAAAAAATGATATTTTTTCATATTTTTGAACAAATGTGATTGCATTACCACCAGAATTACAAACAAAGCAATGATAAATTTTCTTTTCTACGGATATTTTTAAAGATGGATTTGTATCATTATGAAATGGACATATTGCTTCATAATTATGTCCTTTTTTTATAACAGGAATATATGATGAAATGACCGCGACAATATCCGCAGCATTTAAAACTCGATCTATTAATTCACGATCATAACTCATATATATCTATCTCCTAATTAAAAATTAATTTTTTCTTCAACGTGTTTTACTAATTCATCAATTGAAATACGAATTTGACTCATGGTATCACGATCGCGAATTGTTACTGAATTATCATTTTCAGTATCAAAGTCAATCGTAATACATAATGGAGTTCCAATTGCATCTTGACGACGATAACGTTTACCAATACTTCCAGATTCATCAAAAGTTACATTAAAATGTTTAGCTAATAATGAATATACTTCTCTAGCCTTAGACGACAATTGCTTTGATAAAGGCAATATACATGCTTTATAAGGCGCTAAAGCAGGATGTAAATGCATAACAATTCGAGTATCCTTTTCAAGTTGCTCTTCTTCATAAGCTTCGCATGCAACCGCTAAAAATAAACGGTCACATCCTAATGAAGGTTCGATACAATATGGAACATATTTTTCATTTGTCTCTGGATCTAAATAATCGAGAGCCTCCTTTGAATATTCTTGGTGTCTTTTTAAATCGTAGTCAGTACGATCAGCAATCCCCCATACTTCTCCCCATCCTAATGTTGGGAATAAATACTCAATATCAGTTGTGGCTTTAGAATAGAAAGCTAACTCTTCTTTTTCATGGTCTCTATATCTTAAATTTTCACTATTTAAGCCTAAGTCAGACATAAATTTAATGCAATAATCCTTCCAATAAGCAAACCATTCTAGATCTGTTCCTGGTTTGCAGAAGAATTCCATTTCCATTTGTTCGAATTCACGTGTTCTGAAAATAAAGTTTCCTGGAGTAATTTCGTTTCTAAATGACTTACCAATTTGACAAATTCCAACAGGCAATTTTTTTCTCATTGTACGAACAACATTCTTGAAGTTAACAAATATACCTTGTGCAGTTTCAGGTCTTAAATAAACGACTGATTTTGAATCATCTGTTACACCAATATGAGTCTTAAACATCATATTGAACTGACGAATATCGGTAAAATTACTTTTTCCACATTTAGGACAAACAACGTGGTTTTCTCTTATAAAAGCCATCATTTGTTCATTTGTCATCGATGCAACATTAACATCAGGAAAAGCGGCTTCAATAAGTTGATCAGCACGATGACGGCTTTTACACTCTTTACAATCAATTAAAGGATCGTTGAATGTAGAAACATGCCCGGTAGCTTCCCAAACGCGGGGATTCATTAAAATTGCTGCATCCATTCCAACATTGGTTGGTGATTCTTGGACAAATTTTTTCCACCATGCCTTTTTTATATTATTTTTAAGCTCAACGCCTAAAGGACCGTAGTCCCATGAATTAGAAAGTCCACCATAAATTTCTGAACCTTGGAAAACAAATCCTGAGGTTTGTAAATGGGTAACTATTTTCTCAAAAGGAATATTTTTCATATATTTTCACCTCAATAAAAAAATCTTTTGTTTAAAAAACAAAAGATAGTATAATAATCTACATTGTTGATGTCAACCTATTATAAGTGAACTTTTGGACTTTTTATATATTTCTTCGACTTTTAATAATTGTCTCAATACCTGACCAAAAAACACCACAGCTATCACTCATAAATTCTTTTAAATTAATCAAAATAGAAATAATTTCTTTTTGGTCAATTGCTAATAAATCAAGTTTATAATATGGCACTAAAAATAGTTGCCTAATTGCCTTTAAATAAGAACTGCTTTGATTAGTGTTTTTATTTGAATCGAAATGTCTATAACAAAGAAATCCTCCGCTACTAAAATCAAAGGACACTAATTTATTTTTTTGATTACATATAACACATCCATCAACTTTCATATCAAATCCGTTATATTTTAAATATTTAACACCTATAACTGCAACAAAAAGTAAAGGATCAATTTCACTTTCAACTAATAAAGAATAAGCATTATCTAAGTATGGATAAAGCATATTCAAATTATTTGAATCGTTAGTTTTAATAATTAATTCCACAATCGCGTTTAGGGTTAAAATCTTATCTAAATTATCAAGAAAATTACTGGATAAATTAATAATTTTGCCATTTTTTAAGGAATAATAGCCATTTTTACTTTCGATTAATTCAAATACAGCTTTGGTATATAAATTCGTAAATAAAGAATTCTTACTATCAATTTTATAAATTCCCTTAGCTAAAAATGATACAAGACCGTCCTTAGTTAAAATAGTAACAAGACCATCTTTTTCTTTATAAGGTATGACCTTTAAAACTATTCCTTCTACGTCCATTAATCATTTCCTCTAGCATAACCAAATTCTTTTAAAAATCCCGGTTTATTCCGCCAATCCTTTTCTACTCTTACAAAAGTTTCTAAACGGCATTTAATGCCTAGTAACTTTTCAATATCATAACGCGCTTGCATACCAATGCGTTTAATCATCTTTCCCCCTTTGCCAACAATAATTCCTTTTTGGCTTTCTTTTTCACATATAATTGTCGCACTTACTTCAATCGCAGCTTCTTTTTCGATAATTCTTTCAACAATTACCGCGATAGAATGAGGAACTTCATCACGTAATAAATATAATATTTTTTCTCTGATAATCTCCGCAATAATAAATGATTCAGAACGATCAGATATCATATTTTCTGGGAAATACATTGGTCCTTCTTCAAGAACATCTTCTAATTTGGAAATTAATACATCTATATTTACCCCTTTTAAAGCAGAAATTTCAATCATTTCAGCATTTGGTAGTAATGTTTTATAAGTATCTTTAAGTTCAATAACTTGAGGAATTGTGCATAAATCAATTTTATTAAATAAAACAAATAAAGGAATTTTCTTATCGATGCGATCAATAATAAATTGGTCTCCTTCACCAAAAGGTAAAGATGCATCAACAATTAAAACGATTGCATCAACATCACGAGATGAAGAAAACGCTTCTTTATTCATTGTTTCTCCTAATGTAGTATTCGGTTTATGAATTCCTGGAGTGTCAATAAAAATCATTTGTGATGTTGGAGATGTATATACACCCTTAATCGCGTTTCTTGTTGTTTGTGGTTTTGGAGAAATAATGCTGATTTTCTTTTCAATCATCGCATTCATTAAGGTCGATTTACCAACATTTGGCCGACCTATTATCGCTATAAATCCAGATTTCATAATAAACAATCCTTATCAAAAGCAAATGGAAGTAATTCTTTTACTTCAACCACTTTTGTGTCTCCCTTTATATTAGACATAATTACTTTTGCATGACTTGGTAATAATTCTTGCATGACTTGTCGACATGAACCACAAGGTGAAATTGGATCATCAGTTTCTCCAATTAAGGCGATTGAAACAAAATCTTCTTTTCGATAACCATTCATATAAGCATGATAAATTGCATTTCTTTCAGCGCACATACATAAAGAATAAGAACTATTTTCGATATTTGCGCCATGAAATACAGTACCATCACTGCACAACAAAGCCGCCCCTACTAAGAATTTTGAGTATGGCGCATAAGCTTTTAATCTAGCTAATTTTGCCTCTTTAATTAATTCTAAATCATTCATTTTAACGAACAACTCCTTTTTCATTTAATATTTTTTCTTGCAAAGAAAACATTTCCTTTTCTTCAATTTCATTTTGATGATCATAACCAAGTAAATGCAACAATCCATGAACAAATAAGAAGCAAATTTCTCTATGAAGTGAATGTCCATATTCCTCAGCTTGAATTTTTGCTTGATCAATAGAAATTAAAATCTCTCCAAGTAAAAATAAATTATCTCCATAATTAATGCTAACTTCACCTTCAACTTCATCTAAAAATGCAAAGCTAATAACATCAGTTGGTCGATCTATATGACGATACTCTTTATTAATTTGATGTATCATTTCATTATTTACAAAATTAACCTCCAATGAAAAATTATTATTTCGATTTAGAAGTTTAACGGCATAATCTGCAATATCGAGCAAAATATTTTCATACTCATCAAATTGCTCGTCGTATTCATTTTCAAAAATCAATTCCATTATTATCACCTTCATATATATTTTAAACGATTTTAAGAAGAAAAAATACTCTTTTTAAAGAGTATCTTTCTTATGGATTATAAGTAGGCATTGTATATTTAATAAATAGCTCAGTAAAGAAATCAGTATCAGCATGATAACCTTCAATTCTTTGAGTGTAAATTCCATATTTATCGACAATTACACTACATGGAGTTCCAGTAACGTTAAAGGCAGTAGACAAACCAGAATTTCCCTCTCTTGCCATTTTAAAAGGAATGTCATAAGCGGTTTTTAATCGATTTATATATTCATTTGTATCGTTATAATTGATATCGATAAGAATCATACCAACTTTATCCTCATATCCTTCTATCGCCTTTTTTAAAACAGGAAATTCTTGTTGACACCAATAGCAATCAACATAGAAGAAATTGATAAAGAACATATCATACTTTTGGAATTCATCATAGAATGAAAAGCTATTACCTTCACTATCAGTTACATCAAAATCATAAACAACATCATATTCTCTATATATTTTATCGATAGGCATCTCTTCATTTCTAACAGTTGATGGAATCTTATAGACATAAGAATAATCATCATCATCTTTACTTGTCGTAAACTTCGTATCTTTTAAATAATGATCAGCTAGATTATCAAATTTAACTGTGTAATTATATGGAACTGCAGAAATTTCTGCGACACCATTTGCTCCAGTAAATCCAGAGGTAATTAAATGTTTACCAGCATATAATTTAACTTCAACATTTGTTAATCTTGATTTTCCATTAATTGATTGTAAAGTAAATGTATAATTAACAGGATCTCCTTTTAAATTTGGTTTTGAACATGACTCTAAAGCCGCACACGATAGCAATAAAGCCCCTAATAAAAATATATTAGCTTTATTTTTCATAAAACAATCCCTTCCTTCTCTACTTACTTATATATAATATAAGTCACTTTCAAAAAAAACAAGTAATTTTTGCTTTAAAAAGCGTTTTTCTGTCAATTTATTTAACTTGACTTTATATTTTGTATTAATTAAAATTAATACACTGCAGGATGTGATTTTATGATAAATGAAAGAAAAGAAAAATATGTATATTTGTACAATATTATAATTACATTGTTTTCCATTATTTTAGGAATCACCTTTATACTTTTTTCTTATACAATTTTAGTTAAAGGAAAAAATGCGATTAAAGATGATCCAACATATACAATTTATAATATTGAAATTGTAAAGACTTATTTAAATATTCTAATTGCCCCTTTTATTTTATGGATTGTTATCATTATAAGTGGATTTATTATCAAGCATGTTTTTAAGATTCAAGATAAGGAAAATATCAATAAAATGAGCGCAATCGACACTTATAATCTTCTTACTAAAAAAATAAAAATTATTGAAGATAAATCTCTATTAAAAGATATCGAAAAAGAAAAGAAAAATAGATTAGTTTTATTTATTTCTATATCAATTATTGCTCTTCTTTTAATGATACTGCCCGCAAGATATTTATTTACTAAATCTAATTTCCCTGGTGAAAACACAAATAAGGAAATTACGCATATGGTTTTAAATGTTCTTCCATTTGTAGTTCTAAATTTTTTGATTTTTGGTGGCTATGTTTTTTATTATTTAAGAAGTATAAAGAAAGAAACAACTTTAATTCGTGAATTAATTAAACAAGTTAAAATACAACCTGTACTTGAAATTAGTCAAAATACCAACCAATTATATATAAACATAACACGTGTAGTCGTATTCGTTACTAGCATTACATTTATTGTCTTAGGCATCTTAAATGACGGATATAAAGATGTTCTAATTAAAGCGGTAAACATTTGTACTGAATGTATAGGGTTAGCATAATATGAAAAAGATATTACATCAAATTCAGCTATGGTGGTTCCGTCATAAACCTAGCAAAAGAAGATTTGTCCAACTTTATGCCGCTTTACTATATAACGCAAATGTCAAAGGATTTATAAAAGGAGAAATATTTACCGGAATTACAAAAGCTGCTTGTGTTCCGGGACTCAATTGTTATTCCTGTCCTGGTGCAGTTGGCTCTTGTCCATTAGGTGCTTTACAAAGCGCTTTAAATGGTTCAAATAAAAAAGCGCCTTATTATGTTATTGGTATCATCTTATTATATGGTCTAATTTTTGGTAGAACTATCTGTGGTTGGTTATGTCCAGTTGGTTTATTCCAAGAATTAGCTTATAAAATAAGAACACCAAAACTTAAGAAGAATAACATTACTAGATTATTATCTTATTTCAAATATGTTTTATTACTCGTTTTAGTAATTATTATACCAATCATGTATAGTGGAGTTCTTCCATTACCAGCATTTTGTAAATATATTTGTCCAGCTGGAATATTTGAAGGAGCTTTACCATTAATTTTCCATCCTAATAATACTAGTAATTACCTAGCAATGTTAGGCGAAGTATTCAACTGGAAATTCTGTTTATTTGTATTTTTCTTTGTTTCTGCAATATTTATTTATCGTGTATTTTGTCGTTTTATTTGCCCTCTAGGCGCTCTATACAGCTTCTTTAATAAATTCTGCATGTTAGGTGTAAAAGTTAACAAAGATGCTTGCACAAATTGTGGAAAATGCATTCGAAAATGTAAAATGGATGTCAAGCGTGTTGGAGACCATGAATGTATCAATTGCGGTGAATGTATTTCCGCTTGCCCTACTAAGGCCATTCAATGGAAAGGCAAAGAGTTTGAAACTACAAATACTACAAACAATCAAGTTGAATTAATTTCATTCTCCAATGAAAATACCGCGAATTTAAAAAATAAAAAACACAAAAAAATTAGAATTGTTGTTCAAATAGCCACGGTAGTCGTTTTAGCTTCAACTTTAGTATATGCTAATTTCATTGATAAATCCTCTTCACAAAATGATGATTTAAAAGCGGAAATTGGTAAAGAATGTGAAAACTTCACTTTATCTACTTATCTTAATGAGAAGGAAGAAATTTCAGTTAGTGAATTAAAAGGAAAAGTTAGCTTTATAAATTTCTGGTCCACCACATGTACTGGTTGTATTCATGAAATGCCATATTTTAATCAATTCTATGGTGATTATAAGGATTCCGTTAATATTCTTGCAATCCATACGATCGATATAAGCGAACCTAATCTTTCCGCTTGGATCGCTGGATATTTCAACAATTTTGAAATAACTTTTGCACAAGATAATTTGGAAAATCCATTCCATGATTACTTTACCTTAGATACATCGTTACCTTTAACAATTATTTTAGATAAAGAAAATATTGTAAGAGAAATTTCCTTTGCATCGATGAATTATGAAAGGCTTGTTGCATATTATGAAATGTATTCTAAATAAAAAAGTTATTTAAAGAGAATCTAAAATAATTAAAAGGCCTCAATTCGAGGCCTTTTCACTTGTTTTAACTGTATTTTATTAATCGTTAACGTTTGTAATTGAAAATGCAATTTTCTTTGATAATCCAGGAATTACAGGTGCTGATATTCCAAATACATAAGATGCATTATTAGATGAAATATCAGACTCAGATATTTCGATTTGAAGTTTAAAGTTCTTATCAAATCCAGAGTTATCGTCACTTAAAACAGGATTATTAATATCAATATCGCCACTTCCATAATATGAAATAAATGGTCCTTCATTATTAAGCCAAATATCATCAGACCATGACTCAATAATATATGTTCCAGCTTTAGTAGGATTAAATCCATAATAAATAGATTCATTAGGATCTGAGACATTAGCCTTATATATTCCTTCTGAAACTATATATGGATTATTGATAGCTCCTGAATTAATAGGATTTCCAGATGCATCATTTTTTTCATTTTCAGTTGGAGTTGAGACGCTTGAAAGATTAATTGTCATGCATTTATTTTCCGCAGTTGCGGTATAACCTGGTTTATATGTATATTCATCAGGGATATTAATTAAATGAATTAAATAATCTCCATCTGCAAGATCGTTTGTAGCCACTCCATCAACTGCTTGTTTTGGATAACAATTTGTATCACTGCACCATTGAACATTGAATTTTGAAGTTAAAAGATAACCATCCGGTTTTACTACTTGAACACGATACTTATTATCTGTACAAATGATTTCATCTGGTAATTTATTTTCATTATTTCCACTTGCAGTTGAATTTGAAGTAAGGGTATTTGAATTTCCGCCACAACCTGTTATTAAAAATAAAAATAATGCTCCAATTTTTAAAATATTCTTATTCATAAATCCTCCTCTTAAATATTAATTAATATAATTTCGTATCTGTGCCTATATAATAATTTAAATTTGCATAGTTTTCAACATTTGTCTTCGGTTAAGCGCTATCATTTGGTGGTTTAAAAACTAAATTTCTATTCACTTATTTACAAAGTAATTTATGATTGCTACAATAAATCCATTAATTATTTATTTCAAAAAGGAGAAATTCATTATGAAAAAAAGAATAATTCCCTTAATATTACTTGGTGTTTTTACCATAAGTAGCTTAGTTGGATGTAATAAAAAAAATGAATTAACTACAAATCAACCAACTGTATCTCATACAACACCAAATACAACTATTGTTTCAAGTACAACCTCACCTAATACTAACTCTCCAAGTATTAATACGACAGAAAAACCTATTACATCTATTACCACTATTCATGTTGAAAGTGTGTCATTAAGCGCCGATAAGATTTCTTTAAATATTGGCGAGATTGCAAATTTGACAGTTTCAATTCTTCCAGAAAGTGCTACTGATAAAACTTATACTTTATCTTGTAATAACAACGATATTATTTCTATTGAAAATAACGTTGTTACTGCTTTAAAGGAAGGCGATGTCACTGTTACTGTTACCACTACTGATGGAGAAAAAACTGATTCAATTGATATTTCTGTTATAAGTCAATATAACAAAGTTTCAATTATAGTCGATACTCTTCCAGAATCAGTTACCGATTTTAGCATTGAAGGAAGCATTTCAAAATCTAAAATTACCGACTCTGGCACATATAATAATTTTTATGTTGGTGATGTTCTAACCGGGTATATAAATGGAACAGTTGATAAATATGAAGTTTACATTTATGTAGGCGAATTAGAAAGTGAAATATCTGAATTGTTATTTTCATCTAGTGGCTTTGAAATAGCTTCCGATTATGGTTCTAATTTAATGATTTCTATTGTGGAAGCTAATCTAAAACCAGTTAGTGTTAATGTTGTAAATAGCGATAATTTAGATGTTGAATTTACAATTAACTACACCAATAAATATGAAACACTGCCTAACAACATTCAAATCGGAGACTGGATTACAATTTCTGTAGCAAGTAGTGATATTCCAAGTGGATATGAATGCATTATTACCTACGAATATGAAAATGGCACTTCCCAAAAATACGAACATGGTATTGATGTTACAGGTGATTTAAGTATTACGATTAGTCTTAAAAAAATTGAATCAATTTTAGTAAAAATTATTTTCAATGTTACAAAATATACCGATGATAATAATCCCAATACCGGAATTGGTAATTATTGCCGTGATTCAAATTATAATTACTATACAACTGGTGATAATTACGTAAAATATGGAGAAAAATTATTTTTAGTTACCTATATAAACAATATTAAAATTAAAATTGAGGTCAATGGAAAAACTATTTTTGATGGAATACCACAATATAAATATACATTTGAAGTTACTGGTGAAACTATAATAACTTTATATGATTTATAAATTATCTTGGTTCTTTAAAGGAAGCATTTACTTAGTGCTTCTTTTATTTATTTTTCTAAGATACTATTTAGGCCATTTAAATGAATATTCCGTTTCTTAAACTCATATATATATTTCGATAAATCAATCATTTTATTTAATAAATAAAAACAAAGACAAGACGATATAAGTATTTTAGACATATGGTCATTATAAATGAATAATTCAACGGATTTATATAGTATAAATAAAAAATATGCTAGAACAGCGATTACATCATTCTTTAATAAATATTTTTTTAATTTTAAAAAATAATCATCTTTATTTCCATTATTAAACGCTCTTTTTTCGTATAACCCTAGCTTATTTTCTTCATTTACTAATTTTTTATTAATAAAATAATAAATGAAAGATATCAAAAAAATAATAATATGATTTATAAAAGATACATTATTTAAAGAAACGATAATTAAGTTTGCAATTACATATATTTTTTCTAACATCTTCATATATGTAGCAATATAATTTGATAAATGAATGCTTATTTTGGAAAATTGATTATGATTTAAATCCTTTTTCTTGCATAACTTACTTAAATAATTAATTGTATAAATTCGTGTAATAATATTACTTATAAATTGAATTATAAAAACGCATAAAATCGATATAAAGTAAAATAAAGTATTGTTTATAAAAATACAATTTGTTACTAAAAAGATTAATTCACATAAAGATAAAAATATTACTGGTATTAAAGGAATGACTTTATTTATCTTTTTTAAGCATTTTGTTTTAATATATTCAAAGGGCAATAAATACTTACCTTTAAAAACCTTTAAAAATTGTTTTTTCCTAACGCTAAGCCTTCCAAAATTCGGATCATTATAATAAATTCTTTTTTTAGTAATTCTAGTTACTAAAACATAATGATTATTATTTACACCATCTACAAGAGCGATAAGTGGCGATTTAATTTTATCTAAATTATAACATTCATAACCTTTTAAAATTACATTATATTTCAAAGCAATATTCGATAATTCAATAAATGAATAATTTCCTTTTTCTTTTGGATTGCTTAAATATAAATAACTTATATCATCGTTTATATCCCCTAAAAGCATTTTTAAGCAGGCGAAGCCACAGTCATCATCATAGAGTTGATAACAAAATAAATTTTTCATTTTAAAATCCCCCTATATATAATTAGAGGACAATTTTAAAAATTCCTACTTTGAAATATCTTCTAAGCATGTAAAATGTATTTTTAAATATCCAATATTATCAATAATTTTATAGGAAAGCACTTTTTCTTCCATTATTTTTTCTTCTTTATAAAACTGTGAAGCAATCAAATTACTTGCGCGATCAATTAATCTTGCTAACAATTCTACTTCTTCTTCATTTTGTCTTAAACTATCTTCAACTTCCACTATAGTCCATGTATAAGCATATACTTGACCTTCAACACCAACGACTTTTTCTTCTCCAGATGGCATTATAATTGTGTCACTAATTAACAAATCACCCTTTTCGACATATTGATTTTCTTTAACTTTAATTTCTCCACTACTTACAACAAAATACGAAATTATTCCACTTTTTGAGGCATAACGAGAACCAGTTTTAGAAGGAAGCTCAATTTCATTTCTTCTTTTTATATAGCTACATTTTAAATTAACTCCTTCTAATCTTAATTCTAAAAAATCAATATAATCATAAAATACTGTCTTTAATTTCTTTTCATATCCTAATAAAACATTAAAAGCCGGTTTAGGAGCGTATTTTTTTAATCCCATGGCCTCTAATTCCACTTTTAACATCGCCGAAATAGAGTTTGAAGTACCATTGATGGTAACTTCATAAATTCTATTCTCACCAATAAAAAATAGAATTAATGCAATTAACAAAGCCGTAATTGTGGTTTTTCTTTTAATTAAGTTATAAATAATTCGATATAATCCAGTCCTTTTAACTAATTTTACCGATTTAAAAAGTTTATATATTTTCTTCTTTTGACCAACATCAGTCTCAAATGTATATGAATATTGATCAACTTTTTTTAAATTATAAATAACTATATTCTCTTCTTTTAAAATTGATAATGCGTTTGTAATATCAAATACAGTGATAAGATATATTTCTTTATTTTTAAACATAATCAAAATGAATATTATTTATTAATCCACATATATGGAGTTCTTCTTTCTCATAATAATTAATTTTTAGATTTATTCCATCCACTTTAAGAATAGCTTTTTTTAAATATACCACAACTTCATTTTGATCTATTCTTAATAAAGTTTTATAGTAATAAATCTTTAAGATGTTTTTTTCATATATAATCAATCTTATCACCATTAAAATATATGAAAAAAGATAAAAAAAAGACCATAGCACCGCTATAGTCAATCTTTACAAATTAATAGGATTTGCGACGAGCTTGTTCTGATTTTAATTTACGACGAACGCCTGGTTTTAAATAGAACTCTCTCTTGCGAGCTTCAGCAAGGGTTCCAGCCTTGTTAACTTGTCTTTTGAAGCGACGAAGTGCTTCATCTAAAGTTTCGTTATCACGGACGACTGTCTTTGGCATTTAATTTCCCCTCCTTCTGAAGCTTAATAAGCTTTCACAACGAAAAAATTATATAATTTTAACAAGAAAAAATCAACTAAATAATAAATTTTTTCCATTTTTTTGTTCTTTTTTTATCAATCGGCACTAAGCACAATAAAAAGCAAAGCCTAATTTTATATAAATTATACAAAAAAGCCTTATTTAGATAATAATTTTGGTCCGCTACTAGTACCAATACGTGTTGCGCCAGCTTCGACCATATTTACTAAATCATCATATGTACGAATTCCGCCACTAGCTTTTACTCCGCAACGATCACCAACAGTTTTTCTCATTAAGCTAACTGCATGAACAGTTGCACCACCTGAAGAAAAACCAGTAGAAGTTTTAACAAAATCCGCACCTGCTTTAACAGATAATTCACTTGCACGAACTATTTCTTCATCACTTAAAAGACATGTTTCTAAAATAACTTTTAAAACTTTTCCTTTACAAGCATTTCTAATATCTTTTATTTCTTGATACACATATTCATCATTTCCCGCTTTTAATTGAGAAACATTAATTACCATATCAATTTCATCCGCGCCTTCTTCAACAGCTTCACGGGTTTCATAAACTTTAACGTCTTTTAAAGTTGCGCCTAATGGAAATCCGATAACTGTGCATACTTTTACATCACTATCTTTTAGCAATTTAACACATAAAGGAATAAATGATGGATTAACACAAACGCTCATAAAATCAAATTGTTTAGCTTCCATGCATAACTTTTCAACATCTTCTATAGAGGCATCTGGTTTTAAAATTGTGTGGTCAATTAATTTATTGTAATTCATAGTAACACCTGCTTTCTATTCATATTCTATCATGTTTTATTTTTCTTTCAAGAAAGACAATTTAAATAAATAAAAAAACAGTAATAAACAACAATTTATTACTGCTAATTTTCAAGAAATATTTACTTTTTAGATTTCTTTTCTTCGACGACTTTATCACTTGCAATAACTGCATTGCCATCATAATAACCACATTCTGGGCAAACACGATGACTTGGAATCATCGCACCACAATGGGCACATGCGACTAATCCTGTAACTGAAAGTTTAAAGTGTGATCTACGCATTCTTTTTGATGTTTTTGATGTTCTTCTGAATGGAACTGCCATAAGTATAATCCTCCTTGCTTGTTATCTTTTTCAACCTACATTAGTATAAAAAAGTAACCATCAAATGTCAATTAAAAAAACTTGACATTGTCTAAAAACACTATTTATTATATACAACTTTTAAAATTCGATTATGAAGTGAAACATCACTATTAATTTTTACTAATATATAATTTGAAGTATGACCTTTAGCTATTTTTTTATCTTCATCAAATTCTTCAAATAATACTTCAACTTCTTTGCCAATAAATTGGCTTTCATATTGTTCTTGTAAAATGGAAGATAATGAAATCAATCTATTGACTCTATCCTTTTTAATTCGCGGATCAATTTGATTTTTCATGTTATATGCTGGTGTTCCACTTCGAGGTGAAAAAGGAAAAACATGAATTTGAGAAAATTGACATTTTTTGGCAAATTCATAAGTAGATAAAAATTCTTCTTCACTTTCATTAGGAAAACCAACGATTATATCTGTTGTAATAGCGATATCCGGTCTTCTTTGTCTAATCTTAACTATTTTTTGATAAAACTGCTCAGTATTGTATTTTCGATTCATTCTTTTTAATACTGTGTCAGAGCCCGATTGTAATGGAATATGAAGATGAGAGGCAATTCGAGGCTCCTTAACGAGCAAATCAATCATTTCATCATCAATTTCCGATTCCTCAATTGAAGAAATTCTTAATCGTTTTAACTTTGGATTTTTTAAAATATCTTTTAATAAATCACTAAAACAATAATCTTTTAAATCTTTTCCATATCCGCCAGTATGAATACCTGTAAGAACTATTTCTTGATAGCCATTATCAACTAATCTTTCAACTTCTTTTAGCACATCCTCTTTTGGTCTAGAACGAACTCCGCCTCTTGTATAAGGTATGATGCAATATGAACAGAAATTATTACAACCATCTTGAATTTTCAAAAATGCTCTTGTGTTATCACTATAAGAAGAAATTGAAATCGGTTCATAAGTTTCATTTAAAGAAGTTTTATCAACTAAAACAATTTGTTCTTTAGTCTCCTTATATCGATTAATTAAAGAAACAACATCCACTCTTTTTTTAGTGCCGATAATTATATTAACGCCTTCAATTGTCTTAATAAAATTATATGCCATTTGACTATAGCATCCTAAAACAACAATTATCGAATTTGGATATTTTTTTACGAATGAACGAATTTTTTGTCGTGACTTTTGATCCGATACCGCAGTTACACTACAAGTATTAATAAATATAATATTAGGGTTTGTTTCACCATATAAATAACCATCATTAAGCATCATTTCACGAATCGCTTCTGATTCATATGAATTAACTTTACATCCTAATGTGTATATATAAAAATAACCTTTCATCTTAATCACGCTCCAAAAGGAATGAAAGAATAGCAAGTGACGATATAGCGGCGGTTTCACTTCTTAAAATTCTTTTTCCTAAACTTATTTTCTTATATCCTAATGAACAAGCAAATTCAACTTCTTCTCGAGAAAATCCACCTTCAGCGCCTATTAAAATAGCAATTGAAGCTCCTTTTCTTATTTCTAAAACTTGTTTATAAAAAGAAGATGTTTCTCCAGCTTCGCACTCATCTGCTATAAACATGTAATCATATTTAAATTGATTTAATTGTTTATAATCATATATGCCATTAAAATCAGGAATAATATCACGATGACATTGTTCACTTGCTTCCTTAATGATCTTTTTGTAACGAATTATTTTCTTTTCTCGGTCTTTAGCATCTAACCGAACAATAGTCCTTGAAGATATTAATCCAACAATTTCATCGACACCTAACTCAGTCGCTTTTTGAATTACTAACTCCATCTTATCGCCTTTTGGAAGACAATATAAAAGAGTAATATGATAATCATTATCTTCAACATCTCTTTTAGATACTTCAACATATTTAAAAGGATTAATTTCTTCAATTTTATATATAAAAACCATGTTTTTTGAAACTAATTCAAAAGTATCACCTTTTTTTAAACGCACGACTTTTGTAATATGAAAAATATCTTCTTGACTTAATAAGCCATTAGAAGACTCTGAAAAATAACGTTGCATTATCTTAAATACTCTCCATTACAATCTTTAAATGAAACATTTTTTGTGAATATAATTCCGGAAATCACATTAAGTAAAACAATAGATAAAACAATACCTAAAGATAAAGAAAAAGCAAAATTTAAAACATTACAAAAATATAATATAATAAAAGAAATACTAGAAATAAGTAAAAATAACAAAATAGAAATTAAACCTTTTTTAACATAACCAGTATAAATTAATGGGGCACCTACAAATCCTAAAAGCCACGCTAAAAGAAGAAGAGTCTTTCTTTTCTTAACTCTATATAAATTTACATCTGAACCCATTGCATTAAACATAACTGTTAAATCATATTCAGTTTTCTTTTTTTCTATTTCAAATGGGTTATTTATTCCACACACAGTACATGTGCTTTCATGCTCATCTAATAATGTTCCACACTGCCTACACTTTTTCATGTCTAACACCTCGTATCTAATTATAAATGAGAATTTATTTTTTTTAAATAAATAATACAGAAAATTGTTGTTTTTTTAGTAAAGAAAAAGCATGGTATTAACCATGCTTAGTGCTATTTTTTAAATTTACTCTTAAATTTATTGAGAATTGAGTCATTTTTTGGACTAATAGAAGCAAATTTAGATAGTAAATCTTTTTGCTCTTTTGAAAGTTTTGTTGGTGTTTGAACATTTAAAGTAATATATTGATCACCTTGAACACCTGTTCTTAAATCTTTAACACCCTTACCTTTTACTTTCATTATTTGACCAGGTTGAGTACCTTCAGGAACTTTGACTTCAATATCACCATATACAGTTGGAACAACAATCGTAACACCAAGTGCAGCATCAACCATCGACACTGGTACTTCAACATGAATATCGTTTCCTTGACGTTTGAAGTATTGATGATTATCGACAATGACTTCTAAATACAAGTCACCATTTTGTCCTCCGTTAATACCGCGTTCACCTTTTCCTGGAATCCGCAATTGTTGACCTGAATTAATACCTGCAGGAATATTAACATCAATTTCAGTTTTTGTCTTTTTATAGCCTTTTCCGCCACAATCTGGACATACTTCCTTAATTCTCTTACCTTTTCCACCACAATCTGGACATACTTGTTGAGTTTCAACAGTGCCAAAAATTGTTTGTTGGCGTCCTCTAACTTGACCTGTTCCATGACATCTAGAGCATGTTTCGATGTCATTTGGACTTTTAGCGCCTGTTCCGCCACATTTAGAACATGGTTGATCATAAGTCACATTAACTTTAATTTTACGACCATTAATCGCATCCATAAAGCTAATTTTAACTCTCATGACGGTGTCATTTCCTCTTCTAGGGCCATTAGATTGAGCACTTCCACGGCGACGACCACCGCCAAAAATGCTACCAAAGATATCACCTAAATCAATATCTTCGAATCCGCCACCAAAGCCTCCGCCAAAGCCACCTGCGCCCGCTCCACCATTTTGATCAAATGCCGCATGACCAAATTGATCATAAGCTGCTCTTTTTTGTTCATCATATAAAACATCATACGCTTCTTGAATCTCTTTAAACTTTGCTTCATCACCAGTTTCTTTGTTATCTGGGTGATATGTTTTAGCTAACTTTCGCCAAGCGGATTTAATTTCATCTTTTGTCGCGGTTTTTGATACGCCTAGTACCTCATAATAATCGCGTTTCTCTGCCACAATATCATTCCTTTCAATATACGACTATAAGGGAGCAAATGCTCCCCTATAAAATTTATTAGTTTTTATCGGTAAAATCTGCATCGACAACATTGTCATCATCAGTTTTTGCATCGGTGGTTGTTGAACCAGCAGCACCTTGTTGTGAAGCCATAAATTCAGCAGCCTTTTCGAGTTCACCGATCTTAGAACGCAATGTATCCATATCATTATTGTTTAATGCTGCTTGTAATTCATCACGTAATTTTTCGGTTTGTTCTTTTTGTTGTGGATCTAAGCCTTCACCTTTTTCTTGCAATGATTGATTAATTGAATTGATGTATGATTCAGCTTTATTACGTAATTCAACTTCTTCTTTACGTTTTGCATCAGCTTCAGCATTTTCTTCAGCTTCTCTCATCATACGATCAATTTCTTCTTTACTTAAACCATTTGATCCTGAGATGGTAATTTGTTGTTCTTTTTGAGTATCTAAGTCTTTTGCACTAACGGTAACAATACCATTAACGTCGATTGAGAAAGTAACTTCAATACGTGGTTGACCTCTTCTTGCTGGAGCAATACCATCAAGCTTAAAGTGGCCTAAAAGTTTATTATCTCTTGCCATTGGTCTTTCACCTTGATAGACCATAATATCAACAGCTGGTTGATTATCTTCGGCAGTTGAGAAAATTTGTGATTTTGTGGTTGGAATAGTTGTATTTCTTGTGATAAGTGGAGTTAAAACACCACCCATAGTTTCAATACCTAAAGTTAATGGGGTAACATCTAATAAGACGATATCTTGAACATCTCCGCGGATAACTCCACCTTGAATAGCGGCACCAATAGAAACAGCTTCATCTGGGTGAACTGTTAAGTTAGGAGTTTTACCAGTTAATTGTTTAACTAATTCTTGAACTGCTGGCATACGAATCGAACCACCGATTAAAATTACTTCATGTAAATCGTTTGCGCTCATTTTTGCATCCGCTAAAGCTCTACGGACTGGCTCTTCAGTACGACGTAATAAATGTCTAGTTAATTCTTGGAATTTAGCTCTTGTTAAAGTAGTTTCAAAGCTAATTGGACCTTGTGGTCCCATTCCAATAAATGGTAAGGCAATTGTGGTCTCAAGCATACTTGATAATTCAATTTTAGCTTTTTCAGCTGCTTCTTTAAAGCGTTGTAAAGCCATCTTATCATTTAATTCAACGCCATGTTGAATCTTAATTTGAGCTTTAATCCAATCAGCGATTACTTCATCCCAGTCATCGCCACCTAATTTGTTATCACCTGCGGTTGCAACAACTTCAAATGTACCATCACCAATATCAAGAATAGAAACATCGAATGTACCTCCACCTAAATCGTAAACTAAGATTTTTTGGTTTGCTTGAGTTTCAGTACCATATGCTAAAGCTGCCGCTGTTGGTTCGTTGATAATACGAACGACATCTAATCCAGCAATTGTACCAGCATCTTTAGTTGCTTGACGTTGTGCATCATTAAAATAAGCAGGAACAGTAATAACCGCTTTAGAGACTTTTTGTCCTAAATTATCTTCAGCATATTTTTTCATATATGCTAAGATTTTCGCACTTATTTCTTGTGGAGTGAATTCTTTATTGATACATCCAATTTTCACTTTTTCTGAAGTACCAATTAAACGTTTAATAGAGGAAACTGTATCTGGATTTGTTACTGCTTGACGTTTCGCTGCATCACCAACAATTTCTTCTCCATTAGCCTTAAAAGCCACTACAGATGGTGTTGTGTTATGTCCTTCTGGATTTGGAATAACTTTCCATTTACCATCCGCTTGTAAATAGGATACAACTGAGTTAGTTGTACCAAGATCAATACCTAAAATAATTTCTTTTGCCATAATATGTTTATCTCCTTTTTTATTTAATTTTAAATTTATAAACTAAGCATCCTTATTTTCATCTAAGTTGCTTTCGTTTTCTTCTTTAATTACCGGTTTTTTAGAAACGATAACACGTGCATGTCGCACAATTCTATCTTTTAAACAATAACCCTTTTGGAATACCTTTACGACGAGATTTTCTTCCCCATCACTTTCTTCGGTATCAAAAGCCTCCATTGTTTTCTCATCGAATTTCTCACCGATTTGAGGATTTATTTCTGTTACACCCTCTTGTTCTAAAGCATCAACCATCATTTTATAAATATATTGGAATCCCATTAAATAATTCTTTAATGTTGGATCAGTTACTTCATTAGATAAAGCCATATGAAATCCATCTAAAATTGGAAGTAAGCGATCAATAAATCCCATCGCTCGATATTTAATAAATTGTTGATGTTCTTTTTCATATTGCTTATGTAGATTTTCTGTATCAGCATAAGCTAAATAGTATTTATTTTTCCAAACATCAGCTTGTTTAAGAGCATCATCAAGTAATGTTTCTAACTCTGCGATTCTCTTATCGCTCTTTTTTTCTTTACTCATTTTCTTCTCGGTTTTCTCTTCCGCCATCAAATTCACCACTTTCCTCTTCATTAAAATACCTCTTAAGAGCGGTTGCAACGTATTCTAACGCTGAAACAACTCGTTCATAATCCATTCTTGTTGGTCCTACTAAGGCTATTGATGCCCCATGACGTCCTGGAATTTCAATACTTGTTTGAATAACAGAAACATCCTCTAGATTCTCACCAGCATCACCAATACGAATTGATAAGCCGCTTTGATCTAATTCTAATGATTGTAAGTTTTCATGATTTTCTAAAAATGAAATCATTTTCTTCAACTTTTCAGCATCATCAGCAAATTCAGGTTGTTCAAACAAGTTTGTTTGTCCATATAACACAACTCTATCTCTCGCCATTTTCAATAGAGCTTGAGCAATAGCTTGATATATAATATCGTGTTCTTTAACATAGTCAGATAACAATGGACGAAGGACTTCCATCTTTTCTAAAAGAAGTGATATTTCTGTTCCTTTAAGTCGATCATTTAATAATTGAACACATTTTTCAATATCATTAGGAGCAATACTTTTTTCAAAGACAAATGTTTTGTTTTCAACATATCCCCTATCGGTTACAAACACTGCCGTTGCAGTCTTAGATGATATTGGAATTAGTTGAATAGAAACTAATTTTTCTTCTGTAGCATCAGGTCCTAAAACGACCGAAGCAAGATTGGTCATTTGAGTTAATACTTCACAAGACTCTTTGATGATATCTTCAATTGATTTTGTCTTTTCATTAAGAATACTTTGTAATTGATATTTAATATCTTCATCAACTTCTTGTTTTCTTAAATGATCAATATAATAACGATATCCTTTAGAAGATGGAACTCGACCACTTGAAGTATGAGTTTTTTCTAAATATCCTTCATTTTCAAGTGATTGCATTTCATTACGGATTGTTGCACTGCTAAATGGAATACCATATTCTTCAATGAGGGTTTTACTTCCAACAGGTTGAGCTGTTTTAATAAAGTGATCTACAATTAACTTTAAGATTTTATCTCTTCTAGATAACGTCATATCTTAGCCCTCCTTTTAGCACTATTATATTCCAAGTGCTAACTATATTATAACCATGTTTTTAGCACTGTCAACAAAAAAGTGCTAATTTTTTAAAATAATTTTTCTTTGTTACCGCTTAAGTTAAATTTTGTAGTTAACATTAATGAGAATCAATGGGCACAAAATAAAAAACGAGCCTGTTCATTAAAGAAAAAAGAGAGAATGAACATAATTTCACTATCTCTCATTTTCTGTTAAAGAACCTATTATTTAAATAGAACTTTATAAAATTTATTATATTTAATTTCTAAAATAATTTCATAAATATAGCATTTACTAATATCAATATGTCAATCTAATATTTCTATAGATGAAACGTTAAAATTTGATTCATCAAATTCAATTTTAAATTTCTTGTTTTGATAGTCACATAAAGGCGCAAGTGCAAGTAAATTATCTCCATCAATCATAAATATGCTATTTTCAGGCTTATAATATTTCATACTAAAATCTTTATTTTCTTTTATATCTTTAACTCGATAATAATATTCAAATTCATCATTATTCATATAACAATCATCTGAAACAAATTTAAATTCTATTCTATTATTATCACCTTCCTTTATATATTTTAAATTCTTAATTCTACCAATGGCGTGTGCCATATGACTGCCTCCTTTTTTATTTTAAGTAATTTATTTTTTAACATAATGTATTTGCCTATTTTTTATTATTTTTTATATCATTTTCCAAGTCTGGATATATTGTTGTTTTATCAATTCCGCACAATTTTAATTGTTTTAATAATAGTTCTTTTTTATCAAAAGGTATTATTATTTTTAAAATACAATCATCATTTTGTAATTTATTAACATTTTTTTCAATATCCAGTCCAAATAGAACAAAAAAACCATGTTGCATTATCATTCTTTTATCAGTTTGATTTGGAATAACATAGAAATACGATAACAGATCTTCTATTCTAATTTCTGATCATAATATACTTCTTTTGTCTCATTTTTATATTGTTCGTTTTTATAATCTAATGCTATTTGATATTTATTTGGAGTAAATAGTGCTTTAAAAGTCACATTATTTGTTATTTCATATGGGAATTTAACTATATTTTCTCCATCAATTGTCCATCCTATAAAGGTATATCCTTCTTTAGTTGGATCATCAATATTTTCTATTTTTAAGTTTTCTTTCTCATTTTCTTCTTCAATATTTCATTCTTCTACAACTTTTCCATCAACTACAAAAGAATAAGAAAACTTTCCTAGTTTATATACATCAACTAAGTACTTAAAGCTGCATTCTTTTCCATAACTAACAATTAAATAGTAATAATTATGGCCAATGCTATTTAAAGAAATATTTTTAGACCCGATTACATTAATCCCTTCTAAATCAGTTGATAATGTCCATGTACAACCATCATATACTGTAACTAAGGACTCAAATTCAATTTTATCAATAGTGTTATCAACAATTTTAGATATTGTTGGTAATGATTCAGTTTCATAATCAATAACAAAGCCTTCAACACTTTCAACAACACAATTTGGAGTGCTATTAATAAAGTAGACACAAGAGGGGGAAAAGTAGACACTATAAAATAACTTGTAGAAACACTCCTAGTGCTTTCATATAAATTTCCATTAATTATCCGAAAAAAACAAAAAAAGTACTTAACCTTTAAGTCTTTCTAACTATTTTAGTTAGTCAAACTTTTAGAGTTAAGTACAAGAACCATTCTAATTAAATTCTATAAAAAGTTTTCATTGCTTCTAAAACATTTTCTTTCATTCTCTTTGTAGCGTAGCTTGCTATTTCATGATAGAAAGTAATGTCTTTTTGAACTATTTCTCGAGTTGCGTAAACGCCTTCTCTAGCCATATATGAATAGTAATTAATTTTGCGTATTCCACAATCTATCGCAGTTATATAATCTTCTTTAGATACTCCTGAACCACCATGCATTACAAGAGGTAAATCACAAAGTTCACTAATGGACTTAATACGTGAGAAATCTAATTCAGGTTTAACTTTATAAATACCATGTGCGGTACCAAATGAGCATGCAAGTGCGTCAATTCCTGTTTCGTCAACAAAACGTTTTGCAAGTAAAGGATCGGTATACATTTCCTCTTTTGTTAATGGACGTGAATTCCCTGCTTCTCTTCCTCCTAAAACGCCAATTTCCGCTTCAACGGAAGCATTATATTTTTTGGCCATTGCGACTGCTTTTTTAGTCAAATCAACATTTGTTTCATATGGTAGTGCCGAGGCATCAATCATAATTGAGCTAAAGCCAATATCTAAACTTCTTTGTAAATAATCTAAATCTTCACCATGATCTAAATGAACACAGACAGGGACTTTGGCTCTTGAAGCAAGTTCAACCATACAAGGCCCAATGATATCTAAAGGCGCATCCGCTTCATGACATTGAGCATGCATAATTATAACTGGCTTATTTAACTCCTCTGCCGCTTCTAAAACAGCTTGTAAACTCTCTAATGTTGGAGTATTAAATGAGCCAATCGCACAATTATGCTCACTTGCGTACTTTAATATTTCTTTCAAATTTATAATCATTGTTTTTCTCCTTCAAATAATGTGATTTTCACATAATATTTCTTCTTTTCATTTGGTTTTAGGATTGTTAGCAATCCTTTTTCTCTCATAATATTTCTTCCTTCTGGAGTGCAATTACCAGGTTCTAAACCTAATACATAATCACGCTTTCCCATCATCTTCCACTCACAAAAGAAAGGTAAAACTTTTGAATCAAAACTAATCTTTACTCCCTTGTTAACTAAAGGTGAATATAATTCAACATCACCTTCATCTTTAAAATAATGGAAGTAGCATCTTTCAACATAATGATTAGTTGGAGGAAGTAATTTGTTCCAGTTATCTAATTCACTACTTGCTAATTCATCTCTTCCGTCAATTTTTAGCGAATTAATCTTTAAAATTGAATTTTCAGTTAACATTGGATATCCAAAATTCATATGATATAAGATTTCTAAAGGTGTATCTTCATCTCCACGATTAATTATTTCATCTTCAATGATAAAATCATTATCATTTTTTGAGATTTTAATTGTTCTTTTGGATTTTAATTTATAAGAGAATATTCCTTCATCAAAAATTTCTGCTTCAGCAATAAGATAATCACCATCATCCTTAAAACATGGATTTATACATGGAATATTAGAATATGTACCATGAAGTGGTAATTCTTCCCCATTATCCTCATTAGGAGAACCGACATTATTGAACCCACAAGTCGTTAAGAAACCACCGGTAAAAGATTTTAAAAATCCAGTGCCCTTATTATCATAATATGTATTATTGACATATCCATTTGGGGTAATGTAATTTATGTTAACTCCTTTAAAAGTAACTGAAACAATATCAAAGCCACGATCTAATGAAATGCATAATTCCAATCCTAATCCATTTTTTATATGCCAAATTCGCATTCCTTTTGCTTTACCTTCATTTAATATATATTCTTCTTTACCAAAAAGTTGAAATTCATGTCCTAAATAATTTAATACATCCATTTATCTCACCTCTTTTAATAATCGATAAATCTTTTTATATTTTCGATACATTTTCATATATAAAGCTGTCTTTTCTTTATTTGGTATAAATACTTTTTTGATTTTAACCATCTTTTCGGCAGCATCTTCTAAGTCTTTAAATAAGCCAATTGCTACACCGACCACCATCGCACATCCAATCGTCCCAGCATCACGAGTTTCTAGCTGATAAACAGGAATATTATAAATATCCGCTTTAACTTGAAGCCAAGTATCATTTTTAGCTCCCCCACCAGAAGCGTATATTCTTTTTAAAGTAACTCCTGCTTTTTCTAACCGTTCTAATGAATATTTCATTTCATAAGTTAACGATTCTAATGCTGCTTGATAAATTTCATATCTTGTTGTTCCTAAATCAATATTAATAATTGCACCTTTAGCTAAAGGATCATTATATGGAACTGAGGCTCCAGCTAAATGAGGAACAAACATAACGTTTGTTGGTTTGTCACTAACATTTTCATTTAGTTCTATAAATAAATTATCTTGATTTTTCTTATCTTTAAAATAATTATTAATAACCCATTCAATTAAAGCTCCTCCAGTATTTATAAGCGCATAACATACATACTGATTATCTTTAACATAAGGAATAAATCCATAGCCTTTTGAAGCTAAAAAGTTCTTATCGATGTTTTCATCAAATAAAATTGTATTGCATTCACATGTGCCTAATCCATCAGCGGCACTTTCTAAATCAAAAATCGACGCCCCAATTGCGTTTGCAATTTGATCATGAGCAATATTAATAATTTCAATATCACACTTAAGCGATAATTTCTTTTTTACATCCTCTTTTATATAACCCGCACTTGTACCAATAGGAACTGGAGTAGAAAATAATGACATATCAATATCGGCAGCTTCAAATATTTCTTTTGACCAGCACTTATTGATAACATCAAATCCTAATGTTCGACTTGCTAATGAATAATCTATTTGTCTAATTCCAGTTAGCATATAAACAATAAAATCCTCAATTAAGAATACTTTATCTATCTTTTGATATACTCTAGGATTGTGATTCTTTATATACATTAATTTAGGAAGTGAAAACATTCCTAAACCAATTTGCCCGGTAATTTCTCCTAAATGTCTTTTACCAATTTTTCTTTCTAACAATTTAGCTTCTTTTCTACCTCTTGGATCAGTATAAAGCATTGTTGGTAGTAAAATATTATCATTCTTATCAAGAACAACAAATGATTCACCAAACGAGGTAAAACCAATTGCCGATAATAAAGGGTATTTTTCCGCTGCTTTATTAATTAAAGAATAAACAGTATCTAGAATATTTTGAGCATCTAAAACATGTTCACTACTATTACGAACAGAAGGATAAGATTGATAAATCGTATCAACCTTATCCATATTATTAAATATTGTTATTTTGCTTCCTGTCGTACCAATATCAAATCCTGCATAAATCATAATTATTATTTATCGATGTCAACAACATCGTATCCTAAATATGTTGAGAATGCTTCTGTTAAAATTGATTTCATATGGCCAACACCAACTGTAGTATGATGTTTGAAGCCACCACGAGCTAATCTAATAAGTTTATCTTGAAGATTTGGGATTAAAGCTACTCCTCCACAACCAAAGAAACTCTTTTCAATAGGTTCGCCAGTAAATGCTGCTTCTGAAGCATAAATTATAAGCTTACCATCTTTTGTTTGGCAGTTAGAAAAAGTCATATCGAATGCGCTTATACGACCTTCATTACTACCCCAACCTGAATCTGGATCAACTTTTGAGAACATCTTATGGTCAGTGACTAATCCTTTTTCAGTCATTAAGCTTTGAGCAACAGGTCCACAGTGGAATAAAATAACTTTATTTTCATCTTCGCCATAGTTATTATTCCAATCTAAACAAGCAGTTGGACGTCCTGAAGCTAAAGTCATTGCTCTCATGGTAATCGCGCTGCAAAGGTCGATTTCACAAGAAGCAGGAATACCACGATCATTCAATTCAGATAATAAAACACATGGACAAACTCGATAATATGTTTCCATTTCGTTCCAGCATCTTAAAGTTAAAGCATCCAAATGATATTCTTCAATATATTTATCTAATACGACTGAGAACTTTGCTAAAGTAATAACTCTTTCTTTTGGTACGCAGCTAAAGTTAGTATAAGCAATTAAACGCTCAATTTTTGCTTTAACACGTGGATCATCGTCCTTTAATTCATCGGCAAAATGGAAGAATTCAGAAAGATCAAATGACTCAACAGTAATTCCATATTTTTCTAAAGCTATTTCATCAAAGCGGACAGTCTTAAACGCAGTTGTTCTAGCGCCAATACAGCCAATGGTAAATCTCTTCATACCATTAACTACTCTACATATCGCCGCGAATTCATGAAGATTGCTTGTAAAATCCGCACTTAAAGGATGAACGACGTGTGGCTTTAAAACTGTAAACGGAATACCAAATTGTGTAAATACATCAGTAACTGAGAATTTACCACAATAAGCATCACGACGATGAGCAAAATCCATTTTACCAATTTCATCTGGATAGGCTTGCATTAAAATAGGAACTCCAGCATCACGTAAAGCAATAGCAGCGCCATTTTCATCAATAAAGATAGGCATACATAATATTACGCCATCATATTCACCCTTATGTGATTCTAACCAATCATGATATAATCTTCCTTCATCACGAGTTTCCACCGCTCCATAACGGGTGGCCTCTTTATCCATAATGATATAATCATAACCAGCATCGGTTACCGCTTTTATCATATCATCTCTAGCACTTTCAATTAATTCAGCAGGCATAAAGCCCCTGTTTCCAAAAAATAAAGCAAATGTTGTTTTTTTCATAATAAATCTCCTTGTATAGCTTTATTATATATTTAAGCGCTTTCAGATTATATTACATTACGTTCTAATTTATTGCTAATTTGTCCAGATTATTTTACTTATTGAATTCTTCTTTGAATTTTTTTGCGGACTTTCCTACTTCGCTTTTAAAAACACGACAAAAATAATTATAATCATTAAATCCAACTTTGTAAGCAATCTCTGTTATTGATTCATCACTTTCTATAAGTAAAGTCTTGGCTTTTTCAATTCGGTATAATTTTATATATCTAGCAATCCCCATACCCAAATACTTTTCTGCGGCATTATATAAATTAGTGCGGCTCATAGAAAGATACTTAGAAAGATCACTGATTCTAATTTCGTTATCAGATATGTGTTCTTCTAAATATTGTTCTAAATCATAAGTGAACTTTTCTTTACGAACTGAAACCAATCTTTCGCTAACTGCATATTTTGCCAAAGATAATAATATTGTACTTGATGCTTGTAGTTCCTCTTCAGATAAAAATTCTATTTTTTGGATATATTTCTTTATTTTTTCGTCATTTTTATCATATACATTTTCTTTACAGAGATTTATAAATCTTAAATCATCATCTTCAATATCACTAATTTGTCCAAACATAATATAGCCGACAATTATATCTTTAATACGAAGATGAATCATTGCTTCTACTAGCCCTGCATGACATTTATAAACATATAAATCTTCGCTTTGATAGCAACGTTTAAAAGCCTCCAAGTTTGATTGATGACATTTAATTTCGCCTAATTTATCTATTCTAATATGACGGCAAAAATCGCAATCGTTTTGAGGATAGGAAACTATCTCATTAAAGTTATTATCATATATAACAATTCTTACATGTGTTAAAATATAAAAACTTTTTAGTAATTTTTCTAATTTTTCAATATTAAAGTTAGGTTTCATGATTACACCTCTTTTGTAAAAAAGTTCAGATTTATTTACAAAAATATTTTACTGCAATTATTAAAATAATGATAGTAATAAGATTTATCTTTAACGCTTTTAGCTTTTGAATATTTAAGTTAAATTAAAAATATGAATTATAATTTAGCTACATTAAAATAATATTTAGCTAATACTCGATAACTTAAATATCATTATTTTTTCATAAATTCATGAATAAAAAAATAGATTTTGTCCGAATTTACAAAACCTATTTATATAAAGTGCTCTAAAGTTTTGTAGGGAAGTTTTTCCAATCCTCTAAATTTTGTAGGGAAGCAAAAAAACAAAGAGGATTTGAAGGGGGAATGTGTCTCCCTTCTCCTCCCATTCTCTATATAATATAAAAATAATCCTCTATGATTAATATACCTAAAATCATTAAGGAGGATTACATGATTAATATTACTGAATTAGCTAATTTTCTGTCAATTAACATTGATGATATTGATAACATATCTAAATTTAGCAATCTATCTAACTGTAGCATTTACATTACAATTAAACGAAAGCACACTATTTGCCCTTCATGCCATTCTGAATCTTCTAATTTAAAGGAATGGAAAATTAAAAAAATATCTCATCCTTTGTTTCAAAACAAAAAAACAATCCTTTTTATTAAGTATCCTAGATATAAATGCAAGATATGCGGAAACACTTATTCTCAAAATAATATTTATAGTCCAAAACAATCTAGACTAAGTTATGAAATGATTCATCAAATTCTTTTAAAATTACAAAAATACAATGCTACTTTTACATCTGTAGCCAATGAATTAAATACTACTTCCACAACAGTCCAAAACGTTTTTGATAACTATGTCAATCCGAAACGAAAAAATTTAACAAGAGTTATTTCTATTGATGAGTTTTATAATAAAAATCAATTCAATAAACCATATTCTGTGGTTATTTATGATTTTTTAAATCACAAAATTATAGATATTCTAGAAGATCGCAGAAAATTGCACCTTTCATCATATTTTTCTAAGATTTCTTACAAAGAAAAACAAAATGTTGAATATATTATAATGGATATGTGGGATCCTTATTTTGAAATTGCACAAACTCATTTTCCTTCAGCAATAATTGCAATTGATAGTTTTCATGTTATGCAAAATATATCCCGTGCCATAGACAAAATTAGATGTAGAATTATGAGATTATTTTCATCTGGAACAATTGAATATTATTTATTGAAAAATTATTCTAATCTTCTTTTTAAATCTCCAAATCATTATAGCAAAAAAGAAAAAAATATAAAACTTAATACATATTTAAATAAATATGATATTCAAAAACGCTTACTTAATATTCATGAGCATTTATTAATTGCTTATAAATTTTATACAGAATATTCATTTATTAATTCACGAACAGATTTACAATTAGCCAATGAACTTATAGATTCATTATTAAACAATCCTATATATTCATCTATTCCAGAATTAATTCCTATACTTCAAATGATTGTTAAATGGAAGCCGTATATATTAAATTCTTTTATTGTAATTAATGAAATTAGATTATCAAATGGTCCCATAGAAGGTTTAAATTCGCAAATTAAAAAACTTATGAGAGTTGCAAATGGTTATAACAACTTTCAAAGATTCAGAGCTAGAATTATGCATTGCTATAACAAAGAATTAACTTTAACCCCTAATAAAAACAAAATCATCAAACTTAAAAAAAGCAAACGTGGTTCTTATAAAAAGACTTTAAAAATTAAATAAAAAAACCATCAAAATTTAGA
>CAZDEE010000014.1:0-37324 GCA_964504595.1 uncultured Staphylococcaceae bacterium | reverse complement strand
TTAGATTAATAGATAGCACAGGTGGCATTGATTTCTAGAAAAATAAAATAATTAAAGGTTCTTTAAAGAAGAACGGGGGATAGCGGGGTCTAAGCCGTGAAACTCAAAAAAACTATAAAGAAAAACGGGGAGATGATGAAAATCGTTCATTATCTCCTTTTTGTAGCTTTTAAAGAACCTAGATTTTTTATTTAGCTAAGTTGCTTTTTTAAATTAGATAAAGTTTTATATTTCTTTTGAATTTTTGTTTGCGGCTCCGCTTCAATGGTGTACCATCCTAATTCGAATAAAAGATTGAAAGTTTCTCTTTGAATGTCATTCATTTCTTTGGATAATGAATTTATTTTATCATATAGAGCATCATTACTAGTTTCGGATATATAAGTATAATAGATATTTAAAAGAGCTTTGCATGATGTTAAAACATCCATTAAGATATCTTTATCGTTGAATTCATTTTCATTGCCGATTTTCTTTTCTTCATTTTTGGCAGTAGTTTTTGTTTTTGGCATATTTATTCTCCTATAATGTCTAACAATTTAGAAAATTGAGTATTTAGTCTTTTTTCGACAGATTTTAAGAAATTCGTAATTTGTTTTCTTTCAACGATAGTTGAATAATAATTAATCTTTTTAGATGTAGTTGCGGTGACATTCATTAAATCTTCTAAATATAAACAATCTTTTGCAGTTAACATTTTTGGTGGCTTTTTCATATAGTTTTCTCCTTTTAATTGTATTTTGAGCAAAACAATAAAAAATATACAAAAATAGTTTACAAAGTTTTTGTTTGATTTATATAATTAATTTAGATAGAGAGAGGGAATAAGAAGATGAATAAGAATAAAAGAATTTTTTCTATTATAGCTGGTATATCCGCAATTATAATTGGATTAGTGATATTTGGATTTATGAGTCTTATATATGCTTTTGCTAAATCGTGCGCTGAAAGTGGTCAAGGTGGCGGATTGGAACTAAAGACACAATTTCTATTAACTTTATATACTTTGTTTCCTCTAGTAATCGCAATTAATGGAGTTTTATTAATTAATAAAAAGCCGGAAAATAAACTTTATCGCTTAATTATTCATATTTCACTAATTTCATTATGTATGATTGTATTTGTTTTAGGATTTATAACTATGTTTTCAGGAGAAGGATCGATTATTTTGCTTTTTGCTATCATTCCAGCAATATTTGCTTTTATTTCTTTATTGGCTAAAGAAAAAAAGAATAAAATAGAATAAATATATTAGAAAGTTAAAATTTATATCAATAAAAAAGAAGGAATATTACTCCTTCTTTTCATATTCTTTTTTATATATTTCAAGTAACTCTTTAAAACGATGGAAGTGTACGATTTCTCGTTGCCTTAAATATAATAATGCATTGATGACTTCAGGGTCGGTAGCAAGATTAATTAAATGTTCATAGGTAAGTCTTGCTTTTTCTTCTGCGGCCATGTCTTCTGATAAATCCGCAGCCCAATCACCTGTCGCACCCATATTTGCAACGCTAAAAGGAACTCCATTTACATCAGTAGGAAATAATCCAAATCCATGTTCAGCGTAATGCTTATCTAATCCGGCTTCTTTCATTTCTTCTAATGTAGCATCTTTTGTTAATTGATATAGCATTGCGCATATCATTTCAACATGGCCTAATTCTTCTGTACCGATGTCAGTTAATAAGGTTCTGCCCCTTTCATCTGGCATTGTATATCTTTGATTTAAGTACCTAAGCGCGGCACCTAGCTCACCATAAGGACCGCCATATTGAGTTAAAATATATTTAGCCATTACTAAGTCTTTTTTAGTAATATTGATCGGATAAAGTAATCTTTTTTTATATTCAAACATATAATTCTCCTATCTTCCAAGCCATGGGCTAGGAATTTTTACCCACATCAACTCTTTTTTATCGGTTTCTTGATATGGGCATAATGGACCATATTTAGAAACATATTCTTTTTCTAATTGATGATATTTTTCTTTATATTTCTTATATAGATTTAAAGCATTTGTATCATCTTTATTTAAATCTAAATAAAGAACTAAATCATGAATATTATGACCATAGATCATTAAAGTAAGTAATAATGATTCTTTTTCACTTTTTATTGTTGGCATGAATTGAGGTATGTTCCGATATGGACAAAATTGATTTTTAATTAAGTTTCCTTTTATAAAAGTTTCTTCTAATGAAAAGAAAGGTGAAGAACTTGAAGACCTTTGCTCACCATAATCATTATTTAGTTGCTCTAAAAAAAGATTATAATAAGGATTAAAATAATACATGTTATCGACCTCCTATATAGATTATTAGGTATCTATAATTTTGTTTATGCTTTAGCCTATAAAAAATTATTATTTGAAATAGGTTGCAATGTACAAAATAAAAATGTATCTTTAAAAAGAAGAGGAAACGATATGGAAGTTAGCGAATTAATTATTACTATAATGACAATCCTAGGTGGACTAGGAATTTTCTTATTTGGAATTAACCAAATGGGAGATTCTTTAAAATCAATAGCGGGAAGCAAATTAAAAACAGTTATAGAAAAAGCTACAAATACGCCTGTAAAAGGCATTTTAGTAGGGGCACTAGTGACTGCGATAATACAATCATCTAGTGGTACAACAGCTTTGGCTATTAGCTTAGTTAGTGTTGGTCTTTTATCTTTTCCAAAAGCTGTTGGTATTATTTTTGGTGCAAATATTGGAACTACAATTACTTCTTTTTTAACCGGCGCTGGCATAGAAGAATATTCTTTATGGTTTGTCGGAATTGGATCAATTATTGCTTTTTTTGTTAAAAAAGAAAAAATCAAGCAAATTGCTTTTGCTATTTTAGGATTTGGATTTTTATTCTTTGGTTTACAATTGATGGGAGATGCTTTAAAAGTATTATTAGAAGCATATGAAGAAGAAACAAAACAATTATTCTCTAGCTTTGATGGAGACTTCGGATGGATATTTGGCTTGTTAAGTGGTATTGGAATTACTGCCGTTATGCAATCTTCATCCGCGGTTGTCAGTATTTTACAAGAAATATATATGGAGTCCACTTTAACAATTAAAGGAGCTTTACCAATTTTATTTGGTTGTAATATTGGGACCACTATAACTGCAATGATTGTTTCATTAGGAGGAAATACAGAAGCAAAGAGAACCTCGTTTATTCATATATTATTTAATACAATAGGCTCCATTCTTTTCTTAATATTCTTAAGTCCATATTCTGCATTAATGGAATCGATAGAACAAAACTTTGTTTTATCTTCAGGAATGGAAAGAAAAATGACGCTTGCTTTTGCGCATATCATATTTAATATTGTAACTACAATAGTTTTATACTTCTTTATTAATCATTTAATTAAGCTCTCATACGCAGTTATTAAAGATAAAGATGATAAAGATGAATCGACAATTATGGATGATTTACTTAATTACCAATTGATTGAATCATCTACAGTAATGGCGTTATCATTAGCTAAGAAAGCTCTTGATTTTATGGCTAAAAATGTTCAAAGATTTATTGTTATTGCAAGAGATTATAGCTTTACTAGAAATGATGATTTCCTTGTTGAAGGAGAAAAACTTGAAACAACAATTAATTTATTAGATAAGAGAATTCATGATTATTTAGTTAAGTTAATGGTTCATGATATAAATGATAAGAACTCAAAATTATTATCTAAATATTTAGATCAAATTAAAGATTTAGAACGTTTAGGAGACCATGCGAAGAACTTATTGGAATTCTTCAAAGAAAGATATGATATGGACTATCATTTATCTTCTGATGGAAAACAAGATTTAAAACAATTATATAATGCTTTAATTGAAATGTGTGATTTAACAATTAATGCGATTGTTGAATGGTCAAAAGAAAAGGCGAAAAAAGCATTTGAAATTGAGAATGAAATTGATAGAATGACTGATGTTTTCCATAAACGTCATGTTCATCGTATTGATACTGGTGTTTGTTCGATTTTAAATGCTGAACACTTTGTAGAAGTGCTATCAAATATTGAACGCATGGGGGACCATTTAGAAAATATTTGTGAAAGCATAGTATATGATATTAAGCTTGAAAAAGAAGCTGCGATTAATAAATAAAACATTATAAGTAAACGCTCTTTATTTAAGGGCGTTTTCATTTACATTGATAATTAATAAAAATGAATTACTATTGTGAGCGTTGCTTTGCTTTTTAAAAACTGATTTTACTTTGTCAATCAAAGCATTTACTGAAAATAAAAGAAAATTAAAAAAACTATTGCAAATTAATTCAATATCTAGTAATATAAATAAGCCGATTGAAAACGCCGGCATAGCTCAACTGGTAGAGCAACTGAATCGTAATCAGTAGGTTGGGGGTTCAAGTCCCTTTGCCGGCACCAGTTGAAGAGAGAATTTATTGGATGTTTAGCTCAGCTGGGAGAGCATCTGTTTGACGTACAGAAGGTCAGGGGTTCGATTCCCTTAGCATCCACCATTAAGTGCATAAAAGTCCGATTTAATTGGACTTTTTTTAGTATTTGATAGATTAAGTGATATGATTTTTGACCGTATAAAAAAATGGGGTTTTGCTATGGTAATCTTTGATGCTTATTATTGTTTTACAAAATCTATTTTAAAATCTTCTAAATATTTATTACTTTCCATATTCGAACCACCTACATTTATTATTTGGGATTCGAATTTTTTTGTTTATTCTGAATTTTTTAATGTATTTATCAAACAATTTTTTAAGTTAGATTGCTCAATGGCTTTTTCATAACTTTTTCTTTTTTATGTTGACTATTGAACTTTATTTACATAAAACTCCAATAGAGGTTAGACCTTGAGGTGACAAAAAGGTTACAGGATAACCTCTTTTTTTATTAATTAATGCAGTGGCTGTTTATTTTAATAAGGTTTCTAATACAGAAAACCATTATATTTATTACTTTTCTTGTATTTTTTTGTTTCTTTGATTCAAACTAATTCTAGGAGGTATGATATATAATGCAACAAACAAGTGTAACAGAAATTAATGTTCCAACAAATGAGCAAGAAGCAAGCGTAACTATTAAAGAAACAGTATATGAAAAGCCACTTTCATATTTGGAATGGGTAGGAAGTGTATTTTTATTATCAATTCCTTTTATTAATGTTATATCTACAATTGCTTTTATTTTTTTAAGAAAGAAAAGTAAAAATAGATCTAATTATGTTATTGCAAGCTTAATGATTACTTTTTCATTTATAATTTTATTAGCCATTATTATGTTTGTTTTTAGAGATTATCTTAAGGATGTCATATTAGATATTTATCGTAAAATGCCATAACTATCATTTAAAGGATCTCTAAATAATTCTATTTCTGGTGGATAGAAAGTCATTAAAATGAATAGAATAAAAAGCAGCGTAAACAACAATAAAGATATAACGACTATATTTTTATTTGGAATAAGCTGTTTTTTTTCTTGTTGATAAGAAAGAAAGCAAACGAAGGCAATTAAAATGATGTATAAGAATATATTAATAAAAGCGAATTTTATGCTTATAGCTTCTAATGAATAATATATCATTGGAAGAATAAAAAGCGATAATGTTATATAAAATATTCTATAAGGCATTAGATTTTTAAAACTTTTATTATTAATTATTATTTCAATTGCACTCATAAGAATAAATGGAAAAAATAATAGTTTTAAGTGTTCGAAAATCGATTCATTAACTGGTGTAAAAATACCAATTAATACATTTTGATTACAAAGAGAATATAAATAATGAAATAAAACTCCAACTAATGTTGTTATTATAAATAATAATATGTAATTGATAATTTCTCTTTTATTTTTAATCATATATTAACCTCATAATAAAATATATGTTCAAGAGAAATAAAAAAAGACTTATGAGAGAGTACATAAGTCAATTACTTAATATATAATCTTTTTGTGCTTGCTACAGGCTCACAAGTAACATCAATTTTTAATTTTCTTAAAACTGAGGCATCTTCATGATGAAGAATAGTACTACTATGAACTTGAGAATGCGCTAAATCATTAATTTTTGTCATAGCAAGTTCAGCAAGTGGATTTGTTCTTGCGGATAATGCTAAAGCAATTAATATTTCACCCGCTCGTAAACGAGGGTTTTCATTACCTAAATTATCGACTTTTAATTTTGAAATAGGTTCAATAACAGAAGGAGAAATGAGTATCATGTTATCATTGATATTTGCTAAATGTTTTAAAGCATTTAAAAGCAGAGCGGAAGTTGCGGATAATAAATCAGAAGCCTTTCCATCAACTATTGTTCCATCAGGTAGTTCTAAAGCCATAGAAGGAGAATTTGTATATTTTGCTTTATCTAGAGCTATTTTTACACATTTACGATCGTTAATTCCAATTCCTAGATGAAGCATAATCATCGATATTTTATCAACTTCATTTTGAGTGATTTTTCCGTTTCTTAAGGAAATTAAAGAGTCTAAATATCTTCTGATAATTTCATCTTTAGCGGCTTTTTTTGCAACCTCTTCATTTTCGATGGCAAATCCAACCATATTAACACCCATATCTGTTGGTGATTTATATGGACATTCACCATATATTGCTTCAAATATTGCTTTTAAAACTGGAAAGATTTCGACATCACGATTGTAGTTAACTGCTGGAATGTTATAGGCATCAAGGTGATAAGGGTCAATCATATTAACATCATTTAAATCCGCAGTTGCGGCTTCATATGCTAAATTAATAGGATGTTTCAAAGGTAAATTCCAAATTGGGAATGTTTCATATTTTGCATATCCAGCTTTAATTCCTCGTTTATGCTCGTGATAAAGTTGTGATAAACAGGTAGCCATTTTTCCAGATCCTGGGCCAGGTGCGGTAACAACAACAATTGGTCTACTAGTCTCAATATAATCATTTTTACCAAATCCATTTTCTGAAATAATATTTTCAATATCACGAGGATAACCATCAATATGGTAATGTAGATATGTTTTAATTCCTAAATTGTTTAATTTATTCTTAAATGAAATTACTTGAGGTACAGCTTCATATTGAGATATGCAGACAGAGCCAACATATAATCCGGAACTTCTAAATGCGTCTATTAATCTTAGAACTTCTGATTCATAGTTAATATCTAAGTCACTTCTTATTTTGTTTTTTTGAATGTCTAAAGCGCTGATAACAATAATTACTTCAACTTGTTCTTTTATTTGAAGAAGCATTTTTAATTTGCTATTAGGTTTAAATCCTGGAAGGACTCGGGTAGCATGAAAATCGTCAAAAAGTTTACCACCGAATTCTAGGTATAGCTTATTACCAAATTTTTTAACACGATCGAGAATTTTTTCCTTTTGTAATGACAGATATTTTTCATTATTAAAAGCTATTTCCATTTACTACACCTTCTTTAAATATTAATTGCCAAAACCTCATATATCTTAACTTAAAAATGCCTTAGAATACAAGATTAAAATTAATTATTTTTCTTTATGTGTTTTTTATATTTTTTAAATTGTTCAACATCCATATAGTCTTCTCTTAACATTGGCTCTTCTTGGGGCCCTATTTGGATTTCTGTAAAAATAGTATTTTCGGCAGCGGACTCCTGCATCATTATTTTATTTATTTCTAAATAATTAATTTGTTTATTTTTCTTTTTCATTTATATTCACCTTTCTTTTTGCTTTATAAGCTCATATTTAATTATTTCCATTTCATAGATTTATATGAATGAAAAAGGAGTGGAACAAATGATTTTTGAAAAAACAATAGATGCAATAGGAAATACTCCTTTAATTAGATTAAAGAAAATTGAAGAAAAATATAATTTAAAAAGTAAAATATATGGGAAAATTGAAGGCTTTAATATTGGAGGTTCTATAAAATCACGGATTGCTTTTTTTATGATTGATGAGGCAATTAAAGAAGGGAAAATTAATAAAGATACAGTTGTTATTGAACCAACTTCTGGTAATACTGGAATATCGTTAGCGATGATTTGTGCTTATTTTAATCTAACTTTTATCGCGGTAATGCCAGATAACTTTTCTATTGAAAGACAAAAATTAATAAAATTATATGGAGGAAAGGTAATATTAACCTCTAAAGAAAAGGGAATGGAGGGGTCTATAAAGATTATTGAATTATTAAAAAAGAAATATCCTAATCATTATATTCCTTCTCAATTTGAAAATATGAACAATCCTCTTGTTCATTATTTGACAACGGGAAAAGAAATAATTGAAGATCTTCCAGAAATAACTACTTTTGTTGGATGTTATGGTACTGGAGGAACATTAACCGGTGTCGCTAAAAGATTAAAAGAATATAATAAAGAGGTTGAAGTGATTTTGGTTGAACCAAAAGAATCGCCTTTGCTCCAAAAAGGATATGCTTGTACACATAAAATTCAAGGGATTGGTCCTAATTTTATTCCTAAAGTGTTATCGCTTGGAAATATAGATTATATTAAAAACGTTTCATTTGATGCTTCTAAAAAGATGCTTTTTGAAGTGGCAAGAACAGAAGGATTGTTAATTGGATATTCATCTTCTGCAGCCTTAAAAGCGGCCTTAGAATACGCTTTAAAACACAATAACAAAGTAATTGTCGTTTTGTTTCCTGATTTTGGAGAAAGGTATTTATCAACTTTAGAAATAGGTGATGAATATAAATAAAGTTACTAAGAAATCTTTTTTATCAAAAAGAAAAATTATTAGATTAGTTAAATATTTAGAAAAATACTTTTATTACAAAATATTTGAAAATAAAGAAAAGAGAATATATAGATTTTTGATATATAGGTTTATAAAGAAAAGAAAAAATATCAAATTTAAAAAAATAAAAAATGATTTAGATTTACTATCATTTTTATATAAAGCGGATATTAATGTATGCTATTTAAAAGATCCTTCTTTGATAAATAAAAAAGAAGTGTTTTTTTCTCATAATGGTTTTTATGCAATATTAATTTATCGTTTTTCTCATTTTTTAGTTAAGTATAATATACCATTTTTACCAAGACAAATTAGCGAATATGCTCATTCTGTTACTGGTATTGATATTAATCCCTTTTCAAAGATAGGAAAACAATTTTTTATTGATCATGGTACCGGAGTTGTAATAGGGGAAACCGCGATTATTGGTGATAATGTAAGTATTTATCAAGGAGTAACTTTAGGAGCATTATCGTTAAAAAATGGAAGAGATTTATCTAATAAAAAAAGACATCCAACAATTGAAGATAATGTTGTGATATACGCAAATGCGACAATATTAGGTGGAGAAACTGTTATTGGCGCTAATTCTGTAATTGGTGCGTATTCTTTTGTACTTAAAAGTGTTAAAGCAAATACGATAATAAAAAAATAATCACTTTTTAAATGATTATTTTTCCAAGTTTTTTATATAGTCATTTATTAATGAACGAAGTTCATCACTATTAGCTAAAGAAGAATTCATTAAAAGATTTATAAGACCATCAGTTTTATCTCTTCCAACAAGATAATCAACACTGACATCAAATATATCAGCAAGCTTGATAAGATTTTTAATTCCAGGTTGATTTTTCTCTCTTTCCCAATTGCTTATTGTTTGGTCGGATACACCAACTAAATCGCCTAAGTGTTTCGTTGACCAATTTCTTTTAGTTCTTAATTCTTTGATTCTCATTTTTCTACCTCAGCTATGTGAGTTCATTTTAATTGAATTAAAATATCGTTAAATTTCGGTGGTTCACTTTGTTAATAAAACCAGGGTAAATTCAAAGTTTATTTGGCCGAGGTTCAATCTAATATAAAAAATAAGAATTCTTTTATTTTTATTAATTTTTGTGTAAAATAGTACTAATAAAAGGAGAAGTTTATGAAAGAAAAAAAAGAAGGATTTTTTTATAATATTTTTGTTTTTATTAAGAAGATGTGGGAAAAGGAAAGTATTAGATTTTTATTTGTTGGAGGAGTAAATACTCTTGTTGGAATTATTGTCACATGGGTTTTACGTGCGATTTTTGAACAAGTAAATATTAATCCTGAGGTGTTAGTATTATATTATAAAAATGGTACTGGGTTAACATATAAGGATTTAAGTGAAATAGAAGGCGCTGTTGAGGTATTATATGTGGATATACCATATTTAATTAATTTTATAGCGTTACTACCTTTTTCATATACTACTCAAACATTGATATCTTTTAGAACAAAATGGTCTTTTAAAAGATTATTACGTTATCCTTTAAGTTCGATTCCTAATTTGATTTTAACATCAATATTTATATGTTTATTTTCAGGTATATTAGGAATTAATCCTTATATTAGTTATGTTTTAGCGCCTGTTGTCGCTCTTCCAGCAATGTTTTTTATTATAAGATTTTTAGTTAAGCCAATTAAAGGAAAAAGAATTCATGAAGAAGAATAAGTGTTATTTGATTACAAACATTATTATTCAAAAAAAAGATGTAATTTTAAAATACTTAGATGAAGATGTTGAAAAAGAAATATCGCTTCATCCAAGTGTTTATAGTGATTTTTATCTTTATGTTGGGAAAACATTAGAAAGTGATGTATTTAATGATATTAAAGAGAGTAATAAAATTGCTAAGTATTTTGATATTGCATATAATCTTATTTCTAAAAAAGAGTATTCGTCTTTACTTTTAAAAAGAAAATTAATTGAAAAAGATATTGATAAAAAATATATAGAAAAAATAATATCAACTTTAGTAGAAAAAGGTTTAATAGATGATGAACGTTATGCATTTGATTATAAGGAATTACTCGAAGCAAAACTTTATGGAAAAAATTATATTATTAAATCTTTAAAAGAAGCGGGAATAAATGAAAATTATATAAATAAATTAGAATTTGATAACGAACAAGAAAAAATCAATAAATTATTATCGATGTTGTTTAAAAAAAGATCAAAGGAAAGTTATTTAATAATGAAAAAGCATCTATATCAAGATTTGTATATTCGTGGCTATGAGAGTGAATTAATTAATGAAATTATTTCTTCAATTGAAGAATGTGATGAAGATAAGGAAAAAAATAATTGTTTAAGAGACTATCAAAAATATATGAGAATTTACCAAAGCAAATATAGTAAGAATGAGTGCGCTTCGAGAATTATTACTTCATTAATGCGGAAAGGTTATAGTTATGATATAATCAAAAAAGTGATGGAGGGACAAGATGATGAATGAGATTCATAATTGGATTAAAGAATTAAAAGAAAATGATCATATTAATTGTTCGTATTTGGTAATTAATGTTACTAAGGGAATAACAAATAACAATTCCGCTTATTTAAATATTACTTTACAAGATAATACAGGTACAATTGAAGCTAAAAAATGGGATGCAACCGAGACTGATGTAGAAATATTTAAAATTGGTGCGATTGTTAAAGTAAAAGCGGATGTGATTAATTATCGTACCGGGCTTCAAATGAAAGTATTGAGTGGTGAAGCTTTAGATGTTGATAGTGTTGATTTAACTTTATATACCATGTCAGCACCTCTACCATTAAATGAATTAAAAGAAAGATTAGATTTATATATTGACACAATTAAAGATGAAGAACTTAATTTATTAGTAAAAGAAATAATTAATTCTGTTTATGATTCTTTTGTCATATATCCAGCAGCAGTTAGAAATCATCATGAATACACTAGTGGACTTTTGTATCATACTATTTCGATGGCGGGATTAGCTTTAAATATTTCTTCTTGTTATCCATCAATTAACTATGATCTTCTTATGAGCGGTGTTTTACTTCATGATATTGGTAAAATTATTGAGCTTACTAAACCACCAATTGTGAAATATAGTAAAGAAGGTCGTTTGATTGGTCATATTTCTATTATGCATAGTATGATTCGTGAAACAGCATTTAGATTGAAAATAGATGATGAAAAGCGGATTCTTCTTGAGCATATGATATTATCGCATCATGGTAAACTTGAATATGGTTCACCAGTCTTACCATTAACTCGTGAAGCATTGTTATTACATATGATTGATGATATGGATGCAAAGATGACTATTATAGATAAAGCATTTGCAAATATTGAAGAGGGTGAATTTACTCCAAAATTATTTCCACTAGATGAAAGATGCTTTTATAAGCCAAAATTTAATAAAAAATAGATTATATAAACTATTAAGATATTTATTTCTTAAAATCTTAATAGTTTTTTTATTGTTTGTTTTATTTATTAATATAGGTAAATAGAAAATGATAACAATATAAAATATGAAACAATCTTTTTATAGACTAAAAAATACGGCCAAGCGTAAAAAAATACCGAAATGACAAAAAAATTACGCCATAGCGTAAAAAAATGATAAAATAACAATATACTCTTATAATAAGTATGCAAGAAAGGAAATTTTATTATGGTTATTCGTGAAAGATATTTAAAATTAATTAGGCCATTTTATAATCAAGAATTAATTAAAGTTTTGATTGGTATTAGACGTTTTGGTAAGTCTGTTATTTTAAAGCAAATAATAAATGAATTAATGGAGAATAACATTGATAATGATCATATTATTTATATAAATTTTGAAGATTATGATTATGAAGAATATACTAATCCTAAAAAGTTATATAATTATATTGTTGAAAAAATAATTGATGAAAAAAATACTATATATTATTTGACGAAATTCAAAATGTAGATAGTTGGGAAAAAGTTGTTAACTCTCTTCGTGCGACTAAAAATACATCAATTTTTATAACTGGTTCTAATATCGATTTATTGTCTAGTGATTTAGCAACTCATATTGCAGGGAGATATGTAAGCTTTATAATAACTCCTTTTATATTTGAGGAAGTATGTGAATTATTAAATATTACTGAAAAAAAGATATAGAGGAAGCATTTGATGATTATTTGATATGGGGAGGAATGCCTCAAAGATTTATGCAAAAAGATGATATGTCAAAAAGGACCTATTTAAATGATATTTATGATTCCATAATTATAAAAGATGTTGTTAAAAGATTTAAAATTAAAGATATTGATTTATTAAATAGAATAGTAACTTTTATATTAACAACTCCATCACAAATATTTTCAGCAGAAAGTTTGAAAAAATACATGCCAAGTGATTCTAGAAATGTTTCTCTTGAAACGCTATATAATTATCTTGATTATATAACTCGCGCAAATCTTATTTCAAAAGCACAACGATATGATGTTAGAGGAAAAAGAATTCTTACGGGAAAATATAAATATTATTTGACTGATTTAGGTTTTACAAATATCTTAAGCGAAGGAAAGAAAAAACAAATAGGAGCATATTTAAAAATATTGTTTATAACGAGCTAATAGCAAGAGGATATACCGTTCAAATTGGCACATTAGAAAATGGTGAAATAGATTTTATAGCCACAAAATTTGACGAATTCAAGTAGCTTATTATTTAACTGATGAAAATGTTATTGAAAGAGAATTCAATATTTTTAATAGTATTGAAGATAACTTTCCCAAATATGTTCTTTCAATGGATAAATTTGATTTATCACATGATGGAATAATACATAAAAACATAATTGATTGGCTTTTAAAAAAATAATAGTTAATTAAAAGTAGTAATAGTATTTTTAATTTTATTATTATTTAAAAAATAAATTAAATCATTGTATTTTAGTTGGTATAGAAAAAAATATTTGACAAATATTGTTTTAAACTTTAGAATTAGGTAAATACGTTGAAAAGAAGGAGTAATTTACTGATTCTTTTATAGAGAGCTTGGTTAGGTGAAAGCAAGCATTGGTAAGTAAATGAACATGGTCTTGAAGTAGATGGTCTGAAAGTATAGTAAGATCGTTCGGGAGTGCCCGTTAAAGCACAAGAGTATTTCTCATATTGAGCGTACTTAATGAGGCTTAGCTTGTGAAAGTTAAGTAAAAAAAGGTGGTATCACGATAACCTCGTCCTTTTATTAGGAGAGGTTTTTTATTTTTTTAAAGGAGGTAAGTGTGAGAGTGATTATGGAAAAGATTAAAATTTGTCATCTATCAAAATCATTTGGTGATACAAAAGTATTAGATGATGTATCTTTAACAATTAACCAGGGTGATATTTATGGAATACTTGGTTTGTCTGGCGCTGGAAAATCAACACTTATAAGGTGTATTAATGGCTTAGAAACATATGATGAAGGTGAAATATATTTTAATGAGCAATTATTATCAAATTCATCAAAATTGATATCTAGAGATAATAAGAAAAAGATTGCGATGATATTTCAATCATTTAATTTAATGAAGCAACGTAATGTTTTACAAAATGTTGAATTTGCTTTAGAAATTAATAATGTAAAAGATAAGCATTTAAGACGACAAAAAGCAATTGATGCATTAACAAAAGTTGGTTTAAAAGATAAACTTTATGCCTATCCAAGTGAGCTTTCAGGAGGTCAAGCTCAAAGGGTGGCTATCGCTAGAGCCCTTGTGCTAGAACCAGAGGTTTTATTATCAGATGAGGCTACATCCGCATTAGATCCAGATACAACTTCTTCAATTCTTTCTTTATTAAAGCAATTAAATAAAGAATTAGGCTTAACAATAATCATGATTTCTCATCAAATAACAGCGATTGAAGAAATATGTAATAAAGTTGCAATTTTATCATCTTCAAAGATAATTGAAGAAGGAGAACTATCAGATGTATTTTTAAATCCTAAAACAGAAATTGCTAAAAAATTAATTTATTCGAATCAAATTAAGACATTGTTAGATAATAACAAAATGTTGAGAATTAGATTTGATGGTAATTTAGATGAACCGCTTATAGCTAACATTGTAAATCAATGCGGAATAATGGTTTCAATTGTTTATGCATCAAGTAAAGTAATAGATGGAAAAGTATATGGACAAGTTGTTATAAAGCTTCCTCAATCCGCAAAAGATATTGAAAAGTTAGAAAAGTATCTTACATTAAAAAATGTGAGTTATGAGGAGGTGGAATAAATGATAAATGATTTATTGAAAGCAACAGGCGAAACTATTGCGATGACTTTAATAGGTACAGTACTTGCTTATCTTATTGGATTTCCACTTGGTATTATCTTAAATATTACATCTAAAAATGGAATTAAAAGTAATAAATGGGTAAATGGCATTGTTGGAGTGTTTGTGAATATAATGCGTTCAGTACCTTGTTTATTATTAATTGTAATATTAATGCCATTAACAAGAGCGATATTTAATAGAGCGACAGGTTATTGGTATACGATGATTATTCCGATTTTATTTGCTTCATTTGGATTTGTATCTCGACTAGTTGAATCTTCTTTAAATGAAGTTGATACGGGAGTAATTGAAGCTTCAAAATCAATGGGAGCATCAACCTATCAAATTATTACTAAGGTATTGCTTGTTGAAGCAAAGCCATCTTTGTTAAATGGAGCGGCAGTATCACTTATTAACGTTATAGGATTAACAGCATTTGCTCATTCTTTTAGCGCAGGAGGTCTTATTACTTTAGCGTATAGTTATTACACCACTCATACAGGGAATTATTTAGAAGGATCAACTATATGGATTATTTTAATTTCTATTGTCGTGTTGGTTCAAATTATTCAAGAATTAGGTTTGTTTTTGTCAAAGAAAGTAGATAAAAGGAGAAAAGTAAAATGAAAAAATTAACATTATTATTAACAGGTGCATTATTATTAACAGGATTATTATCTTCATGTGGAGATGATGAATATACAATAACGGTTGCGGCTTCAGAACTACCACATGCAAAAATATTAAGTGAAGCAGTTGCCCCAATTTTAGAAGAAGAAGGATATAAGTTAGAAGTTAAAGTTTTAGATTGGACATTACAAAATAATGCGGTCGCAAATGGAGAATATGACGCAAATTATTTCCAACATGTTCCATATTTAAACGCAAATAACTTTAAAGGAAAAAAAGAACTTGTTCCAGTAGCTAAAGTTCATTATGAAAAATTATGTTTATATGCTTCAAATACCTCTCATAAAACTTTAGAAAATGGAGATACTATTGAAATTGTAAATGATATTTCTAATGCTGAAAGAGCGTTATTATTACTTCAATCATACAATATTCTTACTATTAACCCATCAAATTATGATAGTGAAGGTGCCTTTAAAAACTTTATACCAACAAATCCAAATAGTTGTGTAACCTTTTTAAGCGGATATGAGAATTGCTCATTAACATGTATTCAAGAAACTTATTTATGCGCTTCTTTACCTGACTATGATTTTGGTGTTATTCCTGGTAATACTGCGCTTACAGGACTTGATAATTTAGCTTCAAGAATAGTTTTTGGTGAACAAACAACTGAAGAAACCATTAATGAACGCGCGAATATAATAGCGTGTAAAAAAACAAATATAGAATCATTAAAAATTAAAGCATTGGTTAAAGCTTTAGGCAATGAAAAAGTTAGAACATATATTGAAAATACTTTTGGTGAATCGGTTTTATATTATTATAAAGATTTAACTATTAAATAATGATTATAGAATATATTTTGAATAATATTTTATTTTAGGACATATAATGAAAATATGAAAAAGATAATTATTATTCAATTTATTATTAATGTTTTTACTCCTATTTTATTGGGAATAATTATTGGTTTAGTTTATAAAGATGATTTTAGTTACATTTTATCGTTAAATAGAACAATAAAAGTGCCTTCTGTTATCTTTCCTATTATTTGGTCGGTTTTATATTTATTGCAAGGATTATGGTATCAATTTTATTTGAAAAAAGAAAAAAATGATACTATTATAACTGTTTATTGGATGTCTATTATAATTAATTTATTATATACTCCATTATTCTTTAACTTGCATCTAAATATACTATCGACCTTTATTGTTATTATTTTAATTGCTTTAATTGGCTATTTATTTGCATATAGTTTAATTAAAAAGTATAACTTTTGGTATTTATATATTCCATATTTAACATGGTTAACCTTTGCGTTAATTCTTATGATGGATATAATAATTCATAATTAGGTCTATTTACTAAAAGTCGATATCTTATAGAAGAAAAATGTGGTATACTTCTATCAGTGATGGAGGAAGCTATATGAAACTTATTTATCTTCTATTGTTTAGTATTTGTGTATTCTTATTATCTTTAGTTGGATATAAGAAGAATAAATCAGTACCTCTATATGCTTTAGCAATTGGTGGGGTAGTTAATGCTAATTTTTATCATTCAATCCCGTTTCCAATTGATTGCTTTGGTATAACTTTTGGAATAGATAGTTTCGTATATATTTTATTTGCTTTCTGTATTGTTGTTATGTATTTAAAAGAAGGAAAAAAGTCAACTATTTTATTAGCTATTTCTAGTATTGCGGCGATTATGATTGCTGCGGTTATGAATTTATCCGCAGATTTGATGTCGAATGGAAGTTCAAAAGAAGAATGGATAGCATTTTTTACATTTAGTGCTTCATCTGTAGCAAGTATTATCGCAGTTATTGTATTTATAAGCATTTTTGAAAAAATAAAATTAAATAACTATTTAAAACTAATTGTTGGTATTCTATTAATAAGTTCTATTAACCTAATAATATATTATCCTTTATATGCGATTATTAATGGTTGGAGTGATTATATGACCGATATATTAATTGGAAATATTATTGGAAGATTAATAGGAATATTAATTAGTTTATTACCATTTTCACAAATGGAAAAAATTGACTCTAAAATTGATGCATTGAATTAAAAAAGAGGTGGAAATTATGAAAAAACATTTATTATTGTTAGTATTGTTATTGTCAAGTTGTGGCGGTAATTCATCTAGCAGCGATTCTTCTATGATGTCAAATACAACTTCTCCTACAACTGGAAGTAATGTTGTTGATGTTACAAGTAGCGTCGTTGACAGTACAAGTGATATTGAAGTAATTAAATCATTTAGTTTAAATCCAAATTTAGTTCCTGGAAATGTTGATGGTAGTTATCCTATAGATGGAGATTTCAGTTGCGGAGAAGTATCATTCTATTTTTCTAATGTAATGAAAAATGAAGGTAAGTATAGTTCTAATACAATACAAATGAAAAAGGCTATTGGCTATTTTTATAATATTAATCCTATTGATGGAGAACTAACAATTTCATTGATGAAAAATTCTTATAAAGATTATGCAAATGATGTTTATGTAAACACTCACACAGCCCCTAAAGTTTATGCCTCTAATTCCTCTACTTTTAGTGAATATGTATTAACATATGAAGTGCTTGAGGAAAATGATACTGAAATAACATATAAATACAATAATCTTGATTCTTTTAAATATTTCAAAATTGCTAATGAATCAGGTTATGCTCAATATTTAACCAAAGTTGAATGGAAAAACTAATAGGATTATAAATAATATTTTTATTTATTTTTTAAATTTATATTTTTAAAATTCAAATAAAGGACAAGTTAAAATGATTGTCCTTTTTAATTATTTTATAAAAATAAATTTTAATATTCATTTACTATTTAATGATAAAAGAGAGTAAATATTTCATATCGAAATTAGGTTATACAAGTATGAAGATTACTTTAAATAGATATGTTTATATAAAATTAAAATGATTAATAAATTTATAAAAAATAAAAAATCTATCTTAAAGGAAGTTTTAACTTCATTTATAAGATAGATTAATTTTTGTTATTCTTATTTAGTTTTTTTATTTAAGTTCTATAATTGTGCTTCCAGAAAGGATGTGTTCGTCGAAGTCTCTTGAGCTGCTTGTCATTACACAATATAGTTTTGCTTTCGGCCCATTTTCCATCATTTCTCCTAGAAGTGCCTTTGTATTATCGTTAATTTTAGAAAAAGTCTTGGTTAAGCCATCTAAGAATACATATAATTTTGGAGTTGTTCTTAAATCACTTTTTTCTAATCTTTCTAAATATAATTTGTATATTTTTTCAATATTTGTGTCGAAATCTTCAACGATTTCATCACGGATTTTGTTTGAACGATATCCAAGATATTTATGTGAAATTAAAAAGATTTCACTATCTTCGGTTCGATCATAAATAACTTCCTCGATATAATTTCTTAAAAGCTTTGATTTACCGGTTCCTGGTTGTCCAAAAATGAAGGTGTTTCTAAATTCTTTGTACATTGTTATCATCTCCCTTTGTTACTTATATTATAATACTTAAGCGCTTACAATTCCAAGAATTATTTAATAAAATGCAACATTATAAATAATTATGATATTATTTTAGTCGGGTAAATTATAATTGGTTTACCTTAAAAGATGTTTTACAAATGATTATTATTCAAATAATAGGATGGAGTGGTTGTTTATGATAAAAGCAATTTTCTTTGATTTAGATGGAACCTTATTGCCATTAAATGAAGATGAATTTATTAAAACGTATTTTGGCCTTCTTAGTAAGAAGATGGTTTCATTAGGATATGAAAAAGAATCTTTTAAGAAAGTGATGATAGATGGAATAAAAGCGATGTATCAAAACGATGGAACAAAGACTAATGAAGAAGTGTTTTGGGATTTGTTTTCTATTTCATATGGGAAAGAAAAACTAAAGGATAAAAAATATCTTGATGAATTTTATGAAAATGAATTTAAAGAAACAAAAAAATGCTGTAAAGATAATCCTTATGCAAGAAAAATTATTGATTTTTGTCATGAGCAGGGAATTCGTTTGTTTTTAACTACAAATCCTTTTTTTCCTAAGATCGCCACTTTGACTAGGATGGGATATGTTGATTTGAAAGAGAATGATTTTGAATATATTACTACATATGAAAATTCATCTTTTGTAAAACCAAATCCTAATTATTTTAAAGAAGTATTATCTAAATTTTCTTTGAATCCAGATGAAGTTATCCTTTTTGGTAATAATACATTAGAAGATGGTGAATGTTCATTTAAATGTGGTATAAAGTGTTATATGGTTGGAAATTATTTATTAGATCCAAATAATACAATAAATAAATTTGAATATATAAAGATAAATCAGGTAATAGATGTAATTAAAAAACATCTAAATAGTTAATAAAAAGTATTTTTTGTATTATTAAAAATAAATAATATTTTATTGAATTAGGGGATATTAGCTAAAGTTGACAAATGATTAATACTAGTTTATTATCTAGTTAATAAGGCACTTAAATAAATGCTTTATTAATTTTTAAAGCATAATAATAGTCTGAATATAAATTTTATTAACATATAAATAAATTATAATAACGAGCGTTATCATAAATTTGGTTCTATATTGGTAATTAAAAATTTACTAAATTATTTTCGATATAATTATTAATGTTTTAAATAAAAAATTAAAGGAAAGAAATAATTAGGATAATTTATTTCTATTATTAAAAGAGGAAAACAAATGAAAGTATTAATTTCAACTGACACTTCATGCTTAATTAATTATGATTTATTACCAAAGCATGGTATTAGTGTTTTTCCACTCAACGTTATCGTTGATGGAGAAGAATTTTTAGATGGTATTACTATTAATCAAGAACAATTAAGAAATGCGATGATAAGCAATAAAAAGGTGCAAACATCAACACCTCCATTAGGACAAGTGACTTCTTATTTTGAGGGCTTGTTTGCTAAGGGATACGATCATATAATTCATTTTACAATTTCAAGCAAATTATCATCAATGTATCAATTATTTAGTTCTGTTTCTGAACAATTCGCGGGTAAAGTTACCATTATTGATGGAATGTCAATTTCTTCACTGATGTTATCTCATATACTTTTTGCTTTTGATGAAGCTAATAAAGGCACAAGTGTTGATAAGATTGTGTCTTTAATTGAAGAAAGAAAAAAGAATAATAAAGCTATTTTCTTTTTAGAAAATCTTAAAGCCCTTAAGAATGGCGGAAGAATTTCCCCTGCGATTGCCGCACTTGGAAATACTTTAGGATTAAAACCAGTAATTGGTTTAAAAGATGGAGCGCTTGTTAAAGAATGTATGACAAGAAATATTAAGAAATCATTTTTTGATAGTATTAAGTCAATGGTTAAAGATTATCCGGTTAGCGATTATGACTATACTTTAATAGATTTTTATGGTAATGAAAAACTTGTTGCAGCGGTTAATGAATATTTATCTTCATTCTTAGGTGATTATAATGTTATAAGAGGAATTATTCCAATTAATGTCTGCGCTCATTGTGGGCCAGGAACAGTTGGAATTGTTGTTTCTCCACGAATTAATAAAAAATCAATTAATGAATACCTATAGGCGTAGAAATACGCCTTTTCTTTTATTTACAATTATTTGATAAATCATTTACAAAACATTTACAAATTAGAAAAAAAATATTAACAAAGTCCTCATATAATAATATCGTAAACAAGGAGGAAAGAAAAATGAGTGTTTATGAAAGAAATGAAATTGAAAAAATTAGAGAAGAGTATTTACCACAAGAGAAAGGATTAACTGATGTTGAAAAGTTAAAAGGATTAGAAAATAAAGTTAAGAAACCAGCTTTTATTTTTAGTTTAACATTAGGTATTATTGGTTCATTGATCTTAGGAGTTGGAATGTGCTTAGCAATGAAAATTATTGGTAGTAGTGATATACACTTTGCTTTAGGAATTATTATTGGAATAATTGGAATTGCAATTGTTTCTGTTAATTATCCTTTATACAAAAAGATCTTAAATTCAAGAAAAGATAAATATAGAAAAGAAATACTTGAACTTGCTGAAAAAATATTAAATCAATAATAAAAAAACATAACTCGAACCTTTATAAATTAAATAAAGAGCAATCCAAATTGAGGTTGCTCTTTTAAAAATGTTATTTTAAATATTTAACATGTTTTAGGTAAAGAAGGCTTTTTTAAATGATTTTTTATATCATTTAGATAAATAAATATTAAATAAACTAGTATAAGAGGGAAAGCTAAAAGTAAATACCAATAACTATGAGGGATGATATTATAAAAAATAAGAAGTATTGGATTAGAAGGTGTAATGGAATACATATAGTTAACTTTTATTATATTGCCTAAATTATCTAAGATATTATTTAGTAAAAAATATTTATTTAATGCTACATTGATAAAATGAATTATAGAATACGTAACTAATGTTATTAGTATAGTTGATAAAATACATTTGAAATCTTTTTTAACAATTTTTAAAGCAAACATTAATATAGGAATAGTAAATTCGAATACATGAGGAAAATAATATATTATGAAAGTAAAACTAAAGATTTCGTAATGGGCTTGAGCTGTATTAACTATAATAGCGCACATTGCGCCTAACGCCCATAATAAAAGTAGATTATTTAACGTTTTGCTTTTACTAAAAACCGCAACTGGCAATACCATTGCGTTTAATGAACATAGATGAAGAGGTAAATATTCAAATGGCGAATCCCATTTAATTAAATTATATGCAATAGCAACTAATCCGGAAAAAGAAAAAATCCCTAGAACTAATATTTGTGTTTTTTCTTTCTTCTTTTTTAATAAAAAATATAATCCACAAGCTATCATAACGGCCATAATTATACTAATAATATGAGCCGCACTAAAAAACCCCCAAACCATATCTTAATTCTCCCTTTACTTATTCCTCCACATTCTATATGTTTTTAACTAATAATACAATAGTATTATAGCATATAGCCATTATATGGTGAAAAATATACATAAAATGAAAAAATTAATTACTTTAAAGCTATAAATTATATTGTATTAATTCTTAAAAATATTGTTCATTTGAAATCGAAAAATTGTTTTCATTTACTTAAATATACTAATTAGTTTTTTCTTATGGTAAAATATGGAAGAATAAGTGAAAGGGTAGATATCTATGAAGTATGTAGAAACTAAAAAGAAACCTTTATTTTATAAATTATGCCGTGGGATGGTAGTCTTTTTTTATGGAAAAAAGAAATTTGAAAATATTGAAAATACACCTCAGGAACCATCAATTTATATTTCAAATCACGCTCAAGCACATGGTCCACTGATGTTTGAATTATATTTTCCTAAAAAGAAATATATTTGGTGTATTGGTCAAATGTTACATTTAAAAGAAGTTCCAGGCTATGCTTATACGGATTTCTGGTCAATGAAACCAAAATGGATTCGTTGGTTTTATAAATTATTGTCTTATTTAGTCGCACCAATATTGGCTTATGCAATGTGTCATGCAGATACAATTGGTGTTTATAAAGATACTCGTATCATGAGTACTTTTAAAGATACAATGGCCGCACTTGAAAATGGAAATAATATTGTTATTTTTCCAGAAGGAAGAAATAAGCATAATGAAATAGTTAATGATTTTCTAGATAAGTTTGTTGATACAGCAAGATTTTATTATTCTAAGTATCATAAGTGTGTTTCTTTTGTCCCTACATATATATGCCCTAAATTAAAAAAAGCGGTATTTGGAAAACCCATTGTTTATGATCCAAACATAGAAATGAATGAACAAAGAAAAATAATTTGTGATCATTTAAAAATGGAAATTACTCGTATAGCTAAAGAGTTACCAACACATACGGTTATTCCTTATGATAATGTTTCAAAGAAAGAATATCCTAAATCAAAATAATTAATCGAAAAGGTGGGTTAAACCATCTTTTTATTATATAGACAGAAAATAAAAAAACTTGCTTGTCTAGATAAATATATATCTAAAGCAAACAAGTAATTATTTTAGTAATACATTTATTTTTTATAGGAATTTAATACATCTCTAAGAAGACCAGGATCATCGGTCATAATTGCATCACAACCAAGTTCAATTAATTCTCTCATTTCAGCTTCTTCGTTAATTGTCCAATATTGAACGGCAATATTTCTTTTATGAGCGCGTTGAATGTACATTTCTTTATTAAGATTAATCTTTATACCTTTGATATTATAACTTGTTGGTATTTGTAAACAAGCAAATTTATCATTGTCAAATATGTTAACTTTAAGCATTTCGGTAATAATGAATTTTGCAGCAGTTCCGGTAGGAGCGCCTCTTAAAAGAGTAGGGTGATTTTCTTTTAAATCCGCTTCAATTTCATCATGGAATGTTCCAACAACAAGTTGATTTTTATAATTTGGATATTTATTAGTAAGTAAATCATCTAATATTGATGCTGCGGTATATCCGCGTTCGCCACTATCTTTGATTTCAACAATAAATAATAAATCTGGCTTTGATGTATAGAATTCTTCAAATAATTCACTAACTTCAACAATTGATAATCCATTATCATGAAGAATTTGTTTTCTATTATCTCCATTTAATCCTTCGATATTTCGATATGGATATGCGCCATTTTTATCTTGGAAATTATATCCAAAATTAAAATTTCTTAATTCATCAAGGGTATAATCGCTAACAAAATGGTCTTTTTTTTCTCCAGTTACTATAACGACATCACTAGTTCTATTAATGGTATCATCATGATTGTAGACGAGTTTATTATCTTTTGTTAACCATAAATCACTTTCCATAATATCAACATTAAATTCGGATGCGGCCGCGCGATACGCTTTTAATGTATTTTCTGGATTTGCAGTTTTACCACCTCTATGAGCACATAGCATTGGTAACCCACTTTGGGATATAAAAGGATTATTATCCATCACTTTTGATGGAGGTATAACGTTAACAACAACAAAGAATGTAACTAAAACACAAACAAATATGATTAAATTTTTGATTTTTTTAAATATTCTCATAAACTACCTCTTTCTTTTTTTAATGATATCACAACAACTTATAATTATCACTAAAAAAAACTTTTACAAAACTTTTACAAATTTCTAAAGATTATTTTGCAAAAATAGTATATAAATATATGTGAAAGAAAAGTAGGTGGTTTTATGATATTAATAGATCGTTATAAAAAGATGAATTTTGAACAAAAAACCATTTTTACAACAAAATTTTCGATTGCGTTTAATGCTTTTATGGCGCTTATTAAGTTTGTTTTAGGGACAATATTTGGAATATTTTTTATAGTTGCAGGTGTTATAAATATTTTAATTATGCTTGCAAAATTAGAATGTTTATTAGGGATATATGATCATAATAATATGAAGTTTTCCAAAAGAAATATGTTGATTAGTATCTTTTTGATGCTCGCGGGTATTGAATATGGAATTTATATGGGAAGAATGATTTATAGTGATGTATCAATAATGAATTATGATCAGGTTTTAGGAATATGTATTGCATTAATATCTTTTATCGAACTTGGAATTGCTATTAAAGGTTGTTTTAATTCCTATCGTAAAGGTCATTACTATCGCAATATTAAAATTATTAATTTATGTTCTGCATTTACCGCGATTGCCTTAACAGAAGTTGCTTTAATGTCTTTTGCTTCTGAAAATGATACAAGATTTATAGATGGCTTATTTGGAATATTTGTCGGGGTTATTATTGTTTTATTAGGAATATTTATTATTATCTTACCTAAAATAAGTTTAATTGACCGTCAACATAATGTATATATTTCATTAAACTCGAGTCAAAGTGAAGAAAAAGAAGTGAATATTCAACTGACAAATAGTAAGTTCTATGGAAACTATTATTATAGTGGAAAATTAAAAGATGGCAAAATAAATGGATATTTAAAGCAAGGAAAAAGTCCTTTTAGAGAATGGAATATTTATGTGCAAATTATATCTATAGTTTTATCTGAAATTCTAATATTTCCATATGCAGTTGGAGGATTAATTTTTCATATTAAAAGTGCTAAAATAGTTGATAAATTAGATAAAATAATGCTTGAACAAGGTTTTATTAAAGAAAGTGAATGCGAAGAATAGGTGATTTATATGGCGAAGATTTTAGTGGTTGAAGATGATAGAAACTTAAATAGTTTAATCAAGACTTATCTATTAAATGCTGGATATGAAGTTTTTACATCTTTTGATGGATTAGAAGCTTTAAATGTTTTTGAAGAGAATAAGGTTGATTTAGTTTTAAGCGATATTATGATGCCTTATATCGATGGATTTGAATTAGCAAAGAAACTACGTAATTATGATGAATCATTACCGATTATATTTATGACAGCAAGAGATGATAAGCCTTCAAAACAATTGGGTTATCAAATAGGTATTGATGATTATATCACTAAGCCTTTTGATTTAGATGAATTAGTAATGAAAATAACTGCTTTATTTAGACGTTTAAAAATATCGATTGCTAATGAATTAGTTGTTGGTAATTTAAAGATGAATCAAGAGGAACGAATTACTTTAATTGATGATGAGGAAATTAATTTGACAGTTAGAGAGTTTGATATATTATACGCGATGTTATCATCACCTAAAAAAATATTTACTAGAAGTAAATTAATGGAAGATTTTTGGGATTTTGATTCAAGTACAACATCGAGAACTGTAGATGTTTATATGGCTAAATTAAGAGAAAAGACTAAGAGTTGCAGTGGTTTTGAAATTCAAACTGTACATGGATTAGGATATAAGGTGATATTAAAATGAATAAAAAAAGAGAATTAATATTTGGTTTTTTTCTATTTCTTATACCAGTTGTACTTGTTACTTCGTTAGCAATTGGAGTATTTTCATTAATTAAAGATGAAAATCATAGTTTAATTGCAATTTATATTTTATTGTTTATTATTTTTGCCACAGTTGTTTTTACTGTAATTGATTATATTAGAAGAAAAATAATGGTCGATAAGCCATTAAAGGAAATTCTAATTGCAACAGAAAAAATGAGTCGTGGTGAATTTGATATTGAGTTAACATATAACCACAATTACCATCATTTTGATGAATTTGATTTAATTAAACATGATTTATTACAAATGGCTAAAGAATTAGCTAAAAGTGAAGTATTGAAAAATGATTTTATTGCTAATGTATCACATGAAATAAAGACTCCATTATCAGTTATCAAAAGTTATTCAAAAGCGGCTTCTTCATCTAAGATTGATGAACAAACAAGACTAGCGTATTTAAAGATCGTTGAAGAAGCTTGTGGTAAATTATCGCTATTAATTACAAATATATTAAAGCTTAATAAATTAGAAAATCAATGTTTAAAAATTGAATTATCTTCTTTTAATTTAAGTGAATTTCTTATTGATCAAATAGTTCAATTTGATAGTTTGATTGAAGATAAAAAAATTGAATTAATATGTGATATTGAAGAAAATATCATTATAAAAAGTGAGAAAAGTTATTTAGAAATAGTATTTAGTAATATCATTAATAATGCGATTAAATTTAATAAAGATGGCGGAAAGTTAATGATATCTTTGAATAAAGTTGATAATCAAGTCGTTGCAGTTATTAAAGATACAGGTTGCGGAATGGATAAAGAAACAGGAAAGCATATTTTTGATAAATTCTATCAAGGAGATACTTCTCATTTTAAAGAAGGAAATGGTTTAGGACTTTCATTAGTGAAGAAAGTTATCGATGTCCTAGGAGCGTCAATTATGGTAGAGAGTGAAGTTGATGTAGGAACAACTTTTAAAATTATTTTGTAGGAGAGGATTGTTATGGGAGAAAAATTTGAATATGAATATGAGGCTTTAAAAACCGATGAAAAAGAGGAAATTGAAAGTATTAGAAGTCAATATTTGCCAAAATCAGAACGATATATAAAAATGGAAAGATTAATGAAGTTACATAATCGTGTTGTTCGTATTCCAAACATTTTTGGTTTTTCTTTCGGCATTTTTGGAGTTTTATTATTTGGTCTAGGTATGTGTTTCTTTTTAGAGTGGAACGAATTTTGGTGGATGTGGTTTGGTCTTATGCCGGGACTATTAGGAATAGTTATGATGCTTATAACATATCCAATTTATAAAAAGATAAAAAGATATTTAAAAAAGAAGTATTCTAAAGAAATTTTAGATTTATCGGATGAATTGATGGACAATTAAAAAATCTCGATTTTATTCGAGATTTTTTTCATTCATTGGTGAAAAAGCATTTTTGTTCATTCCGCAGTGGGGACAGGTAAAATCTTCAGGTAAATTTTCAAATTTAGTACCTGGGGCAATGCCGTTTATAGGATCACCAAGTTCTTCATCATAAATCCAACCACATACATTACAAATGTATTTCATAGCCGCTCCTTTCTTTAGTTAATTGGTTCAAAATCGGATATTCCATGTTTGCAAATAGGACAGATATAATCACTTGGTAAAGATTCTCCCTCATAAATATATCCACATATTTTACAAACGAATCCTTTTTTATTACTCTTTGTTTTTGGCTTAATATTTTTTAAATAATAGTTATATGTCATCGTTGGCGCTTCTGAAATGATTTTTGATTCGCTAATTGAACATATAAACATTCCGTGAGTATCGAAATCAATGTATTTTTCAACTTTTAATGAAATATAAGAATTAATGTGATTTGATAAATACGCTAGTCCATTACTTGATAGAAGTGGCATTTCATTTTTAAACTTATCTACATCTTTTCCAGATTGAAATCCGAAATGCTTAAATATTGAAAATGGTGTATCAACGGTTAAACAATTGATATTCATCATTTTAGTTTGCTTGATGACATCATGAGAATAATTACTTTTATTAATAGTTACTGCAATTTGATTAGGACTATTAGTTACTTGTGTGATGGTATTTATAATTAAACCATTATGCTTATTGCCATCAAATGATGTTATGACATATAAACCATAGTCAATATTAAATAAAACATCATTATTGTTAGATAATGTTTCTATGGAATGATAAGATAATTCTTCGCTCAAATTTTTAATTTCTAAAAGAGATTCTTCATCTAATGATGATTTTATATGCACAATTGATTTACAAAAAGTAATATTTTGACAATTTGAAAGCATGGCTTTCATTTTAGACGCTCCAACAGGAGCCCAACTACCATTTTCAATTAAAGCAATGATTTTATTTTTAATATTTCTTTCAACTAATCCATTGATAAATGTTTTCATAAAAGGAAAGATATCTCCATTATATGTAGTTGTTGCTAGAACTATTTTTTTATACGCAAATGCTTTTGCGATTACTTTACTATTGTCTATGCGCGCTAAATCGAATACCTCAATTTCAGTGTTATTATTTTCTTTTAATTTCAAAACAAGCTCTTCAACCGCTTTTTTGGTATTTCCATAAATTGAAGTATAGGCAATAACTATCCCTTCTTTTTCTTGTTTATAAGATGACCATATATTATATAAATTTATATAGTAATTTAAATTCTTTTTTAAAACTGGACCATGAAGAGGACAAATTATTTTAATATCTACAGAAGATACTTTATTTAAAAGTTCTTGGACTTGATTTCCGTATTTTCCAACGATTCCAATATAATATCTTCTAGCTTCATCAAGCCAATCTTCATTTTTATCTAAAGCTCCAAATTTACCAAATCCATCAGCGGAAAATAAAATTTTATCATAGTTATCGTAAGAAACAATTACTTCTGGCCAGTGGACCATTGGGGCAGTAAAGAAAGTTAAGATATGTTTTCCTAGTTTTAAAGTGTCATTATCTTTTATAACGATATGTTTATTACTTAGATCAATATGGAAAAAGTTTTTCATCATTTCTCTTGCTTCTAAGGAAGAGACAATTGTTGTTGAAGGATATTTATTTAGAAAATCAACAATGCTTGCAGAATGATCGGGTTCCATATGGTGGATGATTAAATAATCTGGCATTTTGCCATTTAAGATATGTTCAACATTATTTAACCATTCATTAGAAAAATGGATATCGACGGTGTCAAGAACTGCAATTTTATCATCTAAGATAACATAGGAATTATAAGAAATTCCATTAGGAACAAGGTATTGACCTTCGAATAAATCAATTTCATGGTCATTAACTCCAACATATTTGATGTCATTTGTTATTTCCATCGTCTATCTCCTTTATATTCAAATTGGCAAAATTATTAATTGCTTTCCTTTATTGTAGTCAAAATTAGAGTAATTATTCGTTTGTATCACACAATAATAATTAAGGTGGACTTTATGAGAAAGACTATTGTGATTTATTTAAAGATGATTAATATTGTTTTAATTTTACTAGCGGTTTTGGTGCAATATATATTTAAACAATCATTATTTACAAATGGTTTTCTTTCATTTACTGTTCAAAGTAATTTGCTTGTAGTAATTACTTCATTTTTAAGTTTGATAGTTAAATTATTATTAGATAGCAGATTTAATAAAAAGATATTTCGCTTTATTGAAGTTTTAGAAATGGTTTCTGCGGTCGCGATTACATTGACATTCATTATTTTTAATTTTATGCTTGCTCCAGGATTGATATATAAAGGCAACATTCATTATTTATTTACATTCCAAAGTATTATTTTACATTTTGTATCGCCGATAATATGTGTGATTACATTTCTTTTTTTAGAAAAGCATACGTTTTGTATTAAGGATGGATTTTTTGGAGTTATTTTTCCATTTTATTATTTGTTTTTTGTTTTTCTTTGTAATTTTATGAATATTCAATTTAATAATGAAAGAGGAAATGAAAGATATTTTCCTTATTTTTTTATGAATTATTACGATAATGGATTTTTTAATATTGGCTATTCAATTTTAGAAATCGGCTTTGGTTATTGGATTCTTTTGTTTACAATATTAACTATTATAATTACATTTTCTTATTTAAGGATTATTAAAAGTCGTAATCCTATATTTAAAAAATAATTACAAATTGTGAATAATATGCTTATTTAATATTTCAAATTGTGATATTATTTGAAAAGAAATGGAGGCATATTATGAAAAAAAGTTCATTAAGCAGTTTATTATTATTTTTATTATTAAGTTCATGTTCACTAGATATTAATTTTGGCTCGAATAGTTCAAGTAATTTAAGTGGAAATGAAAACACAACGGGTAATGTGATAACTTCAAGTGACCCAAGTTCTACAGTTCCATCATCGACAACCTCAACGAACCATATTACAAATACACCAACAACGAGTACTTCTACGGCAAATCCTTCAACAGGAATACCGACAACAAGTTCAACTACTTCATCTCAAATTACATTAGATAATTATTATAAGGCTGAGAATCAAAAATACACATTAAGAGCCACAAATGAGATGATTTATTGGAATACTTTAAAATCAACGGGAAATCAAAAAGTATTAGTGGTTCCTGTTCAATTTAAAAATGGACCAACGTGGACTAATGTAAAAAAAGAAAATTTAAATAAGATATTTTTTGGTGATGAAAAAGATACTAACTGGGAAACGGTTAAATCATTTTTTAAGAAATCAAGTTATGGAAAATTAAATATTACTGGTGAAGTATATGATGAAGTATTAGAAGTTAATATGACATCATCATCATATAATAGTAATTACCAAAGCGATACAAATTATACCTATGATCCAGGAAATTATATGGGAGAACTTTTAGATAATTCGATTTCTGCATCAAAAGCTAAAGAATATGATCAAGATGGCGATGGTTATTTAGATGCAGTCATATTTTGCTATTCTAATAGTTATTCAACAGATAGTGATAGTGCTTATTGGGCATGGGTATCAGCAGCGGGCTATGAATCAAATACCACAAAACCAGTAACCAATATTCATATGTGGGTTAGTTATGAGTTTATTAATGATACCTATGAATCATATTCCACATCATCTTTACCTTCAGGGTTAGATGGACATACTTTTATTCATGAAATGGGACATATACTTGGTTTAGATGATTACTATTGTTATGATTCTAAAAACGCTTGGGATTGTGCTGGAGATTTAGATATGCAATCTTATAATGTTGGTGACCATAATATATATTCAAAGTTTAGTTTAGGATGGGTTAATCCATATGTTGTTACAGGTAATGCGGATATAAAATTAAGATCATCGGCGTTATATGGCGATGCAATTTTATTAAAGAATAATTGGAATGGAACGATATTTGATGAATATATTTTAATTGAATTCTATACACCTGAAGCTTTGAATGAACAAGATTCAAAGTATAATTATAGCAGTAGAAATAAGATGTACGATTATAGCGGCCTTCGTATTTATCATGTTGATGCTAGAATGGTGGAAATAAATGAGAATAGTAATAAAAATAATGAGGGCTATGTTAGTAATAACGATATTGATCGGGCCTTAAGTAGCACTAGTAGCAATATTTATTATTATATAGGAGCGTCAAATTCAACTTCTTATTCATATTTAACTTCTGCTCAAAATCCATCAAAAGTTAGATTACTTCATTTAATTGATAAAGGTGGAAAAAATACACTTTCTGCAGGTACAAGTACACTTAGAAATTCGATTCTTGTTGATTGTAAAACTGCTTTATGGGAAACAGGAGATAAATTTGAAGCTACAAGTTCTTATTTTTATAAAGGAAATAATAAATTTAATGATGGAACTACAGTAGGATATACAGTTGAAGTTGGAAAAATAGAAAATGGAGAAATTACGGTTTCTGTACGTGTTAAATAGAAAATAGGTTTTTTAAAAGTTAATGATAGAGATAATGGAATTTAGTCATTATCTCTTTTTTATAGTTTTTTCATAAAATAGGCATTTATTCACAAGATATAAATTGAGGATGTCTTTATTGTATGGATAAAAGTAATATTAAAAATAAGTTAAAAAAACTAGATATAGCTAAGAAGAAAAGACTTGTTTTAACATTATTATTGCTAGTTCTGCCTTTGTTTATCTATATTTTTTATTGCGCTTTGACGATTGTTAGTGAAAGAATTGATACAATTGATAAATACATTAAAGGAAGCGATGAAAGTGAAATATATGATAAATATGATTCTAATCAAGTTGCCTATCATAGTTATTTAGAAAATAACTCTAAAGAAAAGTACGATGAAAATAAAGAAAAACCTTATTATTGTATAGTTAAAGTAGGTGCAGTAATTGAAAGAATTAAATCAATTAGTAGCTCAACTTCAAATTATGAGGCGAGAATACAATTATTTTTTTATTTTGATAAAAATGAATTTCAAGAAATGTTTAAAAAATATGCTTCTGAAGTATTATGGGATTCAATTTTAAATGACTATTATAATGAATGTGATGCTGAGGAATTAGAAGATGGCCGAGATGTAACTTTTAGTGAATTTATCGAAAATAAAAAATATAAAGATAAACATGCTTTGTTTTATGAAAATTGGATTATAGAAAACGATCATCGGTTTTATCCAGGAGAAGCTCCAAGTAATGTTTTAGTGGATAATGAAACTATGTTTGAAATCGGCAATGGAGAATTTGTTCCAGATAGTTATGGTACGATTAAATCGCTTGAAGAAATAAAAGATGGAGAAAAGATTATTTGCTATCAAAAAGTGAAGTTTACGGCAAAGTTTGAAAAATATTTCAACAGTGTACGTTATCCTCTTGATAGTGTTCAATTTAAAATGTACATATTACCAATTATGGACAGTAAATATATTCGTTATATACCAAATAGAGATGTAAATATATATGGTGATTCATTAAGTGGATTTTCACCATATTTTGGATTAACGGATGGTTATAGATTAATAAAAGAAAATAGTAAAATTAAAAATTTTTCCTTAAAAATTCATTATTATAAATTTGTTAGTAATGAACCTACCGCAAGTGAATATTTAAATTTAAAGACTGAATTAGAGATTATTGTTAGAGCCAATAGAGCGGGCATTCAATTGTTTTTACAGGCTTTTATTAACCTTTTTAGTGTTTTGGTTTGGATTAGCATTGCTTTTTATAATCAAACTTTTAATAAAAAGAATAGTATGGATATGTTAGGGACAGGTCTTTTTGGAGCAATATCAAGCATGATTATTGGGTTGTCGTTAATTAGCGATGCTGGAATGTTTTCTTTAATTACAATGAATAATATCTTTACTTTAGTGACAATTCTTATGATGACTTATTTATCGATTGCGTATCAGCGTTTCGAGATTTTAAATAATCAAGAATTGATGATTTATCATGAAATAAAATTAAGAATCATGTTTTATGTTTTTATGATTTCGATAGTTATTATGTTTATTGGTCTTCCTTTATTATCCTACATGTTTGGTTTATAAATGTGATATAATGGCTTTTGATGAGGGTACATTATGGATTATATTAATGTTAATCAAAGGCAATTTAAAGTTTTAAGATTGTTAGGTCATGGAAAAGGTGGATATTCTTATCTTGTTGAGGATGAGAATCATTTTCAGTTTGTAGTTAAACAAATTCATCATGAGCCATGTTCTTATTATTCGTTTGGAAATAAAATTGAATCTGAAGTTGATGCATATAAAAAACTTCTTGAATGTGATATTCTTTTACCAAAACTTTATGATGTAGATTATGAAAATGAAAGAATATTAAAAGAATATATTATCGGTGAAACAATTGATAAATTAATTATGTTAGATAAGATGGAAGAAGACTTTTATAAACAAATAAATGAGGTTGCTAAAAAAGTATATATGCATAATTTAAATATTGATTATTATCCAAAAAATTTCATTATGTATAATGGAAAATTATATTATATTGATTATGAGTGCAATACGTTTATGAATGAGTGGAGTTTTGAAGCTTGGGGAAAGAAATATTGGTCGAAAACTCCTGAATTTATAAAAGCGTTTATAGAAAAAGAGGAATAGGAAATTATGAAATGTGTATCATTTAATGTTAATGGAATTAGAGCAATTATAAAAAAGGATTTTGAAGTTTATTTTAATATTTTAAATGCGGATATTTTTTCGTTAAATGAAACAAAATATAGCGAAGATTTGCATCTTGGTTTTCCTTTTACAAAAGACGGCTATTATGTATATTGGACTAATTCAAAAGTTAGAAAAGGATATTCAGGAGTTGCGGTATATACAAAAAAATTACCTATGAATGTCCATTATGGCTTAATAAATGGTGAATATGATGATGAAGGTCGGGTCATTACTTTGGAGTTTGCTAATTTTTACTATGTTGCCGCATACGTACCAAATGCTGGTGATGGATTAAAAAGAATGGATTTCCGGATGAAATTTGAAGAAGATATGTTGAATTATTTACTTTATTTAAAAGGTAAAAAACCAGTTGTTTATGGGGGAGATTTAAATGTTGCTCATAATGAAATAGATATAAAAAATCCAAAAGAAAATAGACTTAATGCCGGATTTACCGATCAAGAAAGAAATAAAATGACGATTCTCTTAAATGCCGGATTTATTGACACTTATCGATATTTATATCCTACAGAAGTTAAGTATTCTTGGTGGAGTTATCGTTTTAATGCTCGAGCAAGAAATGCTGGTTGGCGCATTGATTATTATTTAGTTAGTGAAGATATAAAAGATAAAATAATTGATTCCCGAATTCATAATGATATCTTTGGTAGTGATCATTGCCCTATTGAATTAGAAATAGATTTAGATTTTTAAAAAAGTGGAGGTTTTGTATGGTTAATTTATTTTTGGAAGACGATCAATATGAAAAACAAGAAATTAATCATACACGTTTAATTTCTCGAGGGGTTGTTATCGATAATAATAACAGAGTGGCGATATTACATGTTATTAGAGATGATATATTTGGTAAATATGATTATTATGAACTTCCTGGAGGAGGATTAAATGAAAATGAAACTCCTGAAGATGGCGCAATAAGAGAAATTCATGAAGAATTAGGGGTTATTGCTCATGTTATTAGTAAAATAGGAGTCGTGGAAGATTTTTATAATTTAATCAATAGAAAAAATATTAATAATTATTATTTATTAAAAGTTAATCAAATTGCTCATCAACATTTAGAACCTTATGAGAGATTAATGATTCAAAATATGTTGTGGGTTAATATTGATGATGCAATTAAATTTTTTAACGATATGCCAAATGATGGAGTTTCGTTATTGGTTAAAAGAAGAGAACTACCAATTTTGCTCGAAGCTAAAAAAATGATTGATAATATCTAAAATATCATTGATTTGTCTTTTTGTATCTTAGATAAACATTGTTATCATCTAGTTTTTTTACTTCAGTTAGTTTAAAACATTTTTCTATACTTTCATAAAATAATGGTTTGTCATAAGTAGCTCCACTTATTGGCGCAACAACAAGACTTAATTCATCAATTAAGTTGTTTTTCATAAATGCCCCATTAATGATACTTCCACCTTCAAGAAGAATGGTTTTAATATTGAATAAGTTATAGAGTTTGTTTAGAGCAATTTCAAAATTTATGTCATCATCACCGGCAATTATATATGACACTCCAATAGTTCTTAAATACGCTAGATAAGAGGTACTAGCTTGTTTAGTTAAAATTTCTATTATATGGCGATTGTTATATCCTTCATCTTCATCATGTAATATACCTTCTTTCCAACCAAGCTTTCCCTTACGATCAAATGAAATAGCGTATTTGTTTGCTTTATGTTCGGCAATAAAATCATTATAATCTATAGAAATGTTAGTAAATTTTGATAAATCGGGAATATTACCATTTGTAAAGCTGCTTTCCATAGTTATTCTGCCACACGCAAATGCATCAAAATTATATTCACGATGTATTTTATAATATTGATCTAGTGCACTAGTTATATAAGAATTTTTAAGAAAATCGCCAGTTACTTTTCCATCGATAGAAACAAGCATATGGCAGACAATATAGGTGTTTTTCATATTATTAGCTCTTTTATTCTTTGCTTTCTGTGAAAGGATGTTTTTCAAAAAGATAATCAATTATAGTTTTTCTTTTTATGATACCAATAAATATTCCTCGATCATCAATGATAGGAATGAAGTTTTGTTGGAGAGTTAATCTAATAATTGTGTCAATTGAAGTGTTAATTGTCAAAGCTTGATAAGAACGATATTTTTCAATTTGGTCAATTGTTATAGATTCTGCTTTTGCAATATTAAAATTACAATCGTTTTTTATATATCTTAATATGTCACCTTCAGAAAGAGTGGTAACAAATTTACCTTCGGAATCGATCAATGGAATCGTTGTAAATTTATAATAATCAAATTTTTCTAAAGCTTGCCTAATTGTGGAATTGTATTGCAAATATTGAGTTTTATTTTTAGGAGTTAAAAAGTTAAAAACATTCATTTATATCACCTTTTAAATTTTATCATTTTGCGAAGAATAAAAAAAGTCGAAACGGAATTATAAAAGAAATGATTAAATATTTAAAATACTTTTTTGATGTGAATAAAATGCAATGTAAGCGTCAAAGATTACCTATTTTCAGTAAATCTGTAATGTCTACATATTCTTCACATATCTCTTTTTTCCCAACTTTCGACTTTAGCACTATAAAAATTTCGATAAAAAATAAAGGTTATAA
>CAZDEE010000013.1:0-41939 GCA_964504595.1 uncultured Staphylococcaceae bacterium | reverse complement strand
TCAAAGAAACTCTTGATTATGATTTTGAGATTGAAAAATCATTCGATTAGTTAAGTGCAAAATAATAAAAAAATACAATTATAAAATGCTAATAGCAAAGAATAATAATTTAGCAATCTTCTACATAATAAATTGGTAATCATCATATTTTTGTATTAATATATAGAATTTCAATTCTGTATATTAATTAGATAAGTTTAATGTTATGATTAAGAAGACATAACTGATGTACTTTTAAATATTCTTTATAAAAAAGGAGAAATTATTATGAAAAAGTTAATGACAATGTCTTTATTATCAATGTTATTATTTAGTTGCGCTAACGCTAATAAATACTCTTCAACAAGTTCTAATTTATATGGTGATAATAGTGAATTAAAATCATTTATAGAAGAAATTGATTTTTCATTTGATACAGATAGTTTTATATATGATTCAGAAACTATTTCTTTAAATTATAATAGTTTTATAGATAGTTATAACAAAATGAATAACCAAAAAATAAAAAAACTAAATGAAATCAATGAAAACAAATCAATTTATCGAGAAAAATTTGATTTTAATAGCGATAATTCTATTATTGAAAAGTGTAAAGATTTTTTTAAGGTATTTTTTATTTTAGCGGAATTAACAAATAAAGATTTCACTACATATTGTGGTAAATACTCCCCTATAATGATTGAAGATCATCAATGTTATGCTCGCATTCAAATAAACGAAACTATCGGCGAATTAGAATATTCTTTATTAATGGGGCAATCATTTTATAATTTTTCAGCATATTATGTCTCGATTGAAAATGAAGTAATAACTAAACATGTAGAGAAACAAGAAGGAGATTCTTTGTATATAATCGCAAACTATTTTGATTATACTTTAGTAGATAATAAAATTTCTTTTCCTATCAACACCTTTTGTGTTGAAGCTACAAATGAAGAAGAAAATGGATTTTTACAAGATTTTGATAAATTAAATAGTGAAGATGAATTTCATTTTTATGATGTAAAAAAAGCATACTCATTATTAAAATATCCACATCAAAAAGCCTTATATTCTGATATTTTAAAAACGCTTTTATTAATTGGCACAAATGAATTTGATAAATTACCGCCATTATTCGATGTTATTGATCATTATTTAAATCAATCAACAAATGTCAGCGCTTCAAAAATGAATGGATTAAATTTCACATCAAATCCGATATATATTGAAAAAAGTGAGAACGGTTATGCTTTTAAAGATAATGAATTAATTGTAAATTGTTTAAATTGCAGCATTTTCCGTATCGATGGTGGTTATTTAGCCCTTTATTTTTATGATGGCCTTAAAGGTGTATATATAAGAATAAATGCCGAAATAACAATAGAAAAATATGTCGTAACATTTACTTTTCCAAAAGAAATACCACAAAATCATTTACTTAATTTTAGTGATGAAAGTTTAAATAATCCAATAATACTACATTATTGCTTTGAAAATGAAATTGGTGAAACTTATCCAATTATTGATTTTTGCAATTACTAAATAAAAAGGTTCTTTAAAGAACCCTTTTAATCATTATTACTTAACTTTCGCGCCAAATGGGAATAATGCAAGTTTAGCCATTTTCAAAGCTTGAATTCCATTTGGAATGCCGATTATTGTTATACATTGAGCAACTGCAACTCCTAAATAAGCAATAAACATTTCCCATCCTAATAAAACAACCCAAATAAGATTAGCAATAGGATGTGCATCAAATTTAGTTATTACTTCCTTACCAAATGGAGCTACACATAGTGAAGAAAACTTAAAGCATTGTTTTCCAAATGGTATTCCGATAATAGTAATGCATAATACCAATCCTAAAAACGCCCATAATAGAGCTAAGATAAACCCACCTAAACAAAACCATATAACATTAGCTATTGCACGTAACATTTTTTTATTCTCCTTTGTTATCGTTAATTTGTGAATCTCTTTCCGCTATTTCAACAGTTGAACTATTTGTAATTGTCATTGTTTTTTCAATTTGTTCAATCTCTTGAAGTTGTTTTAAATAATAATCTTTTAATTTTTCTTTTTGTTCCTCACTTAATTGAGGATTATTGCTTAAAGTTAATAAAGCATTTTCAAAAATAGATTTAGCGTTAACTTTATATGCTGGTGCATAAATATGATATAAAACATCTTGACAAAGTAGATAAGGCGCTAACATAGCGCTTGAAATAAGCAATGAAACGCCTAAAGCTATAACAAGTGATATTGCTAAATTACCTGACACAGCCCATCCACAAAATGCACCTAGTGCATATGAAATTGGAAAAATAATATAATATGGCCAAATCACGCTATTTATCAATTTATTTGATAGCTTTTTACTTTCTGGATAAACTTTATTAAATAACTTGATTGCTTCTTTTTTTGAGCAACCAATTCCTGATTGAATATAAAAAATAGGAACCGATCTTAAAACAAATATAATTAGAAAGAATAATCCTATTCCAAAAGAACATAAATACATAATTGAATATAAATTCGTATAATACTGACCGGATGAAGATTGAAGATATTCATTCAAAATCATATTTCCTTCTTCAATTGTTTGAGCATTATATACATTTAATAAAACATTATTTAATTCACTATCATAAACCGTAATAAATAACGATGATACTTCGTAAATAACTAAAAAAGAACCCATTATGATTAAAAAAGAAAAAATTACTGACCTAATAAATCTAAAAGAGCCATGAAGTCCAGGAAGTAGTGATATTCTATATCCTTGATAAAAGTTTTTATAATCATATGGTTTTCCTAATGAAAATTGCATGTTAGCAAATATCATACATCCTAAAAAAGGAATAATAAGGAAAAATATTCCTAAAATTGCCATACCTTGAATATATAAATCAAGTATTGAAATAAGGGTAATTAAGACAACAAAGGCAAATGATGTTGCAAAAAAATAACCAAAGTTTTTCTTATATGTTGCGTAAATCGCATTCTTAATTTCTGATGTTTTCATTAACCAATCTCCTCAACAAATATTCTATACTATTCCCCTTAAAAGAACAAATATTAATAATTAATTTTAGACAAAATATTTAACCTTAAAACCAATGTCTTCTCAATTTAATATTAGACCATAAAATAATTGATACTTATTAAAAAAAAGATGGGGATAAATTTATAAAAAATATCCTCCATCTATAAAACAAACAATCTAGGCTCTATTTGCTAAGTATGTTTCCAACTGGCAATGTTATTTCAATACCAAGTATTCCTTCATACAAGAATGCACCAATTTCGATATCATCTTTAAAGAATGATTCCATTTGCATATCCCCATCAATCATAGACTCATTTTCAAATCCGTTATCTAAAAGTATTTTTTTAATGTAACTCATTGTTTTAGTACTAGCATCACTTTCTGAAGATAAAGATACATATACAGCATTATCTTCAGCAGAATAACTAGCAGAAGCCTCAAATTTACCTGATTCAGGGATGAAATAAGGCATTGCTGTCGTACTTCCTAAGCATTTTTCAAATACTTCACCTAATGTTAATTCTGTCTCATCATCTAATCCTTCTAAAACAACTTTATATGAATCACTATTCCATGAAGTTGCATTAGCATCTTCACTTGGTAAACGTAATACAAATGAATCCCAAACACTTGATTCAATAGTAGTAGAACCAAAATCAGAGAAAGTTAATCTATTTGTGGCTATCAAAGAATCTCCTGATAAATAAATATAAACTGGGAATTCAATCTTGCTCAATTTATTATCTTTAACAAAGAAATAAATATCGCCCGCTGGTGAATAATATGCTTCACTATATTGATTTAAAACATCAACATAATCTAAAACCGCAGCCATGCTTTGGTAAGGCTTATATACTCTATAACCCTCATCATTTTCTTCAATAAATTCAAATACATCTTTTGAAAAATCAAATGTTGGAAGATAACTAGAAACGGTTGTGGAACCATTAACTTTTTCACCTAACAAATACTCTCCTGAAGACTCAAAACTATATAATTCGCCATTATATGTATGACATCCTGTTTTAAATACTCCTGGATTTGTATTTTGAATTTGAAGAATATCATTTTTAGTAATATATGTCTCTTGAAATGCGATTTCAGTTTTATCTTCTAAAATCCCTTTTGAAGTTATTGTGTAATTATCTTTTGTTTTAATATCTTTTAAAGCCTCTCCTAAAGCGTCATTTTCTCTATTTTCTTTATATGGCTCAATTTTTTTAATTTCTGTAGCGCCTATGTTTTCAAATTTTAAAGATATTGTTCTTCCATACATGCAATTCTCATAAACTTGATCAGATTCTTATTCTTTAAAAAATAACGATTCAACAGCATTGTCTTTAATTTTTAAAGTAAAAGATTCAATATCAAATGAAGATAATGGAACTGCGGTATGAATGATACTCAAAGGTAAATCTTCTAAATCTCCCACAAATTTATATGTTTCATTATCAACCTTTTCGAAATCATTTACTTTTAAGTATTTTATTAAGTTGTAATAAACGCTGTCTTCCCATAAAAATGGTTTACCTTGACCATCAATTGTCCGCTCGGTCATTAATTCGTTATTAATATTTATATCACTATATGTGACATATCCCTCCGCGTCTCTTTCTAAATGAGCATATGAAGCAATACTATCTTCACCATATAAGAATGCCTTCATATCATACATTTGCTCAGTAATCTTAGCTACAACATCAAATCTTTGTATCGATTCAACTTTATCTGGTGTATTAATGTAATAATAATAAATATTATAATCAGAGCGATAAGTGATATTAGAATTTGATACCTTTTCTAACATTTTATCTAAAGAAATCTCTTTGGCATTACATCCATTAGCCAAGGTTAACAACGACATTATCGACATTATTTTTAAAAACATTTTTTTCATAAAAGTTCCTCCTTCACTTTTTTTATAATTATATAAAATATAATACTAAACAACAAGAATAGCAACAAATTAAAAAATAACTCAAATTTACGAAAAGTAATTAGGCTTTATCTAAATAAAAAAGATCAAGCAATATCACTTAATCCTTATAAAAATTTTATTCTATAACATCAATAAATATTAATAATTTTACTAGATCGTTTGGTAAATAACCTGAATATATTTATTTAATTTCATATATTCAAACTTTTTTAGACTTCCTTTCCTTATCAACTTCAATTATAGATACATCATTTAATAAACATTCATCTTTTTCATTAATATATTATTATAAAAATCATTTAATTAAATAAGCTTTTATAACTGTAACTTTTATATTAACGACTTTGCAATACCAATATTTATCTTATCTATAAATGTTGCACTTATCATTTATTAATTTGCCTAAGATTAATTATTCATACAAATCAATAAATTGTAATCTCATAACTTCTTTGATTGTCATATTTAATTTAAGATCTTCTAAAGAAGTAACACTTAAAATAAATGTTTCACTTATTTCACCTAGATCCTCTTCTTTTACAAAACCCTTCATATAATGATATGGCGCATATATATCATGTATAATAGCTAAATAACGATTACTTTTTTCAATATATTTAACTAATTGACAAATCCAACATCCTTTTATTTCTTCATTATAATTAGGTTTGAAATATTTAATTTCTCCTATTTTGTATTTCATACATTTACCTCAATAAATAATAAATATCATAAAATATTTTTTTATTTAACTAATTTAATAATATAAAACTTTTCTAGTTTATTATCATATAATCCTATTACTGTTTTATTGTTATATTCTTCAGGTGAATATTTTCATAATATATCACTCTTCTTTCAATCGAATTATGACACCAATAATTAGAAAAAAACATTTTTTTCGAAGCAAAACAACATATAAACTTCGAGAAATTAAATATTTTTTATTTTCTCGAAATAAAATCACGCACAAGCTTCGATATTTTAAAAAAATAAATTCTTTAATATTATCAGTTGATACATGATTTTATTTCACCATTTATTTCGTAGTTAATCCATTTTTAATAAGCATGATATAATTTGTAGATCTCATATTAATTATCTCAAGAGCATATCTTTTGTCCATTACCTTTTCAAACATAGAGATTTCGCATTGAATTGAAACTAACAAAAAACAACTGATTTTTACAATATTATGACTAACACTTCTAACAAATTCAAATTTATTAAACAAAAACTAAAAAAGTCTTCCAACACCATTAGTAAAAATCCATTTTCTTCTAAAGATTCCACTAATAGTTTTATCAGATAATATTTTTTCAATTTCTTCTACTTTATTTAATGGTAACTTAGTACTAATTGCCCTAATAGAACTTTCTAAATGATTTGGTTTAGTTGTTCCAATTAAAGTTACAATATTATCATATTTTGCTTGTGTCCAAGAAATAGCTAATTCGCTCATTTCTAAATTTAAATCTTTTGCAATTTCATTAAATCTATTTAATACTAACAAGTTATTTTCTTTATATTGAGGAGCAAGTATTCCTCTAGAAATCATCGGATTATTCATTGTTTCATCAAATACTTTATTAGTCAATATTCCATGTCCTACAGCGCCATATACTACAACATTAACTCCTAATTCTTTAGCAGTTTGAATTAATTCATTTTCTATTTCTCTATTAAGCAAAGAATATTCAACTTCAACACTGTGAATAGGATATATTTTATGAGCTCTTCTTAAAGTTTCAGCATCAACTTCTGATAAACCAATATGTTTGACATATCCTTCATTAATTAATGATTTAATTTCTTTTACAATATCTTCAACTGGAATTTCTGTATCCTGTCTTGCAGGTTGATATAAGTCAACATAATCAAGTCCCATTTTATTGAGTGAATCTAAAAGTTTTCCTTTTATATTATTGGGATTAACATCTAAAAATGCTCCTTGAGGAGTAAAAGAAACACCAAATTTTAATGATATAAAGTATTTATCTCTTGGAATTCCTCTTAATGCTTCTCCAAGTACAACTTGAGATTCACCTCGTTGATAAAAATCACCAGTATTAAAAATAGTGATACCTTCTTCTAGTGCTTTATGAATTGTTTCAATAGATAATTCTTTATTATCAAAATTCATCCCCATTGTTCCTAAGCCTAATTTATTCATCATAATTTTACTCCTTTTATTTAAATTCAACATTTTCAACAGTTACTTTAAACATCAAAAAATGTTCATTCAAACTACTATTATAATGTCTTTGTAAGATAAGACATTCAACGTACATTTTTTCTTTTAAATCTTTATCATTACATTCACTTGCAAGCCCTGTTATTCTAATCCATTCTCTTGAATTATCTTTTTTAGCAATTATTTGAATATGTTCATTTTCTCTTAATTGTCTATGTGCTTGATTAAAATCATTAGTAGCTAAATATAAATCACCATTCACTTCCATTACAGCACCAAATGGTCTTCCTGCTGGATAGTCTTTATTAATTGTTAATACAAAGAATGACCCACATTCTTTTAAAAATTCATATGCTTTACTCATAGATTTTCCTCCATACACTTTACTAATAACTTTTTATTTATTATAAAATAATTTCATTGCATTTTTATATGAAATCAACTCTTTATCTTCATTTGTTATTGGTGCTTTTTCAATATATTCTTTTGCATTTTCATTTTCTATAAATGGAAAATCAACTGAATGGATAATTCTATCAGCGCCTAAGACATCTATACAGAAATTTAATTGTGGATAATCAAATATGCCACTTGGAGTTATATAGATATTGCTTTTAAATGTTTCTGTTATCGTTTTAGAAAGATGAGTAACTTCTTTAGGTAACGCTTGATCTAATCTAGATAAAAAGAATGGTACCATTTCTCCCCAGTGTCCCACAATCACTTGTAGTTTAGGAAACTTTTCAAACACCCCTGATAAAATCATTCTAATTACTTGAACTCCAATTTCATTGTGCCATCCCCAGCCATATAAAGATAATCTTGCACTTAATTGATCACCAAGTCCACTATAGTATTTATCTTGAATATCTTTTAATGGTGGAGCGGGATGTAAATATATAGGTAAATCCATTTTTTCAATCATTTCTAAAATTGGATAATATTTTTCATTATCTAAAAAGATTGCTTTCATTGATGGTCTTCCTGCTAAAATAATACCTTCCAATTTAAGAACTTGTTTTATTCTAATTACTTCTTTAACGGATTCTTCAATATTAGACCAAGGAAGTAATCCAAATCCACCAAAACGAGTTGGATGTTTCTTGATAATTTCTGCTAATTCATTATTAGCTTGTCTAACAATTCTTGGAGCTTCGCTTGAATTTAATATTTGAGTTTGTACAGGACATGATAATATTTGTTTATCAATTCCATATTTATCCATATCACTTAATCTTTTTAAATCACCATCAGCATATAATTCAAAATCAGGAAAATATGGTAATCCTTTACTACCAGCAGATTTACTATTTTCACTATCTTCATTATAATATTTTGACAATTCTAAGCTTAATGACTTTAAATAAATATGTTCTTCTATAGTAATAATCTTCATTTTATTTCCTTTCCGCTAATCCAAACTTTTTCAAGTTTATCATAACTTATTTCTATATCTTCAGATTTTTTAAACAATAAAGCATCAGCGGTATTTCCAATCTCTATTTTTCCTAAATTCAAATTGAAAGCTTCACCATTTCTTGACGTAGCTCCTTTTAAGACTTCTAACAATGGAATACCAGCTTCTAAAAGTAAATTGATTTCTCTATATACTGAATCTCCATAAGTTACTTCTGGAGCAAAACTTCCAATATTAGCGTCTGTGCCTACTAAGATTTTAACTCCATTATCACGCAAAGTTTTGACTTGTTTTAAAGCATTTTTAAAGTGTTCCTCGTTATAACCACCACGACCACATTTAACAAAAGTTTCCATCATCACTAATGTTGGAACAACATAAATTCCTTTACTAGCAATTTCACTTGCAAAATCATCACTTAATTTATCTTTCATTGGTAAATGTAAGATTATATCAACATTAGCTTCTACAACTTGTTTATAAGTTGCTAGTTCTGTTGCATGAACTACAACTTTCAAATTATTTTTATGGGCTTCTTCTACAATCCCTTTTAATGCTTTTAAACCAATCGATAAAGAATTAAATAATAAAACTTTTATATATTTAGCACCTTTGCTAATTGCTTTTTCAATGAACTTCTTAGGATTTAAAACAATTCCCATAGCCATATCAAGTGATGAAATTATCCGCAGAACCTTTGATGATTCAATTAATGCTTGACTTGCGCAAACGTCAAATGTTGTATTCACTCCATAAGTTATCATTTTGTTTACTTGATCAACATTTATCATATGTGTATGAGAATCTATTAAACAAGGCATCATAAAATAATTTGAACAATTACTATTGCTTCTCTCAATTGAGACAATTTTTCCTTCATCAATAGTTACAGATGCATTTTCAATTAGATTATCTCCATCAAATAAAATGCAGTTAATAGTTTCTTTCATCTTATTTAATTACCTTTATTAATTCGCTATTTTTCATTACAAGACCAAACAAATTACTTAAAACTAAATAATTTGCTCTAACAATAACTTTATCGCCAACAGATACCTCTTTATAAAAATCTTTGTTTTGAAAGATTGTTAATGTACAGCATTTACCATTTTTACAACTAGAAAGTTGAATTGATGGTTTGTGATGAATATCCGGTCCTACATAAATTGCCACGCCTTCTACTTCAAATCTTTTATCTTCATATACTATAAGGCTTTCTTCTAAATTATTATTAAATTCGTTTAATAGTTCTTCAACCTTAAATGGTAATATTTGTTCTAAAATCGGCATTTTAGTTGTTTCAATTAAATGTGTTTTTTCATCTAATGGATGAAAAGGATAAAATTCTAATTTTTCTTTGCTCATAAGTTATTACCTCTCTTTTTTACAAAATTATTTTTTTTAATCATTTACATATTTCCACTATCTCTTTAGAAAAAAATCAATTAAGTTACTACATGATAGTAAACTCATTTACAATTTTAAACTCACAAAGAGATTTTACCATAAATTATATTTAATTTATACATCGATATTTCACATTAAAAAAACAAAAAAATAACTGATTTTAACCTCTTTTAATATGGTATTATCAGTTATTTCTTTATTCTGTAGCTTTTAAATTGAAATGACGACTATTATTTTTTATTAATCTTTGACTAGTGCACATTAAACTATTTTTTTAAATATTCCATTATATTAACTTGATTGTCAATTTCTCTTATTAATTCATTAAAATTTCTCCAACCTTAAGTAGTTTTTTCAATTAAAGTATCTTTTGTATCAACAGTTAAATCTAAACCATTAAGTTTAAATTTTTCTATATTAGACTCTATATTAAACAATTTGTCTTCTTCAGTTAAGCCGAAGAATTTCATAAATGATTTTAAGAAATAAGCTTCATAGTTTGAATCAGCTGATTTATAGTCGCCTTGATACATTTATAACACCATTTACAAAAACGCAAGTTCGAACCTACTCTAACGTAGGGAGTTAAACCCCTATAAAAAAATCTCAATACATTTACTGTATTAAGATTAATCTACTTAAAAATGGCCGGAATAGGGGGAATCGAACCCCCGACCTCTTGGACCCGAACCAAGCGCACTACCAAGCTGTGCTATATCCCGGTAAAAGCCGTTTATAACAAACGGCTAAAAATTAAATGAGAATAAATCAATTTGATCGGTTTCAGGAAGATCATCTAAAACATGTAACTCTTCTAACATTGCTATATTTTGCGAATTTAGCTTAGTTCTGCGTATCAAATCTTCTTTTGAAACAAATGGTCCATTCTTTCTAGCTTCAACAACACTTTCCGCTGCAGAAGCTCCTAATCCATCAATTGAGGCAAATGAAGGAATAATCGTATTGGTTTCATGATCGACAATAAATTCTGTTGCTTTTGATTTATATAAATCAATATTTGAGAAAGAATAACCGCGTTCTGCCATCTCTAAGGCAATACATAATGTCTTTTCTTGTTCTTCTTCTTTTGCGGATAAAGATTCTTTAAACTTCTTTTGTTTAAGTTCTTCTAAACGCTTAATAATAGCTTTTTCACCTGCAAGCATTGGTTTTAAATCATATTGATCACAACGAATTGAGAAGAAGCAAGCATAATACTCTAATGGACGATGAACTTTATACCACGCTACACGAACCGCCATCATAACATATGCTGTCGCGTGTGCTTTTGGGAACATGTACTTAATTTTATTACATGAATCAATATACCATTGAGGAACATTATTTTTCTTCATGATTTCTTCATATTCTGGTTTTACCTTTTTGCCTTTACGTACATCTTCCATTATTTTAAAGGCGATAGATGGTTCAACACCCATCTTAGATAAATATATCATAATATCGTCACGACATCCAATAACTTCACTTAAAGTACAAGTTCCATTTGCAATTAATTCTTGAGCGTTTCCGTTCCAAACATCAGTTCCATGAGAAAGACCGGAAATAATTAATAAATCAGCAAAAGTTTTTGGCCTAGTTTCCTTAAGCATTCCTCTTACGAAATTTGTACCAAATTCAGGAAGTCCTAACGCTCCTGTCGTTTCTCCTAAATAATTGCTCTTTCTTTTTAAAGCTTTATCAGAAGAATATAGTGATAAAACTTCAGGATCATTCATAGGAATATCTAATGGATCAACATCAGTGATATCTTTAAACATCTTCATCGCAGTAGGATCAACGTGTCCTAATAAATCTAGTTTTAAAACATTATCATGAATTGCATGGAAATCAAAGTGGGTTGTCATCCAGTTAGCATCCTTTTTATCTGCTGGATATTGAATAGGAGTAAAATCATAGACAGAGTATTCTCGAGGTATAACAACAATTCCACCTGGGTGTTGACCCGTAGTTCTTTTAACATCCTGACATCCTGCAGCAATACGCGCAATTTCAGCACTTGCTACTGTATAAGGGTCAATACCTAATCTTTCAAAATATCCTCTAACATAACCATACGCTGTTTTTTCCGCAACAGTTTCAATCGTACCTGCTTTAAAAACATTCTTTTCACCTAACAATTCTTTAGTTAATTCATGAGCAAATCCTTGATATTCTCCTGAAAAGTTTAAATCAATATCAGGGACTTTGTCAGCATTAAATCCTAAGAATGTCGCAAAAGGAATATCTTGTCCATCATGAATCATCTTAGTTCCACAATGAGGACAATTCTTTTCTGGTAAATCAAATCCAGAATGAATATGCGGCATATTATCAACAAATTCACTATATTTACAATTAGGGCATCGATAATGTGGAGGCAATGGATTAACTTCGGTAATTGATGCCATTGTAGCAACAAAAGAAGAACCAACAGATCCTCTAGATCCTACTAGGAATCCATCTTCATTTGCCCTTTTAATAAGCTTATGAGCAATATAATAAATAACTGAATAATTATGCTTGATAATACCTGATAATTCTTTGTTTAAACGATCAGCAACAATTGGAGGCAATTCTCCATTATATCCATACCATGCATAACATTTTTCGTAGCATAATCTTTCTAGTTCCTCAGCACAGTTTTCAATTTGAGGAGGATATAATTTGTCCTTAATCGGTTTTATTTCTTCAATTAAAGAAGCTATATAATTAGTATTAGTAATTACATACTCTTTTGCTTTCTCTTCTCCAAAAAAAGCAAAAGCATCAAGCATTTCTCTAGTTGTTCTAAAATGTTGGTCCGGATTTTCATAAAATGGTTGATGTTCTCTTCTAAATGGATTCAATGGGTGCCTTACTCCTTGAATACCTTTCGCCATAACATAAACATCACGATAAATCTTATCTTCTGGATTCAAATAGTGTGCATCCCCAGTTGCAACCACAATTTTCCCCATTTCTTCAGCAGCGGATGCTATATCTTTCATGAATTGCTTAATTTGCTCTTCATTATCAACTTGACCATCGTTAATTAAAAAAGAATAATTAGCGACTGGCTGTAATTCAATATAATCATAAAATGCGATTTTTTCTTTTAAAACGTCTTTTGTTCTAGTTAAGGCTGTATCAAAAACTTCACCATTAAAACATGCTGATCCTAATAAGAAATTCTCTCTATATTTAACAATCTCTTCTCGCGGAATTTTTGGCAAATCAGCAATATATTCGATATTAGAAAGCGAAACTATTTTAAACAAATCCCGTAATCCTTCAGCATTCTTTGGATATACGACTATATGTTTTGCTCTCATATGTTTTAATAATTCTTCACTTGTTTCTAAATTTTCTAATTCCCTATGCTTTAAATCATGATTATCCTTTGTTAATTTAGCAAGCATTGCTAACCAAACGTTCATCAATACTTCAGCATCATAATCGGCACGGTGAGCTTTTTCTTCTTCATAAACAACATCTAAGTTTCTAGATAAAGACCCTAAATTATGTTGTCTTGCTTCTGGGAACAGATATCGAGATAACGCTAGTGTATCCACAATTGGATTAGTCACTTTTTCTTGTCCTAATCTTTCTAAAGCAGCATTTAAAAAACCAATATCAAAATCAGCGTTATGAGAAACCAAAATAGCACCTTCAATAAATTTTAACATTATTGGCATTGCTTCCTCTATTGTTGGTTTTCCTTCTAACATCGAAGAAGATATATTTGTTAACTTTTCAATTTTTTCCGAGATTACAACATCTTCTCCAGGATTAATTAATAAATCTATATGATCGACGATAACGCCATCTTCAAAACGCACTGCACCAAATTCAATAATACGATCGTATCTTGCAGATAAACCAGTAGTTTCAAAGTCGAAAACAACATATTTTGCTTTATTTAAAATATCATCTGATGGATTTGTTATATATTTTAACTTTCCATCAACCATGTACATTTCAATCCCATAAAGAACTTTAATCCCAAATTGTTTACTTGCGGATTGCGCTTCTGGAAACGCCTGAACATTACCATGATCTGTTAACCCAATTGCTTTATGTCCAAAATGTGCGGCCAAACGACAATAATCAGTAATTGTAGTAACCGCATCCATCGTGGACATTTTTGTATGCAAATGAAGTTCAACGCGTTTTTCTTCTTCGTTATCTTCTCTTAATGGATCAGGTTCTAAGAAATCTATAAAATGCGCTAAAACGATAAGTTGACGAGTAAATTTATCTACTTGTACAGAGCCACGTACTCTAACTTTTTTTCCTTTTTTAATACCTTCAATTTTTTCCGTATTTAAAATTTTATTTTCAATGATTCTAACTACAATTGAGTAGGTATCATCATTCATATAAAAAGTTACTATTTTCTTTCCGTCACGAGAAGTTTTTATATCATCAACCGCAAAAACATTTCCTTCAATAGCTACATTACCAGAATTAGAATCTATTAAACGAATTTTATAATCAGAATAACCACCTTTTTTAAAAGCATTAGCCTCACGACGGTGTTCTTCTTCTTTCCTTCTTATTTCTGGAACGACTTCTTCAATATAATCAAGATGCTCTTGTTCGATATCTATCTCTTCAAGTTCTTTAGAAACTTTCACAATTTCCTTAATTTCAAACTCATAACAAATGAATTTTAAAAACTCACGGAATTCTTTTAATATTGAAGCATTTTTATCTTTTTCTAAATCACTTTGATAGTTTATAGTTATAACTTTTTCATCTAATTCAACATCAAATGGCTTTAAAGGAATATGATAAATTGATAAATACCATTCATAAAGTAAATCCATTACTTGACTCGAAGTTGGTAATTTTTTATAAGTGAAAATAAGCTTATAAGCATAATTTATTAATGTTAAATGTTCTTGAAATTCATGAAGTAAATCATAATCCCAAGGGGTATCTTTAACAATATGATAATTCCAAACCCCATCAACTTTTGAAAATGGTTTTTCACTATTAAAAGCAATGTCAAAAGATTCAACATCATATAGTTGAATTGACGCCAAAAATCTTTCCATTGTTTTATCCATATTTACACCAACTTCCTAAAAATAAATAATCTAAAATAAACCAATAATATCTTTTATAAATACAAATCCCATAAAGGCAAATAAAATAATCATACCAATTGTTGAAACAATATTCTTAACATTTGCCGGTATTTCTTTCTTAGTTATTCCTTCAATAATAACTACAAGTAAATGCCAACCATCTAAGCCAGGGAATGGCAATAAATTAAATATACCTAAGTTAACAGAAATCATACCCCACAAAAACAAAAATGTACCAAAACTAATTGATAATGCATCTGATGAAGTTGTAAAAATAGCTACAGGTCCACCAACTTGATCTAACCCTTTACCAATTAATAATTGACCTAACGCTTTTGCAATTGCGGTAGTAGATTCTCCAAAATCACTAGCCGCTCTTTGAACTGCTTTACCAAAACTTAATCTTGTTCTATAAGAACTTATTCCCATTTTTGACCAAGTATAACTAACCTCTTCACTATTGGTATTTTCAATTGAAGAAGTTAATGTAAATGTGTAAGTTTCAGTATCTAAACTTTCATCATTAATCTTTTCTTTATCAATCCAAGTCAAAGTAACTTTTAATAAATCTCTTTCACTTTTAGGAGCGTTAATAGTAAGTGCATCAGCCCATAAATTATTATATGTAGAGACATCTGTGGTAATAGGAGTGTACTCACTAGAAACTAGTCCATCTGGTAAATAGTGGGTTGTTACGCTAACGATGGCATCTCCTGTTTTAATTCCTGCCTTATACGCTTCAGTAAATTCCTTATTTCCATTAACATCCTCTATATACTCTGTAACTTCAACTTGATTAGTATATGCCACTTGAGGGAAACACAATGTATTAGCAAACATCAAAACAAATCCTAAAACAAAGTTTAAAACTACTCCAGCGGACATGATAATTGCACGTTTCCATTTTTTTATTGCTAATAAGCTTCTTTCAGGAGCAACTTCTACTCCTTCAGGAACTAAATCAGCTTCACCAAACATTGATACATATCCACCTAAAGGAATAGCTCTAATAGAATAATTTGTTTCTCCACCTTTGCCTTTCTTTTGACAAATAAGTGGACCAAATCCAATAGAATACTCAAAACAATAAACTTTAAATATTTTAGCGGTTAATAAGTGACCTAATTCATGGATAGAAACAAGTAAACTTAATGCCACAACAAATAAAACAATACTCAATAAATTAATAGATGACAATATAATCATTGCTTTTCCTCCTTAATAATCTTTTTAACTTGCTCTCTTGTAATTTTATCAACATAGATTAAATCTTCTAATGTTGGATTATCAATTACACGATGAGAATCTAAGCATTTTTTTATAATTTCTTCTATCATTAAAAAAGAAATTTCTTTATTTAAAAATGCATATACAGCTTCTTCATTTGCGGCATTTAATACCGCAGGCATAGTTCCTTTATGTTTCATTGCGCGCTTAGCAAAAGCGACACAAGGAAATCTTTTTTCATCAAATTCATGAAAATGAAACGTCATAAAATCTTTTAAAGCCAAAGTGGAACTAGGTTTAGCTTTTCTTTTCTTTTTGTATAAAGCATATCCAATTGGAATACGCATATCACTTGGTCCTATATCAGCAAGATATGATCCATCTTTACATTCGATAAGAGAATGAACTTTGGATTCATCATGAAGGACTATATCTATTTTATGCATCGGTATGTCAAATAAATAATGAGCTTCAATCATTTCAAATCCCTTGTTCATCATTGTTGCACAATCAATAGTTATTTTGTTTCCCATTTTCCATGATGGGTGATTTAATGCATCTTCAACCGAAACATCTTTCAATTCTTCTCTACTTAACTTTCTAAAAGCCCCTCCTGAGGCTGTTAAAATAATTCTTTTAACATCGCTTTTATTGCCTTTTAAACATTTATCGATGGCAACATGTTCAGAATCAATTGGATAAATGTGAGCTTTTGATTCTTTTAGAGTTTGCTTAATAATTTCTCCTCCAACAACAATTGCCTCTTTGTTGCTTAAAGCAACATCAATGTTTTTCTTTAAAGCGTAAACTGTTGGTACAAGTCCTACAAAGCCCACTAAAGCATTAACTACCATATCACAATGACAATAATCAATAATATTTAATAAACCCTGGTCTCCATAATAAAAATTAATATTTGGATATTTACTCACTAAATCTAAATAATCATTTTTATTTTGGACAACAATATGTTTTACAGAAGGAAAACTATTTAGTATCTCATCAACTTTATAAATTTTTTGTCCTACTGAAAATCCTTCTAAGATAAAATCATTAGGATTTTGCTTAATAATATCAAGAGTTTGTTGACCGATTGAGCCACTAGCGCCTAATAATATTATTTTCATCATATAAGGAAATCCCATCCATTATTTAAGAAAATTATAAATATTGCAACTGCTAATGAAACACATAATAAAGAATCTACGCGATCTAAAACTCCTCCATGTCCTCTTAATAAAGTGCCATAATCTTTAATATTAAAATGACGTTTTAATGCTGAGAAAATAAAATCACCTAAATTAGCAATGAAAGGCATCATTAAAGAAATGACTAAAATCCAATACCATTGATTTTTGGTTAAAAATGGAAGAATTGGTGAGCCTAAGCTATCACAGACTATAGCAAAAGCAAAACTAATTACAAAAGATAAAACAACACCACCAACGAATCCTTCCCAAGTCTTTTTAGGAGAAATTCTTTCATTCATTTTTGTTTTACCAAATAGTACCCCAATAAAATAAGCTCCTGCATCAGTCACAAACGTTCCTATAATAACATAAAATAATAGTAATGAAGTCGTATACGATTCATGATATGTTCCCACACTGTAATCTGAAAATGCTTTTACAGGGAAATATCTTAAGAATAAGACTGCTTGAATCGAAATACCAATTAATACCGACATTGTAAATAAATAAGTAACATCATTTATATCAAATGTTTTATAGGTAATTGACATAAAAAACAATACAAATGCCGACAGAACAACACCGATTGTAGAAACGCTAATGCCAGCACTAGTTATTGCGCCTTCTTCAGTTTCAATAACTGTCCAGAATCCTTGATCAAATGACCAACTTTTAATCCAGTCTACACTTTTAACATTAACTAAATTGTTTTTTACCATAATCCAAAAAACAAATGAGAAAGTCATCAAATATATAAAACCATGGATAAATAAGCCATACTTTTTATTCTTTGGTGCATTAACAAACTCATGAATAATAATAATTAAAGCAACAATAACAAACCCTAAAAACCACCATCTGCCAAAAATAATTGCAGGAACTGCTAAAATAGCTAACACAATCGCGGTAATAGTTCGTGTTAACATAGATTTTTTAGTATCTTCTGATAATTTATTCTTTTTAATTTCTCTTGCCATATTTTATAAGCCTCCATAACGACGATTTCTAGATTCATATTCTTTTAGACATTCAATTAGCTGTGGTTTTTTAAAATCCGGCCAATATGTTGAAGTAAAAATAAACTCTGCATAAGCAAGTTGCCAAAGCATATAATTAGAAATGCGTTGTTCACCTGATGTTCTAATTAGTAAATCAACTTCTGGCAAAGAAGAAGAATCTAAATATGATGAAAATATTTCTTCTGTAATTGTTTCCTTTTGATTAGTAGCAATTATTTTATTAATCGCTCTTACAATTTCATCTCTTCCTCCATAATTCAAACATATATTTAAAACAATGTTTTTATTATTCTTAGTTAAGTCTTTTGCTTTTTTTATAACTTCTTGAGTTCTTAATGGTAACTTAGATAATTCACCCATTGTTCTTATTTGAACTCCATCGGCAATAAGATTATCAATTTCTCGATTAAAGAAATCTTCTAAATATTTAAACAAATGCTCTATTTCATCTTTTGGTCTTTTCCAATTTTCAGTTGAAAAGCAATATAAAGACATAACTTGAATACCCAATTCTTTACACGCTTTTAAAATTTCAATAATTCTTAAACATCCTTCTTTATGTCCTAAATGTCGTGGTAATAATCTTTTTTTAGCCCATCGACCATTTCCATCCATAATGAAGGCGATATGTTTAAGCGGTGTTGACAATTTATAAGAATCTTTATTCACGCTATATCCCTCTTTCTTTATAATGTATTTTAATTATACATTATAAGCGCTAATTTCTAAAGAAAAAAATAAAAGAAAAGACCTTAATCATAAGGTCTTATATCGACATAATTTCTTTTTCTTTATTTGCAACAATTTCATCTATTTTTTTTATAGCGGAATCTGTTTCTTTTTGTATTTTTTCTTCTAAGCGACGACGTTCATCTTCTGGCACATCTTTATCAGATTTTATTAAATCCATAAAATCACGACGAATATTACGAATAGCAACTTTTGCATCTTCTCCGTATTTTTTTGCGCCTTTTGATAATTCACGACGTCTATCTTCTGTTAAAGCAGGGAAAATCAATCTAATAGAAGTACCATCGTTAATTGGATTAATACCTAAATCAGAAGCGTTTATCGCGGTAATAATTGCTTTTAAATCTCCTTTATCATAAGGCTTAATAAGCAATTGACGTGGTTCAGGTGAGGAAATTGATGCAATTTGATTTATTGGCATTGGTGAGCCATAATAATCAATTTCAATATTATTTAAAACTGCAGCAGAAGCCCTTCCTGTTCTTAAAGAAACAAGTTGATTTTTTAAAGACTCAACGGTCTTTTCCATTTTAAGTTGACATTCAAATACGATTTCATCCATTATTGTTATTCTCCTTTCACAATTTTAGTACCGACATTTTCACCGGTTACTACTTTTCTAAAATTATTTGTGTCTTGCATATCAAAGACAACTATTTCAATTCCACTTTGCATACATAATGAAACTGCAGTCAAATCCATAACTTTTAATTCTTTTGCAATAACTTCTTTATATGTAATCGTGGATATAAATTCAGCATTTGGATCAATTTTAGGATCCGAAGTATAAACTCCATCAACACCATTTTTAGCCATTAATACCGCTTCTGCACCTATTTCCATTGCACGTAATGATGCAGTAGTATCAGTTGTGAAGAATGGATTACCAGTTCCTCCTGCAAAAATAACTACGCGTCCTTTTTCCAAATGTCTTATAGCGCGGCGACGAATATATGGTTCACAAACCGCTCGAGCTTCAATTGAACTTAACACTCGACATGAAAGTCCGATATTTTCTAAAGCAGATTGAAGAGCTAAGGAATTAATAATTGTTCCAAGCATTCCCATATAATCAGCAGTTGTTCTTTCAATACCAATAGTATCGGCAAGTTTACCACGCCAAATATTACCAGCACCGATAACAACACTAACTTCTACGTTTTCATCAATCATTGCTTTAATTGCATGAGCGACATTATTTAATCTCTCAGCATCAAGAATTGTATTATTCTTTTTATCTTGTAAGGCTTCTCCGCTTAATTTAAGCAGAACACGCTTATATTTAATCATAGTGGTCCTCCTTGAAAAAAGAACACTCAAAAGAGTGCTCTTATTTAGCTTGATTCATTACTTCTTCAACGAAGTTATCTTGACGTTTTTCAATACCTTCACCAACACCATAACGGACATACTTAACGATTGATAAGTTGTGTTGTGTTAAATACTTACCAACAGTTAATGATTCATCCATTAAGTATGGTTGTTCAGATAAAACGGAATCAACAAAATTTTTATTAACTTTTCCTTCAACAATTTTTGCAAGTGCAGCTTCTGGTTTACCAGCAAGTTTTGGATCATTTTTAACAATTTCCATTTGAACAGCTGTTTCACGTGCTAATTCTTCTGCAGGAATATCTGCTTTGGATAAATAAAGAGCTTTATTTGCAGCAACATGGATTGATAAATCTTTTGCAACTTCTGGATTATCTTGTCCAAGTAAAACGATTGCAGAAACTTTACCACCCATATGAATGTAGTAACCAAAGGATTGTCCTTCTTCTTTATGTATAATTTCAAAACGACGGAAATCAATCTTTTCACCAATTTTAACAGCGGCATCAGTAAATAAATCTGCAGTCATTTCTTTTGCACAGTTAATGCATTTTGGTTGTTTTTCAAGTAAAACATCCGCAACTTGAGCCACTAATTCTTTAAAAGCATCTCCCTTAGCAACGAAATCTGTTTCACAGTTAACTTCTAAAATAACAGCATTATTTCCATCAGCGCTAACTTTAACAAATGTTAAACCTTCTGCAGCAATACGTGTTGCAGCCTTTTTAGCAGCTTTAGCAATACCTTTTTCTCTTAACCAGTCACAAGCTTTATTGATGTCTAATTCAGTTGCTTCTAATGCTTTCTTACAATCCATCATACCTGCTCCGGTACGTTCTCTTAAAATTTTGATAGCTTCAATCATTGTAGGTGCGGCCATAATTCTTACTCCTTTATTTCTGCTGCTACTGTTGTTTCTCCACCAGTAGTTTCAGTTTTTTCGCCTTTATTTAAAGGTTTTCTTGGACGTCTTGCGCGTCTTTCTCCTTCTCTTTCTTCTCTTTCTTTTTGAGCAGCAGCTCTTTTTTCAGCATCTGCTTTATCAGCAGCTTGAATAGCGTCAGTCATAGTAACTTCTCCGCCTTCTTCATCTTTGGTATAAGCAACAATTGTTTGTCCACCTTTAGATTCAACAACTGCGTCAGCCATAACAGCTAAAATTAAACGAACTGAACGAATCGCATCATCGTTTGCTGGAATTGCATAATCGACTTCATCTGGGTCACAGTTAGTATCAACAATACCAAACACTGGAATTCCTAATTTACGAGCTTCTGCAACTGCATTATGTTCAATGCGTGGATCAATAACAAATACTGCATTAGGAATTTTTCTCATTTCCTTAATACCTTCTAAGTTACGAGTTAATTTTTCTTTTTCTTTACGTAATAAAGCAACTTCTTTCTTTGGAAGAGCGTCGAATTCTCCTTCTTCTTCCATCTTTTCTAAGTTCTTTAAGTAACGAATACGATTTTGAATTGTCTTGAAGTTGGTTAATGTTCCGCCTAACCAACGAGCGGTAATATAGAATGAACCTGAACGAAGTGCTTCTTCTCTAACTGCATCTTGACATTGTTTCTTTGTTCCAACAAAAAGAACTTTACCACCATTGTCAACGATTTCTTTTAAAGCTTTATAAGCAACTTCAATCATAGCTGCGGTCTTTTGTAAGTCAATAATATAGACTCCATTACGGGCGCCGTAAATGTATTTTCCCATCTTTGGATTCCATCTTCTCGTTTGATGGCCAAAATGGACGCCGGCTTCTAATAATTTTTTCATGGTAATTACAGGATCGTTTGGATCATGCATAACAGTTTCCATGACACTGTTGTCAGAAGTTACTTCTTCAGTAACTACAGTTTCTAGTTCTTCACTCATGAGAACATCCTCCTTTTTCGTTTTTAACCTCCATCGCTTCGAACACGATCCTCATATAGGCACCCTTGTGCATGAGACTAGACCAATGAATCCACGATGTGTGTTGTCTTTGCTTTTTCGCAAATCTACATAATATTAACAAACTTAAGTTGCTTTTGCAACAAATATTATATATTTGTCTTTTTTTAATTTGCTTTTTATCTAAAAGTTATCTTACTAGTTTACTTTTCATCATCATCTTTACGAATTGCTCTAGGATGGGCATTAAAATATGTCTTTTGCATTCTTTCCATACTAACATGTGTATAAACTTGTGTCGATGATAAAGATGCATGTCCCATAAGCTCTTGAATAACACGTAAATCCGCCCCATTATCTAGTAAATGAGTAGCGAATGTATGTCTAAGCTTATGCGGATGCAAAGAAAGATATACACCTGTTTTTTTCTCAATTGTAGTTAGTATGTATTCCAATCCTCTAGTCGTTAACTTATATCCTGAATTATTTAAAAAGAATTCTTCAGGCAAAAAATTCTCTTTGTTTTTCATTAAAAGAGTCGGTCGAAGTTCTTTTTGATACTTTTGCATAGCCTCTTTAGCGGTTATCGAAAATGGAATTATACGTTCCTTGTTTCCTTTACCAAGTATTCTTAAAGTTCTACTTTTAAAATCAATATTTGATGTTTTAAGTGAGCATAACTCAAAAGCTCTCATTCCAGAAGCATAAAGCAATTCTAATATTGCTTGATCTCTCACCATTAACAGATCTTCTCTTAAAGCATTTGTTGACAATAATTTTTCAATTTCTTCATAGTAAAGAAATTCAGGCAGTCGTTTATCTGTTTTAGGTGATGTAATCGATAAAAATGGATTAAATTTTACAAACTCTTTGCTTAATAAATATTCATAAAAATGTCTTAATGAACTAAGTTCTCTTTTTATCGTTCTTTTAGAAATTCCATGCATCATTTCAAGAGTTAAATAATCGCGAATATCTACACTTGTTATATTAAGTACATCTTTTTCATAGTCGTTAACAAAAGATAAAAACTTTTCAACATCGCGGCAATAAGAATCCACCGTATGAGTAGAATAATTTCTCTCTACACTTAGGTATGATGAAAACATTTCTGTTAACTCAGTCATACAAATGCTCCCACCATTCTTTTAAAGCATTCAAAGATCTATTTGCAACTTCTTCACGATTTTTAGTAACACCATTCATAATTCCAAAGTTTGCATTCATTGGAGAAAAATGCTTTGCTTCTGCATGAGTAATATAAAACACTAATGCACCAAGAATAGTCTCTTTAGGAATGTATTTTATTTTCTTATCATTAGCAATCATTGAGACATATATAGCCGCTAATAAACCGGTCGCAGCACTTTCAACATATCCTTCGACGCCACTTAATTGTCCAGCAATAAAAATTCTAGAGTCTTGTTTTAAAGACAAATTTTCATTTAAGCAACTTGGTGCGCACAAATAAGTATTTCTATGCATTAATCCATATCTAACAAATTTTGCATTTTCCAATCCTGGGATTAAAGAAAAAACTCTTTTTTGCTCACCATAAGTAAGATTTGTTTGAAATCCTACAATGTTATATAAACTTGCAGAAACATTATCTTGTCTTAATTGAACAACCGCGTATGGACGATCTTCTGGTGTTCTTCTAAGTCCCATAGGTTTTAAAGGTCCATATCGAAGGGTTTTTTCCCCTCTTTTTGCAAGAGCTTCAACAGGCATACATGCTTCAAAATAATGACCATCAAAGTCATGTAATGGAACCATTTGAGCGGAAATAAGTTCTTTATAAAACAACTCATATTCTTCTTTATTCATCGCACAATTAATATAAGAATTATCGCCTTCTTCATAACGTGATTTATAATAAGCTTTTGTAAAATCTATACTATCTTTTTCAACTATTGGTGAACATGCATCAAAGAAATGCAGGGTTTCTGCACCAATTATTTTCTTTATTTTTACACTTAATTCATCGCTTGTTAATGGACCTGTAGCCACAATAACATAACCATCTTCAGGAATAGAAGTAACTTCTTGTTCGATAACTTTTATATTTGGATGATTTTTAATTCTTGAAGTAATTTCCGCACTAAAAATATCACGGTCAACAGAAAGTGCTTGCCCAGATGGAACTTTAGAAATTAAAGCCGCTTCCATAATTAATGACCCCATAGTCTTAATTTCTTCTTTTAATAATCCACACGCATTTTCTAAACGAAATGACTTTAATGAATTTGAGCAGACTAGCTCACCAAAATTTCCAGTATGATGTGCAGGAGTCATTTTTGAAGGGCGCATTTCATATAAGCACACATTAAAGCCATGATTAGCTAAGTAGTATGCCGCTTCAGATCCCGCTAAACCAGCACCTATAACATGAATAGTTTTCATCTTTATATCGAGATTAATTCTCGACTTCACCTCCATTCAAATAACTAAAAAGTATTTTTCCAATTATAACATAAAACGGGTCAAAGACCCGTCTAACCTTTATATTTTTCAATATGTTTACATTTTGGATAATTTGAACATCCAATGAAAGCACTTCGTCCTCTTACACCTTTTTTAAGAATTAAGTTACCTCCACAATCAGGACAAACTCCAAGAATCTTCTCTTCTTCGATTTTAGTTCCTTTAATGTATTTGCAATGTGGATAGTTACTACATGCTTCAAATTGTTCACCTTTTTTATTTTTCCGATAAACCATAGGATGCCCACATTTTGGACATACTTCTCCTGTTGGAACTGGCGCTTCTTTCTTTTCAACAACTTTATATTTGCAATGCGGATAATTACTACACGCAATAAACTCACCATATGTTCCTGTCTTTTTAACTAAAGGCTTTCCACATTCTGGACACTCTCCAAATGTTTCTTCAGGAATAGGAATTTCATATTGTCCATCAACCGCTTTATCAAAAATCGGTAAGAAAAAATCATAGAATGTTGTTAATAAATTTAATCTGCTCTCTTCATGCTTCATAACATTATCTAATCTTTCTTCCATTTCTGCCGTAAAGGTAGTGTTAATGATTCTTAAAAAGAAAGTATCTAGATAATCTGCAGTAATCTTTCCTTCACGAGTTGGTACTAGAGCACCTTGTTCAACAACAACGTATTTTCTCTTTTGTAAAATACCTATTGTTGAAGCATATGTTGAAGGACGGCCAATGCCTAATTCTTCCATTGTTTTAACTAATTTTGCTTCACTATAACGAGATGGAGCTTTCGTAAAATGTTGTTCTTTAATTGATTCTTTAACTTTATATGTCGCATTTTCCTCCATTGAAGGAAGATTCTTTTTTTCTTTTTCTTCTTCGGCATTTTGATAAAGCTTTTCGTAACCATCAAATAAAGTATTATCGCCCTCAACTTTAAAAGTTAAGCCATTTCCTTCAAGATAAACTGTTGTTGTTTCGTATTCAAAAGGACTCATCAACGATGCCATAGCGCGATTATAAATAATAGTGTACAAATTATATTCATCTTTAGATAAATATTGTTTGATACTTTCTGGTGTTCTTCTTGTCGATGTTGGACGAATTGCTTCGTGAGCATCTTGAATTTGGCCTTTTTTCTTATCTGTATGGACTTTTCCAACATATGAAGGACCGAATGTCTCACTAATATAATTTCTTGCCTTATCAATGAATTGAGGGGCTAAACGAGTAGAATCTGTTCTAATGTATGTAATCAAACCTGTCGTTTCTGTTCCAACATTTATACCTTCATAAAGTTTTTGTGCGATAAGCGCGGTTTTCTTTGTAGAAAAACGGAACTTATTAAAAGCTTCTTGTTGTAAAGTTGAGGTTGTAAATGCAGAGCGAGGTTCTCTTTTTTTAATTTTCTTTTGAATTTTTGTAACTTTTAATGATTCAGGAATTCTTAAGAAAATTTCTTCTGCTTCTTTTTCATTGTTAATCTTAACTTTTTGACCATCAACCAATTCCAAAGTTAAAGTTAATTCTTTTTTATTAACTCTAATTTTCGATTGAATTGTCCAATATTCTTCAGGAATAAATTCCTCAATCTTTTTTTCATGATCAACAATCAATTTTAAAGCGGCAGATTGAACTCTTCCAGCAGATTCAGTTTTAATTTTCTTTTTCAATAAACCAGTAAGTTTAAATCCCATGATGCGATCTAAAATACGACGACATTCTTGCGATTCAACTAAATCCATATTAATAGTACGTGGATTATCCAAAGCTTCTTTAATCGCGGAGCGAGTTATCTCATGAAATTCTAAACGCTTAGTAGTTTCAATAGGAAGATGTAAAATCTCCGCAAGATGCCACGCAATTGCCTCTCCTTCTCGATCCGGGTCGGTTGCAAGGATAACTTCACTAGCTTTACGAGCTTCTTTTTCTAAATCATTAATAATTTTTTTCTTCGTTTTATCTTCTATATAATGAGGAGCAAACCCATGTTCAATATCAACACCTAATCCACCTTTGCCAGTAGTTGCTAAATCGCGAATATGCCCATAAGAGGCCATAACCTTATAATCCGATCCTAAATATCTTCCAATAGTGTGGCACTTAGCCGGCGACTCAACAATAACAAGTTTCATAATTTTGCTCCCTTCCTAATTTAGAATTATTATTCCTATTTTTCCTTATGTCAATAAAAGATTTCTACCTTATATATATTTATTTAAATAATTTAAATAAAAAAATTATAAAATTTTCATGTCATTTAAAATGTCTCGACCACTTTCAACAAGAAATGCTCCCTCTTGAATTAATCTATTTGTTAAAGAATCTTTTAAATAAGGGCTTGGAAGGCAATATACATCTTTTCCTAACTCTAATGCCGTCCGTAAAGTATGGTATGTTCCAGATGATGTTTCTTTAGCTTCCACAATAAATAAAGCATCTCCTAAAGCGCCAATCATTCGATTCCGATAAGGAAAATGATGTTTCTTAGGCACGCTACTAAAAGGATATTCACTAATTAATAAATGATTCTTTTTAATTTCATCATATAAGCTTTTATTTTCTAAAGGATAACAATAATCAATACCTGACCCTAAAACCGCAATAGTTTTACCTCCAGATTCAATAATAGCTTGATGTGCCGCAGCATCAATACCTTTTGCTAGTCCTGAAACAATAACTACTTTATTATTTAATTCCTTAATTATCTTAAAAGCGGATTGCTTAGAATAATCACTGCATTCTCTTGAACCCACTACTGATAAACATGGTTCATTTAGCAAAGATAAATCACCATAATAATAAAATACAAAAGGAGGCTTATAAATCTTATTAAATTTTTGTGGATAATTATCATCACATATAGTTACATAATTACCTTTAAAATCTTGTAAAACTTGCTTTATTTTTTCATCTTCAATCGGTTCACGTTCTGTAATTGCTTTACAAATAGAATCCCACTCTCCTTCATACTTTATAGATAAATACAATAATAATTCTCGTCCTGAAACGCCTAACATAAAAAATCACCTCTTTATATATATTTCGAGGTAATTTTAAAAAATCCTAATCAAAAATCGATAATTGTTTAATATTCGCTTTGGCAACAGGAGAATAAGTATAACGATGAATTCCTTTTATAGGTCCATATTTTTCTAAAGCATCAAGATGTTCTTTTGTTCCGTATCCTTTATGATTCTTAAATCCATATTGAGGATACATTTGATCTAACTGATTCATCAATTCATCACGAGTGACTTTAGCGATGATTGAAGCAGCAGCAATACACATTGCTTTTGCATCACCTTTAATTATATCAATTACCGGTTGTTCATATCCCATTAACGGCATTGCATCTGTCAAAATAAGCTCAAAATCATGACGCATATTTGAAATTGCTAAATTCATTGCTAAGCGACTAGCTTGATAAATATTAATCTTATCAATTGTCTCCGCGTCGACCATTCCAACTCCCCAAGCAACTGCATGAAGTTGTATTTCTTCAAATAATTGTTTTCTTTTTTTCTCACTAAGCTTTTTTGAATCATTAATCAATTCATTTTGATAATCAAAAGGAAGAATACAAGCCGCAGCCACAACAGGACCCGCAAGTGGACCTCTTCCAGCTTCATCACAACCAACAATAAGTCGGTATCCTTGTTCAAAATAAGCTTGCTCATAATTAAGCATAATCATCACTCTTTTCTAAAGTGTATCGTCCTAAAATTCCTTCTTTAAATTCTTTTAACAAAACTTTCTCTGCTTTTTCTAAATCTAAATGTCCTGTTGAAATAAATCCGCGAGATTCCGCAATTTTTTCAAACACTTCCATGTTACTTAATGATTGATTTATATCGATTTTATATCTTAATATCAAAGCAGAAACATAATTTTTTCTAAAAAAAGTTAATAAATTGTCAGCTAGGTCAGAAAGAGGCAATATATTCTCTTTTATTGAACCAATCCACGCTAAATAAGTAGCATCTGTATCGTTTTCATAATAAGTTGGTAATATACCCGGAGTATCTAATAACTCAAAAAGTTGATCGACCTTAATCCATTGTTGTGATTTAGTATGACCTGGAGTATTTTGTACACTTGCGGCATTTCTTCTTGCTAATCGATTAATTAAAGTTGATTTTCCAACATTAGGAACCCCAACAATCATCGTTTTTATCGGTTGTGGTTTTAATCCTCTTCTTTTATCTCTTTCCCATTTATCATTTCCCAATTGTTTTATAGCTTTTTTTATTTCTTGATCCGCTTTTGAAGAAGTTAAATCTAACGCTAAAGCAATTTGTTTATCATTAGTTAGTGCAGAAATCCATTTTTTTGTCTCTTCTTCATCCGCTAAATCACGTTTAGCTAGAATAATTAATTTCTTTTTATTAGTCGAAATACTTTCTAAATATTTATTTCGACTTGCAAATGGTGCTCGAGCATCTACGATTTCAATAACAACATCAATTATTTTAAGTTTTTCCTCTATTTGTCTTAATGCTTTTTGCATATGACCCGGAAACCAATGAATTCCTTTTTGTTGCATCTTACTCACCACCTAAAAATATCTTATTTCTGTTTTTGTTTTGTTAACACAAACATTATTTTCATCAATACTACCACATTTAGCGTCAATATACCATAAAACACCTATAATCGAATTTACTTTGATTGTTCCTAAACCATGTTCAGAATCAGTTGAATTTGCACGATTATCACCTAAAACATAATATTCATTTTTTGGAATACTAAAATCTTTCCCACAAGCAACACCGCTATTTCTACTACATGTTAGTCTAACATAAGAACTATCTAAAAAATCTTGAACGATAATTTTATCGTTAATTTTTAATTCACCTGTTGCAACATTAACGCTAATTCTTTCTCCTGGAAGCCCAATTACCCGTTTAATTAAAGTTCCGAGCATTTCATCTTCAAAAACAACAATATCAAATCTTTTTATATTCTTTTTCTCTATGGAAGAGGTTTTCATAATTCCATAATCAAAATTTTCTAAAGTCGGATTCATTGAATGACCAGAAACAATAACTCTACATGTTGTTGCTTTAAGAGCTATATATGATGAAAAAGTAACTACCAGTAAAATATTAACAGCAATCTTAACAATTTTTTTTACCATTTCATCACCCGATTTCTTTATATAGTTTACCACAATAATCAATAAAAGTGAAAATTAAAAGGTCCTCATCAGAGAACCTTATAATGTAATTAAAGAATTTCTTTAATACGTGCAGCTTTACCAGATAATTTTCTAAGATAATAAATCTTATGACGACGAACTTTACCACGTTTAATTACTTCGATAGAGCTAATTGATGGTGAGTGAAGTGGGAATGTTCTTTCAACACCAACACCACTTGAAACCTTACGAACGATGAAAGTTTCTGATACTCCACTACCACGACGTGCTAAACAAACGCCTTGGAAAGCTTGGATACGTTGTTTATTGTTTTCAATAATACGAACATTAACACGAATTGTATCACCAGAATTGAAATCTGGAAGATCTTTTCTTAATTGAGAAGCGGTAATTTCTTTAATTAAATTATTATTCATTTTACTAATCTCCTATCCCGTTCTTTGAACGCTTAGTTATTTTATCAAAAACAAGCATTAAAATCAATCTTTTTTATGTTTTTTTTATTTTTTTTAAAAAATGATGCTTATTTTTGCAAATTTGTGTTTTTTTGCTTATAATCGCAATTTATTTAGCGTGTTAAGTAAAAATACTTGACATAAATATTTTGCTGATATAAAATTATTAGCGTAAACAGAAAAGGAGATTATAACTATGTCAGTAAAAATTAGATTAACAAGAACCGGACGTCATAAAGACCCATCATATCGTATCGTTGCCGCAGATAGCCGTTATCCACGTGATGGACGTTTTATCGAACAAATCGGTTACTATGATCCAAGCGATGTCAATAACTCAGCAAAAATCGATGAAGCTTTAGCTTTAAAATGGTTAAGCAATGGTGCTCATCCAAGTGATACCGTTCGTGCTTTATTCTCAAAAGCAGGTATTATGGCTAAATTTGCCGATTTAAAGAAAAATAACAAAGGAGAATAATGATGGATTACGAGACAATCATTCATAATCTTGTGGATGATATTATCGACCACAAAGAAATTATGATTCGTCAAATGCCTTCAGAAAATCCTAAAGAAGTATTATTAATGATTTTTTCAGATCCTGATGATACTGCAAGATTAATCGGCAAAAAAGGTGTTATTGCTGATGCATTACGTGAAGTAATGTCTATCGCAGGAAAAAAAGAAAACAAACGTATTATTTTAAAATTTGAATCATTTAAAATAACATCAGAAGATGAGGACTAACCTTATCTTTTTTTGTTATAATATTTATGAGGTATTAATTTATGAAGTATTTAACATTAGGAAAAATAGTAAAAGCCTTTGGAATAAAAGGAGAAGCTAAGATTTATTCTTCCACTCATTTTAGAAAACAAAGATACAAAAAAAATAGTAAAGTATTCTTATTTGATGAAAATACTAATAAAAGAATCGAAGTTACTGTTAAATCCCATCGTATTGATGGAGATTTTGATATGGTATCTTTTTATGAGATTAAAGATATTAATGAACTAATGCCATATATTAACTTCTTAGTACAAGTTGAAAAAGATAGCAGCATTTTATCTAAAAACAGTTATTATTTTTGTGATTTAGAAAATGTTGAAGTATATGATGAGAATAATTTATTCTTAGGAAAAGTTAAAAAAATTGAAGAATATGCTGCTTATCAAACTTTGCGTATTGCTACAGATAGCAAAGATATATTAATACCTTTCGTAAAAGCATTTATTAAAGAAGTAAATTTAGAAGAAAATAAAATTATTATTTACCACTGGGAGGGATTAAAATGAAAATAAGTATTTTGACCTTATTTCCAGAAATGTTTGATAATTTTCTTAATACTTCAATTATAAAAAGAGCAATTTCAAAAGATGTTATATCTTTTAATATTGTAAATATAAGAGATTATACTTTAGATAAATATGGCCGTGTCGATAGCGCACCTGTCGGCGGAGGTGCTGGATTAATCATGAAATGTCAGCCTGTTATTTCCGCATTAAAAGAACAAGAAAAAGGTAAAGTTATTTTATTTTCTCCACGAGGCAAAACATTCAATCAAAGTAAGGCCCATGAATTATCAAAGGAAGAACACATTATTCTTTTATGTGGTCATTATGAAGGTTTGGATGAAAGAATTTCAAAATATGTCGATGAAGAAATATCAATTGGAGATTATATTTTAACCGGAGGCGAAATTGCTTCTCTTGCAGTCTCTGATGCAATCGTTAGGCTATTAGATGGCGCAATTACACACGATTCTATTGAAGAAGAATCTTTTGAAAATGGATTATTAGAATATCCTCAATACACCGAACCTTATGAATACGAAGGTTTAACTATTCCTGATATTCTTTATTCAGGAAATCATGGCGCAATTACAAAATGGAGACAAAAAGAAAGTCTTAGAATTACTAAAGAAAGAAGACCTGATTTATTTTCAAAGTATCATTTATCAAAACAAGATTTAAAACTTCTTCAAGAAATCGAAGATAATACCATCGGTAAATGGGAATTATCAGCGTTAGAAAAAGGAAAAAAGTTTTTAAAAAAATAAACGCAGTTGATATGAAGCATTTAAACTACTTCATATAACTGCGTTTTTATTCTATTTATTTTCCAAATCCGCCACCCATAGGAGGCATTTTTCCACCTTTTTGGAATTGTTTCATTTGTTTCATCATTGTTTTCATTTGTTCAAACTTTTTAAGCATTCTATTAATATCAGCATTCGTTAATCCAGAGCCTCGAGCAATTCTCACTTTACGAGAATTTTTTAATATTTCTGGATGTAGCCTTTCCTCTAATGTCATTGAATTAATGATTGTTTCGACCATTTTCATTTCTTTTTCTGCTCGTTCTTGATCTTCACTAGAAATCTTAGGCATGCCTGGAATCAATTTTAATAATCCGCCTAAAGAACCCATTTTTTTAATTTGCTTCATTTGTTCAAGCATATCGATAAGGGTGAAGTTACCATCAAGCATTTTATTAACAGTTTTTCTTGTTTCTTTTTCATCAAAATTTTCTTGAGCTTTTTCAATAAGGGTCATAACATCGCCCATTCCTAAAATACGATCCGCCATACGATCAGGATAGAAAAGCTCTAAATCTTCCATTTTTTCACCAGTACCTGTTAATTTAATTGGAACTCCAGTTAAATGTTTAATCGATAAAGCTGCACCTCCACGTGCATCTCCATCTAATTTCGACATAATTGCACCAGTTAACAATAGTTTTTCATTAAATGCATTGGCAACATTAACTGCATCTTGTCCCGACATAGCGTCTACAAGTAACAATACTTCATCAGGATGAACTTCATGAACGATTCTATTCAATTCTTCCATCAATTGTTCGTCAATATGTAATCGACCTGCAGTATCAATAATTAATACATCATAAAACTCTTTATAAGCTTTTTCTTTTGCCGCTTTAGCAATTTCAACTGGTGATATTTTATCACCCATATTAACAATATCTACGCCAACTTGTTTTGCTATTGTATCTAATTGATCAATCGCGGCCGGACGATAAACGTCACACGCTGCAAGAAGAACTTTTTTCTTTAATTTATTTTTCATTAATAAAGAAAGTTTACCAGCGGTAGTTGTTTTACCCGTACCTTGTAAACCGCATAACATAATAATGGTAGGTCTTCCCTTAGCGTATCTTATTTCACTTTGATCAGAACCTAAAAGAGTCTCTAATTCATCATGAACTATCTTTACTACCATTTGTGAAGGCGAAAGTGCTTTAAAAACATCTTGCCCTAACGCTTTTTCTTTTATTTGACTAATAAATTCTTTAACTACTTTATAATTAACATCTGCCTCAAGAAGAGCTATTCTAATTTCTTTTAGCATCTCTTCCATATTAGCTTCAGTTAATTTTGATTGACCTTTAAGCTTTTTTAAAATAAGCTGAAACCGATCACTTAAAGACTCAAATGCCATCGTTCAACATCCTTTCCAAAGTTTCAATTAACCGTTCTTTTGTTATATCCTCATTTTTAATTAAAGATAATAAATTTAATTTTTTTTCATATAAATGAAGTATTGATTCATAGTGCTCAAGTTTTTGTAAACTCTTCTTTAAACAATCACTAACTGCAGATCTTGAAACATTATTATTCTCACTAATTTCAACAAATGATAAATTGTAAACATAATAATCTTCCATCATATTTTTTTGTGATTCCGTCAATAATTCACCATAAATACTTAATAAATTATTGATATACTCTAGTTTAAATAAATCATCCATTACTCTTCGCCCCCTAGACAAAGGCCATAAAGATATTGATCTAAATCAAACTCTTCTAAATCATCCATAGCTTCCCCTAAGCCTATAAAGCGAACCGGAACTCCTATTTCATCTCTAATAGCTAAAATAATACCGCCTTTAGATGTTCCATCCATTTTAGTAATAACAACACCTGTTAATCCAGTTACATCCGCAAAGGCTTTAGCTTGGATAACACCATTTTGTCCAGTTGTGGCATCAATAATTAAAAACACTTCATGAGGCGCTGATGGCAACTCTTTTTGTATAACACGCCGAATTTTTGAAAGTTCCGCCATTAAATTTGCTTTATTTTGTAAACGACCAGCTGTATCAACAATTAACAAATCAACATTTGCTTGTTTTGCTCGTTTTACACCTTCATACGCTACTGAAGCCGGATCTCCATTTTCTCTTCCAGTTACAACTTCAACACCTAAGCGTTCTCCCCAAACTTTTAATTGTTCAACCGCTCCCGCTCTAAATGTATCTGCAGCTGCTAACATAACTTTTTTATTTTGATCTAAATATCGTTTAGCTAACTTAGCAATTGTTGTTGTTTTACCTACACCATTAACGCCAACAACTAATAATACTGTTACTCCTTCTTTTTCAAAGGCAATTTCATTAACAATATTACTACCTTGTTTTGCATAAGATATAAACATTTTATCAACTAATAATTCATTAATAGCCTTTGGATCAGTAACTTCTTTTAGTCTTGATTCCTTCTTAGTTGCATCAATAATATCTAAAGCTAAATTAACACCAACATCGGCCTCAATTAATATTTGCTCTAATTCATCAAAATACTCTTCATTTACCGATACATATCTCGTCGTTAATTCCTTTAATCGATCAGCAAAATTACGGCGTGATTTTTTCATTCCAGCAACATATTTATCTTTTTGCTTATTTGATTTACCTAAAACTTTTTCCTTTAAAAAAGTAAACAATCCCATTTTTTACACCGCCTTTTTAGTAAGAGCATCTTTCGCGGCTTTTTGCTCCGCTTCTTTTTTAGAATTTCCTGTTCCTTTACCTAAACAAATATTATTGTAATATACTTCCACAACAAAAACTGGAGCGTGTGCTGGTCCATGCGTTTCTACAACTCGATATTGAACTGTTCCACGTCGATCTGTTTGCATTTCCTCTTGAAGACTTGTTTTATAATCAGTAATTAAATCCTCATCAAAATTAATAATTTCATTAATAAAAATTTTTGATAAGAATTCTTTAACTTTCATAAAACCTTGATCCAAATATAAGGCTCCCATAAAAGCCTCAAATACATTTTCTAATATTTTATTAGAAGAATTATTATCCCCTAATTTAAGGCCAGAACCAACTAAAACATAATCACCTAGCTTTAAATTTTTTGCATGTCTAGATAACGATTCAGTACACACTAATCTCGCTCTCATTTTCGACATCATACCTTCTTGCTTTAAAGGGTAATTATGATATATTAATTCCGCGACAATGAAATTAACAATTCCATCACCAACAAACTCTAATCGCTCATAATCATGATGAGTGGTCTTGACTTCTCCATTATAAGAAGGATGTGTAAAAGCAACTTCATAAAGAGAAATATCATGTACATCTATTTTAAGCTCTTTTAATAAGGAATTAATTTCCTTCATATTCTTTTAAGCCCTCTTTCATATTCTTAACAATTTCTGCTTCCGCCATTCGATAAGCTAAATCAAGAGTGCAACCAAAACTATAAGCATCGCTTGAACCATGTCCTTTGACTACAACGCCATTAACACCTAAAAGCATTGCTCCTCCAACCGATTTATAATCCATGCATTCTTTCATTTCTTTAATACCTTTTCTAACAAATAAATATCCTATCTTGGATAAGAAATTACGTTTAAATGCCGATTTGACCATTGAAGACATCATTGAGGCAACGCCTTCAACACCTTTTAAAAATACATTACCGGCAAATCCGCCAGTCACAATAACATCTGCATTGCCATCAAGAGCTTCGCGAGCTTCAATATTTCCCATAAAACCTGGAAAATTACTCTCTTTTAATAATTGATGGGCGGCTTTAACCTCTGGTGCTCCTTTTTCTTCTTCAACGCCATTACTTAATAAATATACTTTTGGATTATCGACTCCAAATAACTTTTTAGTATAAACTGAACCTAAAACTGCAAATTGTGCAAGTTGTTTTGGCGTATTCTCATTATTTGCACCTATATCTAAAATAGTAACTTTTTTTCCTTTAATACGTGTTGGAAAAGGAGACACTAATGCCGCTCTTTCAACACCTTCAATAAGTTTTAATTTAATAGTTGCGGAAGTTAAGAATCCTCCAGTTGAACCAGCTGATACTATCGCTTCTGCATTTCTTTCAATCATTGTATTTATCGCTACAATCATTGATGATTTGCGCATTCTCATAACTTCAAATGCTCCTGCATCCATTGGAACAACATCTGGAGTGTCAATTATTTCACATAATCCTTCTAATTCTGTTAATTCTTCTTTTCTTCCAACCGCAATAATATTCACATCATTATGCTTCTTTAAAAAATTTATTACTCCTGGGACAGTTGCTTTAGTTCCTAAATCACATCCCATCATATCTACAACAATTGTTTTCATTTAATTTTCACCTCATTACTTAATAATTGTATCATACATTTTTTATCTTCTCATTAACTATTTTAGTTTAAAGGACTATCCTCATCCTCTAAATCTTGTTTCATTTTTAATAATATTTTTTGATAATCGCTATTCTTTCGATCTTCTAAAATGAGTGAAGCATCATTTCTTGCAACTTCAATTATTTTAAAATCACTTATGAAATTAACATATCTAAAATCAGGTAATCCACTTTGCTTTACTCCGATTAATTCTCCTGGACCTCGACGTTTAAGATCCTCTTCTGCAATAAAGAATCCATCTTCTGATTGCTCTAAGATTTTAACTTTTTCTATTTCTTCCTCTTCATCATTATCGGTTAATAATAAGCACATTGATGGATATGAATCTCGGCCAATTCGACCACGTAATTGATGTAATGAAGCAAGTCCAAATCTATTTGCTGAATAGATAATCATCAAAGAAGCTTCTTTAACATCAATTCCAACTTCAACGACCGTTGTAGAAATAAGAATTGGTGTTTTTCCTTCTTTAAAAGCTTTTAGAGCAGCTTCCTTTTCTTCGTAAGACATTTTACCATGAAGTAATGAAACCTTCCCTGCATATCGATTTTGATATTCTTTAAACAATGTTAAAACTGAATTATGATCCTCTTCGCCTTTTTCTTCAATTAATGGAGCAATAATATAAATGCGTCTATTTTCAGATAAACTTTCTTCAATTTTATAATTAATTAACTCAGAGTCACGTGCAACAACTTTTGTCGTAACATTTCGCTTATTAAACGGAAACTCCTGTATTGTTGTTATATCTAAATCACCATATATTGTTAATGCTAAAGTTCTTGGAATAGGTGTCGCGGACATTAATAACAAATCCGCACGTTCACCCTTATTTGAAAGCATCGCTCTTTGATTTACTCCAAAACGATGCTGCTCATCAATAACTACCAAACCTAATGAATTAAAAATTACATCATCGCTAAATAATGCATGAGTTCCAATTATTAAATCAATTTCATTATTCTTTAAGGCTTGCTTAATTTGATTTTTTTCTTTTTGAGTTAAGCCTCCAACAAGTAAAGCCACTTTTATATTTGTATTCTTAAATAAATTATTAAAATATTGATAATGTTGTCTTGCTAAAGCGTCTGTCGGCGCCATCAAAGCCCCTTGATCTCCACGATTATAATTTCCATATAATGCTATCGCAGATACAAGTGTTTTTCCTGTTCCAACATCTCCTTGCATAAGTCGATACATTAGTGTTTGACTATTCATATCTAATATGATTTCACGAACTGCATTTAATTGATCTTTGGTTAATTTAAATGGTAAATCTTTCACAAATTCATTAATTGATGTCAAAGAAATTGGCTTTTTTTGAGTACAAACAAGAGCTTTATTATGTTTTCTAATCCATTGTGTTTTTAAAGTAAATAACAAACATTCTTCATATTTTAATGTTCTTAACCCTTTATAAACATCACTTTTAACTGATGGAAAATGTACTAATTTATATGCTTCAATTTTATCTAAAAGATGATATTTTTCTTTTAAAGAAGTTGGAATATATTCATCGATATTTATAATTTTAGTAAATGCTTTTTGAACAAGCTTTATCATTTGATAATTATGAATTGAAGATGGTAATGAATACACTGGTTGTAATTTATTTTCTTCTTGTACTTCACCATTTACTATTTTAACTAAATTAATACAATTTTTAGCTAAATCATAATTACCCATAATTGTATATGTATTACCTAATTTAAGCTGATTAACCAAATATGGACGGTTAAACGCGACAATATTAAAAAAGTTATTATTTATTGTTATAAAAGCAAAACGAACAATTGTTAAATTTCCATGTTTAATAATTGTTGGTGTAGAAACTATTTTACCTAAAACAACAACTTTTTCTTTATCTTCTAAAGAAGTTTCACGACTGAGATTTAAGTTAATATAAGTTCTTGGTAAATACATAATAACATCCTCAAACGTATTTATTCCCATTCTTTCGAGCTCATCTTGAAATTTATTAGAACTAGTTAATTTCATTATTTCACCCCATTACTATCAACAAAAATATTTGTCTTACTTTAAAAAGAACTCATATATATTAATTATCTTAATTTTTTAATATTCCTAATTTTTTCTTATTTATATTTTTTTACTTATAAAATATTAAAAAAATATATAATTCTTGCTAATAAAAAAAGGGAAAATCCCTTTATTTTATTCTACGCCAATAATGAAAGAATATACAGGTTGATTACCTTCACGGAGATCGATTTCAACATCTTCATATTCGTTTTCAATTTTTGCTGCAAGTTCTTCAGCATCTTCTTTTGAAACATCTTCTCCATAAAGAATCGTTACAATACTTGACATATCATCAATCATTGTAGTCACCAATTCATATGCGGCATCTAATTTATTTTCAACACAACATTTGATAACTTTGTCACAAATTCCCATATAATGATCTTTTGTGATTTCAACATTATCAATAACTGTATCTTTTATTGCAAATGTAACTTGACCACTCTTAATGGTTTTTAATGCTTTTTTCATTTCTTTAAAATTTTCACTAAAAGTGGCATCTGGATTAAACATCATACAAGCAACCAATCCTTGAGGAATTGATTTTGATGGAATAACTTGTGCTTCAACATCTCCATCAATAACATCACATGCTTGCGCGGCTGCCATAACAATGTTTGAATTGTTTGGTAAGATAAATATCTTTTTAGCGTGGACTTTATTAATCGCAGCAACGAAATCTTCCGTTGAAGGATTCATCGTTTGTCCTCCACTAACGATATAATCAACGTTTAACTCTTTAAATAAACGATCTATTCCTGAGCCAACACTAACAGCAATAATTGCGTATTCTTTTAAAGGCTCTTCTTCTTCAACGACTTCATCATTAAAATCTAATAAGCATGTATGATTTTGGGCAAGATTCTCAATTTTTAATTGTATAAATTCGCCATATTGTTGAGCATAAGTTAAGATAGCCCCTAGTGCAGCTACGTGAACATGAACTTTAACTTCATTATTCGCTAAACTCATTTTAAAGGAGGCACCATGAGAAGAAATAATATTACCAAAGCGTTTTTCATTAAATGCTTTTTTACTTTCTTCAGGACCAATAGATAAAACGAATTCAAGACAATAAGTGAATTCTCCAATTTCTTCATCGACCGCCATTTCAACTTTCTTCGGATCTAAAACAGTGGCCATATTCTTTTCAACAACATCACCATGAATTGCTTTATTAAATCCTTCTAAAATTTTTAATAAACCAGCACCGCCAGAATCAACAACGCCAACTTCTTTTAAAACTGGAAGAAGTTCAGGAGTTCTTAATAAGGAAGCAGAGGCTTCTTTTAAAAGAATATCAAAAGCTTTTTCAATAGTCATATTGTTATTTACTTTTTCAAAAAGTGCTTCTGCAGCTTCTCTAATAACAGTTAAAATAGTTCCTTCAACAGGTCTCATAACTGCTTTGTAAGCTACTTCTTTACCTTTCATAAATGCAGCAGCTAAATCAGTAGCCTTAATAATTGAAACGCCTTCTAATCCTTGAGCAAAACCACGGAATATTTGTGATAAAATAACCCCAGAATTACCTCTAGCGCCCATTAAAAGGCCTTTGGAAAAGGCTTTTGCAATTGGATATGCATCTATATCAGTTCTATTAGCGACTTCTTTTGCGCCAGAAGAAATAGTTAAATTCATATTAGTACCTGTATCTCCATCTGGAACTGGAAACACATTTAAAGAATCTATCTCTGGATAGTGATTATAAAGGTTGTTCGCACCAGATATAATCATCTGTTTAAGAACAAGTCCATTAATTGTTTTCATGATTAAAAATCCCCCTAAATGTACTAAAGTACTTTCATACTTTGTACATACACATTAATTGATCTAAATTTAATATCAAACGTTTTCTCTAAGACGTATTTTACTTTCTTTTGAACTTCAGTGATAACTTCTGTTATCTTGACTCCATAGGCTACAATAATATATAAATCAACTTCATAGCCTTCTTTGCCTTTACGCACAATGACACCTTTACCATAATTTTCTTTCGATAAAGTTTCATTATGTTCTAGATTTTTAGAGGAAATACCAACAACGCCATAACACTCAGATGTCGAAGAACCAGCAACAGCGCTTATTGCATCAATAGATATATTAATTCCACCATAAGGTGTCTTTTTATCAATTGTCATGTTTTTTCCTCCATCTACTTGCGGAATCCCGCGTATTTTATTGTATCATATTTACTTTAGTTTGTAAAACTTTATATTTTTTCTAAGACAACATTCAAAAAAAGCCATAAAAAGTGCCAAAAAATGAATATTTTTATCAAAAAAATAAAGTAACAATTTTTAATTTATCGTCAAATATAGAATTAAAAATATAAATAATATCAAGTCAAAAAAGTAAAAAAAAAGCCCGGCGGCTTGCTATTCTCTTTTTGAGATCCTTCGCCACTACGGTGCTTAACTTCTGTGTTCGAGATGGGAACAGGTGTGTCCACCGCGTCATCACCACCAGACTTTTTTTAGAGAGACTGTTCTCTCAAAACTAGATATTACAATTTGTTCTTTATGTTCATTACCCAATAATAATTTTATTTACAAAATCTTAAGTCCTCGACCTATTAGTATCACTCGACTGAATGCATCGCTGCACTTACATCTGTGACCTATCAACCTAGTCGCTTACTAGGGGTCTTACTTCTTGCGAATGGGAAGTCTCATCTTAAGGCTGGCTTCACGCTTAGATGCTTTCAGCGTTTATCCATTCCGTAGGTAGCTACCCAGCTGTGCCACTGGCGTGACAACTGGTGCACCAGAGCTACGTCCATCCCGGTCCTCTCGTACTAAGGACAGATCCTTTCAAACTTCCTACGCCCACGACAGATAGGGACCAAACTGTCTCACGACGTTTTGAACCCAGCTCGC
>CAZDEE010000012.1:0-48280 GCA_964504595.1 uncultured Staphylococcaceae bacterium | reverse complement strand
TTATTAAAATGATATCAACATATTTGCCATTGTTAAAATAATAATGAATAAATAATTAAATTAAAGATTTTCGACAATTGTTTGTCCAAACATATTTCCTAATTCAATCATACTAAGAGAGTCGAAATGATATTGATCAGCATTTAAAATAGTAGGTTCTAATCCGTATGATAAATTACTGGTGTCAACAATATGCCAATTATCATATTTATTAGCATTATCGGTTTTACATTTATTAATTATGCTTCGAAGTGTCCATCCATTATAAGAGGAAATTAGAGCGTTTACAACATGGAAATCTTCGCCATCGTCTTTATAAATATAATCCGACATAACATTTTCTATATCAAGAAATAAATTTTCTTCATATTCTTGATATTTTGAAGCATAAGTTGAATCTAAAGAATCAGCTTCACCTTGCATCCAACAGAAGGCTCTTACATGAGGAGTATAGCCCGCTTCTTCAATACTAGTTAATGAATCAATAGCGAAATCTATAAATTTTGAATACAAGTTATTTGTATAAGTGCCTGTTGCAAATGAAGAATCTGATTTCCATTGATTATATAGGTTTGTTGCTCCTAAAGCATACTTAATGATAACAATATTTCTATTTAGTTTAGCGGATTCAAAAGCCTCTGCCATTCCAATTTCCGGACCAAAACGGGTGTTATCAAATCCTTGACCTAATTTTACTTCAGTAAAGCCATTCGATTTATTAGAACCATTGTTACAATAATAAGAAATTTTTGTAGACATTTCAGATTCATAATAATTATATTTTTCTTCACTCAGATTTCCTTTTTCGATTTGATCATATAAACATTCGTTGTACGTATGACCTTCAGCATTAGATTGTCCAGCAAGAAAAACGACATCAACACCGGTTTCATCAAATGGAACTTCAGTTGTTGTTGTAGGATTTGCGTTATTACATGCACATAAAGATAAAAGTGTTGCCGCGAGTAAAATAAATTTTTTCTTTTTCATAATAAAAACTCCTTATGATGATAATAACATATTTTTTAATAGAAGTTGGTTCATGACTAATCATTATTATTAATGTAAAAAACTTCATTAAAGTAGTACTTTTAATATCATAGAAATGTTGTTTTTTTTCTTTTAATTTTTTTGTTATATATGGATTATCTAGTAATATTTTGATAATGATTTTTTCTAAATCATTTATTGCTTCACACAATGCATCTTTATTATAGGGTAAATTAATTTGCAAGTATTTATCAGTAAAAACAAGAACATCTTCACCATATAATTTACAATTGTATTTATTCCTTTTCTACTTTGCTCTTAAGTCATACTTCTACTGCTAGTGTCCACTTGAAGGTAACAGCCTTTGGAACTTCTACCGTATTTACTGATATAGTATAAAGCTTCACCTTTATTAATTATAACTTCAATAATCCATTTATCTTCTTTTAGTTGGGCGTTAACATTAATGAACTCTTGTGGATTAGGTAAAATACTGGCTGATATTATATCGTTAATCTTTTTCATTGTTTCATCAAGCTTATTAGAATTAATTCCGCAGATTATACTATTGTATTCAATTTCTATGTAGATTGTTTATCCATTAGTATTTAAAAACGTGACTACTTCTTTTTAAAAGGTATTATTTAAGAAACGTTTTAATTCGATTCTTTCTGTTTCTGTGTATTTCATTAACTATTCTCCTTTGTTTTAGATGAATATAGTTAAAAACTTTCATCTAATTATTAATTCGTTTAAAATTAAAATGTTCCTAAATTTTTATAAAAAATAAATTGAGCGACCAAAACTAAAAATTCAATAATAGAAAAGTGGATCTGTTTATTAGAAATATTATATTGAACTATCAATAAATGGCTTTGAATTAGTATTTATGGCATTTCTGATGCGTTATTAGTTAGATTTATATTGAAATATTTGCGATATATGCCACTAATATGTGGGGGTGTTTGATAATTGAATAAGATAGCAGAAATGCCATTTATTTGATAATTACTATTAAATTGAGTTTTTATTAAAGATGGAGGCCATAAAGACAGATATAAAATACACATTTTTGCAAATAAACAATTCAGAACTAGTGTTAATTTAAAAAATGCAAGTAAAGCTATATTTTTGATACTTCTATTAGTGATATTTTTTAAAAAAATATTGACAAATTGCGCTATTAAAGATATTATCTTTAGTGGCACTATTGCCTAAATTGGTAGTCCCGGTAAGACAAACAATTTGGTAGGAGGAAAAATTTATGCAAAGACAAACAACTATTGCAAAGCCAAAAGAATTAACAAGAAAGTGGTATGTTATTGATGCCACCGGTAAGCCATTAGGACGTTTAGCTTCTGAAGTGGCTACTATTTTAATTGGTAAAAATAAACCAATTTACACACCAAACGTTGACTGTGGTGACTATGTTATCATTATTAACGCTGAAAAAGTCTCTTTAAGTGGAGATAAGATTCATAACAAGAATTATTACAATGTCTCAGGTTACACTGGAGGACTTCGTACCCGTTCAGCTGGAGATATGCTTGCTCGTTATCCAGAAGAAATGGTTGAAAGATCAGTTTGGGGAATGCTCCCAAAAGGTCGTTTAGGTCGTCAAATTTATAAGAAACTCTTTGTTTATAAGGGACCTGAACACAAACACGAAGCTCAACAACCAGAAGTTCTTGAGCTCAAGTACTAGGAGGAAACGGAAATGGCAGCAAAGAAAAAAGCAAATGTTCAATATTATGGAACAGGACGTAGAAAATCTTCAATAGCCCGTGTTTTCTTAACAACAGGTACTGGTGTTATTACTGTTAATGGTAGAGATGTTAACGAATATATGCCATATGCAACATTAGTTATGGATTTAAAGCAACCTTTAGAACTTACAAGTACAACAGAAAAATTTGATGTAAATTGTACAGTCTCTGGTGGTGGATTTACTGGTCAAGCTGGTGCAATCCGTCTTGGTATCGCTCGTGCTTTATTAGAAGCATCAGAAGATTACCGTCCAACTCTTAAAGTTGCTGGAATGCTTACACGTAATGCTCGCGCTAAAGAACGTAAGAAATATGGTCTTAAGGCAGCTCGTCGTGCACCTCAATTCTCTAAACGTTAGGAATTATTTTGGCAAATTAAAGCTCTGCAAATTCGCAGGGCTTTTTTTCTGTCTTTAAACATATGTTATATATATGTTGGAGGTGAATCAGTGAGCAAGTTTTTAACATTTTTCTTGATTTCAATGTTTTGTTTAAGCGGTGTAATTATCAATGATAAACAAATAAAATATGAAAGCACTTTGTTTATGAAATCAATTGTTATTGATCCTGGTCATGGTGGAAAAGATAATGGCGCTAGTTATGAAAACGTATTAGAAGATGAAATTAACTTAAAGATTAGTAAGCTTTTATTCGATTTCTGTATAGAAAAAAATCTTGTTGCGGCTATTACAAGAACTGATGATTACGATTTAGCGGGATTATATGCTAAAAATAGAAAAAATGAAGATTTAAAATCGAGGGTTAAATTTGTAAATGAGTTTAGTCCTGATGTGTTTATTTCAATTCACTTAAATGTTTATTCTCGTAACAACAGTGTTAAAGGACCGATGGTCTATTGTAGAAAAAATGATGATAAGTCTTTCTTATTAGGTCAGTGCATTTTAAAAGAACTTAATCATTTAACTTCTGAAGAAAAGCCACTTCACTGTGGAGATTTTTATTTGTTAAATAAGACTTTTAGTCCTGGAGTATTTATAGAATGTGGTTTTTTATCTAACGATGAAGAAAGAAATAAACTCCTTGATGAAAACTATCAAATCATATTTGTTAAGCATATCATTATCGGTTTGATTGAGTATTTTAATCATTTATGAAGATAAAATACCAACAATTTAATGTTTTAAGTTGTATTAATTATATGGGACATTGATTTTTTAAAGGGAGGTATGGAACATTAAGATTAATATTTAAATTTCTTACGGATATTAGCAAAAAGTGCCGAAAAATAAGCGTTTTCATTATAAAAAAATAAAAAACGAATATAGTATTTCTTGGCAAAATTTGTCTAATATTGACAAGCAATGTAAATTCTTTTATAATTTTACAACAAATAATATATATTATTTGAGATTCATTTTTTTTGAAAAAAGGAGGAACAAAAAAATGAAAAAGAAAATTGTTTATGCAACAATGCTTATGTCGACAATAGCTCTTTTAAGTACAGGTTTTGCTGCTTGGATTATCAATGTTGATTCAACTGAAACAAAAGATGGCACAATTGCTGTTGATACCGTTTCTAATGTTTCTCGAATTATTGGTAATTTTACATGGGAAGGCTATGATGCAACAGGTTTAAATCATACTAGACTAACAGATGCAGATGGTAATGCATACTCTTATAGCATGCCTAGATTTGATAATGAAAAACCTGTTATATGCTATGGTGTTTCTTATGATAATTCGACAGCAGATGGTGATTTCTACAACACAGGAACTTCTGATAAGGATAATTATAATCTTTTTGAAAATCTTATTCTTTCGGCAACTTTTACTGTTACCAATGTTCCTTCAGCAGATCCATTTAATAAGGATATTTTTGATTTTGTCAAATTAGAATTAGCAGATAAAACAGAAGGTGGATCTGATTTTGCAGAAGCACAAACTAAAAACTATATTTCAGCAACTCCTGAAGTTGATGGAGATTGGAGTGCTTTTAAAAAGGCAGATTCTTCTAAAGAAAGCAGTGAATATGGTATAAAACTTGAAAAAGTTGTTAACGATAGTTCAATGTCTGCTGGGGATTCCAAGTTTAGAATTACAATTAAATTTGGTTGGGGTAGTGCTTTTGATTATTTAAACCCATATGATTATTATGAAGCTCATAAATCCGATTCTGGTTTTAACTATAACGATTTATACAATAATTTAAACGAAATGTATAATGTATTAGATGGCGTTAGCTTTAAATTAACGATTAAAACTGCTAGAAGTAATGCTGATAGTGGTAATTAATCGGTTTCAAAGGAGGATATATTATGGCTAGAATTACTAGAAAATCATTTAGAAGAAAAAAAGTTGTTTTAGGCCTTTGCATGTTTGCATCAGTAGCATTAATTTCAACAGGCTTTGCTGCATGGATTCTTTCAGCTGATGCTACAAAAGATAACGGTGGTCAATTAGGGGTTGGTGTAGTAAACGATGGTTCAGTTAAACTTAATGTTGAATGGCCAACTGAAACTTTTAGATTCGATTCCAAAGATAATGATACCGAAGGCAGATTAAAATATGATACAAATCATCCAAATGAAAAAGAAATGTTAGCAATTACTATAAACGGCTATGTTTCTAATGCTGAATATTTAGATCATATTACAGCTCAATTAACTGTTTCAAATGAAGTTAAAGCCGCTGCTGAAACAGACAAATATATTGAATTACCTGAATGTGTTAGCACACCAATAACAATTACTAATAATGATTTAGGAACTATTGATACAGATTTGTATACCCTCACAGAAGAAGATTTAGCATCGTCTGAGTATCAAGAATCAGGATTACAAGCTGGTGCTAAAATTTGCAGATTCTCATATAAAGTTGAATTTAAGTGGGGAGAAAAATTTGGAAATAAAAATCCTGGAGAATATTATGATGACCCAGCAACTGGTGGAAAAAAAGATGCTGAAGGTAATTATGAAATTTCTAATGAAGAAGTATCAAGAGTTATGGCGGATTTAAAATCCAAATTAGAAACAAATGCTGAATATACACTTCAATTAACAGCGGTTGCAAAATAGTAGTTTAAATGGTGATTAAGCAATGACACAAAATGAAATTATCGCTCTTGTAGTTACTTTTATAGGTGTATTAAGTTTTGCAACAATTATAACGATGCTTTATTATTCCTATATATCTTCCGCTATAAAAGATATAGGATTAGGAAAGCAAGATGCAAATCTTTTATATGACTTAGTTAAAAGTAGCAAGGAAAAAATACAAAAAAAACGCAAAACTATTTCAATTATTAAGAATTGTGTATTTTGTATATTTTTAGCAATCATTATTCCAGTTATAGCTTTAGCAGTCGTTAGCAAAGCAAATGGAAGCGTAATGATGATTGGGGGTAATTCCGTTATGGTTGTTGCTTCTGGATCAATGGGTGAAAAGAATAAAGCTAATAATTATCTATTTACACAAAATTTAGATAATCAATTTCAAACTTATGACATTATTGGAATTAGCAAAGTTAAAACTGATGATGATTTAAAACAATATGATGTTATTGCCTTTATCAATGATAAGGGCATTAACGTTATCCATAGAATTATTGATTTTGAATATAGTGAAGGAAAAAGACTTTATGTAACTAGAGGAGACTCTAATAACGCTACCGATAGCTATAAACCAAGTTTTGATGATGTTATAGGAAAATATAATGGTAAAAGGGTTCCACTTGCGGGAATGCTTGTTTTGTTTTTTCAATCCGGTTCAGGCATTGTGACTGCACTTGCAGTTATTTATTGTTTATTTATGATTGATCATTTATCAAGTAAAATGAATCAAGCTAGTAGTAAACGTTTAGATATTTTATCTTCTATATTTGATGTTGATGATATGGAAGAGGAAGATATTGAAATGATGAAAATTGGCTATGTCGAATATATATTATATAAAGGATATATGTATCGTGTTGATGAAAATGGTCTTGTCGATAAAAAAGAAGCCAATGAAAATTATGAAGATAAAACAATATTAGAATTAGTCGAAAATAGTGAATTAGAAGAGTTTACAGAAAAATAATATTAAGGGGGATAAAAATATGCATAAACCATATTTTACCAGAAGAAATTTAATTGTAATTTCTTTGTCGATATTTTATGCCTTTATATTAATGTTTACAGGTATCTGTTTATCTGGAACACCAAAATCTATTATTGCCGAAGATAACCCAATTGCTCTTTTGGGAAGAGGTTTAGGATTTAGTAAAATTCAAATTGATGGCGCAAATGGATTTGTTTGTTTATTGCTTGTAGCAATATATGTTGTTGTTTTAGTCACCGCGCTTATTTATGAAAGAAGATATGCGATTATTAATAAAAAGAAACCATTCAGTTGGAAGATGATTTTAACTTATTTCATTACTTTAATTGTTTGTGCTGGTTTATCTTTTGGTATTAGTCTTCTAATTCAATTACCTATAAGTGGTGATAATGTTAAGAATATAACTATCTTTATTGGACAAAGTTTACTTCTTGCATTACTTATATACGCAGTATTATTTGCGTTAATCGGCGGTATATTAATGTTTGCATTTAATATCATCTTAGTTGATAAACCATATCGTTTCTTTGATAAAGATGAATATTCAGAATTAGGCGATGAAGATGAAATCGAAAATGATGTTACTACCAATTTTGATGGAAACATTAACGCTAATACTACTACCACAACTGGAGAAGGAGTTATAGGTGGAACAGGAGTACAAACATCAGTTAGTGATGTGGCTCGTGAACTTGATGATCGAGAAAAAGTATTTCCATCACTTTCTCGTATCGATTATAACTATGATGGTTATGAAATTGAAAGAATAGATACAGATGATTATTCTTTAGAAGAGATCTGTGTTAAATTTAGAAATTATTTAGCAAAAGTCGAAAAATTATATTTTGATTTAAATACAATTAGAATTTTTATCAGTGGTTTTGCGGCTTCACATTTTGCTATTTTAGAAGGCTTAAGTGGTACAGGTAAATCATCATTACCACGTTATTTTGCTAAATTTGTTAATGGAACTGTTTCATTCTTACCAGTTCAAGCTACTTGGAGAGATAAATCAAGTATTCTTGGTTATTTTAATGATTTCTCAAAGACTTATAGTGAAACAGATTTCTTAGTTAAATTATATGAAGCATCCTATAATCCAGATCGAATTAATATATTCGTTCTTGATGAAATGAATATTTCTCGTGTTGAATATTACTTTGCAGATTTTTTATCTGTTTTGGAATATCCTTCTGATCAATGGAAATTAAGAATTATGCATCTTCCATATGATTTTGTCCCACCTGTGAAATTAGAAGAAGGATTTATTAAAATACCTACAAATGCATATTTTGTTGGTACTGCGAATAAGGATGATTCTACTTTTGCAATTGCGGATAAAGTTTATGACCGTGCTATTACCATTTTCTTTGATAATAAGAATAATCCATTTGAAGTTGAAGAAGATGCAGATGTCATTACTTTAAGTGCTTCAAAATTGCATTCATTATATGAAGAAGCATTAGAAATTGAAGAAAATAAATTGACAGAAGCTGACAAGGAAAAATTCTTAAAAGTCTGTGATTATATTTATGATACATTCGATGTTACATTTGGCAACCGTATTTTAAATCAAATGGAAGTATTAGTTCCAACATTTATCGCCTGCGGTGGTAAAAAGGAAGACATTTTAGATTTCCTTCTTTCTCGTAAGGTTTTGGCAAAATTAGAAGGACGTTTTGAAGAGTATGTTAAGAATGGACTTAAACATCTTCTTGATTTAATTAATAAGGTTTATGGTGAATCTACTTTCCCACAAAGTCGTAGATTAATTAATAATCTCATTAGAAAGTTGTAGTGAAGTAAATGAAAACTAACGAAGAACGATACTTAAAAGAGGCTATCCGTAGTGTAAAAAGATTTGCTAAAGATCATGAAACTTTATCAACTTTTTTTGCGCATATTGATGAAGTTAAAGTTAGATCATTACAAGATCTTTCTTTTAAGTATGATTTAAAGTTCTTCGATAATATTTCTCGTATTTTAAGCGTTATTATTTCAATTGTTTCTCGCCCTATTTTAGCTAATAAAGGTGAGGAAGTAATTGTGCGTGCGGCATCGGCATCAAGATTAACTCCAGAAATGTTTCAAAAAACAGTTAGTGATTCAACATTATGGAAGCAACAAGGTGCGGACATGGTTCCAGAATATGTTTATTATCAACAATATGTTGATGAAATAAAGACATATGAAAATATATTTATTGTTCATTTAATTAATTTAATTGATTCTGAATTAACTAAATTCCAAAGATTTTATATTTCAATGATTCAATCTTATGTTGGTCAAGATAGCTTATCTTTAGATGAAGATAAACAAGAACAAGCGATGGTTAAAGTTGATTATTTACAAAAGAAAATTGTAAAAATTAAGAATACATATTTCTATCGTACTATTAATAAAGATCAAGTGCGTTTATCGGTTGTTATTCCTACAAATATATTACTTCATAATCATTTATATAATGAATGTTTTAAGTTTTATCGTAAGTTAATTACATATAATGATGAAGCACAAATTAATAAAGATTTCTTTTTATACAACTATGTCTTGATTTTAAAACAATTAAAGCAAGCTGGATTTAAACTATATGGTAAGAGAACAACTCGTGAATCTGAAGTTGTTATACGAAGAGCGTTAAATCTTGAAAATGACTTAGTATTCTTTTCTTCTCATATGAAAATAACGATGACATGTATTGAAGAAGAAAATAAATTTATATTTAAAATTGTTAATCGAGAAGACAATCAAACCAATCTTCATTTATTAATAGTTGATAAAGATGAAGATTTCGATAATGTTTTGTTAAGGGTGCAAGATACTTCTAAATATACCACAATTGAAGCTATATCACTTTGGTTACGAGCTTATTTAGATGATACAGTAAATATTATTAAGCAAAACTTATTAAGCGAAGTGGAAATGATTAAACAATATTTCGAAGAACGTTATCATCGAGTGATAGGAAGTCAAAGAATATATTCAATTTATTGTCCAATATGTCGACAAAAGACTATTAATGAAGTGGAAAATAACATTTTTCATTGTGAAAGCTGTAATTCTTTATATAAGTTCTATCAAGGAGAAAAAGAACCAGAAATTGTATTTTTAAGATTAAGGAGGAAGAACTAAATGAAAGAAACAGTACAAGAAGAGAAACAAATTACTGTTTCTATTCATGATTTACATAAATCCTATGGAAAAAAGAAAGTTCTTCTCGGACTTAATTTAGAAGTATATGAAGGAGAATTATTTGGTTTTATTGGTAAGAATGGTGTTGGTAAATCAACCACGATTGATTGTATGATTGGCTTAAAAAAGTTTGAAAGTGGACAAATCTTATTAAATGGATTTGATATCGTACAAGAACCAATAGAAGCAAAATCAACATTTGGCTACGTTGCAAGTGAACCGACTTGCTATGAAGTTATGACAGGCTATGATTATTTAGAATTCATCGCTAGCGTATATCGACTTAATGAAAAAGAATTTAAAAATAACTATAAGTACTTATCTGCTAGGTTAGGATTAAGTGAAGAAGATTTATCTCAATCGATATCTTCATATTCTCATGGTATGAAACAAAAATTGTGCTTAATTGCTTCCTTAATGGGGAATCCAAAAGTATGGATTCTTGATGAACCTACAGTTGGTTTAGATATCATGGCGGTGGAAGAGCTTAAGAAAATGATGCAAGAATACGCCGCACATGGAAATACCGTATTTATTACCTCTCATAATATTGATTTAGTTAGTAAAATATGTGATCGGGTAGCAATTATTAATGAAGGACAAGTTGTTGGTTTATATGATTTAAAAAAGAATCCGAATAAACGTTTACAACTATCCAAGATATTCTTAGAAGTTTATAAAGAAAGGTAGGATGGCAAATGTTAAGTTTAATCGCTAAAGATTTTAAATTAATGTTCGCTAACAAGAGTGGTTTAAAAGAAAAAATAATCTCTCTTATTTTTGGCGTTGTCGTTGGTTTAATGTTTATTGCGATTGAAACTTATGTTTTCTATACAATTATTAATAAGATTAAAGTCTATCAAAACGCTGCGATTCCTTTCTTTACAATATTCCTTTTTATAATTTCTGTAATTATGATTTTCTTTGCAATTTTTAATACAAAGCGATTATTCTTTAATGAAGAAGATGCTAGATATTTAGCTTCTTATCCAATTAGTAACGCTAAAAAGGTGCTATCAAAATTAGTATTCTTATTTGCAATGCAATATCTAATGAATCTAGTATTTACCGTGCCATTATTCGTGGCCTATGGTCGTATTTTCAATCAATTAACTTTAAATTTCTATTATAAAATTATTTTTTATCCTTTATTTGCATTTATTTTTGAAGCAGGAGTTGCATTTATTGTTGTTTATCCATATAAATTGATTTCTGATTTTATGAAGAAGCATGTCATTGTTCAACTCGTTGTTACAATTATAATTGCTTTTGGATTAACTTATGTTTATGGTCAATTATTAAACTTATTTATAACCCTTGTTTCTTCGAATCGTTTAGATAGTTTATTTACTGTCGATGTTATAGACACTGTTACTGATTTAAGTAAAAATTTAGTACCAGTAAACTTTTTAGTACAAATATTTATTAAAGGATCAGGAAAGCATTTATTATCTTATATAAGTATTTCTTGTGGAGTGTTTTTATTAGGTATTTCTTTTCTTATTTATTTTTATCATAACTTTACTAATTTTGTTAATAATGATAAGAGTAAATCTCATGTAAGAGAACTTCGCGTTCGTTCTGTTAAAATGGCGTTAATTAGAAAAGAATTTATAGTTTTATTTAAAGATTCTAATTATTTATATTCTTTTACAGGCCTTCTTGCAGTACAACCATTTTTATCAGTTTTGATTATTAAATCCATTAATACCGTTTTTGCAAGCGGAACAATGGGTTATTATATAAGTCTTATACGGAACTTTTTACCGCTTCTAGATATATTGATTATGATGTTAATTACTTTGATTATTTCTCAAGGCGCAAATCAATATATTACTATGGAAGATAAAAATATCCGTGTTATTAAATTTATGCCAGTTAAGATTAAAACTCAATTATCGGTTAAGGTTTTAATTCCATTTATTTTATCCGCGGTATTTTGTTTTATATCTTATTTATCATTACTTATTAGTTATTCAATTTCTGTGACAACATTCATCTTTGGCTTGTTATTGACTTTATTATTATTAGCTATCGTTGATATTGTCTCTCTTTTTGAAGAGTTAAAGATTAAACGTAATAAACCACGCAGTTATTTTTTATCTAGTATCTATTCTTATGTCTTACCGATTATTTACTTTATAGTAACAATCATTTGTTCTTTCTATAATGTGAATATATATATTGTTTATACATTTGGAATTATTATTTTTGTTTTATTATCACTTCCATTTGTAATTAATATGAAAAGTAAAGTTACAAACCTCTTTATTGAATTGGAGGTGTCTAACTAATGAAAAAACGTAATTTAATTATTCTATTATTAATGCCGTTTATTATTTCTTTATTTGGTTTAACATCCATTAATATGACCTTTAATATTTTCGATAATGATATTATCGATATTAAATGGGAATATGATGACTATCAAGGTTTTAAGGTTAGTGAAAGTGAAGCTTATTTATTAAAAGCGACCGCGATTAGTGATTCTAAATATCCATCTAAGGCTAATTCACTTAAATGGTCATTAAAGAACAAAGATGGTAGCGGTAATGAATATGCTAGAATTAAGATTGATGAATCAACAAGAAGTTATTATTTAGAAGCTATTAGTGAAGGAGAAGTTATTATTACTTGTTCAAATGAAAAAGGTAATGTTTCTCGTTCAATGACTGGGATTATCTATGAAAATGGTTATGTAGCAATGAATCCTATTATGGGTAGTTCACAAAACAATGTCAGTGAAAGACTATATTATGGTCAATATGATTTAGATGATAATGGCGTTGAAGTTAAGGCTTCATCAATTGAGTATAATGTATCTTTATCTGATGAAATATTTAGAGATTCTATCTCAATTAATTATAGTGATGATATTATTGATTGTAAGTTAAGTAATGATCATAAGTTATTAACTATTGATATTAAGAATTATGGAGATGCTTACGTTAAATTATCAACAGCAGCGGATCTTAAGGATTACATGTTTGAATTTACTATAGTTAAAGATGGAATAAATGTTTATGACTATGATGATTTATTGTATTGCACAAATAAATCGGATGAAGGTAAAATCGTCGTTTTAAGAAAATCATTCGATTCTATTAAGAATACTTATAAAACCAATGGTAATGGTGGGATTATATTAACGACTGATGGTAATCCTGAATTAAAACAAAATAATACCGCTTTATTTGGAAACTGTAAATTCTCTAAAGATAGAAATGGTAATGTTAAATATTCATTTAATTTTAAAGATGAAATATATCGGTTTAAAACGACTTATAACCATGAATATATTGATCAATGGAACGAGTTTGTTAAATCTAATAGTAAATTAGGATATTCTGAAGTTTCTAAAGATATAAATGTAGGTATTCATGTTCAAAAGGATTTTTATGGTAATGGTTATACGCTTAATCTACATAATTTAACTTATCCATATAGTGAACAAACAATAGATGGTAATATTATTCCTTATTTAAGTAGTGAAAATCTCTTTAGAGGACCTTTACCATTCTATACATTAGGTGATCCTAATGGTACCCCATTAGTGTCTGCGTATGGACAAGATAATATTGGCATGTATGTAGATGGCGATAATATTACTGTTAATGATCTTGTATTACGAAATTGTGACTTTGGTAATAATCTTGCTAATTTAGATTATACAGGCACAGTCATTGAAGTAAGTGGTAATAACATTACTTTAATGAATTCAAGATTTAGCAATGGTAAAAATGTTTTAAGAAGTTTTTCTTCAAAAAATGTTATGGTCGATAATTGTATGTTTAGTTATTCTCGTAATTTCTTAATTACAACAGGAAGTAATGAAATTATGAAGGCAGATAGTAATGTATCTAAAGAATATTACAATTCTGATGGCGCTAAACAAAATTATACACTTGATGATTATCTTTCAATAGATGAAAATAATCAAGGAGAAGGAGATAAGATCTTAAATGGATTCCTTTCTTCTGGATTGGGTAATTCTATTGATAATGATATAATTAAAGAGAGCATTACTTATCTTCAACAAGGTTTGGATAACAATAGTGTAGAAGATAAATATTATGGAAATATGACTATTAATAATAGTTATTTCTATAAAAGCGGTATTGCTTCAATTGCCTTAGAAACCGCATTTAACGGACCATATTTGTATAGTAATTCACCTTCGATAATTGGACAAATATTCGGTTTATTAAATGATGATAAGACTAGTAAGCCTTTAGTTCCTTATTCTGCGAAGAATGTATCAGGAACATCTTATCCGGTTAAAGTTAATTTGACTGGTAAAACAACATTCTACGATTATAAGCAAATTAGTGATATTGATTTATCAGGATTAATTTCGGAAAATATTTCTCAATTCGCTAATGGAGTCGCAGGGGATTTAGGTATAAGTGGTGAAATTAATCGAAAGATTACTATTGATGATATTTTCCCAATTAAAAATGTTTTAAATAAAAGTGTTGGTGAATATTTAACTGCTGGTAAGATTAATATTCCTATTGCCTATTATGGAGGAGGATTAAATCTTTCTACAGTTGATACAAGTTTATTAGATACCGATTTAAGTGGAACAGTTGAAACTGATTTATTTAGAGAATTCTTAAACTTACCAACTTCTGGTAGTACATTAACTCTTATGAAGTATATGATGCAAAAATGTGTTACAGTTGTTACAGGATTTCATCCATTTAAGTTCTCTTTAGTTAAAGGAACTGATGAAGATGTAAACCTAGCTCCATCTGTTGAGATATTAAAAGACAACGCTAAAGGAGGAAATTAATATGTTAAAGAAAATTAAAAAAGCACTGATTTTAGGTATGATACCTCTTTCGATGTCATTTTTATCTTCTTGTTCATTCTTTAATACCGAAGAAAAGGGATATTTAATTAAATCCATTGAAACGGAAGAGTGTGAAGATGGTAGTACAAAGGTAACAATTACTTATGATGATGAGGATCAAGCTCCAATTGTGTTTTATATACCTAAAGGAGAAAAAGGTGAAGATGGCGAAACTGGAAATGGGATCGCAGGAATTACAAATAAAGGAACTGATGAAACTGGTTCTTATACAATCATGGAAATTACTTATACAGATACCACTATGGAGCCTTTAGAATTCCAAGTTCCAAATGGAGTATCGGTTAAGTCAATGGAAAGTGTTGTAAATGAAGAAACAGGTATTTCTACGGTTACGTTAACTCTTACTAATGGTGAAACTCTATCTTTTGAATTAGAAAGAGGTAAAGACGGTGAAGATGGACGTGGCATTGAAAGTATTGAATGGTATGTAAATGAAGATGAGGAAAGTGAAGATTATAAGAGCGTTGAAATTGTTCTTGTATTAAGTGATGGATTTAGAAGAGTAATTCAAATTCCAGCACCTCAAAAAGGTGAAGATGGACGTGGTATATCTTCGATGATTGCGGGTGAATCTGGAGAGAAGTATATTATTATAGTTAATTATACTGATGGAAACTCAGAAACATTAGAATTTGCTAAACCTGCAGATCCTGCAACTTGGTTAAATGGTCAAGGGGCGCCAAACAGTACTTTAGGTAGAAATGGTGATTTCTATTTTGATACTTATGGTAAAAATATTTATAGTAAATCTAATGGTCGCTGGATTCTTATTCATTCTTTCTCGGATAATGATATCGTTTATGAAATTAGATTTGATTTAAATGATTCTCGAGATTATCCCGCTTCTATGACTGCAGAACCTGCTTACTTTATTGATAGAGGTTCATATTTTACCGCATCTGGTTATTCTATTCCTATTCCTACTCGTTCAGGTTATACATTTGATGGTTGGTTTACCACTAAAACACCTGGACCTGTTAATGGGGCATTTACAGATTTAACACCTGTATTTAGTGATTTGACTTTATATGCTAAATGGATTGAATGTTAGTTAATTAATCTTATTATTGCTTACTTTATACTGAAAGGAGGAGTTACTTATGCTTATTAAATGGAAAACTAGTCTTTTATTACTTTTATCCGCTACTACATTGGTTGGTGTTGGTTTCTCTTCTTGGATTATAAATTTGCCAGGTTCTAGCGTTGGGGAAGGTGCTGCCGCTGTCGATGATGTTATTGATGCTAGCAAGTTTATTGATATAGAATCATGTAAAATTCAATTATTGTATAGTGCTGATGAGTTTTATTATGATGGAATGCGTTGTGGTCAATCATCAGGCGGAATTACATTTACTTTTAATATTAAATCTAATGAATTTTATAGTTTTTTTAAAAATGAAATCGATAATTCTAATAATGATACTAGCAATTTTTATGTACAATTAGGCTTATCAAGCACTTATAGATATTTAAGCGCTAAAGATTCTTTTATTAACATAATTGAAGATTTTAAATTTGATACTAACGAGGGTAATTTTATTGAAAACACAATTTATTTTCAAAGGAAAGAAAATATTATAACTAGTATAGAAAATGAAAAAATATCTGGTGATTTTAATTTAATAGTCTTAAATAATTATTTTAATGATTCAAACAATTATGTTATTAATGAAACAACTGGTATAAGAACTTATTCCAATAATTTAGAATATATAGTTGGATTTAAATTCAATGTTATTCTAAATGAAAAATATACTTCATATGCAAGTATAACCAATGTTTTAGAACAAACAAAATTGTTAATGGATGTTTCATTATATACAAAATAAAAAAAGGAGTTTTTGAAATATGAAAAAGAAATCAACTATCTTTATTCTTAGTATATTATTAGTGTTTCTGATTAGTAATATTTTTTCAACATGGTTAATTTCATTTTCTGTTTCAAATGATCTTGATAAAGTAAGTTCTAATAATATACCTGTACCTGTTGCATATATAACCACTACAAGTGACATAAAAAATCCCCTTGGTGAATATACTTCTATTGAAAAAGCACTTTCTGTAGCTAATTCTAGAAGTGATAATGTAATTGTTAATGTTTATTTAGATGCGAAAACAAATGGTGCAAAAACAATTTCTAGAAATTGTGTTATTAATTCTAATGTTACTTTAAATGTCGCTAATCTTGTAGATACTTCTGATTCTTCTAAAGTACAATTACAAGTTGAAGATAGTAGTGGGAAAATGGTTGCCTCTGAATTTGATGTAAGTTTAAGCAATAAAGTAAAAAATACAGTTAAAATTAAAAAAAATGTAACTATAATAAATAATGGAACCATTGTTATAGGTGGCGAATTAAGTGGTGGTAATGGAGGAGCTGCTTATTGTGGGCAAACAAGTGGTGATTATGGCGAAATTCAATTAGAGAATAATGCAAAAATAATATCAAACGGAGAAATAAGATGCTGTGGATATATTACAGAATCTACTTTAAATAATGGAAGTTCAGTTGAAATAAGAGGAGGTTCATTAAAAATTCCTTTTATTATTAGAGATTTTCGTGGTGGAAGTAATACTATTGCAATTGTTGCTGGAACAATTGCTGGTTTAGCTACTGGAAATATACCATATACTGATGAAAAATCACCTTTTAATCAATTCGAATTAAGAAACATTCAATGTGAGTATAAAGTGTTTAATAACGGTAGTATGTTTGGATATTCTAATATCAGAATAAACGATGAAGCATTGTCAAATACTATTTCATTTATTGGATCTAGTAATTCTAATAATAATCCTTTTTTTGCTATAACAAACACTAATGGTTTTGTATGTGTAAAGTATAATATAAATACTCAAATTATGAATTATGATTTTTATGGTGGAGCAATACTTAATGATATAAAAATACCAGTTTCAATGAAAGTTGGATTTACAATTTCAGCAACAATTAGCATGCAAAAAGTTTTTTTTCCGCTTTCTTGGAGAGTTAATATTTCATTTTATAAATTGGATAATCAAGAAGAGGATGCACTATATGATGCAAGTATGTTAAAAATAAAATTAATGCCAGGGGCAAAGATTACAGTCAATACTGGAACAATATTGAATGTTAAATCTATGAATGTATATACATATTTTTCCGATAAAGGTGGTACGATTTCAGGTACAAAATATGAAATTAAAGAACCTGCTGAATTTTATGTAAATGGCAAGTTTATTTGCAAAGAAGATTTTGGTGGAAGAATTATTAAAGGAGATAATGTTAAATCAAGTGACATTAATCTTTCTAAAAGCGGAAATACAACATATGAAGCATACAATGCTTCTAGTACAACTATGAATGATGTTTTAGCAATTGAAGAAAAAGTAACAATCGTAAATAAAAGTGATTTTGATAATAATAAAACCCTTGCGATTGGTGTTGTTAAGCTTAAAGGTGGTGTTACACCAAGTTATTCTATAACCGTAAATAATACTACTAGTGGTGACTTATCCGGTAATTCTATTTATTCAATACCAACTAATGGAACAGCCATCCCTAATTTAAAAACAAATATTGCCTCAGCATATTATAATGGTGCTTTTTATAAAAAAAGCTCCTCTATAAGCATTACAAATGATAGTACACTTGTTGTTAATGCATCCTCAAGTAATATAGGTAATATTAGTATAACAAGCATCACTGTATCCGGTGATAGTAATATTAATGAAAAAGAAACAGGAAAAGTATCCGCTACGATCAATCCTACAACTTCTTATACAAAAAAAGTTTTATGGTATTCATCAGATTCAAGCATTTTAACTATTGATAATAATGGTAATATTAAAGGAATAAAAGAAGGTAATGCTTATGTATATGCAATAAGTGATGATAATGATAAAATTCGTTCTAATGATTATCAGGTTCAAATTGAAGATCCTAATGCGATTCATGAAATTAAAACAATAAAATTAATATGTGATAATACTACATCAAATGCAGGAGCGCTATTAGAAACAACTATTACTGCTAGTATTGACCCATCTAACTATACAGCAGAATTATATGAATTTATTTGGAATTATCCAAATGGAGCTGAAATATTAGATGAAGGAATAAATGATGATAGAATACCATATTTAAAAGTAAGTATTCCTGCTAATAATAACACCAATGTTAATAAAGAATATTCTATATCATTAACAGCTAAGCATAAATCTGATTCATCCAAAGATATAAATTCAGAATCAGCTATTAAGTTAATTGCTACTGCTCCCGCCGCTTCTTGCCTTATCGAAGGAACATTAGTAACAACTGCAACTTGCAAAAAAGTACCAGTTGAAAGCTTAAAAGCAGGTGATGAATTATTAGTATTTAATCATGAAAGTGGTAAATTAGATATAGCACCTGTATTATTTAATGATAGTGAATCAGAAAGTGAATATGAGATCATTAATTTAGAATTTAGTAATGGTAACAAAGTTAAAGTTATTTCTGAACATGGTTTCTTTGATTTAGACTTAATGAAATATGTTTACATAGATGCTTATAATTATAAAGATTTTATAGGACATAGTTTCTATTCTATAGATAATTTCAATAATAAAGTCATTACTAAATTAAATAAAGCATATTTAACAACAGAGCGTTGTAAAGTTTATAGTCCTGTTACCAAATATCATTTAAATTACTTTGTTGAAGATATATTATCTATGCCAGGAGGTATAACTGGACTATTTAATATCTTTGATTATAATGATGATTTAAAATATGATGAAGAAACAAAAAATAGAGATATAGAAAAATATGGATTATTTACATACGATGATTTTAAATACCTTGTTCCTTTAGAAATGTTTAATGCTTTCCCAACTCCATATTTAAAAGTTGCAATTGGAAAGGGATTATTAACATGGGAAGATTTATATTACTATATCGAAAGATATGGCCCATTAATGTAATAAAATTATAATTAAAAAAACTTATTCTTTATAAAAACGGCTCTTTAAAATCTAGGGTGGTTGGCAAAATTTGGCCCACCACCCTAGATTTGGTTCTTTAAAGAGCCAAAAAATCTCTTTTTTTTATAAATACAATTCTATTTTTTAAAATAATAATTATGATATAACCCATATTTTAAATGAGGAATTCCATTTTATGCATGTAGATAATATATACATAGGACGATTTAAAATCCAATTTTGCTCTAGTACTTTATTATTATTTCTTGATAATGTTGCAGTTCTTGTTTGTGTCCATGTTAATCCACTCGGTTTAGTTTCTTTATTTTCAATTATTGTTCCATTTACTGGAGTAAATGGGGTTAGTTCCTCTTTTTTTTCAATATGTTTTGATAATTTTATAGTTCCTACGCTATAATATTTATTCTTATTTTCAATAGTAAATTTACTAATATTAATAGGACGGCGATTTATTGATTTAGATAGGTAGTCATTATACGTTTCAATATCTCCTAGATTTTCTGAGTTATATGAAAATATGTAATTAGATATGCTAACATTTTCAGTTTTATAATTAATTGTATTTTTAATTTCAGTACCATTTTCAATATTTTCAGGTTCATAATCCCACTCTGTATATTGATGATCTGCGCCACTCCAATTTTCATCAAAACTTTCCCAGAAATACCTTTTTGTTTGAGAACGACTAGACGTACCTTGTACTGTATCTGTTGTTCCAGTACCATCATACTTATAAGTGTATGTAACACTATTATTTACATTATCAATTGTATGATAATTCATTGAAGAATATCCTTTACCATAATAATTATCATAAACATAAAGTAAATTGTTATTTGAATTTTCTACAAATATATTTCTAAAAAAGCTATATGACTTATTGTTATGAAAAATTACATGTTTATTATCATCGTATGTGATTTGAGTAATATTTCCTTCTATATTAGCAATTGTTGTATTAGAAGGAATAAAAGCATATTCTTTATTATCACTAAAAAATACACCTTCTGAAAAATCATAAGTAGTATCATTTGAAAAAGAACTATAAATATCTTTAGGTTTAACAACTTTACCATAACTTACCAAAGGTAAAATACTATATGATGCACAAACCTTATCTGTCGCTGCATTTTGAATATTTGAAATACTAGTATTATATATTAAATCTCTTCCACTAATATAAGCATAATAATCATATTTTTTTGCGTAAACATCAAATTTATCTGACGATTCAATATATTTTTTAGCTTCATCAGATAAATTTATTTTTCCTCCAATAATATGTTTATCATTATTATTAGTACTTGAAACTAAAATATTACCTTCTATTGTTGCTCTAGAATCTATGTTTCCAGCAGCATTTAATGATGCTTCTGAAACTCTATAAACATTATATGCTGCGTTAGTGGCGCCATAACTAAGTCCTCCATAGCAAGTTGATGATTCTGCAGTCATTAAAGATAACATTCTAACACCACCATATGCAGTTATATCATTATTACCACCAAGTGTTTGATTTTTATTTATAGTAAGTGTTTTAAATTCTATTGTTGCATTAGAAGATACATACAATGAAGAACCAGGTAAAAAATCAATTAACATGCCGATTGAGGTTGTTCCACTATTAATATTAATATGAATATAAGGAGGCAATGTAAAACCATATTCAGCCATATTAATTATTTTGGATGCCAATTTGCCTGTTTTATTTCCGTTTTCATCATTTTTATTGATAATAACATTTAAAAACATAGTTTCAACATCAATATCTCCATTAAATTCATAATATGATTTATAGTTTTGACCATATAAAGCAGGTGTATTTAATAATGTTGGATCATTATAAGAATCTTTAATAAGAAAAGAACCACTATTAATTTTAATTAATGAATTAGATGAACCAATCATATCGATAACCGCTTTTGAAAATCCACCATAATAAATAGTTCCAAAGCCAAAGTTTTTTGACGAAGGATAAGTATATAAAGAAGCTGGACATTTTAATGCAGAAGTATCATGAAAACAAGTTTTGCAAGATAAATAAGGTACTGAATAAATTGTAAAAGGAGCAGTTCCAAATGCGGCAGTAGCAACAGTCGTTCCACCTCCATTATAATTTTCAACAATAAATGATGAATAAATAGTTCCATAATTATCTATTAAGCCTTTATGTTTTCCATTTTCATCAAGTGAAGTATCTATAATATAACCATAAGCATTTAATGTGGCCCCTTTTTCGATTTTTAATGTATAACCATTTAAATCTAATGTAATAAAATTACCTTGAATAATAGGGCCATTAAAACCATTCATATATGTACGCCCAATAAAAGCACCAATGCTTAATGTGCATCCTTCTGCAAGTGTTACATTTCCAATAAGCTTTATTGTATATAATCTATTAGTAGTATTATAGCACTCATTAATCCATGAAAAATATTTATAATCAGATTCTGCATTTAAGGCATTAAAGGTATTACCATCAGTATATTCAGATTCTGAATATTTAATTTGAGCATCTTTATGCGTAAAATATGCGTTTCCGTTAATGATTAAATCTTTTCCTTTATATCCTAAATTTATCGTATTTTTTTCATTGTCATAAGAAGGATCACTTGAAATATTAGTATACCCATTTGCGGTTGTACCTTTATCATATATGAATGAATCAGTTTTATTCAATCCTGCAAGATGATTTGTTAAACCACTAGTATTAAAATTTGGTTCAAAAGTTTTATTAAGATTTGTATACCACGATGCTGAACCAATCATTGATGCTAAAAATAATGATAATATTGAAACTAGTGTAATTCTCTTTTTCATTATTTAATCACTCCTTCTTTTAAACCTATTTCGAAAGCAAATTTACTATTTGATAAAAATGGAAAAATATCATTACCAAAATTATCTATTTTTGTACTTTTATTAAATTCAAATTTATATGTTATTGAAAATAAAAATATATCTGACTTTATATTAATTAAAATATCTGGAAAAAAAATAATTGCAGGTAAAATAGCATATTTACTATAATCAACTTGTCTTTCTATTTTAAAACTATTAGTTGTTTCTGTTTCAAGTTTAATAGAAACGCCTATACCACAGTCTTTAAATATATTAAAAGAACTTAAATTATCAGAATAATAAAATAAATTTGTTTTAAATTCTAGAGAATTTGTATCTTGAAAATTAGAACGACAATTTTTCAAATTTAAAATTAAATAAGCGGTTATTTGGCCAACTTCAGGTTTAAAGCCAGAGTAATAATATTCTAAATAATCGATTCCAGTATTATTTGTCCCTTTAGAAGTATCAAAACTAATATAAGGATTATCAATAACATTATCAACAGCGGTAGCGCCTTCACCAACACTAGAATCAGATAAATTAATAATCCAGGAAGAGAAACCAACGCTAACCAATGCAGTAGTAGATAAAAGTAATAAAAGACTAGTTTTCAATTTAGTAAACATAGGTAACTCCTCCTTTCTATATAAAGTAAATAGCAATCAAATAAATTAATTAATATTTGTACTTAACCCTAAATGTTGAATTAATTAGAATAGTTAGAAGGGTTTAAGTATTTTAGTAGTTAACTAATCATCGAATGAACAATTAAAAGCGATATTAATAAGTTGTACAATTCTTAGAATTATTTAAACCAAATTTATTTTTTTCTTTTATTATGTTAATAAAAGAAAATTAATTCTTAAAATAAATTAATTGAAAAAGAAAAATCAACTCACTCGAACTCATTGCTACATTTACTTTTCCAATGTTAATTGACAGAAAATTAGCTAATTCAGTAATATTAATCATGTAATCCTCCTTAATGATTTTAGGTATATTAATCATAGAGGATTATTTTTATATTATATAGAGAATGGGAGGAGAAGGGAGACACATTCCCCCTTCAAATCCTCTTTGTTTTTTTGCTTCCCTACAAAACTTTAGAGCACTTAAAAAAAGCCCGATAAAATCGGACTTTATGAGTTTATTTGGTGATCCATAGGAGGCTCGAACTCCTATTCTTCTCCTTGAGAGGGAGACGTGTTAACCAGTTCCACTAATGGACCACGTGTTATTATTCTATGACAAGATCGAGTTAATTTCAAGTTAAAGTTGCTTTTATAGTGTTTTTTGCTTGAAAAGATAAGGAATATTATAATAATCAAATAAAAGAACTATAAGTTTAAGATATAAATATCTATTACCTATAGTTCTAAATATTTTAAATTCCTTCTTTAATAATTGTGGCAATTGATGGTAGTGAAATATTGTCTAAATCTTCATTTTCTTTCATTTCTAAAATGAAACCATCACTTTTTTCATAACGTGGAATGACATGAACATGGAAATGCATGATTGTTTGTCCAGCTTCTTGGTAGCAATTGGTTAATATGTTAATTCCTTTAGCACCTAAGTGTTGAATTTGAACTTGACCAATTGTTTGAGCTATATTCATTACTTTGTTCATTACTTCTTTTGGTGTTGCTAAAAAGTTATCATAATGTTTTTTAGAAATAACAAGTGTATGACCTTTAGTTGTTTGAGAAATATCTAAGAAGGCTAAAACATCATCATCTTCATAAACCTTATAACAAGGTATTTCACCCTTAACAATTTTACAGAAAAGACAATTGTCCATAAATAAATCACCTCTATATGCATATTATAGAACAAAAAAAAGAAGGTGTGAACCTTCTTTTAATAATCTAGAAACAATTAATTTTCGTCTTCAAACATGTCTTCGTAGTTTTCTTTGAAGTAGTTATAGACATCTTCATCATGGAAGACAATATTTGCTTTCTTGAGATAGAAAATTGTTGCTTCGCTTTGATATGAGCTCTTTGAGGCTAACATCTTAGCAACTTCGTGAGCGTTTTTAAGTCTTGCTTTAGTTTCCGATTTAACTAATGAAGCAATTTCGCTTTCAGAAGCATCTGGATTGTTTTCTTTAACTAATTTCTCAACATTATATGTATTTAATGAGGAAGCATTTAAAGCATCTTCGATAATCACAATATAATATGTTTCAGAATCACGATCATAGATGATTACATCACTATTAGATTCTTCTGTTTGAGTCTTAGCAGGAACAAGGTAATTAACACCATTGATTTGACGGACATAGCCACGTAAGGTATCGTTAGTGTTATTCTTTAATGCTTGGAAATCACTTGCGGTACGGATATCGAATAAACGACTACGGATTGCATCTGGTAAATCGGTTAAGCCACCATTTTTTATGTACCAACCTTCAGTTACTAAAGTTGTTTGAGCAAGTTCGATATCTTTCTTTTCTTTACCGACTTCTGGAAGATAAGCATAGCTTCCAGTATAAGTTGCTTCTAATGAGCTATCAACGGCATCTTCAGATAATGGAATTGAATTACCGTTAGCGTCTTTCTTATAATCATCAGTTGAATCATCCCATTCAACGACTTTCTTGAATTCATCTTTAATATTATCGGCTAAGGTTCTTAAACCATAGTTATTGATAATATTCTTTAATTCACTTGATAATTCACCATCTTCATTTGAATAGTCAACACCTTTCCATAATTTAGCAAGGTTGTTGAGATCGACTGTTCCATTGTTATTGTTGATGTATTCATTAACAAATGCATCGATTGTATTTTTTGCAGCATCTGGATGGGAAGCATCCTTTGTGATAGCAATATAGCTAACTTTTCTTGAATAAGCACGACCTAATGATGAATATGATTCATCTTCAATAAATTTTGAAGTAAGTAATTGAGTATAAACTTCGCGTTTTAAGACTCTTTCTTTATAATCTGTATAATCGTAGTGAAGGATTTGTCCATCTACAAGAGTAGAGCTATCGCCACCGAGAGTTCCTTCTTCTAAAGCGGCCGCTTTTGTTTCAGGAGTGAAGACAACTTCATCAGTATTATAATCAGCATCATTTCCACTTGCGTCTTTACGTGGAGTAATGTTATAAAGATTTTGAGTTAATGATAAGACTAATTTTCTTTCATCGAAACGATTATCTGTTTGATAAGTAGTTGATGAAATATAATCATAGAGCTTTTCGTTGACGAGCTTTTCAACTTCAGCATTAAATTCTTCTTCGGTGAAGATTGCATCATCGCCTGTGTAATAAGAAGCAAGTTCTTTTGAGGCAATTTTATACATAACATCACTGAATACGGTTGTATTAATAACGCCATCTTCGATTAAATCATCATAAACAACATCATAGTTATTGTTCTTTAAATCTAATGAAGAACCATCGTTATTAATAACTAATTGATCATTTTTATTTTCTGGTTTTGCAACGATGTCACCACAAGAGACAAGGGTGAAGAGCATTGTTGCTATACCGAATAATTTTAATTTATTATTTTTCAACATAGCAGCTATCTCCTCTCACAATTTCACCATCAACAAATCTCTTAGCACAAACTAATGGAATACGACGTGAACTAATCCAATCTTGGGTTTCTAATAATTTAATGTATGAATCCCATGCTTCGTTATTGCTTGTAATTGATTCACTCTTTGCTTTAGCACGGCTAACTTCGATGTAGTTTAATAATTCTTTTTCTAAGTTTTCATCAGCAATTTTAATTATTGGTAATTCGTTTCCATCACTATCGACTGGTGTTGTTCCAGAAATACCTAAATAATATTCAAATAAACGTGTATCGATTAATGAGTCGAAATCTTTAACTTCGCTTTCAATTGCTTCAGAACGATCTGTATAAGTTTTTGTATCAGTTGATTTAATTGCGGTAACATATGTTGAACCGATTAAATCTTCTTTACCATCTTTTGTTAATTGAGTTGGTGTTCTCTTATCATAGTATGTTTCTAAATCGCTTTGGCTTGAACCGATTGCGGATTTTTCAACTATCATGAAGTGAACGCCTTGATATGATGATCCTGCTCTTGTAACTAATACTGGTTTATCTGGATTGCCATCAGCACAAAGAATTGGTTTATCAAATCCTGTGACATTTACAAAGTTACCAACTGCGGTTTCGTTTGTAATGACGTTAATACCATGGTCGTTGAAGTAATAGTTGAAGAGAATGTTTCTTGGATAGTAGTTTGAATCACCATCATTGATTTTCTTATGGGTTGTTGGATCAACAGTGATAGAAGCATAATCTTCTAAAAGTTGAGTAACTGAGAATGGAATGTAACCAATACCATCTTTACGACGGACATAGGTTGAACCACTGTCATCAAGAGTAAGTGTTTCATTTCTTGATGTCCAAGAACTTTGAGCATCACTTGGAATTGCATAGGTGTTAGCTTGTAATGAAACACCATATTCTGAATCGGCGGAAGTATCAGTAAATAACTTACCACGATTATCAACGTTCTTTCCTGCGGCTAATGCTTCATAAGCATAAATACCGAGTTTGAATTCGTTAACGAATGATGTTTTTGCAGTCATAACATCTAAGTTTCCATATAAAGCAGCGGAGCCGCTATCTTCAGAAGCATCGAAGGCAACTTCTCCGAATGTTTCTAATGTATTTTTTTCAGCGCCATCTTTTGTTAAGTTGGCAATACGACGAACGACTGATGCAAGGTTCATTGCTTCAGTTTCGGTGATGGTACCGTTATAAAGAGTACCAGATGCAGCAGAAACGTTAACTAAGATATGACGGACATGATATGGTAACATTTCGTCGAGATAATCTTTTGTTAAGTTTGTGGTGTTGACATCATAGTATTCATCTTGAAGATGTTCTTGGAGATTTTCGTAGATGTATTTCTCTTTTAATTCATCTTCATCTTCAACGCCTTCACTTTCAAGGATTGCATTGAATTCAGTTTTGTAACTTGTGCCATTTGAGTCTGCGTTGTCGCGGGCTTTTTCTTTTTGTGTTTCAATTTGTGCTGAAACTTTCTTTTCTAATTCAACTGATTCAGCATAACTACGAGTTGCATTACGGACTAGAACTTCACTAATCGCGTTGTAATATGCAGCAATACCAGTTGCATTTGATGTGCCGAATTGGTTAAACAATTGCTCTGTTGTATAACTTTCGCCATCAATAGTTAACACTACTCCGTTTGATTCCTTTAGCCAGTCATTTCCACATGAAGAGAGTGTCACAACTGAGAAACCTGCTACAAGAGCTAATGTAAGTAGTTTCTTTTTCATATACAGCTTTTCCTCCTTGTATAAATATAGCAAAATAATTCTACATAAAAATGCTATCTATTTCAAGAAAAATTTATATTTTTCTGCACATAATGATGATAAAAATTAAAAAATGGGCTCTAAATGAAAAAAACCAATCATATGTGACCTATTTAGAAAAACAAGCATAGTATATCGTGAAACAGGAGGAACAATTATGAACACAAATACAGGTGTTAGTTGGACTTTTATTCTTGTCCTTTTCATTCTTATTGCCATCATAGGCTGTGGAAGTAATAGCGGCGGTTTATTTTAAATTTGACCTAAGTAAAGGAGGGTGCCATTATGGGAAATAACTATTTTGCTATTGTTTTAGTTTTATTCATTCTACTTGTCATCATCGGTTGTGGCGGTTGGTTCGGCTGCGGCTGCTAATAAAGTGTGAGGGAGCAAAGAAAAAAACTTTGCTCTTTTTTTTATTTTGGGAACAATAAAAAAATAATATTTCTTATCGTTTTGTTTGTAGTTGTTTTTGATAAGGTGTAAAATAATACGCGGTTATGATTAGGAGTGATTAACGTGGCAACATTAGAAATTAAAGATCTTCATGTCTCAGTTGAAGAAAAAGAAATATTAAAAGGGGTGTCGCTAACTTTACATGAAAAAGAGACACTAGCTTTGCTAGGCCCTAACGGACATGGAAAATCAACATTACTTGCAGTAATTATGGGAAATCCAAAGTACAAGGTTACTTCTGGAACAATAACACTTGATGGAAAAGATGTTTTATCCATGAGTGTTGATGAAAGATCGAGAGCGGGTTTATTTTTAGCATTTCAATATCCAAGTGAAGTACCTGGAGTTATCAATGCTGATTTCTTAAAAGCTGCGATGAATGCAAGAAGAGAAAAACCAATTTCACTCTTCCAATTTTATCGTGCTTTAGAAAATGCGTCAAAAGAAATGAAAATCCCTATGGATATGGCTAACAGATCATTAAATGAAGGCTTTTCTGGTGGTGAAAAGAAAAGAAATGAAATATTACAAATGCTTTTATTAAAACCAGCATTTGCAATGTTAGATGAAATTGACTCCGGATTAGATGTTGATGCATTACAAACAGTTGCAGAAGCTATCGTAAAATTAAAAAATGAAACAGAAATGAGCTTTTTAGTTATTTCACACTATGCAAGATTATATGATTTAATTAATCCTACAAGAGTTGCAGTTATGATAAATGGAAGAATTGCAGTTGAAGGTGGACCAGAAATTATTAAACGTATTGATGAAAATGGTTATGAATGGATACGTACCGAATTAGGTATTAAAATCGAAAAAGAAGATGTTGATATGAACGAACTTTCTATTGGCACTTGTGCAACAAAAGAAATCATCAAAGGTGGAAAGTAATTATGGAACGGAATCTAGTGATAACATCAACAGAATCCTATTCTTTTTTAGATAATTTCCATAGTAAAATTGATTGGAATATTGAAAATCAATTAAAAGAACTAGTTTTTAAGGAAAATTCCGTTATTGACTTATTAGAAATTGATAGTCCAAAAACTGATGTTGTTTATGTAATTGAAAAGAATACGACATTACATTTATCTATATCTTCGTTAAATTCCGCGATAAGTTCTTGTCGAAAATTTATCTTGAAAGAAAATAGCAGCGTTATTGTTGCGTGCGCTGATTTTTCTGTTGGAACAAAAAAAGAAGAATTTTTCTTTGATATCCAAAAAGAAGGAGCTTCTGTTAAAATCCATTTAGCTACATTAAGTGCTGAAAATGATAAAAAAGAGTTTTCTGTCTCGTTTATTCATAATGCGAAAAATACTTATGCTGAAATGAATAATTATGGCGTTTGCATTGAAAACTCAAAACTTGTTTTTTCTGGTATTGGACATATCAGAAAAGGTGCAAAAAATGCAAAAACACATCAAAATGCTAAAATAATGGTTTTTGATCCAGCATGCCAAGCTTTTGCAAATCCAATTTTAAAAATAGATGAAAATGAAATTGAAGCATCACACGCTGCTGCTGTAGGCAAAGTTAATGATAATCACTTATTTTATTTAACATCACGTGGATTGAAAGAAGATGTTGCTAAGCAATTAATAACATTAGGGTATTTAAAACCAATTCTTGCTTATTTTGATGAAGATGTTTCATCCTCTATCGCATCTTGTATGGAGAGGAGAATGAAATAATGGATATCGAAAAGATTAGATCTTATTTTCCGATGTTAAGTGATGATAAAACCATGCAAAATCATCATTTAGTATATTTAGATAACGCTTCAACAACTTTTAAACCTCAATGTGTAATTGATGCAGTTGTTGATTATTATTCAAATTATAGTGTTAATTCTCATCGTGGTGATTATGATTTAGCTCATGAAGTTGATACCAAATATGATGAAGCTCGTCAAGTAGTCGCAAATTTTATTAATTCAAGGAAGGAAGAGGTAGTTTTTACCTCAGGAACTTCAATGTCAATTAATTTAGTGGCGTATGGGTATGGTATTAAGCATTTAACTTTTGACGATGAAGTATTATTAACACAAGCAGAACATGCATCAAATGTTCTTCCATGGTTTCATGTACATGATGTAACAGGCTGTTCAATCGGTTATATACCTTTAAATGAAGAAGGCAGATTAACACCAGAAAATGTTGAATTATCAATTACACCAAAAACAAAAGTAATTTCAATCGCGCATGTTACAAATGTTTTAGGATATGTGGTCGATGTTAAAAAAATATGTGAAATTGCTCATCGACATGGAATTGTTGTTGTTGTAGATGGTGCACAAAGTGTTCCACATCAAATAACAGATGTTAAAGATTTAGATTGTGATTTTTTAGCATTTTCCGGACATAAGATGTGCGGACCAACAGGAATCGGTGTTTTATATGGTAAATATGATTTACTTAAAGATATGGACCCTTTAATGAGTGGTGGAGGAATGAATGCTAGATTTGATATGTGTGGCGAAGTTTCTTTATTACTACCACCTTATAAATTTGAAGCAGGAACACAAAACATTGCTGGGGCAATTGGACTTGCAAGCGCAATTAAATTTTTAACTTCAATTGGTATGGAAAATATCAATAAAAGAGAAAAAGAATTAAGAGAATATGCAATAGAAAGACTTAGCGATATAGATGATTTAATTATTTATAATAAAAATGCTGAAGCTGGAATTATTACATTTAATTATAAAACAGTATTTGCGCAAGATTTAGCAACTCATTTAAATGCAAAAGGCATTTGCGTAAGAAGCGGGCAACATTGCGCAAAAATATTAATGGATTTTTTGAATTGTCATGCGACAGTTAGAGCAAGTTTATATTTTTATAACACAAAGGAAGAAATTGATGCTTTAGTAGAAGCAGTAAAGACAGGAGGCGACTTTTTAGATGCCTATTTCGATTAATGGAGCAATGATGAGACAAATTATAATGGATCATTATGAGCATCCTCATAACAAAAGAGAACCAGAAAATATTAGCGAATATAAAAAGATTCACATGGATTCAACATCATGTATTGATGATATCTACGTTTATTTAAAAGAAGAAAACGGAGTAATTATTGATGTTTGTTTTACCGGTATTGCATGTACGATTGCTACTGCTTCAACATCGATAATGACGGAACTTGTTATTGGTAAGAAAAAAGAAGAAGCATATTACATCATTCAACAATATCAAAACATGATTAATGAACAAGAATTTGATGAAGAAGTGTTAGATGAAGCCATTGTTTTTATTAATACTTCAAAGCAAGCATCACGCATTAAATGTGCGACAATTGGATGGAATGGATTAAAGTACCTTCTCGATGGTAAGGAGGAAGCTGAATAATGAAAAAGGAAAAAGTATTACCAACTGAAGATTATAAATATGGATTTAAAAATGATGATGTTTCAATTTTAAAAACAGATAAAGGACTTAATGAAGAAATAATTAGAGCTATTTCTTCTTATAAAAATGAGCCAGAATGGATGTTGGAATTCCGTTTAAAAGCATATAAAGCTTTTTTAAAATTGCCATTTCCAAATTATGGCCCAGATTTATCATTTTTAGATTTTGATTCTTATACATATTTTATAAGACCAAGTGAAAAGGTAGAAAAATCATGGGATGAAGTTCCTACAACTATTAAAGAAACATTTGAAAAACTTGGAATTCCTGAAGCTGAACAAAAATATTTAGCGGGTGTTTCCACTCAATATGAAAGTGAAGTTGTTTATCATAACATGCTTAAAGAAGTTCAAGATAAAGGAGTTATATTTTTAGATACTGATTCGGCATTAAAAGCGTGTCCAGAATTGTTTAAAAAGTATTTTAATAGTGTCGTTCCTTATGCTGATAACAAATTTGCCGCTTTAAATGGCGCAGTTTGGTCAGGAGGATCATTTATTTATGTTCCAAAAGGTGTCAAACTTGAAAAGCCACTTCAATCATATTTTAGAATTAATAATGAAAAAAGTGGACAATTTGAAAGAACTTTAATAATTGTAGATGAAGGTGCTGATGTGCATTATGTTGAAGGATGTACCGCCCCAACATATTCAAAGGAATCTCTTCATGCTGCAGTTGTTGAAATTGTAATTTTACCAGGTGGAAAATGCCGGTATTCAACCGTTCAAAACTGGTCTAATAACATTGTTAACTTAGTTACTAAAAGATCGGTTTGTTTTGAAAATGCTCAAATGGAATGGATTGATGGAAACATCGGTTCTCAAGTTAATATGAAGTACCCTGCTTGTATACTAAAAGGCAGAGGAGCAAGAGGAACCTGTATTTCTGTAGCGGTTGCTGGTGAAGGACAATTCCAAGATGCTGGAGCTAGAATGATTCATTTAGCGCCAGAAACATCATCGACAATCATTTCAAAGTCAATCGTTCGAAATGGTGGCGTCGCTAATTATCGTGGTAAGGTTTTACATGGACCAAATGCCTATGATTGCCGAAGTCATGTTGAGTGTGATACATTGATTTTAGATGATATATCATGTTCAGATACAATACCTAGTAATGTCATGCAAAATGATCAATCTTATATAGAACATGAAGCTACTGTATCAAAAATATCAGATGAACAATTATTCTATTTAATGTCTAGAGGTATTTCTGAAAAGGATGCTACTCAAATGATTATTATGGGATTTATTGAACCATTCTCAAGAGAATTACCAATGGAATATGCTGTTGAGTTAAATCAACTCATTAAACTTGATATGGAAGGCAGCGTGGGATAATATGACTCAATATGATGTAATTGTTGTCGGTGGCGGTCATGCTGGAATGGAAGCCGCTTTAGCCTCTGCACATATGGGAGCTAAAACGCTTTTAATTACATTGAATATTAAAATGATGTCAAATATGCCTTGCAATCCTTCTATAGGAGGTTCTGCGAAAGGAATTGTTGTTCGTGAAATAGATGCACTTGGAGGAATGATGGGGATTGGCGCAGATCATGAGTATCTACAAATGAAAATGCTCAATACCGGAAAAGGACCAGGTGTTCAATGTTTAAGAGCGCAAGCGGATAAAATAACATATCCTGCTTTTATGCAAAACTTAGCGTTAAATTGTCAAAATTTAGAAGTTATTGAAGGAATGGTAGTTGGTTTACTTCATGATGAAAATCATGTTTTTGGTGTTAAATTACAAAATGGAGATGAAATAACTTCTGCTGCTGTTATTTTAACAACAGGAACATATATGGAATCTCAAATATTAGTAGGACATACTTCTAGAAGTGCTGGACCTGATGGAGAAAAGCCATCATTAGGATTAAGTCCATTCTTATCTACAATGGGAATTAAGCTATTTAGACTTAAAACCGGAACTCCACCAAGAATAAAAACAGATACAATTGATTTTTCAAAAGCACAAAAAGAATATGGAACCGATGCAGAACTGGCTTTTTCTTTTGAAACTAAGGAATATAAACCTTTAAAAGATCAAGTTTTATGTTATTTGATTTATACTACAGAAGAAACTCATCGCATCATTAAAGAAAATCTTCATGAGTCAGCAATGTATGGCGGTATGGTGCATGGTGTAGGACCTCGATATTGTCCAAGTATAGAAGATAAAATTGTTCGTTTTAGCGATAAACCTCGTCATCAATTGTTTTTAGAACCTGAATCTTTATATATGAATTCAACATATATACAAGGTTTTTCTACATCGATGCCAGAAAATGTTCAAGAAAAGATGATTAGATCTTTACCAGGATTAGAAAATTGTGAAATATTAAAATATGCGTATGCGATTGAGTATGACGCAATTGAACCTCTAGAATTTGATGCGACATTGATGGTTAAAAAATGGCCTGGATTATATGGAGCAGGGCAAATTGTTGGTACTTCAGGATACGAAGAAGCAGCAGGATTAGGCTTAATGGCGGGAATTAATGCTGTTTTGAAAATAAGAGGTAAAGAACCATTTATATTAAGAAGAGATGAAGCTTATATTGGAGTAATGATTGATGATTTAGTGACAAAAGGCACTAAAGAACCATATCGTTTATTATCTTCACGTGCAGAATATCGTCTTTTATTAAGGCATGATAATGCTGATTTAAGACTTACAGAATACGGATATAAATTAGGTCTTATTAGTGAAGAAAGATATAAAAAGTTTGTTGATAAAAAAGAAACTATCAATAAAATATTAAATGTATTAAAAACAACTTACTTAGGTGCAAATGAAAAAGTCCAAACATATTTAGCATCTTTAGGATATGATTCTATTAAAGGTGGAATACTCGCTTTAGAATTTTTAAGAAGACCACTTGTAACATATCAAGGATTACAAGAATTAATCGATGAATTGAAGGATTTAAATCTTGATAATGAAGGCGTTCATCAATTAGAAATTATGGTTAAGTATGAAGGATATATTGAAAAACAAATAAGAGAAGCTGAAGAAGCTAAAAAATGGGAAGAAGAATTAATTCCAAGTGATTTTGATTATATAAATATGGATGGTTTAGCTTTAGAAGCTCGACAAAAGTTTAATGAAATTAAACCAAGAACAGTTGGACAAGCAAGTCGGATTAGCGGAGTAAATCCAGCAGATATTTCAATTTTATTATTTAATATAAAACGGAGAAAGAAAAATGAATTGGATTGAATTTAAGAATAGTGTTAATTCTTTAGGAATCTCCATTAGTGAAGAACAAATCAATCAATTTAAAAAGTATTTGTCTTTGCTTGTCGAATGGAATGAAAAAATGAATTTAACTGCGATTACAAAAGAAGAAGAAATAATTGAAAAACATTTTTACGATTCAATTTATTCAGTAAAAGAATTTTCTTATGATGATCAATCATTGTTAGATGTTGGAAGTGGTGCGGGTTTTCCAGGAATTCCATTAAAAATTCTTTTTCCAAATCTATTTGTTACTTTACTTGAACCAACAAATAAGAGAGTTTCATTTTTAAATGAAGTTATCAAACAATTAAACTTAAAAGGAATTGTTACAATTAATAAAAGAGCGGAAGATTATGTTAAAGATGTTCGTGAGTATTATGATATTGTTACTGCAAGAGCGGTTGCAAATATGCAAATACTAATGGAACTTTCAATTCCTTTACTTCGTGTCGGCGGTACTTTTATCGCTTTAAAAGGTTCAAAAGGAATGTTAGAACATGAAGAATCAAAAAACGCTCAAAAAGAATTAGATATAGAATTAATTAAAGCACAAACATGGTCTTTAGATTTAGGAGATAAACGTATTAATTTATATTATATAAAGAAAAAGGAAACCTCATTAAAGTATCCTCGTGTATATGGACAAATTAAAAAGAAACCTTTATAGTTTTGTGGCTTAACTTTAATATGGAGTAAAAAAATGAATAAAATTATTGCTGTTGCTAATCAAAAAGGTGGCGTTGCAAAAACTACCACCTCTATTTCTCTTGCATCTTCATTAGTTAGTTTAGGATATAAAGTTCTTTTAGTGGACCTTGATCCACAAGGAAACGCATCTAGAGGTGTAGGAATTGATGTTTCATTATTAAACAAAACTATTTTTGATGTTTTAATTGGAAAGAAAGATATCAATCGAATTATTAAACATACGGTTATGAAAAATTTAGATATTGCTCCGGCAAATCTAAAACTATCGGCGATTATTGATTATATTAATAAAGATGATTTTTCATCGTCTTTATTATTAAAAAATGCTTTAGAAGGATTGGATAATAATTATGATTATATAATTATTGACTGTCCTCCAACATTAGGTATTTTAAACACTAACGCCTTCGTTGCAAGTAATAAAGTATTAATTCCAGTGCAATGTGAATATTTTGCTATGGAAGCTATAACGCAAATGCTAGGGGCAATTAGAAATATACAAAATACTTTTAATCCAACATTAGGAATTGAAGGATTTGTTTTTACAATGTTCGATGCTCGTAATAAAATGTCGATTGAAGTTTCTTCAGAAGTAAGAGGATTATTTAAAGAAATAACTTTTCAAACCGCGATTCCTCGAAATGTATATTTAGCCGAGGCGGCTGCAAAAGGGATACCTATAACAATATATAAACCTAAATCAGCATCTAGTTTAGCTTATCTATCATTAGCAAAAGAAATATTAGATAAAGAATTAATTGAGAAAAGAGGAAATATTTAAAATCTAAATTAAGATTTTATATAAATCCTTTTTTTTATTTATTAAAGGGTTCTTTTTTATTTATAATCATCATTATTTTAATTGAGGTGAAGAATAATGAAATTGCTAATGATTTTTTTAATGTTATTTTCTTTACCTGTAAAAAAAGAAATAAATGAAAATATAACAGCTAGATCATATGTAGTCATGGAAGAACATAGCGGTGAAGTTCTAGAAGGGAAAGATATATATTTAAAAAGAAGCGTAGCCTCGATTTCAAAGATAATGACCGGAATTATAGCTTTAGAAAGTTATAAATTATATGACATAGTGACAATTGGTGATGAAATTGATTCCGCTATTGGAAGCGCAATTTATATAAAAAAAGGCACAAAAATTACAATTATTGATTTAGTGTATGGTTTATTGCTTAGAAGCGGAAATGATGCAGCTTTATCTATTGCTCATTATTTAGGAAATGGAAATATAAATAATTTTGTTGATAAAATGAATGAAAAAGCTCGTGAACTAAAAATGAAGAATACATTTTTTAATAATCCTCATGGATTAGATATAGAAGATGATGGCAATATATCTTGTGCATATGATATGGCTCTTCTGGCTAAATATTGCAATCAAAATGAACTATTTAAAACTATAAGTGGAACAAAAAACTATCGAATTCCAAATATAGGAACATGGTCTAATAAAAATAAATTATTGCATCGTTATCAGTATTGTACAGGCGGGAAAACAGGATTCACATCAAAAGCTAGAAGAACATTAATAACTACCGCCTCAAAAGATAATTTAGATTTAATTATTGTTACTCTTGACTGTGGTAATGATTTTAATACTCATCAAAAATTATATGAAAAATATTTTAATAGTCATCTTTATTTAATATTTATCGATAAAGGAAAAAATGTTATAGATGAATATGTTTTTTATTCATCTTGTAAATATGGAGCATTGATAAAGCGAAATCAGGCTAAAGGATTGTTAATTGTTTACTGTTTAGATGTTGATAGATTAATGCTAACAGTTAAACTTTGTTATCAAGGTGGAGCAATCGATGAATATGGTCCTTATTACTTGGATAAATATGAAAGGATAACCCTATGAATCGGATTTGGATAGGTATTATAACTCTTTGTTTAGGTTATGGATTGATTACTGGAAGAATCGAACAACTCTCAAGTGCAATATTAGCTTTACCTTTAAAGGGATTTGATTTGTGCATAACTTTAGTTGTTTCAGCGTGCTTTTGGACAGGAATGATGAATATAATGCTTGAAATAGGAGTTATAAAGTGGATAGCTAAAGCTTTAAATCCTTTACTTAAATTAATTATGCCTAATTTAAAAGATGAAGAAGCTAAAAATTATATTTCCTCTAATATTGCCGCGAATATGTTTGGATTAGGCTTTGCTGCAACCCCAAGCGGATTAAAAGCGATGAAAAGATTAAAAGAATTATCAAAAGAAAAAGAAGGTGTAGCAAGTGATGAAATGATAACTTTCTTAGTGTTGAACACAGGAGGAGTGACTTTAATTCCTGTTAGTGTTCTTTCAATAAGACAAGAAGTAGGATCATCTAATCCGGCAGATTTTGTATTTTTGGCTATTATTTCTACTTTATTAGCGTGTGTAGCTGGACTTATTTCCGATAAAATATTTAGAAAGATAAACAATAAGAAAAAATGATAAAATTAACATATTTTTTTGTCCCAGCTTTAGTCATAATTGCAATTGTTGGAGCAATAATTAAAAAGAAAAATGCTTATTCTGCATTTATTAATGGTAGTAAAGAAGGGCTAGGATTGTTTAAAGAAGTATTTCCAAGCGTTTTAGCAATGCTACTTGCTGTAACTTTATTAGACAGCTGTGGAATTCTTGATGATTTAAGTCTTTTATTAGGAAATGTATTTTCAAATATTAATTTAATAAGTGATATAACACCAATGTTGATATTTAGACCTATTTCTGGTTCCGCTTCAATTGCGGTATTAGAAAATGTTTGTAGAGGTGAGCCGGATGGATTATCGTGTAAAGTCGTTTCAACTATTCAAGGTAGTACTGATACAACTTTATATGTTTTAGCGCTTTATTTTTCGTCTATAGGTATAACTAAGTGGCGACATGCTTTAAAATCAGGTTTAATTGCGGATGCAGTTGGAATGATGGTGGCAATTATCTTAGCGTTAGTTTTTTTACGATGATAGATTTTATAGAGAATTTTTATTTATTTGGTTGAAAATTATTAGTTTTTTTCATTTTTTGTTGATTTTTTTGCATAAAAAATTTTATAAAGGTTATCACGTAGAGCTTAATAGGTTCGGATAACTTCTTTTTTATGTTTATAATGTTTTATAGTAATAAAGCTTGAAATTGAAGATAAATAAACTATAATAATAATGCTTCAGGATTAGGTGAAATTCCTTGCCGGCGGTAAACCCCGCGAACGAAAGTTGAACTAGTGAAATTCTAGTGGCGATAGTATAGTCTAGATGGAAGAAGTATTTTCTTTTATTTTGATCCTGGAGACAGGATTTTTTTGTTAGAGGGTGAAAAAATGAAAAATAAAATTAACGTTAAAGCTATCGCTAGAGTTGGTATTTTTGGTGCGCTTGCGGCAATATTATACTGTATTCCTATTTTTCAATTTAAGCTACCTTCTATTTTTCCGAATTTTCTAGAATTTCATTTTGATGAAATACCAATATTTATTGCATCATTTGCCTATGGACCATTAACAGGATTTTTGGTTATTATAGTTCGAACGATTATAAAACTTCCAATGACATCGACACTTTGTGTAGGTGAAATATCGGATTTTATATATTCATGCGCATTTATTTTACCAGCAGCTTTTTATTATCAAAAGAATCGCACATTTAAAGGTGTTATAATTGGCTTTATATTGGGATTTATATTACAAATAACATTAAGTGCATTAGGTAATTCTTTATTTATGATTGATTTTTATTTATATTTATTTCATATCTCAGAAGAAGCTTTATTATCGGCAGTACAAAGTCTTAATCCAAATATTACCGATATCCATTTTACTTTAATTTTATATGCGATAATTCCTTTTAATGCTTTGAAGGACATTGCGGTTATTTTAGTAACCACATTAATTTATAAAAAAATTAGCCCATTATTAGTAAAAATGAAAAATTAGCATAAAAAAAACTCGGTTTTTATAATAAAGCCGAGTGTTTTTTTAGATATCAATTATTCAACAGTAATTGCGCCAACTGGGCAACTTGCGGCGGCATCTTCAGCACCATCTGCTTCAGAAACGAGTAAAACTGCAAGACCATCATCACCAATTGAGAAAACTTCTGGTGCGATAGCGTTACAAACGCCACAGCCGATGCAAAGACTTCTATCTAAATTAATTTTTGCCATTTGCTTCTTCCTCCTACGTTTAGAGATTGATACTATTATACAAGTTTAGTCTATAAAAAGCAATGTTGTTTCCAAAAAATGAGGATAGCTAAAGAAGTGCGTTAATTGAAAAAGTAAATGCAATAATAAGTTTGCACAAGCGGGCATTAAGTTACTTAATATATTTATTTGTAATCTAATAATAAATTAATTACTATTATGAAAATATTTAATGCTCATATTTAAATAATTAGCGAGGTGTTTTTTTTCATAATATTGTGTTTTATTAGTATTTGAAACCGCTTACTAATAAAGTAATATTTAATTGTATTGAAAGGAGATAGTTAAATGAAGAATATATTCTTATTATTCGCGGTATTTGGATTACTTCTAACAGGTTGTAATACACAAAACAACACCACGAATCCGACAACAAGTCAAAACAATCAAAATATACAAGTTGATAAAACAGAACTCATTGGACTACCATCACAAACTTATGAAATTAATTTTATAAATAACACTGGTAGACAACCATTTTTAGAGGTTAGTGATTATGAGTTGATTAATGTATCTTTTAAATCATTATCTATAATTTCTGTTAGCTTATTAAAAGAAGGTACAGGAAGTATTAGAATTGGTGAAAATGAAAATAATATGTTTACAATTAACATTACATCAATAGATTTAAAAATTACAAATGATGTTGCTCATATTGATGTAGGTCAATCATTACCAATTGCTTTATCACATGATGTTAATGCAGTTTATTCACTAGATAATGAAGATGTTGCTCATATAGAGAATGGAACCATTACTGTTTATAAAGAAGGTAATTTTACATTAACAGTTAAATATGGAGAAATAGTCTTAACAAAAGGATTTGATTCATATAAACGTTCTAACACTATTACAGATTTAAGCCGTAATTCAATTTATGTTAAATATCATGGCCGTAATGTCCATTTAGGAAGTCATGTTATTATGAATAATATTGGAAGTGGCTTCGAAGTAACTTTTTATGGAACAAAATTATATGCATCACTAGATGGTTGGTATGGATCATGGTATGGCAATACACGACTAACAGTTCTTGTTGATGGCGAAACTGACACAGAAGAAAATGTGATTATAATATCTCAAGCTACAACAAAAACTGAGTATTTATTAGTTGATAAATTAGAAGAAGGTTTTCATACTATAAAAGTTTTAAAAATAACTGAAGCCGGAGGCTCATCATTAAATTTCTATGGTGTAAGAACTGATGGATATTTTAAACCAGTTGATAAAACACAAAAATTAAAAATTGAAGCTTATGGAGATTCTATTACTGCCGGATATGGTAATTTAAGAGGAGATGCTGCGGATGGAACAAATGCAACTATTCAAGATGGAATGCAAACGTACGCAACATATACCGCTACAGCATTAAACGCCGATATTAATGTTCAAGCTAAATCAGGTATTGGAATGTATACTTCCGCAAATGTAGATGATACAAAGCAAGTTAATAATTTATATTCATATGTTAACTATGATGGAGAATATAAATGGAATTTAGATAATTATACACCAGATATTGTTATTGTTAATTTAGGAACAAATGACCATTGGAATACATCGGTATTTAAACAAGAAGATTTTGTTAATGAATATTATAAGTTCATTTCTAATTTAATTAATGCTTATGGTGAAGATACGGCTTTTGTATTAGCAAGTGGATTAATGGAACAAAAGGTTGATGATTTTGTTCAACAAGTTTCCGCTAAGATAAAAAAAGATTTTACTAATACTTTATTAACAATTAAGTTTGATCAATGTGCATCAGGACACCCACTTGTCGATGAGCACAAAACAGCAAGTGAAAAGTTAGTTAAGTTAATTAAAGATAATGGAATAGATGTTATTCATCATCAAGAAGATGTTAAAGTAGAACCTTCTGATATTAAAGGAGGAGTAGTTAAATGTAATCTTAATTTTGTTATTCAAGATGCTATTCCTTCATATGCAAAAGTTTATTTAGTTGGATTGGGTGATGATAGAATATTAATTGATAATAAAGATTCATTTTCTTATAATTATGAAATTAATATAAAAGATGGAGACTATGAAGTTAAATTTATTGCTGTTGTGGATGAAAAAGAATATATTGATAGCGAAAATATAAGATTAATAAAAATACGAGACAATATTTCTTCAATTAAATTAATTATAGGAACATTTAATTTACCTGAGGATCCAAACAAAGATGCAGCAACATTTGGATGGACAATGTCAACTATTTTATTTGAAGGCTCTTTTGAAGCTCATAGTGAAAATAGCGTTAGTCTTATTAATAATAACTGGATGGCTGGATTTATTACTCGAAAATCAAATTACAAAGAAGATTATCGTATAAGTACTAGAATTCAAGCTAATGAGATTGATTATAGTAAAGACTATTTAGGTGTTACGCCATATTATATTGATGATTTCAATTATATATGGACATATATTGGATTTAACGCAAATGGAACCATAAGAACAATCGGATTTACCGGTGCTATTAATGGAAAAGATATTGGATTTTATGATTGTTGGTCATTTGCAAATTTAAAACCTGATTTTAAAGCAGGAGTAGAAATTGCAGTAGAAAGACATGGAAAAGAATTAACAGTTGATTTTATGGGAATTACTGAAACACAAGTGTTATATTGTGTTAATAAAGATAATGTACGTGTTGGTATACAATGCTCTACTAGTAAAAGAATTCATTTTACAAATTTCAATCAAACATATGTTGAGTCCACTAAAGAACAAGCGGTTTGGTCACAATCAGCATGTTTGTTTGAACAATCTTTTGAAATTATTAGTGATACTTCCGTTAGTATTACCAATTATAATAACTGGATGGCAGGATTTATTCTTAAAGATAATTCTTATATCGATAATTATGAAGTTTCTGCCTTAATTAAAGCTGATGTTGATTCATTTGATGGTACAACTGATAATCAAATAGCGTTAGTTCCTTTCTTCCAAGATGCTAATAATTTTGTTGTTGTATATTTACAATGGCAATCTAATAAAACTTTAAAGAGCATGGGAATGACCGGTAAAATAGCAGGTGCAGATTTAGGATGGAATGATTTCTGGAATTTTGCTAATGTACCTACAACTTTGAAAACTGGAAATGAATTGAAAGTTTTAAGAAATGGCGCAAATATTACAGTAACATTTGGTGGAGTAACAGAAACTAAAAAAGTTGCTAAATTAGGTGATTTACCATGTTATGCCGTTGGCGTATGGGCACATAATACAGAAGCGTTATTTGAAAATTTTAAAGTTGATATTGTTAAATAAAAATATTTGTTTCTTATAAAATTTAATGATATTTAAGACCTACAGTTTGATTCTGTAGGTCTTTTAAGTATAAAAAAATCCAAATTAGATTTTGTTTCTAATTTGGATATTTAAATTAAGTTATTTGATGAAATTACTTAGTAGCAATTCCGATTGCACCGGTAAAGAATGATAATCCACCAAAGATTGCGCCGTAAATGATTCCGATGCCTAATTCCATTTTATCTGCAAGAGCATCTGCTATTTCATTTGCGGAGATAAATTGCATTTTTGTCATGAAAAGGCAGATAACACCTAATAAGATTGGAAGTAAAATAAATGCGGCTGCTTTTCCAACTTTCTTTTGATTAATTATATTAGCGGCAAGTAAGGCTAAAGCAATCGCGCCTAAAATAATTAAAATGAAACCAACAAATGGAATCCAAGCACCTTTAGTAGATGAAATTACTGTACTACCAATTGAGGTAGAAGTTCCAAAATATACATCCTTCCATTCGAATCCTTTTAATGGAGCGACAAACATCATTAAAAATGAAATTACTCCAAACATAGCTCCTATTAATAAATAGACTTTCTTTAAAGATACTTTTTTCATAAACTATCTTCTCCTTTCTATTTTATTGTATCGAAAATGACTATCTAGTAAAAGCTTAAAATAGAAAAAATCTCTTTTTTTGAACAGAATCATTAAAAGTGTTCAAATTTACTTTTATAAATTTATAAAATGGTTATTTTTATTGTAAAAATACAATTTAATAGTTAAAGATAATATGCTAAAATTATTTAAAAGAAATTTTAAATCTTTACTTAGGAGTTGATTGTTATGACTATTGAAGAAATTAATAGAATTGCTGAAAAATCAAAAAAAGAATATGACAATCTTTCAGTTTTAATGTCTGAAATATATGATCAAATTGAAGAAAGTAAAAAGAAAGAATTTTATAATAATGATAAGTCTTATTTCTTAGGAGAATTTCATATTATCATACAACTTCTTTTGTTAGGATTAGCCACAATTGACGCTAAAATTGATGATAATGAAATCACTTTACTTCGTTATTTAGCGCATAATCATATTTCTCTTGAAGATTATATAGATTTTAAAGCTAAAAAAGCAGATGCAAATGACTCTTTTAGGTATGAAGATTTCGCTCATATTAGTCAAAACGAAAGATGGAAGTTTATTGAAAATTTACATAAGGAATTTGATAGTGTTATTAGTCATTTCTTTTTATCTTTAGCTATGGTTGATATAGCAGCGCAAAAAGATTACTATAAACGAATTTTAAATGATTTTTCTGATATTGCATATACAATGTTATTAATAGATCATCATGTTGAAAAAGAAACTACCAAAGAAGCGGAAGAATATTTACAAGAGCATTTTGTCGAATGCTATAATCAAGCATATGAACACTTGACCAAAGGAAGTACTTTTTCTCCTAAAAAGATTGGTAAAACAAAGGTTGCACCTTCAAAACTTTTAGCGGATGTTTTTGAAGATTATCACAATTTATTAGTTCGCGAAAAAGAAGTTTTAGTAAATTATGTTTCAACACCTAAGTACTTAGAAAATGCCTTAGTTTACATTGAAACTGAAGGAAGTACAGGATCAGGATTTATTATTTCTCCAGATGGAGTTTGCATTACGTGCGCACATGTTGTTGAAAAAGAAAATTCGTTAATTTATGCCCGTTTAACATTAGAAAATGGTGAAAAAGAAATTCATAAATGCAAATTAGTATATAAGTCACCAGAGAACGATTTTGCTTTAATAAAACTAGAAACAGTCAATCAGTATTATTTTGAAACTGAAGATGATTTTTCAAAGTTAGAATTAGGACATGAAATTGCTATTTTTGGTTATCCTTTTGGCGCAGGACTTAATGACAATGTTATGGAACTTATGCCAACATTGACTAAAGGATATATATCTTCAAGACAAATAATGGGCGGAAAAGAATTTTACTTTTTAGATGCACAAGCTAGACCAGGAAATTCTGGTGGTCCGGTTTTTGATTGTGTTACAGGAAAGGTTATTGGATATTTATGTGGAGCATATGGAGATCAAACTAATAAGATTATTTTCATGCGTAGTTTAAAGTATTATGCTTCAAATGTTATAAAGGGATAGAGTATGAAATTAGTTGCGGAATATAATTATTACCTAACAGCGGGTTATTTTACTTTTTCTAGAGAGCTAAAGCCATATGGTTATTTTGATATTTTTCAAGATATGGCAACAAGACATGTAGATGAGTTTAATCTAGGTTATGATGCTTTGTTTTCAAAGGGAATTATTTGGGTACTAGCTAGGGTGAAATATGAGATTGTTCATCCTATTATTCATGAGATGAAAATTGTTGGTAGAACTTGGCCTCATCCACATAGAAAATTTGACACTGTTAGAGATTATCTTTTAATGAATGAAAATGGAGAAATAATGGCTAAAGGAAGCTCGTTATGGTGCTTAGTTGACTATCAAACAGGCAGATTACTTTCAACTTCTGTAGTGCCTTTTGAAGGTGAATTCATTGAAGAATACAATTACGAGGATAAATTTGAAAAAATAGTTTATAGAAAAGAGTTATTAACTGATTTAGACGATTATCAAGTGTCATTATCAGATATTGATTGGAATGGTCATATGAATAACGCTAAATATTCAGAAATTGTTTTTGATTTGCTTTCTAAAGAAGAGGCAAAATCATTAAAAGGAATGGAAATAGACTTTTTATTACAAACATTTTTATTAGAAAAGATAGAATTAAAGGGCTATGACCTTGAAAAAGAAAAAATTATCGTTGGATATAAAGGAGAACACGCTTGCTTTATTGCCAAGTGTTTATTTGAATAGTATGGTTGTTTTATCTGTAAGCAATGTAAATAAATCTTTTGGGGCGGAAGAATTGTTTTCTTCGGTCACTTTTAGTGTAAACGATACGGATAGAATGGCAATTGTTGGGGCTAATGGTACAGGAAAGACCACATTGCTTAAGATGATTATTGGCCAAGAAAATATTACTCCAAGTTTATCTGATGGGACTAAAGGGGCTATTTTTTTTGCTAAAGGAATCAAATTTGGTTATTTGTCACAAGATGTTATTGAATCATTAGACAATACATTAAAAGAAGAAGCATTATTGGTGTTTAAAGATTTAATTAAAATGGAAAAAGACCTTGAGGCATTAACGATTAGATATGCAGAAGATCCTTCTAATGATTCATTAGCAAAACAATATGGAAAAATGCAAAGCGATTTTGAAGCAAAAGGTGGATATGATTATCATTATAAAGTTAATATGATGTTATCTAAATTTGGATTTAGCGATGATGTTATTGATCGCCCTATTAGAACATTTTCTGGTGGAGAAAGAACGAAGATGGCTTTTGTTAAACTTCTTTTATTAGAACCGGAAATATTGATATTAGATGAACCGACAAATCATTTAGATGTATCTACGATTGATTGGTTAGAAAATTATTTAAAAACATATCATGGAGCAATTTTATTTGTTTCTCATGACCGATATTTTATTAATGGAATTGCAACTAAAGTCGCTGAGCTTGAGCAAAATAATATTACTATATACAAGGGTAATTTTGATAGTTATATTGCTCAAAAGAAAGAACGTTATGAAGTGATGCTTAAAGAATGGACGTTGCAACAAAAAGAAATTGATAAATTAAAAAGATTTATTGAGTTTTATAAACCAAAACCACGTTTTGTTAGTAGAGCAAAAGATAGAGAAAAAAAACTTCAACATATGAAAATTATTAATAAACCGACATCAGTAGATAAACAAATTAAGTTTTCTTTTAAAGGTGATGTCAGAGATGATCGTAAAATCATTTATTTTGAAAATACAAAAATAGGATTTGATACAACTTTAATTGAACCATTTTCTTTCTATTTGTTTGGAAATGATAAATTGGCAATTATGGGCGATAATGGTACAGGAAAAACAACTTTATTGCGTACAATTATTGAAAATAAAGCTCTTCTTGATGGACATATAAGAAGATTAATGCCTTTAAATATTGGCTATATTCAACAAAATGATTTTGATTTCCAAGAAAATCAACAATTGATTGAATATTTTATGGAAGAGTTTCCATTAATGGGGGAAAAAAATATTCGTAATCATTTAGGTAAGTTTGCATTTACAAATGATGATGTTTTTAAAGAAGTTTCTGTTCTTTCTGGTGGAGAGAAAATGAGAGCGCTTCTAGCAAAGATTGTTTTAAAGAATTATGATGTTTTACTTTTGGATGAACCAACAAACCATTTGGATTTATTGACAAGAGAAGCTTTAATAAAAGCAATGCAAGATTATGAAGGCGCAATAATATTTGTTTCTCATGATCGTTATTTTATAGATACAGTTGCGAATAAAATATTGTATATAAGTAATACAAAACCTTATTATCATGAAGGAAATTATCAATCTTTTAAAGAAGCGGAAAAAACTATTATAGAACATGGAGAGGTTATAAAAGAAAAGAAAACTAAAACAGAAAAGGCAAAAAAAGTTAAAAAACCTACTGAAGCTGATTTATTAAAAATTGAAAAAGAACTTGCAATCATAAAGGAGGAAGAATTTAAGGAAGAAAATTACATGGATTCTAGTAAAATGAAAGCATTAGAAGAAAGAAAGAAAATTTTAGAAGAAGAATATGATTTGTTGTTTGAACAAATATATGCAGAAGAATAGTTTTTAGTAATATTTGTTATTAAAAGTTAAATTAAACACTTGCATAAAAGGTTGCTTATGTTTTATAATGTATAGGCAACTTACATAGGGGCGTAGTTAAATGGTATAGCAACGGTCTCCAAAACCGTTATTGCGGGTTCGATTCCTGCCGCCCCTGCCATTTAAGAAGCACAGAGTTAATACAAAGTATTAACTCTTTTTTTTCGTCAATT
>CAZDEE010000011.1:0-48361 GCA_964504595.1 uncultured Staphylococcaceae bacterium | reverse complement strand
TTATTAACTATTATTATAATTACCATATTGATGCCTATTGTTCATCCTTAAACAGAGCAAAATGACATAAAAAAACCGCAGTAACTGCGGAAATTTTAAAAATGGTGAACCATACAGGATTCGAACCTGTGACCCATTGATTAAGAGTCAATTGCTCTACCAGCTGAGCTAATGGTCCTAGTGCCCATATATAGTATCACGATATGCCATTTTTTACAAGAATTTTTAATTTTTTTATCTTATTTTCATTGAATCGTTAATTGAAAAAGTAAATGCAACAATAAGTTTGTGCGAATAAATTTTACTTTTTCAATTAACCTATTTTCATTAAATATTTAAGCTTAAACTTTAAACTGATATCCCTATTTTATTTAAATATATTTTCTATAATACTGTTGAGCATACTTGGTGTATCTAAATTCCATATTTTCTTCACCAGTAACAGCACTTCCATACATGTAATAAGGAGAAACTGGACCTTCTCCAGCAAAATTCATTTCATTATTTCCATCACATGTGACCTTTAAAGTTCCTGTTGTAAAATTAACATATACTTTTGAGTAACCTAACATTCTAGAAAGAACATTACCATTAGGATGATATTGAGATGCAGCATTATTCTTTTCATCGCCTCTTTTAACTAAAGCTGTTGTTACAACAATCGCTGAAGGTTTTAATACTTTTAATATATTATTTGAATTAGAAGTAGAAGAACCATGATGAGAGGCTTTAGCTAAATCAACTTTAAAAACTTGATTATTATTAACCAATCTATTTTCTGCTTCAGTTTCTAAATCTCCTGCAAAATAATAATTTTGATTTTTAAACGTCAATATTAAGGCCACAGAAGTCAAATTAAAATTAAAATCGCTATTATTTATAATAACACTAGGCTCCTCATAATAGCCTGTTTCTAAAAATGTAATATAAAAATCTTTTGTAATATATAAAACTTTTTTTGCTCCATTTAAGCCATTAATACAATCGGTAATAGGTGCGTATTTCTCTGCTTGTTCAAACTTATTTCTAACACTTTGAACGACGGAGTAATCGCTTCTTTGATAGCCATAATCAACAGCGTAAGTAATATTTTTTATTGTTGATAAAGCGGTAAGCATTCCACCTATATGATCTCCGTGAGCGTGGGTTGCAATAACACATTCTAACTTACCATCACTAACATTACGACGTAAAACATCATTAACATATCCACCATCATTAACTTGTCCTGCATCGATTAACATATCAAAATCTCCGGCTTTGATATAAACCGAATCTCCGTATTGTTGATGCATTTCAATAAAATGAATTTCAACATTATTAATTTCTTTTCTTCCTTTATATAAAGGATTCGCTATCGTTCCTAGTTCTCCGCTAGATTCAACTACCGGAATTGCTAAAAATGAAAAGCTATAATTGTTATATTCTTTAGATGAATATAATAAAGTAACAGTTATTGTCACAGCTACATCTTTATCAACTTCATAATACTTTCCATCATCACCAATAACATTAGGATTGCTTGATTTATATGTAAATGATAATTTTGGCGAAACAATTGTATTTGTATAAAAATATAAATCATTATTAACATAACGTACATCTTCATAACAATCTTTAATGAATTCTAAGCCTTTTTCTTTTATATTTTTTTCTTTTGATATATCACTATTTCCTTTATCTGTTGGATATGGATTACTTGCTATAATTCCGCTGACATCAGTATTTAAATCAAACTCAATAAAAGTTTTAAATTCTGATACACTACTATTTTTTAACTTAGCACAAGATGATAAATCAAGATTTATGAGTTCAATAGAATTATCTTGTTCATTAATAAAGATAGAATATGAAATTGTACTATTAAATGTAAAATTAGATGGATTATCTTTAAAATTACCTGTATTCATTAAAAATGATTTTACTAACCCTATACAATTAGAAGCATCTATTTGTCCCGATATAATACTATTACTTATAGGCTTCTTTTTAGCGGATTTAAAAATTGAATCCAATCCTATAAAATTAATAACGCTATTAGATTCAAGCTTTGTTTCAGCAAAAGAATTATTGTATGAAAAACAAATATCTTCTCCATCAATATACTCTTTAACATTACTAATTTCCTTTGATATATTAGTATTATTAATTGTATATTCTGAATAACCATAAATCTCATCATTAATAACTTCAAAATATGTTGACTTATCTACTAATGATTTTCCATCAACTGATGAAATTTCTCTACATACTAATTCAGTCGCAGTTTCATATTTTTCAAACAATTCTGCATTATTTCCACCAATTAATCCATTCAAATCACATGATGTCATAATAAGTGCTATAAATAAGAAATTAAATAAACTTTTTATACTTTTTTTCATAATCTACCTCATCAAGGGATATTTTATCATATTTTAATGCAATAAAAAAGTGAGGAAATAATTTCCTCACTCATAAAACTTTTAATAGTAATTATTCAGCTAAGACTGCCATGATGGCGCCTCTGAATTTTGTTCCTTTACTATTTGTTCCTTCGATAATAAAGATAACATCAACTTTTTTATCATAGTTATCTGATAACCATGAATATTCTGCACATTTATTATTGCCACCAGAATATAAATTCATTGCAGGATCACTACTATAATTTGGATTTTCTGACCAATCAAGAACTGACATACTAATGTATGTACCAGCATCATAATAATTGATACGAACATCTTCTAAGATATAGGCTTTACCCGCATAATTTTCCTTATTAGCAATATCGGCTGAAATACCAGCAACTGTTTTGGTTTCAAATTTTGATTTATCAACAGTTGGAGCATTTGCGTTTTCATTAATGACAACTATTGAGCCTTCATCTGGTTTTGCTAATTGAGTAACTCTATCAAGTGTTGAACCTTTAAAATATCCTGAAGTCTCACCAGTAATAATAATGTCTTGTCCACGTTTAACTTTTTTTGCAGAGTTTGATCCATAAACATAAATTGCGGCACTTCCATCAAAAAGATAGAAAGCAGTAGCATCAGCGGAACTTGAATTCGCATGGATGATTTGAGTAACAACACCACGAGTTGTAACTGCTGTACCAACTGCACTACTTAAGACTTCACTAATTGTAATATATTCTGTTGAAATAACTTTCATTTTAACCTTAACATCAAAATTTCTTGTTTTAGTGAAAGTATCTTTTGTTGCAGTTGCTGTTAATTTAACATCAATATCAGATTCTGTTGATTGAGTAACAACGGCCTTACTACCATCAACTTTAATAGCATCATTATCAGAAGCCCAAGCAATAGTAACTCCTCCAACTCCGTTGGTTGTTAAGTTAAAATTACCTTCAACTTCGCTAGCAATACTTAAATTAGATAAAGCAGTATCAACAATTTCTTCATTTGGATCTACCTTTGATCCTCCACACGCTGCTAATCCAAATGCTGTAACAACGGTAAGTAAAACTTTTGTAAAATTCTTCATTTTTAATTCCTTCCTTTTTTTTTATTATGCAATGGTAATGTCATAGCTTAAATTGCCTTCAGCATCAAATGGTCTATTTCCTAAAACGATTTGATATGATGGTAAATTTTCTTCAGCTTGAAGATCCATTTCACTATAGACGCCCATTATTCCATAAGCATCGACTGTTTTATTTTTAAATTGATTGAATTCATCATATGAATATTCAGGTGCTAAAGTTCCATTAACACGAATTCCCATTTTGCCATAGTTAGAAGCAAAGAATGGCTTATCATTTTCATCATAATATGTAACTTTATCACTTGTGTTAAGTGTGAAAGATTTATCTTTACTTTGGCTTCCTAATGTCGTTGCGGACATTCCTTTGACATTAACTAATCTTCCAAGAATACTATCTAAGTATTTTGCATCAAAATTACTTGGAGTTAATTCAATTGGAGCAGGCATTGAAATAACATCTGCCTCATCAGTTATTTTTGTAAATGTTTCTTTCTTCCAAACTATGTCAGACATTTGTTTTTGTCCACCATAGACTGCAAGACGTCCACGAATTTCAATTGTATCTCCTACAGAGAATAAATCACCAATTGATTTTCCGTTAATTCCCATATATACATATAATGATGTACCCACACTATCTTCAAAGTAGAAATTATTACCAATAAAAGCTGTAATAACACCAGTTAAAGCAATAAATTTACCTTGATCACAGTATTCATCCCAGTGATCGTAAGCATCTTTAATAGATTCTTTACGATTTTCACATTTATAAGGAGTTTTAGAATAGTCGTAATTTGGATCTGTTTGAGCGCCAGTATAACGTTGTTGTAATTTACTCATACGTAAATCAGCTTCAAATAAAATATCACTTAATTTTAATGAACCATAAACATCTTCATAACGACTATATAATTTTGGTTCATTTTTCTTATCAGCATAGTAACAATAATTTGTCTCACCAATATTACCAGTGTAGAATGAATAACATTCTTCGATAACATCTAATTGAAGAGAACGATAATTATTATAATTATCTGGATCACCACCATCTGGACAATACCAAATCATAGCTAACCAACGTGTTCCATTACTATCTAATCTTACCCCTGGTTGATATTTGGCTTCATCATCTGGATAAATTTCTTTATTAGAAGTATCAATAGATGATGCGTCTACAATAATTCCTTCAGCATTTTCTAACAATCCTTTAACATAAGCGGAAGCTTTTTTGCCCCAAGGATCGATAGAAGAAGTTGATTCAGGAGTATCAATAGCAAGGAAACGAACGGTTATATATGAACGTGGGTTTCTTAATGGATTGGTCCAGTCATCACTTTCTCCATTTAAATGGAAAATTGCTGTGTCACCATCAGTAACTGATTTAATTTTTAATTTTGCGACACCATCTTCCATAAAATGATTTTCTTCAGAAATTGTAATTCCCATACTAGCGAAAGAAACACGATCAGAATAATAATGGTCAAATGTTTTTGGCACATTATCAATAATTTCTTCTTCTTTGCTTCCACCACAGGAAGTTAAACCTGAAATAGTAATAAGTGTTGCTAAAATTGCAGTAATTTTCTTTAATCCCTTATACATAATTTAGCACCTCCAAATTACTCACATGTAAGTCTATAGTCATTAAGTTTAGAATATGCACTTTCCATCGCGGCTCCAACTTCTTTTCCTTGACAGTAAATAGTTTGTACCATTGTATCAACTACATCACGGACAATTGAAGAACCAGAGAACGCAGGATCTGTATAGAAATAATTTGCTTGAGCATCTGCTGCAACAACAGCTTGTGCAGTTGCGCCACCAAAGATTGAATTTGTATCCGCTATAAATTCTTTGAATTCAGCTGTTTGTCTTGCGCTATTTCTAACAGGTAAATAACCAGTGTTCATTGAGAATCTAGCAGTAACATTTGTAGAAGTTAAATGACGGATTAACAACCAAGCTGCTAAACGAGTATAGTTGTTACTATTTTTTGTTAAAATTGTAGCATTTGTACCTTGTTGAATAACTGCTTGAACGCCATTATCATAAGATTTTTGTGGAATCGTTGTAACCTTCATTTCATATTTACTTGAGTCATTGTTATTGACACCAGCGGTTGAACCAATAGAAATAAATGCTTCATTATTTACCATTAAGTTTGAACCATAACTTTGGTTAACTTTATCAGGTACATTCCATAAACCAGCATTGGCTTTTTCAATGAAGTAATTTTGAGCGGCCTTTGTGGTTTCGTTATTAAAGCAAACGATACCTTTTCCGGTTGAATCTAACTTAGTATAAACTTGAGAAGCTGCAGTTAAATCAGCTGCCCATTGACGTGCTGTTGTAATAAAGAAGTTAGCTTTACTATCGATATAAACAGGATAGAATTGATTTGGTGTTTTAATAGAAACGTTATATGTTGCACCATTATATTTCCATGAAAGAGTTTTATCTAAAGATTTTTCTCTTAATTCAGCAGAAACGGTCCAAAGTTGATCCCATGTTGGATTAACCCATTGTCCATCTTTTAACCAACCATTCTTTTCTAAAATTGGATCAACAGCAGAAGCATTGTAATACATAACTTCGGTTGATTTGTTAAATGGTATACCTGCTGTAATTGTTTTACCATCTTTTCCAATTAATTGGTTTTCATTCCAATAAGTTGTGACAAAGTCATTTTCAATCTCTTCTTGAGTAAATCCAATGTTTTCTTTATCGCTTGAATTCACAAAGTCATCAAGTGGTAAAAGAATTCCTGAACCAATGTAATCGGCAAAATGATCAGGATAACCTAAAATCATTGTTGGAATCGAATTTGATTTAGTTCCTTGATTAACACGACTTCTTAATCCATCATATCCACCACCGATTTGTTTTGTAACAACATCAATATAGATATTTTTGGCAGCCATTTCTTCTTCGAATTCCTCAATTAATGGCGTTAACTGATTGGATATGTTGTGACCAAAAGAATGCCAAAATTCAACTTTAATTGGGGATGCTTCTGAAGATTTTGCTTTTAAATCATCAATACTTAATAACTTAAAAGCTTCGCCTGCATTTTCAACTGAATTTCCACATGATGTTAATGAAAACGTAAGTGGAAGAACTAATGCTGATAATGCAACGGCAAATAATTTCTTTTTCATTTTTTTCTCCTTTTCTCTCAAATTCCCTTAAGGCAATATTTCCGCTTGAGTAACGTACTATTAACTAACCTTTAATACCAGAACGAGAAACACCACGCATGATGTATTTCTTGAAACAGGCAAAGGCAATTAACAATGGAAGACTGACAACAGTAGTACCCGCCATAATAATATGGTCTGAAGTTGCTCCTGTATCACTTTGGAATAATGACATCAAGCCATCTGTAACTAATTTCATTTCATAATTGTTACATACAGTACGTGGCCAAATGTAAGCATTCCATGATCCTATCATTGCAAGAATCGTAATCGTAATAATCGAAGATCTAGCAATTGGGATCATAACTTTCCATAAATATTTAAAATCAGAATTTCCATCAACTTTCGCAGCATAATATAATTCATTTGGAATTTGCTTGAAATTCTGTCTTAAAAAGAATATATAAAACACCGAAGCAACGAATGGAATAATAAGAGCTTGATATGTATCTAACCAACCTAAATCTGCAATAGTGGTAAAATTGGTCATAACCATCATTTCTCCAGGAACCATCATTGTCGTTAATAGTAAGGCGAATATTGGATCTCTAAGTTTAAATTCCAATCTTGAAAAAGCAAAAGCTGCAAGAACTGTAATTACAACTTGGATAACAGTAGTCAATACTCCAACTAAAAGTGTATTTCCTATATATCTTAATAATATTTTGTTTTCACCAGCGAAAACATTTAAGTAGTTATCAAACGTTGGTTTTAAAGGAATAAATGTTGCAGGAATACGAACTACTTCTTCTTGTGTTTTAAATGAAGTAGCAATCATCCAATAGAATGGAATTAAAGTAAATAACGCAAATATTCCTAAAAATAAATAAATGAATACTAAACGTATTTTACGTCTTCTTTCATATTTTTTTGCTTGCGCGTCACTAGCAAAGTAAAGATCTTGTTCCATAATAGTTTACCTCCTAATAATGGACTTTCTTTTTATTTGCCCACATTTGAACTGCAGTAATTATCAAAATGAATATGAATAAGATAAATGCAGCCGCTGAAGCTTTAGAAAGAAGTGTCCTACCTTCATAGTTTTGCGTAACTTGATTAAAGTACTTATAAATGTAACCAACCGCGGTAATAAATGTTTCATCTTGTCCATTACCCATTGATTCACCAAATAATGATACAACCGAAGAATAAGATTTAAATGCACCCATCATCGATGTAATCGTGATATATAAAATCATTGGTGATAAAAGTGGAACGGTTATTTTTGTAAATACTCTTAATTTAGGTGTAGCATCAACTTGTGCAGCTTGATAATATTGTTTATCAATTCCTTGAATTCCTGATAAGAAAACAAGAATTTTGAATGCTAAGCCATTCCAAATCGCATATACTGTAATAACAAAGATACCCGCCCAGTATGGGATAGGACCAGAAGTTCCAGTCCAAGACACTGGATCGATACCAAATAAGCCTAACAATGAATTTACTAAGCCATATTCCATTGGTGAGAATATCGTAGCAAATACCAATCCAAACGCAATACCATTTGTAACATATGGTAAGAAGAATATTACTTGGAAAAATCCTTGTAATTTTTTAATAGAATTTAACAGAACTGTAATAATTAATGCGATAATAATTGAAAGCGGAACTGAAACCACAACCATAATCGCAGTATTTCCCATCGCTCTCCAGAATGTAGGATCTGTAAATACTGAAACATAAGAATCAAAACCAAAACTTCCAAATGCATCATTTAAATAATCATAATTTGGAAAGAATGAAACAATAAATGTTTTAATAATTGGATAGAAGGTAAAAATACCCAAGATTATTAATGCAGGTGCTAAGCAAATTGTAGCTTTCCACCCATCTTTTTTCCATTCAAGCATTTGATTCGCGCCATCAGAAGATTTCTTCTTTGGCTCCATTAATTCATACTTTTCATTAATAATAAATTTTGTAAATTTAACAAACAACAATCCTAATATGCCAAATATAACAAGTGTCATAACAATGAGCCAAACCAAGCGCATTTTGGTTTCTAAGCCTATTAAGACTGCTAAGTTTATTATAAGAAGATCGAGAATCACAAGACATATCATCGCAATATCGATATGATTATGTGACCAGCGACAAATCTTTTTAAATAGATTTAACATTAGCTTTTCCTCCTCATTTATTGCCTATAATTAATTATTTTATCATTAAGTACCTAGGTAATAAATTAAATCAAGCGATTTCCTTCTTCATCAAAGATAAAGAACTTTTTAAAATCAATCTTAACATATTGTCCTGGTTCAACATCATAATCACTTGGGATAATTGCTTTGTAAGTATTCTTTTGTCCCTTGAATTTGAAAATAAGTGTTTTATCACGTCCGATATATTCAACCATTTCAACAAAGACTTCATATTTTCCTGTAGAACTTAGACGTACAAACTCTGGACGAATGCCAATGTTTAATACTTTTCCTTCTTCTAAAATATTAGCTGGAATTTCTTCTCTAAGCACATCTTCAAAGAAATGAATTTCTCCGTCTTTAACAGATGCCGGAACTATATTAATTGGTGGAGTACCTAAGAATTTTGCAACGAACATATTGGTAGGTTCATTATAAACTTCTTGTGGTTTGCCAATTTGTTGAACCACACCAAAATTCATAACAACAATCTCATCAGAAATTGACATTGCTTCTTCTTGGTCATGTGTAACGAATATTGTTGTAATTCCAGTTTCTTTTTGAATTCTCTTGATTTCTTCACGTGTTTGTAAACGTAAACGAGCATCCAAGTTAGATAATGGTTCATCTAACAATAAAACTTGTGGCATTTTAACCAATGCTCTAGCAATAGCGACACGTTGTTGTTGACCGCCTGAAAGTTGACTTGGTTTACGATTTAATAATTCACCAATACCAACTAAATCTGCCATCTCTTTCGCACGACGTAATGCTTCCGTTTTCTCAATCTTTAAATTTTCTAATGGGAATAAGATGTTTTGTAAAACGGTTAAATGAGGATACAAAGCGTAGTTTTGGAAAACTAAGCCAATTCCTCTTTTTTCTGGTGGGAATTTACTAACTTCATCCTCACCAAAATAAATTTTTCCCTCTGTTGGACGATGTAGTCCTGCAATCATATAAAGCGTTGTTGACTTTCCGCATCCAGACGGTCCTAAAAGACCCACCAATTTGCCGGATGGGATTGTAATGCTTAAATGATCAACTGCGATTACATCTCCTTCTTTCTTACTAAATGATTTAGTAAGACCTATAAGTTTAACTTCCATGGTAATCCTCCTAATAAGAATACTATCATATAGATATATGATACTTGGTTTGGTAACAATTTTCAACACAAGACTAAAGATTTTTACGTGGTGTGAAGCAAAGAATTTAAATATTTTTTTCTAAAACACCTAACGAACAAAACCCAAAATTAAAAAAAAGCAAAAAAATTGCTTATTTTTTTGATATAAACTGCCAATTATCTAATTTATAACCAACTTTTGCATCTATCAATGCAGTAAATATGGTAAGCAAATAGCTATCTCTACCATAATAAAAAACAAAAGTAAACCTACCTTCTTTTTCATAGAAATTATAGCATAAAGTTTTTTCATACAATGGAAAAATATGTTTGAACTCTTGATCAAATCTTTTTAAAAAGCCCCTATCTTTATTTATGATTTTCTTTTCAATGCTTAAATGAAAATCAGTAAAATATTCCATAAAATCGGTGATTCTCTTACTTTGTGTATCATTTATATATTCTTGACGATATTTTGCTTTTAGAAAAAACATATCATTAAAACCATCCATCAACTAAAGCATACACCAAAACTGCCGCAATAAAAGATACTAAGAACGCAATCACTTTTGCCCATTTTGGAACATAAACGCCATCAACTCTTTCTAAATCATCAGTTTTCTTTTTCATCTACTATCACCTCGTTAACTTCTTCTTCAGAACCTACTCTTCTAACATATGTATCTGCAAAAAGGTCTTCTATCGCAACACCTTTTTTACTAAAAAGTATAAAACATGCATCAATTATCAAAAATACTCCTGGTAAAATTAATGAGAAATAAACAACAACTACTGCAATAACTAGGAACCTTATGAATAATTGAACCCAATGAACTTTATTACCATGTTTTGAGGCCAGCTCAAGTTTTGTCACTATTTTACCAATACTTTGTTTTCTTTTATTACAAAGAGGTATTATGAAAACAAAGACTAAAGAAGATACAAAGAAGCTAATATCTGTACCGATTGTATTTAATCTATTTGTTACACTTAAAGCGGATTGTAACTCTGGATTATTTGATAAGACGTTGACTGCTAACACCATTTCTGTAGCAAAGAAATCTCTTACTCCTTCATCATTTTCATCAAATTGCTCTTTTAATTGTCCATTAATAAAATAGCCAGATTTTTCTTTTGCATCATCATAACTAACATTTCCAGATGTAACATCATAATCATATTTTTCATAAAACTCAATTAAATGTTGATCATAATTTTCATCTATTAATTCCCAACTACTACCAGTATTTTTATATAATGAAGAATCTTCAAATATATCAACTTGTGTTTGCCATGCTGTTTGATATTTTTCATTTTTTTCTAAATAAGCATTAGAATATACAACAAATAACAATACAGAAACAATGTATATTAATACAAAATCTAAAATACCAGAAACAATTCTTCTACTTTTTCCATCATTATTATAGTTATTCATTTTTCAAAATCTCCCCTCCGTTTTTATTTTCTAAAATAATATAATTTAAATCATCAACGACAACTGTAGATGAAATATAATCATGAATAGACATACCTCTATAATTAAAACAGACGATAAAAAACGAAAATATTAATATGATTCCATATGAAATAACGCCTAAGAACACATTAACTAACGCATAAGCAAAATATCTAATTACAATATTCTTCTTTTTAACTTTGTATCCATCGGATGAAACTAACGCTTGATGAGTAAATAACTTACCAATTGTTTTACCATTTTTTAGACACATCGGAATAATTAATTCAAAAATTAATGTTGATAAAATTGCACTTGCCACAATTGCGCTTGTTTGATAACGAATAATTGTTAAATAAGAAGTCGTATAAACAGAGTCTTTCTGTATTAAATTTGTAACTGCAAAATTAACTTCTTTTATAAAAAACTTTTCCGCTTCTTCTACAGTAACACTATTTTCAAAGCTACCATCTTCTAAAAATAATCCTGAAGAATCCTTGTGTTCATTATATAAATCTAATGAATTATATTTTTCAAAACAATAACTCAAATTTTCATCATAATTATCTTTTATTACTTTTAACTCATTATTTTCTAAAGTAAATAAATGCGAATCGACATGAACGGATTTATATTTTTCACTTGCAGTTTGATATTTAATACTTGGATTAATAAATGTATAAAATATACCAAACATAAATAAAGTAGTAAATAAAAAAATAAGGACTAAATCCATTGACGCACTTAACACCCTTTTCGATATACTTGGTTTACCAACATTCATTTTCATCACCTTGCAATATGATACAATATATTTTGTTAAATTGCAAAAACTATCATATATTTGTCATTAGTAAAGTTTAAAATAAGCATAATTACATAGTATTATGCATACTTAATTATTGGTGATACATTATGGGAAAAAGTATATTTCAATTTAAAACATACACAATAAATGAAAACGAATCATTAGATGATATTGCTAAAAAATTTAATATTAATATTAATGAAATTCTTCAATATAATTTTTTATTAAGAAATTGCTCAGTTTATAATGGTAGGACAATTTTAATTCCATCTAAAAATGATTCTTTTAGACATGATAAAAATAATATAGTAGATAATATATCTATAGACTTTAAACTATTTTTTTATTTAAAAGACATTATCGATTGCACATCTTATTCAAAAGATCATGCTTCTTTTATACTTAAATCATACAATGAATATAAATTATCATTAAATTTAAGTAATGCTGTACAATCTTTTCTTTCATTTAGCACCGACAAATTATTAGAAATAGTCGATTTGATAATCAACAATAAACAAAATAAAATTTCTTTTACTATTTCTGAAATTAAAAACAATTATATTAATGTGATTGCCTCTAATGAAGAAAAAGAATATATCAAAACAATATACAATTTATCAATCTTATGGAGCAATTATATTTTTAAAGTATTTTCAAAACAATTTGAAGAAGCAGAATTAATTTTCAAAAATATTCTAGGAAATAGTTGCACCCGCTCAAAAGTTTTGTAGGGAAGTAAACTTAATTATACGCTTTATAAATAGGCATAAAAAAAGGACTATTGGTTCTTCAATAGTCCTAATAGTAATATAATTACTTAATAATTTCGTTAACTGTACCAGCACCAACAGTACGTCCACCTTCACGGATGGAGAATTTTGTACCTTTTTCAATAGCAACTGGTTTAATTAATTCGACGGTGAATTCAACATTATCACCTGGCATAACTACTTCAATACCTTCTGGTAAGGTAACAACACCGGTAATATCGGTTGTACGGAAATAGAATTGTGGACGATAATTTGAACGGAATGATGTATGACGTCCACCTTCTTCTTTTGTTAAAACATAGACAGAAGCGGTGAATTTGGTATGTGGAGTAACTGAACCTGGTTTTGCTAAGACTTGACCACGTTCGACTTCTTCACGGCTAACACCTCTTAATAAGATACCAGCGTTATCTCCGGCTTCAGCGTAATCTAATTGTTTACGGAACATTTCAATACCAGTAACAACTGATTTTTTGGTTTCTCTCATACCGACGATTTCAACTTCGTCACCGAGTTTTAATTGACCACGTTCAACTCTACCAGTAACGACTGTACCACGACCTGAAATGGTCATAACATCTTCGATTGGGAGTAAGAATGGTTTATCATTTGAACGAACTGGGCTTGGGATATATGTATCAACAGCTTCCATTAATTCAACGATTGCTTTTTCTGCTTCTGGATTACCATCTAAAGCTTCACGAGCAGATCCACGAATAACTGGTGTTTCATCACCTGGGAAGTTATATGAATTTAATAAATCACGAACGTCCATTTCGACTAAATCGATTAATTCTGGGTCATCGACTAAATCACATTTATTTAAGAAAACGACAATGTATGGAACACCGACTTGACGTGCAAGTAAGATATGTTCACGTGTTTGTGGCATAACACCATCAGTAGCGGCAACAACTAAGATTGCTCCATCCATTTGAGCAGCACCGGTAATCATGTTTTTAACATAGTCAGCGTGGCCAGGACAGTCAACGTGTGCATAGTGACGTGTTGCGGTTTGATACTCGATGTGTGCGGTATTAATCGTTATACCACGAGCCTTTTCTTCTGGTGCAGCATCGATTTGATCATATGCTGTTGCTTTTGCACCACCAATTTTTGCTAAAACGTTGGTGATTGCAGCTGTTAAAGTTGTTTTACCATGGTCAACGTGTCCGATGGTACCAATATTAACGTGGGTTTTACTTCTATCAAATTTTTCTTTTGCCATTGTTTGAATTTCCTCCTTTTTTCAATAAATTAATTCAACGAATTCATATTATAGCAGTTTGATAAAAAAATCAAGACTAACGAGCACTCATGCCTGATTTCTTGATGATTTCCTCTGCGATAAAGCGTGGGCATTCACCAAAATGATCGAATTGCATAGTGTAGTTTCCTCTACCTTGAGTAAAGGAACGAAGATCGGTAACATAACCGAACATTTCTGCAAGAGGTACTTCAGCTTCAATAATCTTTGCATTACCTCTTTGAGATTCACCAGTCATTTGTCCTCTACGTCTAGCGATATCACCAACGACATCACCATAGTATTGTTCTGGAACAGTAACTTCAACCTTCATAATAGGTTCTAAGATAACTGGATTACATTTTTTAGCGGCTTCTTTGAGTGCCATTGAAGCAGCAATTTTATATGCAGATTCTGATGAGTCAACATCATGGTAGCTACCATCAAATAATGTAGCTTTAATATCAACAACAGGGAATCCTGCAACTAAACCACGTTCTAAGGAATCCTTTAAACCTTCACCTGTAGGTTTAATGTATTCACGTGGAACAGTACCACCAACGATTGCATCAACAAATTCAAATCCTTTACCTGGATTTGGTTCAAAACGAATCCAAACGTGTCCGTATTGACCACGACCACCGGATTGTTTAATATATTTACCTTCACATTCTGCGGCAGAACGAATGGTTTCACGATATCCAACTTGAGGAGCTCCAACGTTACATTGTACATGGAATTCTCTCTTTAAACGGTCAACAATAATATCAAGATGTAATTCACCAACACCAGCAATAATTGTTTGTCCGGTTTCATTATTTGTATGAACACGGAATGTTGGGTCTTCTTCTGCAAGCTTAATTAAAGCAGCAGTCATCTTTTCTTGATCAGCTTTAGTTTTTGGTTCAATAGCTTCTTCAATAACTGGTTCTGGGAATTCCATTTGTTCAAGAATAATTGGGAATTTTTCATCACATAATGTATCACCAGTAACAGTGTTCTTTAAACCAATTGCTGCAGCAATATCACCAGCTGGAACTTCATCAACTTCTTGACGGTGATTAGAGTGCATATAAACTAAACGAGCAAATCTTTCTTTTGTTCCTTTTGTGGAATTCAAAACATATGAACCAGCTCTAGCAACACCTGTATAAACACGGAAGAAGGCTAAACGACCAACAAATGGGTCAGTAGCAATCTTGAATGCTAAAGCGGCTAATGGAGCATTATCATCTGGAGCACATTCATGAACGGTTCCATCTGGTAATGTACCTGTGGTTGGCTTAATATCAAGTGGGCTTGGCAAGTAATCAATAACACCATCAAGTAATAATTGAATACCTTTATTTTTATAAGCTGATCCACAGAAGACTGGGAAGAATTCACCAGTTAAAACAGCTTTACGAATAACAGCTTTAATTTCAGCAACAGTTGGTTCTTCACCATCTAATACTTTCATCATGAATTCATCATCAAAAGCTGCAAGTTTTTCAATGAGTTCTAAACGAAGAGTTTCACATTTTTCTTGATACTCTTCTGGAATTGGTACTTCAACAGGTGGGACTGATTTATCATCACTATATTCCCAACCTTTCATTTCAATGATATCGATAACTCCTTTTAATCGTGATTCAATACCAATTGGATATTGAACAGCTGCAGCATTAGCAGCAAGACGACTATGTAAAGTTTCAACACACATTTCAAAATCAGCACCAATAGCGTCTAATTTGTTAACAAAGACAATACGTGGAACACCATATTTTGTACCTTGTCTCCAAACAGTTTCGGTTTGTGGTTCAACACCATTTTTACCATCTAAGACTGTGATTGCACCATCAAGAACACGAAGTGAACGTTCAACTTCAACAGTAAAGTCGACGTGTCCCGGAGTGTCAATAATATTTAAACGATATCCTTTCCATTCAGCAGTTGTAGCCGCTGAAGTAATAGTAATACCACGTTCTTGTTCTTGAACCATCCAGTCCATTGTGGCACCACCATCATGGGTTTCACCAATTTTATAAATTTTACCGGTGTAATATAAGATACGTTCTGATGTTGTAGTCTTACCAGCATCAATATGGGCCATAATACCAATATTACGGGTATGTTCTAAGCTAATTTTACGAGCCATAATAATCTCCTTAAAAAATTACCAGCGGTAATGTGCATAAGCTTTATTAGCTTCAGCCATTTTATGAGTGTCATCACGTTTCTTAACTGATGCACCTGTGCCGTTTGCGGCATCGATGATTTCAGCAGCAAGTTTTTCTTCCATTGTCTTTTCATTTCTTAAACGTGAATAATTAACTAACCAACGAAGACCTAAGGTTACTTTTCTTTCTGGAGAAACCTCTACTGGAACTTGATAGTTAGCTGCACCAATACGACGAACTTTTAATTCGTGTTCAGGCATAATATTGTTAATAGCGGTTGCGAAGACATCCATTGCTGGTTTGCCAGTTTTGGCTTCAATTCTTGCAAATGCGCCATATAAGATGGATTGAGCAGTTCCTCTTTTACCATCAATCATAATTTTATTAATTAAACGTGTTACTAATTTTGAATTGTAAATTGGATCTGGTAACACATCGCGTTTAGCAACGCTTCCTTTACGTGGCATATATTTTCCTCCTTCCCTAACATTTTGGGTATATACATTTCGTAATCTTTATTATTTAGCGGCTTTTGGTTTTTTAGTACCATATTGTGAACGGCTTTGTCTACGTTTATCAATACCTGCGCAGTCAAGAGTACCACGAATAATATGATAACGAACACCTGGTAAATCTTTAACACGTCCACCACGAATCATAACGGTTGAGTGTTCTTGTAAGTTGTGTCCTTCACCACCAATATAAGCAGTAACTTCATATCCATTAGAAAGACGTACACGAGCATATTTTCTTAAAGCGGAGTTAGGTTTTTTAGGAGTCATTGTTCCTACACGAGTACAAACGCCGCGCTTTTGAGCTGCATTTTGAACGATTTCTTTCTTTGCAAGTGAGTTCCATCTTCTATTTAAAGCTGGTGCTTTAGATTTAAAAACTAACTTTGCACGTCCATGACGGACTAATTGATTAATTGTTGGCATTTTATGTCCTCCTTTCAAGAGACTTTTTTGTCAGTTGTACGCACACAATTCCGGGCGTATCAACTTGCCCCATAAATTTTAGCCCCTAAGGGCAATTTATTGTTTGCACACAAACGCTCCTATATTTTAATAAAGACTTAATAATAAGTCAATAATTTTTTTAAAATATTTCGATGGGCTAAAGGAATGATTAACAAAGGCCTAATTAAATAATTAAATTCCGTTTAAAATTAATTTGTCATGGCATCAATGTTTTAAAACGAATATTTATAAATATTAATTGTAATATCAATAAAATTACTAATTTCACTAAACATAAAAGTATTGTATAATACTTTCAAGAGGTGAATAAAATGGAAATCTATCCAGAAATGTCTAATGATAAAATTTCTATTTGGAAAAGAATATTTATTTTCTTATTTGATTTTGTAACTGCTGCATTTGTAAGTATAACCTTATTATTTTCGATTGGAAATCCTGCGCTTACAAGCGTCTCTAAAAACGATATTAATCAAATGAATATCATAGTTGCTGATGTATGTGAATCATTTTCTTATCCAACTGAAATTGAATCTATTTATGGTTTACTACAAATTAATCAAGATGCCTACATGGAACAAAAAATATCAGAGAATATGAATGAAGAACAAGCATATGAAGAATATCAAAAAGCTTATAATAAATTAAATGAAGAGCTTCAAAAGAATGAAATTTATTATTCAGCATATAAAAACTTCTATATAAAATATTCACTTACAGAAATACTTTGTGTTTTTATTTCTTTGTTATTTTTTCAATTAATTATTCCATTTTTAAATTCTAAGAAACAAACTCTTGGAATGTTATTATTTAAAGCTGCCTGTGTTGATAAAAATAATGTTATTCTTTCAAAAAATAAAATAACATTAAGATTCTTTATGATTTTTATTGTCGAGTTCCTATCAGTATACTTATTATTAAGTATCATTGGAGAAATTTTCCTAGTCTTAATAACTTTAGTAACTATTTCCTTAACAAAAGATAAATCAACTTTCCACGATTTATTAATTAAATCAAAACTTATCCCAACCAGTAGCGTATACAGTGAATAAAAAGTTAAAAGGAATGCCGTCTTATGCATTCCTTTTTGTTTTAATTATTTAATCGATAATGACCCCATAGCTAATTGTAATGTTGTTTCTTTATCAAAAAGGATAATATTGTTTCCTTTAAATACAATCTTAACATCAGAATCAACCTTATAATCAATAATACCAAATTCTACAAGTGTAATAATCGCATCATTCAATTTCACCTTAATTGTGGTTTCCATACCTGCTGGTAAAGAAGAATAAACTTTAGTATCAATACCATCTTTTTGTGTGATTTCAATAAATTCTGGTCTAATACCTAAAACAACTTTATCACCCGTAACATTTATCGGAGTCAAAGAAGTATAATGAAGAGTAATTCCATCTACTGATAACAATAAATTATTTTCGTCAATTCTATTTTCAATTTTTGCTTCAATAAAATTCATCGTAGGATTTCCAACAAAATCTGCGACAAAAATATTTGCAGGTTTTGCATAAACTTCAAGTGGAGGTGCATATTGTTGAACAACACCTTTCTCCATCAAACATACTTCTGTTGCAAGAGTCATAGCTTCTAATTGATCATGAGTAACATATACAAATGTAGAATTAGTTTCAATATGTAATCTTTTTAACTCAGTTCTCATTTCTAACCTTAATTTAGCATCTAAGTTACTTAATGGTTCATCCATAAATAAAACTGATGGTCGTGGCGCTAAAGTTCTAGCAATTGCTACACGTTGTTGTTGTCCCCCTGATAATTCACTTGGATAACGACCAACAAATTCTTCGATTTTCAATAATTTTAAAAGTTCATCAACTCTTTCTTTAATCTTGTCTTTTGGCCATTTTAAATTTTCAAGTCCAAAAGCAATATTTTGATAAACTGTCATATGTGGCCATAAAGCATAATTTTGGAATAAAAATCCTACATTTCTTTTTGCTGGTGAAATATTTATTCCTTTTTCAGAATCAAATACAGTTACACCATCAATAATTATTTTCCCTGATGTTGGAGTTTCAAGTCCAGCAATCATTCTCAATGTCGTTGTTTTACCACATCCTGATGGACCAAGCAAAGTAACAAAAGCATGATCGTCAATAACCATATTTAAATTATCAACAGCAACAAAGTTTCCCCATCTTTTTGTTATATTTTTTAAAATAATCTCTGGCATAATCTTAACCTCCTACACCTTTATCAATTGAAGCACCTGTCAATTTATTTGTAATTAAATTAATCACAAGAACTGTAACAATAATAATTAAATTGATACCATTACTAATTTGAATTGAATCATACGTTTCATAGTTTTGTAATACTGCTGTTAAAATAGTTCCTGAACTAGTCAATAAAACAAATAACGATAATTCTCTCATACACGAAATAAATGGCAATAAGTAACCAGAAATAAAGCTCGTTTTTTGAATCGGCGCTATAACTTTAAGCATTCGCTTCCACCAAGGAACATCAACTATAATTGCCGCTTCTTCAATCTCATTAGACAATTGAAGCATTGCATTTGTCGCCGATCTTGTAGCAAATGGTAAAAATTTAATTGAACCAACTATAATTAATAAAGGAATCGAGCGATATAAGAATGAAAACATACTTGAACTAGATACCGCTAAATAAACAGTTGAAAATGACATCGCCGGAATCAAGTATGGCAAGAATGAAACATTACTTACAAAATTAGCCAATTTACTTCTTTTGTTTTTAGCAACTGCATAACCTATTAAAATTCCAAAGGTTCCAGCAAATAAAGCAACTATCAATGAAACCAATAATGAATTTTTATATGCTGACCATATTTCCTTATTATGTAAAATACCTACAGAATTACTAATATATTGATTAGTCTCTTCTTTAGTTGTCCAATAATAAGTTGTAAACGTTGAATAGTCACCAGAGGTTTCAAGGAATGATTCTAGCGCAAAAGAAATAAGTGGGACTATTGCAAAAAACACTGTATACGCAACCACTATTGTTGTAATGATGATTTTAATTGATTTTTTCATTTTAATTAATGATACTTGCGATGACTTCCCTGTTACGGTTGTAAACGATCTTCTACTATTAGTAACCTTTTGATTAGCCATCATAATACCAATACTAAACAACATTAATATTGTTGCGACTACATATCCTTGCCCTACAGAAGAAGAAGAATTAAATAACGATTTCATTTTTAAAGAAATAGTCATAAACCCATCTTTTCCTAAAAACATTGGAACTGTATAACTACTAATTGAGCTAGCAAACACTAATAAAACTGTCGATAATAAAGCCGGCATAACAATTGGTAAAGTGATTCTTCTTAAAATCTTAAAACGAGATGTTTTTAAAATCGTTGCCGCTTCTTCTAAATTAGCATCCATATTTCTTAAAATTCCACCAATTAGAATATAAGCAAATGGAGCATAGTGGATTCCTAAGCAAATAGCTATTGGCCAAAAGCCATAAACTAATGATGCTGGAGTTCCTATTCCCGTAAGGGCTTGAAGCAATCCTGTTTGAGCCTGCGTTGCTTCTAGGTGTATTGTATTTTTAAAGAAATTTTCCCAGAACATCGCAATAGACCATGAAGGCATAATATACGGAAATACAAATACTAATGAAATAAATTTTTTCGCCGGGAAGTCAGTACGAGTAATTAGAAATGCAATTCCTCCTCCAATTGTAACTGCAATTAAACATGAAACAATTGACATTAATATCGAATTACCTAACGGCTTCCAAAAAACACTTCGAGCATAATGATTTTTCTTTGTAAATAAAACATCAGTCCAGTGTTGTAATGTTAAAGTATTAACCCTACCAAGCGAAGATTCTCCTCTATGAACCAAAAAAGTATTAAGCAATAAATATACCAAAGGGCAAATAACCATAATTGTTAAAATTATAGTAAATACAACTAAGATTATATTTGCTGGCTTTGAAAAATAAGTCTTTATGCTATTCATCTTTTTTTGAAAAGGAGTAAAGGTTTGTTCTTGTGTTATAGAATTATCCATTCAATAATCTCCTTCCTAAAAAAATGGTGTTATGATATTTTTCTACCACAACACCACTAAATCTAATAATTAATTATTTTCCTTCGTATTGTTGGACAAATTGATAAACATCACGATAGTTGGAAGCAACATATTCTGGATCTTCAATAACTAAACGTTCTTTCCACCATGATAATTCTCTATCAGTAGAAGCGATAGCCGCTGTTGAGTTTGCGGAATAATAACCATCTTTTGCACCCCATGCAGCTCCAAATCCTTCTGCGGATAATAAGTAATTAATAAATGCACATGCAGTATATGGATATTTAGCATTATCAGCAACTAAAGCATACATTTTATAGCAGAAGCCACCAAAACCTAATAAATTATCTCCTTCTTCCATTGCTGGATATGTCAAATTATTTTTATCTTGTTTAGCAACGCCTTCTTCGTTACAATCTTTGTTTTTATTTAAATTAACTAAAGCCATAGAACCGCCAATACCTTTAGCAACATTTTTACACGCAGTACCATCGGAATCGTGAGCTTGGCTATTTGTTAAGAATTCAGCAATCCATTTATAACCGATATTCTCATATTTATCTTCTTTAACATAGTCTTTACCATAGAACGCTTTATAAGCTGCTTCTAATTTTGCAACCCATTCTTTTGATGTTAACATAACAAGGAAGTTCATATTAACATTTTCATTTGAAGGTGTTTTAAATGAAGTATTATGAATGTGTCCTTCATCTGCGGATGTGCCCGCTAATTGCCATACATTTGTTAAATAATTATTTAATGAATTTGCAACGGCTGTATCAGCATTTAATCCATCATAATTAGTATTGTTATACATAAATACTTTATTAAGATATACAGCAGCTAATGGATCTTGGTCATCTTTAGCAATATTTGCTTTATGATCGTTTGGAACATAATTTACAAGATAGTCATAATTAAGCATTTCATTTTGCAATTTGTTTCCATCTTGTAATAATACCATATCAGCAACATATTTATTCGATGCAAACGCTTGTCCTAATTCTGTATAGGTTTCTGCATCACCCTTTTTGGTATTATTAGTTTTAATACCTGTTGATTCTGTAAAAGCTTCTAATGCTTTCGCTAATTGAGATGAATTACCATAAGTTTGAAGAGTATTATCTCCAATTTCTTCTTTGGCTTTTTCGACTAATTCAGCATATGTCATTTTCGATGCTTCTTCAACAATTCTTTCGGTTTCTGATTTTGTTTTTCCACCACAACCTGCTAAGATAGCAACACCCATCAACATTGATGCTGAGGCTACCAAAATACTTTTAATTTTTTTCATTTTTATTTCCTCCGTTAATGAAAAAATTATAGTGATTTGTTTCTTCGTGTTAGCGCTTTCATTGCGCTTAAAAAAATATTTGAAAAACCAAATCACTTATGTAAGTATTATAATATTTTCAATTTAAAATGGCAATATTTTTATAATTTTTCAATTTTAACTTAAAGATATAAAAACAAAACATCTTAAAAAAATTCTTCAAATTATAAAACTTGAATCAAAATATATGCATAATTATTTCAATTTAAAAAGGCTCTTTAAAAAAAGGTGATGTCCTATAAGGATGCACCACCCTAGATTTTAAAGAGTCTTAACATTTTATATAAAACTATCAATTCTATTCTATTTTTATAAAATTAGTATTTATTTTCTATTTATCTTAATCTTTCACTTCTCATACGGCGTATAACATCAATAGAAGCAACCGCAGTTCCAAGAAGTGAATATACACCAGTTAATACCATATCGTATGTAAATTGATTTTTAAATGTCATCGTTGAATTTTCAGTTATTGGATGATCATAATTCATTAAATAATTAAATGCTTCAAAGCCACTTTCAGTAAATCCTGGTGAATTAGTCATAATTGTGTCCGCATTTATAATATAAACTATAAACATTGATAAAAGCATCATCGAAATTGTGGTAAGAGCGATAATTATAATCATCATGTAATCAGATTTACCGCCAAACTTTTTATAAAGAAAATAACTTAGGAAAACCGCAATAATGGAACACCATGCAGATACTAATCCTAATAACGCTAAAACAACTGATAATATCGCGCCTGCTAAAGCTCCAATTAATGCTCCATAAAAGCCTTTTAAATAATTTTTCGGCTGCGCATCTAAATTGCTTTTGGCTTCTTTAACGTTATTTTTATAAGTTTCTGCATATCCATTGCTAACTCTTAATTTATAACCATCTTTATTAATATAACAACTGTTTTCATCATTAATTTCAATAGATGTAAAAGGACAATATCCAATGCCAGGTACTTTATTTTCTATCAATATAGCAACAACATCATCGATAACTTTATAAAGATCATTAATTGCTTTTTTTACAGTAAATCCATTAGTCAAAATAACAAATCCAAAAGAATTAAACTCAATATGAGTCATCTTATTTTTACAATTAGAAATATAATTACTAAGTATTTCTTTTGTTAAATTATCTAAAATACATGTAAACGATAAACGTAATGGTGATTTCGCATCAAACAAAGAAAAATATAAGTTAACTTCGTAATTTTTTATTTTTCCATAAAATAATGTTTTACTAATCAGCTTTAAATCATAAATATAAATAAAATTTTGAGCATCTTTATTCACAATAATTCATATCATCCATAAAAAAAGGATAGCAAATGTATATATCTATTTCAATAACGTATAAAAATATATAAATAATAATAATTAAACAACATTGTTATTTACTCTTTATAAACTTAATTGTAATATTTTTACTTGTCATTTTAGTTATTTCAAAAGTAAAAGGTATCGTATCAAAAGAATTAAAAGTGAATGGATTTTCACTAAAGTTAATTCTATCACTAAAATTATCACCAACTTTAAACAGCAAATCATTATCTGCAGGAGCTCCCTCTTTTTCATAATTATTTGCTCTTAATAATTTTAATAAATAATTTGGTTTTCCATTATTATGCATAGTACTAGAAGTTGTATTTGTATTTGCAAAATCCAAATGATATAAATGAATATCCTCAACCTCATCCACACCTAAATATCCCGCCATTCGACTACCAAAATTAGTAACATAACCTATTCTAGCATCAACGTGATATACTCTTAATCCACTAGAAGATAAATTTTTATATTCCCAATTAGTTTTTGAATCGGCTTTTTGAAGAAATGTAGGTGTATAGTACTCTAACAATAAATATTCATCCATTGGATTTCCATTCCATGAAGGAGAAATCAATATACATTCTCCAGATTCAGTAAATGAATTAATTGTAATTTCACATTCATCGGTAACAACATAAGGAGTTGTCCAATTTAAAAGCATTTTTGAAAAAGCATTATGATCTCCAATATTAGTGTCCATCATATCAAAATATGCTGTTGGAGCGTATTTATCACTATTATCAGTAGAATAATAATCTTTCAATCCAAACAAATGTCCCGTTTCATGAATTAAAACATGAGTTTCTGGAACTGAAGTCTTTTGATAAAACAAGAAATTATAGCTAGCCCAAGAATATACTGACGCCATTGGAGTAAAACTATAATTATGAGAATAATCACTATATGTATGAGCCCATAGAAAATCATCACCATTAACTTGAGGTGCACTATAAATAAGCCATACAGCATCAATATAACCATCTTTATCTTGATCAAAATCTTCTATATCATCATAATTATCGTTATACCATTTAATCGCCTCTTGCAAAACATGTTGACTTTTAATACTGTACACAGATTCTTTTTTCATTTCCTCAACAGTTTTATTAGTTTTAAACCATGCAGAAACCTTTCCTTCAAGAGTTAAATGTCCATAACTTGATTTATAATAATAACTTGATACTGATTCAAAAAAAGTATCTTTAGATTTTCCAAAAAAAGCTTTTTCTATATATTTAAGTGAACCTTCCTCTCCACCTTTTAATTTTGAAGAAGGAAAATCGCTAAACTCAACCGGAATTACAAGTATTTTTTGATTTCCTTGGGAATTAAGATAATGATATCTATAATAAATATCTTTATATATTGAATAATCCAAGCATTTTGGTTCTTGATGATATATATTTTCATAGCTTTCAGTATAATCTTTTTTTCGATAATACCCTTCGCCTTCATAATCAATATGAGTTTCTAAAGGAAGTGAAGGCTCTGAAAAATTAATACAAGACGTAATATTAATTACAATAAAAAACATGAAAATAAATAACAATATTTTTTTCATCTTTTTTCCTCCTTCTTCCTTTTATAAAATTATAACATCTATTTATATAAGAATACAAAAAAAGTCACTTTAAAAGTGACTTTTCAAATCAAATTACTTTTTGGCGTTAAAGACGATTGTTGCGCCATCTTCGGTAATGGATTTAACATTGATAACGTAATCTAATGAACTACCATCATTAAATCCAAATCCTTCAAAAATCTTATATCCAAAATATGAACCAGCTTTGAATAAAGTTGAGTTAGACATAAATTTACCGCCATCTTTAAATGAATTACGTCCTGTTGCTTCTAATAAATGGAGTAAATAATACGCTTTATTAACACTTCTTGAGCTTGTATTTGAGTGTGCCATTGTAGTTGCAACTTTTTTACCATTTTCCACAGATGGTCCGATTTCATCAGTATATCTAATAAATGCATCAGCAGGGGTATTATTTGAGTTATTTTGTTTATTAACATCAAATACCGCTAAACGAGCATCAACATGATAAATCTTAATTCCACTTGCGGTTGGTAATTTTGGATAAGAACCCATATATTGTGATTTTGAATCCAATTCATTTAAACCGGTAGGTGTATAATATTCTAAGATTAAATATTCATCAAATCCATGTCCGTTCCAATCATTCTTTACAATAATACAATCTCCACTTGATTCAAATGGACGAATTGTAATTTCGGCATCACCTTCAACAATATAAGGTGAAGTCCAACCATAAAGAATTTTTGAGAAAGCATTATGGTCTCCAACGTTATTATCCATCATGTCGCATCCACCAGCTGGGCCCCATTTACCATCATCATAAGTATAGTAATCTGGAAGGCCTAATAAGTGTCCTGTTTCATGAATTACAGTATGACAGTCCATTAACTTTGTACCATTTGCGTCAGCATAACCACCATTTAATAAGAAGTTATAACCCGCACTTACATAAGCATGTGCTACTGGGTGATCTGGATTGTAATTTCCATTATTACTATTAACATATGGGTTGTTATAATCCCAATATGTATAAGCCCAGAAATCATGTGAGTTTTGAGCCATAATAGCCGCACTATTAACAAGCCAAACACCATCTAATCTTCCATCTTTATCTTGATCGAAGTTTGCTATATCAGGCCATCCTTTTTCTTCCCAATTTTCACGATACCATTCAACTGCACCTCTTAACCAATACCATGATGAATTATAACCATTATTACCACCTTGGCTCCATGAAAGATCTTTCCAATATTCAAGTAATTCCTTAACAGATTTATCACACATATACCATTCGGAAGTAACAAAACAATTTAATTTTAAATTACCATAACTTGATTTTTCATAGAAGCTACTTAATGATTCCCAACCAGTTTCTTCACTTTTACCATTAAATGCATAGTGAATATCTTGTAAAGCTTGATCTCTGCCAACAGGAATTGAATCTGCAGTATAGTCAGAGAATTCAACTGGAATAACTAAAATATTTTGTGTACCTGTTGAGCTTAAACAGATTGTACCTTCTTGCTCTAATTCATCAGAGAGTAAAACACTCATTTCTTGAGAATTAACTTGCTTATAATTTTTTCCGCCAACACCACTATCTTGTATAAAACCTTCTGGCCAGTTTTTTACAGTATTTGTTGTTCCTGGTTGTGTTGTACTTGAAGGTTGAGTACTTGGTGTATTTGTTGGATTATTATTACCGCCACATCCAACTAAAACAGTAATTAACATTGCTGCAGAAAATAAAAAATTTATTTTTTTCATTGAAACATCCTCCTTTTAATCTCTAAATTTGTCCACTATTTCATAACGAATATAGTTTCAAATATTATATCATTGATATAATATAAATGCCATAATTATTTTTTACACATCTAAATATAAAATTCTAAAATATATCAGAATACATCTGTTTTAATAATTATTACATTTTTTATAAAAGAGGCTAGATAATCTAGCCCCTTAATATTAATTTTCTATATATTGATTTTTAACTGCGTTCATTGTTTCCTCGACATCGAAGGATTCTAAGATTTCCTCTTCAGTCTCTGGATCTCTTAAACCAGTTCCTGCTGGAATTAATTTACCAGTAATGACATTTTCCTTTAAACCGTGTAAAACATCAGTTTTACCTCTAATTGCTGCATCTGTTAAGACACGTGTGGTTTCTTGGAATGATGCCGCAGATAAGAATGATTCAGTTTCTAATGCTGCCTTAGTAATACCTAATACTAATGGACGAGCAACTGCAGGTCTTTTACCTTCAAGAAGTGCTTTTTCGTTTTGATTTGTAAATTCAACAACATCAACACGAGTACCTGGAAGTAAAGGAGTATCTCCGCCATCAACAATAGCAAATTTACGAAGCATTTGTTTAACAATAACTTCAATATGCTTATCGGAAATAGCAATACCTTGTGAACGATAAACTTTTTGAACTTCTTTTAAGATATACTTTTGAACTTCTGTAACATCAGAAACTTCAAGTAATTTCTTAGGAGAAATTGTTCCTTCGGTAATCTTTTCACCATTTTTAATATGTTGACCAACTTTAACTCTTAAACGAGCACCAAAATTGGTAATATATTCTTTTGTATCTAAATCATTTTTAACTACAACGGTATAACGTCCGCCATTTTCTGTAATTGAATCAATTTCACCAGTAATTTCAGAAATAACAGCTTCACCTTTTGGAATACGAGCTTCAAATAACTCTTGAACACGTGGAAGACCCATTGTAATATCGCCACCAGCAACACCACCGGTATGGAATGTTCTCATGGTTAATTGTGTACCAGGTTCACCGATTGATTGAGCAGCCATAATACCAACTGCTTCACCAAGTTGTACTAATTCACCAGTCGCTAAGTTACGTCCATAACAATGTTTACAAACACCATCTTTAGTTTCACAACCAAATAATGAACGAATTTCAACATGTGTAATACCAGCATCAATAATACGTTTTGCATCATCTTCACTCATTAAATAATTACCTGGAACAATTACTTCACCAGTTGTTGGATTAATAATATCGCGAACTGTGTAACGACCAACCAAGCGATCAAATAATGGAACGATAACTGCATCTTGTGATGTGTCACGAATTTCTGAAACCACAAATCCATGGTCAGTATGACAATCCTCTTCACGAACGATAACGTCTTGAGAAATGTCAACTAAACGTCTTGTTAAATATCCTGAGTCAGCGGTCTTTAAGGCTGTATCCGCACCACCCTTACGGGCACCGTGAGTAGCAATAAAGAATTCACTAACGTTCATACCTTGACGGAAACAGGACTTAATTGGTAATTCAATTGGCTCACCTGTTGGCTTAGCCATCAAGCCACGCATACCAACTAATTGTAAGAAGTTCGATGTATTACCACGAGCACCGGAAGCACTCATCATAAACATTGGATTTCTTGTCTCTTTAGCCATCTTAACTTTTAATAATTTTTCAACTTGTTTTAAAACGCCTGTTTCACGATCACCCCAAACGGCAACAACGTGTTCATAACGTTCTTTATCTGTTAATAAACCTTTACGATAAAGCTTATTAATTTCATCGACTTTGCGATCACCTTCAGCAATTAATTCTTCTTTTCCTTCGATGATTGTCATATCAGCGATAGAAACAGTAATACCAGCGATTGTAGAATAAGCAAAACCTTGATCTTTCATTTTATCAAGTACTACAGAAGTCTTACTTGTTCCATAACGACGGAATATTTCATTAATGATTAATCCTAATTGTTTTTTACCAAATGGTTCAAGAATAGGGAGATTGCTGATATATTCACGAATATTTGTACCTTTTGGAACAAAGAATCTATCTAAATCACCTAAAAGATTTTCTTTACTTATATCATTTAAATATGGGAAATCATTAGGATAAATACTATTGAAAATAACTTTACCAACAGTTGTAATTAAATAGCTGTTGTTCATTTCATCAGTAAATTTAGTTTTACCTAAAGCATGACCTGGAATAGCAATACGGTTATGCAAATGTATTTGCTTTGTTTGATAAGCTAACATAACTTCATCTCTGTTACGGAATACTTTTCCTTCACTAGCAGCATACATTTCATAACGTTCTGCTTCTTCAAAGTCTTCACGTCCACGACATTCTTCTGCTTTAGCTAAGAAATCATTTTTATTAGATTCAAGAGTTAAATAATAGTTACCTAAGACCATGTCTTGAGATGGAGTAACGATTGGTTTTCCATCTTTTGGACCTAAGATATTATTTGAAGCAAGCATCAAATGTAATGCTTCTTCTTGAGCAGCTTTAGAAAGTGGAACGTGAACCGCCATTTGGTCACCGTCGAAGTCAGCGTTAAATCCGGTACAAACAAGTGGGTGTAAACGGATTGCTCTTCCATCAACAAGCTTTGGTTGGAATGCTTGAATACCTAATCTATGTAATGTAGGAGCACGGTTTAATAACACTGGGTGTTGTCCGATAATTTCTTCGACAATATCGAAAACACATTCTTCATAACGATCAATTATTTTATCCGCTTGTTTATGTGCGGTTGCAAAGCCTCTTTTAATTAATAAAGAAGCAATGTAAGGACGTAATAATTGAATTGCCATTTCACGTGGTAAACCACATTGATACATCTTTAAATCTGGTCCAACTGCAATAACAGAACGACCGGAATAGTCAACACGTTTACCAAGTAAGTTTTGACGGAAACGTCCTTGTTTACCTTTTAAGGCACTAGATAATGATTTAAGTGGTCTTCCGCCTGCTCCTTGAACAGGTTTATTACGACGACCATTATCAATTAATGCATCAACAGCTTCTTGAAGCATACGTTTTTCATTCATCAAGATAACTGATGGAGCATTCATATCAATTAATTTCTTTAAACGTGCATTACGAGTAATAACACGACGATAGAGATCATTTAAATCAGCAGTAGCGAAACGGCCTCCATCAAGAGGAAGCATCGGACGTAAATCTGGTGGAATAACAGGAATTACATCTAAGACCATCCATTCAGGTTTATTGTTACTTAAACGGAAAGCATTAATAGCTTCTAAACGCTTAATTAATTGAATTCTTCTTTGGTTCTTTTTACCTTGAATTCCTTTTAATTCTGTTGTAAGATCTGCTAATTCTTTATCTAAATCAACTTCTTGCAATAATCGTTTAATTGCTTCTGCACCTTCGCCAAATTCAGCACCGGTGTATTTTGAAATGAATGATGAAATTGTGTAGAAATCAAAGGTTTCACTTGGTCTTTCCATCTTCGAAATATACTCTTCACAGCGGGAATAATCATAGGAATCTTGTGGAATTTGAGGTTGGAACTCTCTAATTGCCGCAATAAATTCTTGACGTGCTGTTTTTTCATCTAAAAATCCACGATATTGAAGAACTGTAGAAGTTCCTGGATTTAAACAAATATGTGCTGCAAAATAAACTACTTCTTCAAGTTGTTTTGGTGGAATAGCTAAAATCAATCCAATTCTTGAAGGAATACCTTTTAAATACCAAATATGTGTACATGGAGAAGCAAGTTCAATATGTCCCATTCTTTCACGACGGACTTCCTTGGAAATAACTTCAACACCACATTTTTCACATGTGATACCTTGAAAGCGAATTTTCTTATATTTACCACAGTGACATTCAAAATCTTTCGCAGGACCAAATATTCTTTCACAACAAAGACCATCTGGTTCTGGCTTTTGAGAACGATAGTTGATGGTCTCAGGTTTTTTAACCTCACCATGAGACCATGAACGAATTTGTTCTGGAGAAGCAAGACCTACTTGAATTGCCGCTAAACGTTTAACATCAAACATATATCTCTCTCCTCCTATTCATCATCATCAAGCAAATCGCTTGTATCTTCAACAATATATTCACTAGTAATTTCACGGATTGAAGATGAAATTTTTCTTTCTTCCGCTTCATTTTGTTTTGAAATCGCGGTCGCATCGATTTCTTCGCCATTTTGATCTAATAAACGAACATCGATAGCTAAACCTTGTAATTCTTTTTGTAAAACTAAGAATGCTTCTGGAATACCAGATTTTGGAATATCATGTTGCTTAATAATCGCTTCATAAGTCTTTTTACGGCCGACACGATCATCTGATTTAATAGTTAAGATTTCTTGTAAAATGTGTGCAGCTCCATAAGCTTCAAGAGCCCAAACTTCCATTTCACCAAATCTTTGTCCACCATTTTGGGCTTTACCACCTAATGGTTGTTGAGTAACAAGTGAATATGGTCCTGTTGCACGTGCATGTAATTTATCATCAACCATGTGAACAAGTTTAATCATATACATAACACCAACAGAAATACGTTCATCGAAACGATCACCGGTTCTTCCATCATAGAGAATTGTCTTTCCATCTTTAGCCATACCAGCGCGATCCATCAATTCATATATTTCTTCATTTGTCATACCATCAAATACAGGTGTTGCAATCTTTAAGCCTAACTTTTTACAAGCCATACCTAAATGAATTTCCAAAATTTGTCCAATATTCATACGAGAAGGAACACCAAGAGGATTTAACATAATATCAACTGGGGTACCATCTGGTAAGAATGGCATATCTTCAATTGGTAATATACGGGAAATAACACCCTTATTACCATGACGTCCTGACATCTTATCACCTTCAGATATTTTTCTCTTTTGAACGATATAAACACGTACAACTTCATTTACACCTGGAGGTAATTCATCACCATTTTTACGAGAGAAAATCTTAACATCTAAGACAATACCGGCACCACCATGTGGAACACGAAGTGAACTGTCTTTTCCATCTTTGGTTTTTTCTGCAAAAATAGCCATTAATAATTTTTCTTCTGGAGTTGGTTCTGTTTGTCCTTTTGGAGTAACCTTACCAACTAAAATATCGCCTTCTTTAACTTCGGCACCTGGAATAATAATACCGCGATCATCAAGGAATGCCTTAGCATCTTCGTTAATGTTTGGAACATCACGAGTAATTTCTTCTTCACCGAGTTTAGTAACACGACATTCTAATTCATACTCTTCAATATGAATTGTTGTATAAACATCTTCTTTAACAAGTCTTTCAGACATAATAACTGCATCTTCGTAGTTATATCCATTCCAAGTCATGAAGGCAATAGTGACATTTTGTCCTAATGCTAAATCACCTTGATCCATTGCTGGACCATCAGCAATAACATCCTTAACTTTAACTTCTTGACCAACTTTTACAATTGGTGTTTGGTTAATACAAGTACCTTGGTTACTACGTCCAAATTTTTGTAAACGATATTCAAATTCTTCTCCATTTTCATCAACTATAATGATTTTTTTGGAGTCTACATATTTAACAATACCATTATGTTTAGAAACAACAGCACTTCCGGAATCACGCGCAATAACATGTTCCATACCTGTTCCAACAAATGGGGCATGTGGTTTTAAAAGAGGTAACGCTTGACGTTGCATGTTAGCACCCATCAAAGCACGAGTTGTATCATCGTTTTCAAGGAATGGAATACAAGCTGAAGCAATAGAAACAATTTGTTTTGGAGAAACGTCAATATATTCGATTTCTTCTTTTGTTGCGACAACGTTTTCTCCATCTCTACGAGAAATGATACGTTCATCTAATATTTCACCATTTTCATCAATCTTGACATTAGCTTGAGCGATAGTATGTGTTCTTTCATCATCTGCGGATAAATAAACAGCATCATCTAATACTCTTCTTGTAACTGGATCGACGATACGATATGGAGTTTCAATAAATCCAAAAGAATTAACCTTAGCATAAGAAGCTAAGTTATTAATTAAACCAATGTTTTGACCTTCTGGAGTTTCAATAGGACAAATACGACCATAATGAGAATAGTGAACGTCACGTACTTCGAATGAAGCACGATCTCTTGTTAAACCACCTGGACCTAAAGCAGATAAACGACGTTTATTTGTTAATTCTGCAAGTGGGTTTGTTTGATCCATAAATTGTGATAATTGTGATGTTGCAAAGAACTCTTTAATTGCCGCAGTTAATGGACGAATATTAATAAGAGATTGTGGAGTTACACTAGATAAATCGGTAATAGACATTTTTTCTCTAACCGCTTTAGCCATTTTTGAAAGTCCAATACGGAATTGGTTTTCAATTAATTCACCAACGCAACGAACACGACGATTTCCAAGATGGTCAATATCATCAGTGCTTCCAATTCCATCCATAATATTCATGAAATATGAGAATAAAGCATAAATATCAGGAATAGTAACACATGCAGTGGTTAAATTTAAATCTGTACCAACAATAGGAGCGACAACACTCATGGTTTCATCTGTATAAACATGGATGAAATTGACAATATTGTTAGTATCTAAACGAGTATTTACAGATACTTCTCTTGTATGAGCGCCTTTTTCAAAGAAATGTTGTTCTTTTAAATCATCAACCATTTCTTTTGTTAATAACGTACCTTTTGGATAAACAACTTCTCCTTCAGCGGAAATAAGATGTTCCGCTAAAATAGTGTTAACCAAACGATTGTAAATACCTAATTTTTCTGCATATTTATAACGGCCAGCTCTACCAAGGTCATAGCGTTTATGATCAAAGAACTTTTGTACTAAATAGTTTGCAGATCCATCTTCAGTAACAGGTTCTCCTGGTTTTAATTTACGGAAAATTTCAAATAATGCTTTTTGAGCACTATTAATTTCTATATCTTTTTCAAGTGTGCCGTGTAAGTTATCGCGAACACCGAATAATTCTTCGATTTCCGCGTCATTTTCCAAACCTAAAGCTTTTAAAAGAACAGTTGCGTTCATTTTACGTTGACGGTCAATACGAACAGAAAGAAGATCTTTTTGGTCAGATTCGAATTGTAACCAAGTTCCTCTTGTTGGAATTAAATCGCCTTCATAAAGATATTTTCCAGACTTATCCATAATTTTGGACATATATGCGCCTGGGGAACGAACTAATTGTGAAACGATAACACGTTCCGCTCCATTAATAATGAATGTTCCACTATCAGTCATAAGTGGGAAATCACCCATAAATACTTCAGATTCTTTAATTTCGCCTGTTTCCATAAAACATAAACGAAGGGTAACCCGAAGAGGAGCACTGTAGGTAGTGTCACGTTCTTTACATTCTAAATAATTGTATTTTGGAGTATCAAAACGACAGCTAACATATTCAATTTGTAATGTTTCACTGTAGTTTGAAATTGGGAAGACGTCATGTAAAACTTCATCAATTCCCTTTTCGATAAACCAACGGAAAGATTCAGTTTGAATTTCCACTAAATTAGGAAGTGGTAATGTTCCGCTGATTTTTGAATAGTCAATACGATTGTTATTAAGTGGTTTTCTAATCATTAATGTATAGCACCTCTTTCATCATTTTTATTTGTCACTTTTTTCGCTTCATAAATGTAGTACCCTTTTTCCTTTTTTAATAAGGAACAATTTCCAAAAACATTTTTTATAAACGCTTCTGCAGAATGGGCACCATGAGATTTACGGATGACGATAAAAAGTGAACCGTCATCAATCAAATGTTCATATGCACCTTCAAACATCGGATAAATAACCTTTTTACCCGCACGAATAGGTGGGTTTATAACAATTGAATGGAATAATTCATTTATATTTTCGTAAATATTACTGATTACACAAGTAACATTTTCGAGGTGGAGCCTTTTTTGATTTTCTTTGGCAAGGGCGAGGGCTCGCTCGTTTACATCCGCAAGCACAAATTGGCAATCAGAATTAAATAAAGCTAGAGTTAATCCTAATGCTCCATATCCTGAGCCTAAATCCAAAATCTTTCCAAAAAGCGGACGAGACAATAGCACTTTCAAAAGCGCTATCGTCCCCTCATCCACTTTATCTTTTGAAAAGACACCAATGTCGCTTATAAAAGAAATTTCTTTTTCCTTAATAAAGAATGAAATAGTCCTTTTTTTCGAACTAAGTTCAGGAACATTGTCGAAATATTGTGGCACTTTCATTCCTCCCCTTAAATGCGACAAAAACCCGCCCTAAAAAAAGCAGGTTTCAAAACAATTAAATTTAGCCGAATTATTTAATTTCGACTTCAGCACCGGCAGCAACAAGAGCCTTTTTGTGTTCTTCTGCTTCGACTGGTGAGATTTTTTCTTTAATGGTTGATGGAGCAGCATCAACGAGTTTCTTAGCATCCATTAAGCCAAGTCCGGTAATTGCGACGACTGCTTTAATAACTGCAACTTTAGCGGTACCAAAGCTCTTTAAGATTAAGTTAACTTCGGTTGGTCCTTTTGCTGCTTCTTCTTCGGCTGGTGCTGCGGCTGCTGCAACTGGTGCGGCTGCTGTAACGCCAAATTCTTCTTCGATAGCCTTCACTAATTCGTGAAGTTCAAGAATGCTCATTTCTTTAATTGATGCAATAATTTCTGCATTTGATAATTTTGCCATTGTTGTATCCTCCTATAAGAAAATTAATTTTGTTTATCCGCAATAGCTTGAATAGCGCAAGCAAATTTGCGAACAGGTGCTTGTAAGCACGATAAGAACATGGAGATAAGTCCGTCACGTCCTGGTAAGGTTGCGATGACTTTCATTTCGTCTGCGGTTAATACTTTACCGTCAACGACTCCGCCTTTGATGACGAGATGTTCATTTTTCTTTGCTGCTTTAGCAATAATTTTTGGTCCTGCAACTGCATCTTCTGAGAAGACAAATGCGTTAGGTCCAGCTAAGAATTCATTTAAACCTTCATATCCGAGTTCGTTAGCGGCACGTTCTACTAATGAGTTTTTATAAACTGTCATTTCAGCAGATTCAGCGCGTAATGAACGACGAAGTGCGGTTGTTTCTGCAACTGTTAAGCCATGATATTCAACGATGGTTAAAGAACCAGATTTTTGAAGTTTATCAGCAACTGTTGCAACGACTTCTTGCTTATTTTTTAAGACATCTTGATTCATCATTTACACCTCCTATTTAAAATTTTTTATTGAGGCTTCAATATACAATGAAGTTTAACCCAAATTAATGGGGGAATAATTCTTTTTCTATTATTCGCTACCTCGGCAACATTATTAAGCCCCTTGGCCGTTGCTGTCTGTGGTATATTGAATGCTTTCCTTAATTAACGACCTTCAAATGTGATTTTAATAGCTGGTCCCATGGTCGTATGGATAACAGCGTTCTTGATATAAGTACCTTTAACTGCAGATGGTCTAACTTTAACAATTGTGTCACAAATTGCAGTGAGGTTATCAATAATCTTATCGGTATCAAAAGAAACACGAGCAATTGCTACATGAATGTTTCCTTCTTTATCGACACGATACTCAACTTTACCAGCTTTGATTTCGCTAATAGCTTTTGCGATATCAACCGCGACAGTACCAGTTTTTGGGTTTGGCATTAAGCCTTTAGGTCCTAAAAGACGACCCATTTTACCAAGTTCACCCATCATATCTGGTGTTGCAACGATAACATCGAAATCAAACCAGTTTTCTTTTTGAATTTTTTCAAGCATTTCTTTTCCGCCAACGAAATCAGCGCCAGCAGCTTTTGCTTCTTCAATTTTATTTGTAATTGCAAGTACTCTCTTTGTCTTTCCGTTTCCGTGCGGAAGAATTAATGTACCACGAATTTGTTGATCAGCTTGTCTTGGATCAACATTTAATCTAAATGAAACACCGATTGTTGCATCGAATTTAACAGTGGATGTTTGTTTGACAAGCTCGCAAGCTTCAGCAATTGTATAGAATTTATTTGTATCTACCAATTTAGCGGCTGCTTGATACTTTTTACCTTTCTTCATATTTTCCTCCTTGGTGGTCCTAACGGGTTTTTCCCTCCCACGTGTTTATTAGTCGTCGATAACGATGCCCATATTACGAGCAGTACCAGCAATAATTCTCATTGCAGCTTCGACATCGTTGCAGTTGAGATCTGGCATTTTGTATTCAGCAATTTTACGAAGTTCATCTTTGCTGATATGACCAACTTTAGTGGTTTTTGAATTACTAGATCCTTTTGAAACTCCAGCAGCTTTTAATAATAAACCTGCAACTGGTGAAGTTTTGATGACGAAATCAAATGATTTGTCTTCGTAAGCAGTAATAATTACTGGGACGATTTCTCCACGACGGTCGGCAGTTTTAGCGTTAAAGTCTGTACAGAATTTTGGCATAACAATACCAGCAGATGCTAGTTTTGGTCCTGGTTTGGCTTCACCGCCAACAAGTTCCAATTTAACGACTTTTGCGATCTTTTTACTCACGTGACATTCCTCCTTCTTTCAAGTATTTGAGTCCGTGTTGTGGTTTAATGGATAAATCGCTTCATCCTTCCACATACCTAATTTCGGCAAGCCCTATATACACGCGCATTGCGCACGAGGGCATTACGCTTTGATAGTTTACTATAAACGAAAAATAAAAACAAGTTTTTTTAAAAAAAGTTTTTTCTAAGAAGGCAAAATTGTATTTGTTCTAATAGACAAAGACATTGTTTTGTATTACAATTGATTTGATTTTGTCTTATGGCTTTACAAGGAGGAGTCAATATGAGGAAATTGAAAATATCGCCATACTCATTAGTTTTATTGAGCTTTGCATCAGTTATCTTCATCGGCTCTTTTTTACTTGTTCTACCATTCAGTCATCGAAGTAATAATTGGGGAAATTATTGGGACGCTCTTTTACTTTCAACATCTGGAGTTTGTGTTACAGGATTAACTCCTTATCCAAGCTTAGTTGCCGAGCTGACAGCGTTTGGTCAAATTACATTGCTTCTATTAGTGCAAATTGGAGGACTTGGTTTTATAACAATTTTCACATTTGTTATTTCAATTTTAGGAATTAAAATCGGCGCAGTAGATCGATTTATGCTAAAAGAAGCACTTAATGTCGCAAAATTTGATGGCGTTATTAACTTTGTCAAAACCGCAATTAAATATACTTTCATCATTGAAGGAATCGGAATTATATTGAGCGCAATTCATTTTGTTCCTGATTATGGTTTAGGAAAAGGATTGTATTTATCAGTATTTCACACGGTTTCTGCATTCAATAATGCTGGATTTGACTTATTAGGAGATTCGTCAATAACTAGTTTATCTAGCGATGTATATTTCAATATCATCACCATGGTCTTAATCATCATTGGTGGATTAGGTTTCCCGGTAATAGATGATTTGGTTAAAAACAAACCAAAAAAATGGTCATGCTTTACAAAAATAGTTCTTATTACAACAGCGTGTTTAATTATCTTTGGAACAATCGCATTATTTATCTTTGAAGTATCAAACGGAATGACTTTCTTAGAAGCTTTATTTCAAAGTGTTTCAGCAAGAACCGCTGGATTTGCTTCCTACGATATGAATAGATTATCTCTCCCTGGGGAATTTATTATGGAAATCCTAATGTTCTTTGGTGCCTCTCCTCTTTCAACTGGTGGAGGAGTTAAAACAACAACTTTATTCGTTATTTTATTAGCTATTTTTTCTTTCATTAGAGGCAAAAAAACTATTGCATTTAAAAGATATATTTCTCAAGATTCAATCATGAAAGCAATGTCTTTAATATTTATCGCTATGATTGTCTTAATAACTGGATTTTTAACAATTATTCTTATTGAAAAAACGAATGATGCTACGGTTGAAGATGACGCTCGAAAAATATTATTTGAGTGTTTCTCTGCACTTGGAACGGTAGGTTATTCACAATCATTAACCCCTATTCTATCACCAGGTAGTGAAGTTGTTTTATGTTTCTTAATGTTCTTTGGACGCGTTGGTCCAATGACAGTTGTAAGTGTCTTCTCAAATTCATTAAAAAAAGATGACGCTCAACGTGTAAAATATATTGAAGAAAATGTTGTCGTTGGTTAGGAGGAATTAACATATGAAAAAAACATTTGCAGTATTTGGATTAGGTCAATTTGGTTTATCTCTTGTTGAAGAGCTCGCACGTCACGATGCAGATGTCATGGCAATTGACATCGATGAAGAAAGAGTAAAAAAAGCATCTGCTTTTATTCCAACAGTATTTATCGCCGACGCTACAGATGAAAAAGCTTTAAAAGAACTTGATATTAAAAGTGTAGATCACGCAATTATTGCTTACGGAAACAATATTCAAGCATCTATTTTAACAACCGTTATTCTTGTAGAAATGGGAATCAAACACTTAACTGTTAGAGTGGATAATGAATATTACGCTCCTATATTAAAAAAATTAGGCGCTGATGAAGTAGTTGCTCCTCAACGAATGGCGGGTGTCGGTCTTGCCAATCGTTTACAAAATGAATCATTCGCAGATTATTATTCTTTAGGAAACAATTTCTCTGTTGTTCAAATTTCAATTAGCAAAAATTTTAGACCACAAACAATCGCTTCATTAAATCCAAGGAATGTATTTAATGTCAATATTATTCTAATTAATCGAAAAAATAAAACTTTTGCTCCTAAAGCTACAGATAATATTGAGCCAGGCGACATCATATTCATTGTCGGTAAAACAAAAGATATTGAAAAATTCAATAAAGAAATCAATAACTAACTTCATTAAGAGAGCCCGCTGCTCTCTTTTTTTACAATAAAAAAGCTGTTTCTAATCCAATTTTACTTAGATTATTAACAGCTATTTTAATATTTATTTATGCATTTTCTTCATCAAATTGAGAATTATATAATTCTGCATAGAAGCCACCTTTTGCTAATAATTCCTCATGAGTTCCACTTTCGATAATATCTCCTTCTTTCATAACAAGAATAAGATTAGAATTTTTAATTGTTGAAAGTCGATGTGCAATTACAAATGAAGTTCTTCCTTTCATCAATTGATCCATAGCCTCTTGAATTTTTAATTCGGTTCTAGTATCTACCGAACTTGTTGCTTCATCAAGAATAAGCATCGGTTTATTAGCAATCATCGCTCTAGCAATTGTCATTTGTTGCTTTTGTCCTTGTGATAAATTTAATTGATCAGATAGTAATGTATCATATCCTTTCGGCAATGTTTTAATAAAATGGTGTAATCCGACTGCTTTACAAGCTTCTATAATTTGTTCATCTTCAACATTTTCGGTTGAATAAACTAGATTTTCTTTAATTGTTCCTTCAAATAACCAAGTATCTTGTAAAACCATACAGAATTGATTGTGAACATCTTTACGAGTTACTTCTTTAGTAGATACACCATCAATATAAATATTACCATCTAGTATTTCATGGAATCTCATCAACAAATTGACCATCGTTGTTTTTCCAGCACCCGTTGGTCCAACAATTGCAATTTTTTGTCCAGGTTTTGCTATTGCTGAGAAATCTTTAATTACTATTTTATTCGAGTCTTCATAGCCAAATTTAACGTGTTCAAATTCAACTTCACCTTTAATATTTCCGAGAGTCTTTGTTTTATAACTTTCATCTTCCATTTCTCTTTCTTCAAGAAATTCAAAAACACGTTCTCCTGCAGCCGCTGCTGATTGCAAAGATTGCATCGATTGCGCGATTTGAGAAAGAGGTTGAGTAAAATAACGAACATAAAGAATAAACGCTACAATAACTGGAAAATCAATTACACCTTTCATTGTCAAAACCGCTCCGACGATACAAACCGCTACATAAGCAAAATTACCAATAAAAGACATAAGTGGCATCATAAGTCCAGAGAAAGAGTGAGCTTTAAATCCACTATCCCTTAAATTTGCATTAAGTTCATCGAATTCATTAATTACTTGTTCTTCTCCATTATACGCTTTAATAATTGTATGACCAGCATACATTTCTTCTATATGACCATTAAGTAAGCCTAAATCACTTTGATTACGATTAAAATACTTTTGGCTTTTTCCCATAATAGATAACATTAATACAAAGCCTAAAATAGTTGATACAATCGCAGTTAAAGCCATTGTCCAGTTAGTAACAATCATCATAATTAAACTACCGGCAAATAACACTATTTGGGAAATTAATGAACCGATTGTTTGATTAAATGACTGACTAATTGTATCGACATCGTTAGTAACTCTAGACAATACATCCCCTACCGAAGTCCGATTATAAAAAGACATAGGTAATCTATTAATCTTCCTTGAAATGTCTCCACGCATATTTTTTGAAATTTTTTGCGTTACTGTGGCCATTAAATAGTTTTGTACTACTGATAATAGCCAACTCGATAAATAAAATATCACTAATGTAATTCCTATTTTAAATATAGCATCCAACGCTTCTTTATTATCTTCAGTTCCTCTAATAAAAGCATTTTGAATATGCGTTGTTAAATCAGATAATTTATCTGGACCTAAAATAGTTAATATTGTTCCTCCAATCGCACATATGATAGCAATTAAAATTAAAGGCAAATATTTTCCACAGTAAGCAAGTAATTTTTTCCACGTTCCAACTAAATCTTTTGCCTTCTCTCCTCTTCTCATTCTATTCATAGGTCCGCCTGGAGCTCTTTTAACTTTTGCTTGTCCTAATTTATATTCTTGTTTTTCCATTATGCAAGTTCCTCCTTTGAAAGTTGCGATAAGGCAATTTGCTTATATGTTTCACATGTCTTCATTAGTTCTTCATGAGTTCCAATGCCAACCATGCGACCTTCATCTAATACAATTATCTTATCTGCATCGCGGATTGTTCCTATACGTTGCGCTACAATCAATCTCGTTACTCCTTTAAATTCTTTATCTAATGTTTTTCTAAGTATCTTATCAGTTTTATAATCTAATGCAGAAAAAGAATCGTCAAAAATAATGATTTCTGCATTTCTTGCAATTGCTCTAGCAATCGATAATCGTTGTTTTTGTCCTCCTGAGAAATTGGTTCCTCCTTGAGCAACATAACCATCATATGAATCTTCCATACCTTCAACAAAATCCTTTGCTTGTGCAATTTCTATAGCTCTTTTTATTCCATCTGAAGTAATTTCATCTTGTCCATTATCTCCAAATGTAATATTAGAACTAATAGTACCTGAGAATAAAATTGCTTTTTGAGAAACGTACGCAACTTTATTTCTTAAAACATGTTCATCGTATTCTTTGACATCAATACCATCGACAATAACCCTTCCTTCACTAGCGTCATAAAAACGCGGAATTAAATTAATTGCCGTACTTTTTCCACATCCTGTAGCCCCAATAAATGCAACAGTTTCGCCTTTTTTAGCAGTAAAGGAAATATCATGAAGAACATATTCATCTCCATCTTCATAACGGAAAAATACGTGATCAAAAACTACTTCTCCTTCAACCCCATCTTTACCTTCTTTAACTGTTCCATTTTTTATTGATAATTTTTTATCTAAGACCTCATTAATACGTTTACTTGCTACAAGTGCACGTGGCATCATCATAAAAATCATTACCAACATCATAAATGACATGATTATTTGCGTACCATATGTACTAAAGACTGTCATATCTGCAAAAATATTAATTCGATTTCCAATTTGATCTGTATTACTTAATATGACCGCTCCTATCCAATAAATAGAAAGAGATAATCCACTCATAATAAGTTGCATTGTCGGCATCATAAATGACATTGCATGTTGAGAAAATAATTGAGTTCTAGTTAATGTATCGTTTGCTTTCTCAAATTTTCTTTCTTGATATTCTTCAGCGTTATAAGCTCTAATAACATTTAAACCATTTAAATTCTCTCTAGTAACACGATTTAAGTCATCTGTTAATTTTTGCATTTTGCGGATTTTTGGAAAAGCAAATGAAAGACAAATTCCAACTGTGACTAGTACAACAATAACACCTATAACTGTTGCTAAAGACCATTCCCATTCTTTGTCTGCAATTTTATAAATTGCCCAAATTGCAGTAATAGGGGCTTTAATAAGCATTTGTAATCCCATTACAATAAACATTAATACCTGTTGAATATCATTTGTAGAACGAGTTATTAAACTAGCAGTGGAGAAATCTCCGATTTCCTCCATTGAAAAAGTTTGTACTTTTTTAAATAAGCTACCACGAATAGCCCATCCTAAATCGCTTCCAATACGCGCTGTAAATATTGCGGTTACTATCGAAGCACAAACGCTACCCAATGCACATAAGAGCATCATTCCTCCCGCTTTTAATATTTCAGACATTTCACTTCCCGCTGTTTGTACAAGAATGGTAATTTTGCTCATATATGTTGGCATAGTAACATCAAGCCACACTTGTAAAACAATGAATCCTATTGAAATAACTACAAAGAGCCAATCGATAGGTTTTAATTTTTTTAATAATTTAAACATTTTTAAATCTCCTTTCTTTCATTCGCTAACTTGGTTAGCTATTTATTTAAAAGTAATAGGGACAATAGCCCCTTACTTATTTTTAAAAGTTCTGTTTAAAAGAAAATACCTTTTCCATCTTTTCTTTAAGTTCATAAGACAAAGCAACAAATTGTCTAAACTTTTCTTCACCATATTCTTCTATTAGCATCGTCATTCGATTAATATTTTTTTCTTTTATTTCATTAATTTTTTGTCTTCCTTCATCTGAAAGGCAAACGATTGTTACACGAGCATCATTTTTATCTGATTCTTTATTAATAAATCCTTTGGCAACCATTTTCTTTAAAATAACAGCAACTCTAGCGGTACTTACTTCCATAGCTTCAGATATTTCACCTGCTGTTAATCTTCCACCAATGGATTCATCTAATAATTTTAAAACCAAACCTATTCCTGCGTTAGTGTGATCAATCTCTTTTAATAAAAGAAGTGGTCTAGATTTAATAAAATCTTCCATTAAAACTTCAATTTCTTCCTTTGTCATAATGCTCACCTTCTTAAATTGCTAACTGAGTTAGATATTATCATTCGTGATTTTAATTGTCAATCATTTTTCATCCAATATTTTAAGATTTTAATTAATTAAAAAAGTGAACTCATCTCAAATAAGTTCACTCTAAATATATATCAATTTTTTTACTTTTTAATTCTTTTCTTAAGTCTTAATGAATTTAAAACTAAAAGTAAAGTTACTCCAACATCCGCTATTAAAGCAATCCACATTGAAGAATAATTTAATAATGTCAATATATAAACTAACAACTTAAAGCCCACAGAGAAAATTATATTAAATATACTAGTATGATAAGTTTTCTTAGAGGCATCAATCGCGGTAATAACATTCATTAAATTATCACTCATAATTACAACATCTGCTGTTTCTATTGCAGAATCACTACCAATTGCACCCATTGCAATACCTACATCCGCTCTTGCTAAACTTGGTGCATCATTAATTCCATCTCCTATATAAATAACATTTTTTCTTTCTTTATCTTCTAATATGCTTTCAAGTGTTTGTACTTTTTCAACTGGCAATAATTCTGCGTAAACTTCATCGATATTTAGTTCATTTGCAACTTCCATAGCATAATCTTTTGTATCACCTGTAAGCATCGAAACTACATAATTATTCTTATGAGCTTCTTCCATAAAATTATATGATGTATCCTTAATTTCATCTTTTAAAACTATATAACCTACATATTCATCATCTATTTCTACATAGACAACAGAAGCGGCATTTATTTTAATCTTTGTTGCCGTTTTTACTAATTTAGAGCCTCCGACAGCAACTTTTTTCCCATCATATGTAACCTTAACACCTAATCCAGGAATTTCTTCTTTTTCACTAATTAAATAATGATCAATCGGTTTATTAAAATAATTAATTATTGAAAAAGCAAAAGGATGATTTGAAATGCTTTCTGCATGAACGACACATTTAATAAATTCTTTTTCATCAATTTTAGTTTCAAATTTTACAACATTAAATTTACCTTTAGTTAAAGTCCCTGTTTTATCAGTAACTATTGATTTTGTATCTTTTAAAACATCTAAATAATTTGCCCCTTTAACAATAACTCCAGCAGAAGCAAGCTCTCCCATTCCAACAAAATATGCAAGTGGGACCGAAATGATAATTGAGCACGGACAAGATGTGACAAGCAATACTAATGCTTTATAAACATATTCATCCCATTTACCATTAATTAAAGGAATTATAATCCCAATAATGAAAGCAAATAAGAATACAATAGGAGTATAAACGCTAGCAAATTTTGTAACAAATTTTTCTGCTTTTGATTTCTTTTCTCCATTTGTTTCAATCAATTCTAATATTTTGCTTGCAGTTGAATCTTTATATTTCTTTATCACTTTTGCGGTTAAATGACCCGACACCAATGTTGTTCCTGATAATAATTCATCATTTATGTTAACTTTTACTGGTAAAGATTCACCTGTTAAACTTGAAACATCAATTGTTCCTTCTCCATTTATCAAAATTGAATCTGTAGGTATTTTTTCACCAACTTTAATATCAATAATATTTCCAACTTCTAATGATGTTGCTTCAACACTTATTAAAGAACCATTTTCTTTAACAAGTGATGCTTTTTGTGGCCTTAAATCAATTGTATCTTTAATCATTTTTCTTGATTTATCAACTGCTGCATCTTGTAACAATTCACCAATTTGATAAAGAATCATAATAGCAACCGCTTCAAGATACTCTCCTAAAATTAAGGCTCCAATAGTCGCTACACTCATCAAAGTAAATTCCGTAAATATTTCTTTTTTAAATATTCCTTTAATCATTTTTAATAAAACATCATATCCGGCGATTAAATATGAAACTACATATAAAATTAATCGAGTTGTATTACTTAAATCCCAAAAATAGGCAAAAGCTAAAATTATACTTGAAAAAACTAATCTTAAAATTGTTTTTTCTAAAGAACTAATATAGTTATGAGTATTCTTATGATTTTTAGATTCATCATCAATGTTTTTTAAAGATACTCCATCTTCAACTTCAGCAATAGTTTTTTCTAGCTCTTCAATACTAATCTCATCTTTGAATACCACGAATAATTTACCACCCATGAAATCAATTGTTGCCTTTTCAATTTCTTTTCGTGTATTTAAATGATTTTCAACCATTTTCGCGCAATTAGGACAATCTAACCCTTCAATAATAAATATCTTTCTCATATCAATTACTCCTCTGTTGCATGTTCATGAACTAAGCTTAATAAAGCTACAACATGACTATCACTTAATGAATATAAAACTCGATTTCCAACTTTCTGAGTTTTTACTAAATAATTATCTCTTAAAATTTTCAATTGATGAGAAACTAAAGACTGTGAAACTTCAATATCTTCTTGTATTTCACATACACATTTTGCCCCAGCAACTAAGGAGTACAAAATTTTTAATCTTGTTTTATCGCCAGCGATTTTAAGCATTATCGTCATTTTATCTAAGATATCTTCTTCAGGTATATTTGCAAATCCTACTTTTTCATGATTATGATCACATATATCTTTTTTTGGCATAAGTCTTCCTCCTATATGAATGATTGTTCATATATAGTATATGAATATCTATTCATGTTGTCAATAAGAAAAAACCACTTTTTTTTCAAAAGTGGCAATAAACTTAATTTAGATTTTTTCAATTTCTGAGAATTCAACTTCGACTGTTGTCGCTCTTCCAAAGAAGACCGTACCAACTTGAACCATACCGGTTTCAGAATCAATGCTTTCAATTCTTCCTTCACTACCTTCAAGAGGTCCACGAAGAATTTTGACAAAATCACCAATTTCATAACGAGAATACATAGCATCATCAACAACGCCCATTCTCTTTAATACAGGTTCAATTTCTTCACGTGGAACTGGGAATGGTTTTGCACCACCACCTGAAGATCCGACGAATCCGGTAACACCTGGAGTATTTCTAACCATGTACCATGCTTCATCTGTCATAAACATTTCAATAAAGACATACCCAGGATAAAGATTTTTAATTTTGACTTTTCCTGTTGGAATTCCATCTTTTAAAACTTGTTCTTCTTGTTCAGCGACGATGATACGAAAAATATAATCTTCTAAGTTCATAGAAACTTTTCTTCGTTCCAAATTGTCCGCAACTTTTCTTTCATGGCCAGAATAAGTATTAACAACATACCATGATTTTTCTGCAATATTTTCCATTCTATTAACCTCTTAATGATGAGAAGGCATCTTCTAATTGTCCTAATAATTTTGCAGTTAAAGCATCAGAAGCCGCTAAGCATAAAGCAGCAAAAACTGTTACGCAAACAACAACTGCAATCGATGACCATAATTCATGTTTCTTTGGCCAACGAACTCTTTTTCCTTCTTTAACAACGCCTTTAAAATACTTTTTAATCTTATGCATTTTAAGATCCTCCTATTTGCTTTCCTTATGCAATGTCTTAGCATTACATTTTGGACAAAATTTTTTCAATGTCAACCTTGTAGTCGAATCACCTTTACGTCTTGTAGTAGAATAATTTCTGGAAAGACATTCAGTGCAAACTAAAATAACTTTTTCCCTCACTATATTATCACATCCTAACGTAAATTGCTTTATTAATTTAACATATTAATTAAAAATAGTCAATTATTTTATGTTAAACATGTAAGTTTATGTTATAATGCTCAATGAAGGAGCAAAATCAATGGAAAAATTTAGAATATTTATTCTTCATCCTGAAGAAAAACTTGCAAAAAGAGTGGCCGATCATTTTCCGGGTCAAGTAGCCGATTGTGTCATTAATACTTTTAAAGACGGAGACCCGTTTTTAGGATTTAACACTATAAAATTTCGGAAAATTAAATAGTTTTGAAAA
>CAZDEE010000010.1:55395-56746 GCA_964504595.1 uncultured Staphylococcaceae bacterium | reverse complement strand
TTAAATTTTAAAACCTTAAATTATTATTATGGAGGATAATACTATGTTTGATTTTACACAATTTATAAAAATTAGGGAAAGCAATCAACTTGAAGTTAAAAAAGCTCTTCAAGGAATACCTGGATCGATATGGGAAACATATAGTGCCTTTTGTAATTCTTATGGAGGAATAATTTTATTAGGAGTTGGAGAAAATAAATATAATGAGCTATATACTTGTGGGTTATCTAAAAATCAAGCTGATAATATATTAAAAGCGTTTTGGGATACTATTAATAATCAAACTAAGGTAAGTGTTAATTTACTATCTGATAAGGATGTTCAAGTTTATCAAATTAACAATGATTATATAATTGTTATTAATGTTCCTTGCGCAGATAAGGCTTTTAAACCGGTATATATAAATAATAATTTGCTATTCTCATATCGTAGAAATCATGAAGGTGATTATAAATGTACTAAATTAGAAATACAAGCAATGCTTCGCGATCAAGAAGAAAGTTCTAATGATAATCAAATAATAGAAGAAATGAATTTATGGGTTATTAATAAGGATACTTTAGAAAAATATAGAATGACTTATAAGCAATGTCATAGTGAAGGGCATCCTTTCGTAAAAGAAGATGATGAAAGTTTTTTAATCCATATAGGTGCAGCAAAGTATGATATAAATGGTAAGGCACATCCTACAAAAGCTGGATTATTAATGTTTGGTAATTTTTACGATATTACTAGTGTTTACCCTAATTATTTTTTAGATTATCAAGATCATAGAAATTTAAATGGTGATGATATGAGATGGTCATTTAGAATAACATCCACTAATGGAGATTGGAGTGGTAATCTTTATGATTTTTATTTCCGAGTTATTTATAAATTGATAGAAGATATACCAGTTCCTTTTAAAATGAATGGAATATTTCGCGATGATTCATCTTTAATGAAAAAAGCAATTCGTGAAGCACTATGTAATACATTATGTAATGCTGATTATCATGGAGAATTAGGACTTGTAATAAAACAATACTATGATAAACTCATTTTTATAAATCCAGGCGTTTTAGCTATTCCTTTAAAACAAATAATTCAAGGTGGAATATCTAAAGCAAGAAATCGAATAATTCTTAATATTTTTTCCTATGTTAATGTTGGTGAACGTGCAGGAAGTGGATTTCCATTAATATTAAAATCTGCAAAAGATGAAGAGTATCCTGTTCCAATATTAAATGATAATTTTAATCCTGATATGACAAAATTAACTATTTATATAAATAAAATAAATTATGAAACAATAAATCCGATGATAGTGAAAGAGAAATTGGGAATTGGTGCCGAAGAATTGGGAATTGGT
>CAZDEE010000010.1:0-55295 GCA_964504595.1 uncultured Staphylococcaceae bacterium | reverse complement strand
AAACTTGATATAAAAATGGATACTAAGTATATTTTAAAAAAGATTTATAGACACTTTGAAAACGAAATATTTGGAAATTATGATGTGCAAAAATTATTAAAAATTAGCAAAAATACAGCAACATATTATATTAAAATATTAAAACAAAACTCTCTTATTAAAGAGGTTAAAGGATTTGGTAAAGGAAAATATAAATTTAAATAATTTTTATTTAGTATTGTAAGTTATTTTTTATAGAAAATATAAAATTGTTAAAAAAAACTACAGATTAAACTGTAGTAAAAATAACTTTTAATAGATTCTATTGCCGTTTTTTTGTGAAAAAACATAGTAATTATCAATTTCAATTTCAAAATGCACATCTTCATTTATATCGTATAAAGGAAAAGTATTACATGGAATTTCGATAATGTTATTTTGATAATTTAGAACTACATAATTATTACCATTTTTATCTATATAGCTTCTAATAAATTGTCCGACAAAAGAATCAGCTTGTTTTATTTTGGTAATTTTAAATGATGTAAGTGGAATTGCTAAAATAATATTTCCTTCATATAAGCTTTTAATATTTGAATTAATAATGATATTTTCTAAAATAATTTGATTGTTTTCAATGCAGGCAGAAATTTTATTAATTCTTTCACCAATATAATCAAAAACACCAATTGAATGAGGATCATTAATTACTTCTTTAAAATCCCCAAATTGAAGAATTTTTTCTTTTTTTAATATTAAAACTTTTGTAGCAATTTTATAAGCATCTTCATAATCATGAGTTACATAAATAAAAGGAACATGATTATTTTTCTTTTCTTCTTTTAATATTTCTAAAAATTCTTGACGACTAATTTCATCTAATGAAGAAAATGGTTCATCAAATAAAAATAAATCTGCATTAGATAAAAAAGCTTTTCCGATTGCGGTTTTTTGTTGTTGTCCTAAAGATAGATATTTTGTTTTAAGATTAACATATTTTACTAGATTTAGTCGTTTTAACATTTGTTTAATACGGATGTCTTTTTCATCGAATGATAATTTTTGTTTTTTAAATCCGAACATTAAATTTTCATAGATTGAAAGGTGGTTATATAAATTAACTTGTTGAAAGAGGTAGGCTATGTTTCTTTTATGCGCAACAATTTTCTTTTGAGATATTCCTTTGATAAAAACGTCACCGGTATTTTCTATAAGTGAACCACTTATGATGCGCAATAAAGTTGTTTTTCCATCTCCTGATGCTCCTAAAATAACTAAAATATCGTCTTCATTAAGTGAAAATGATATATTATCTAAAATTGTTTCTTTGTCATCATAAGAAAATGAAATATCGCTTACCACTAAATAATCATTGTTCGTTTTCATCATAAAGTCCTTTCCGATAAAGCTCTTTGAAGTTATCTTGATTAATAAGCTTATCATAGACATGGTGACAATATAAGGTTATTGTTAAAACACTATGAGCTAAGCCAATAATCATATATATAAGCAGAGTAATACCAAGAATAAATGCGGCGACTTCTTTAACGAAGAATATATTTATATAAGGAATAATGAAAAGAGGAATAATGGTAATACAAGCTATACCAATAATTTTATACATTTGATTTGTAGTAAAGAAAAATGAATTCTTAATAGTTCTAGTTATTTTATTTTTGTATATTGGTATCATTGTATAAGAAAATAAAGAACAGCAAAGTAATATTAAAATAAGAATTGCTGAAATAATTGTCATTGTTACATAGTAGGATATATCAATAATTGCAAAATAATTTTTTGAAAAGTTTATTAAATAAAAAATAATACTATAAATTAATGTAACTAGTACAAATTCCTTCCCATTTTTTTTGATTCCTAAAAAGAAAGACTTTAAAAATACAAATCCTTCTTGATAGACAAATTGTTTCATTAAAGTAAACGCACCCGCTAGGCCTAATGAAAAAATTGCTAAGGAAGGTATATATAATAAATCAGTATAAACTTCAGTATTTAAATACTTAACTATATTTTCATTTGTAAATTCATTTAATATTTGTCCTGAAATTGAGCCTTTTAAAATATAGACGAGCATCAAAGGGATAGCAAATAAACTTAAAAGTAAGGAAAGCTTAATTAAAAAACCTAAATATCTACGATAAGCAAATTTAAATAATTGTCTTCTTGTTACAGGAAGATTAATAGTTACATCTTTATCCATAGGCATAATTATTGAGTTATAGCCTTTCTTAATAATTCTTTATCAACCTTTTCAACACGATCAAAGTCTAATAAACCATTTATTTCTTGATACACATCGGTTGTTTGTGTAACACAGAATCCAGTAATATATTCCATTTCAACAATAGATTTAATTAATGAATGTAATCTAGTAATATAAGCGTTTTGAGATTGGACTTTATCGCCATATCCCCATCCTTCATCGTTATTATTTTGGAATCCAATTCCGGCAAATTCATCAATAATTATAGGTTGACCATTATAGTGATAACCTTCAACAAAGGAAATTCTAGTTTGAGAATATTCTCCGTTGGCGGCGCCACTAAAAATTGCGGTAATATCTTTATAGAATTTTTTCAATTCATCAGGATTTTGTGTGTAATTGTGTAAAGTAATAATGTCACTTGTTGTATGTTCCCATCCATCATTTGAAATGACTGGGCGCATTGAATCATAAGCTTTGGTTAAATAATATAAAGCTTCAGTAAAGTGAGCTTGACATTTATTTGATGTTAATTGATTGACTCCCCATGATTCATTAACAGGTACCCAAACAATAATTGATGGGTGATTATAATTTTGTTTTACGACTTCCATCCATTCTTTTGTTGTTGATTCAATAGAAGTATCGCGATATTCATAACCTGAAGGAAGTTCACACCAAACTAAAAGTCCAAGCATATCTGCATAGTAATAAAATCTTTCATCTTCAATTTTTTGATGCATTCTAACTCCATTAAAGCCTAATTCTTTAATGAGTATTAATTGCTTTAATAAATCTTCTTCACTAGGTGAGGTTAATCCGGAATCTCTCCAATAACCTTGTTCTAATGTCAATCGTAAATAAATAGGATTTAAATTAAGCTTTAAATGTTGATCTTCGGCTTTAAAAATTCTAAATCCATAGTATGAGCCAACTTTATCTATGATTTTTCCATTTTCATCTTTCAAAATAAATTCAATGTCATAGAATTGAGGATTATTTGGTGTCCACCAGTGAATTTTAAAGCCATCTAAATCATTTGTTAAATCGATAGAATAGGATTGATTATCTCTAATAACTTCCATCATATTATTACAAATAACAGTGTCGTTATATGAAATAATAGTTTGTAAATAGCATCCTTTAACTAATGATGAAATTTCATATTCAAATTCAAGGTTCATATTAGAAGCATTAGGTGTCATCTTAATTCTATTAATATGGGTTGAAGAAATTGTTTCAGCCCAAACAGATTTCCAAATTCCACTTGTCGCTGTATACCAACATCCAAATGGCTCTTTGAGCCAAGTTTGTTTTCCGCGTGGACGAGTACATTTATTATCATCCTTAATTCTTACGACTATATAACCCATTCCTTTTTCATCTATGGCATCGGTTATATCAAAAGAGAATCGGCAGTATCCACCCAGGTGTTTTCCAATATAAATTCCATTGACCCATAAATCGGTTTCATAGTCAGAACCTTCAAAATTAAGATAGATTCTTTCGTTATTTTCGGCTTTATTGAAAAGTTGTTTTTTTGCATACCAAATGACTTCATGATAGGTTTGATCATTAATTCCACTTAATTTTGTTTGATAAGCAAAAGGAACATTAATTGTTAAATCTGTATTGAGTTTATTAAACCATTTTTCTTTTATTCCTCTGTTTTCATCATCGAAAGCAAAATCCCATTTTCCGTTTAAATCGAGCCAATTATCACGTACAAATTGTGGCCTTGGGTAGTCTTTTTTATAACATTTAGCATTTTTCATTTTTTTAATCCTCGCATTTTTTTGAATTTTTTAGTGCTAGATATTGCATTTACCTCAGCAACTATTCTATTATAATAATAACAAATCTATTATTGATTTGCGACTTTTTTATCCAAAACAGTATGCAAAAAAACACTAAGTTGTACAAAAAAACATAAGAGGGGTGAATTTGAGTATGGATTCAATATTTTCTTTGTATAGAGATGATTTTTTAGATGGTTCTGAAACAGTTTATAATTACGCTCCTTTTACCAATTATAATTATTTGTTATATGCTCAAATTGTTGGAATTCAAAATATTGGTTCAAACTATTATAATGAATTGCAATATGCAAAGGAGTATTTAGTTTCTTATACTTTAGAAGGTGAAGGAACAATTATCATGGATGGATTAGAACTTTCGATAAAGAAAGGTGATTTATTATTAGTTCCAAACTATTATCATCATATAATTAAACCTAAAAAGAATTGCTCATGGAAATTTGCTTTTATTCATATTTATGATAATGAATTAATTCAACAAATCGTGAGTAAATTTTATGCTAAACATCGTTATGTCTATCATGGATTAAGTCAAGATAAAGTTTTACCATACATTAAAAATATAATTAATTTATTAAATGAAGACTTAAAGAAAAATGAATTTAAAGTTTCTGCCGAAATTTATGGATTACTAATGTCAATTTGCGAAGCGACAAATGTTGTACAATCTGATTATGTTGATTCTGAACTTGCAGGTGTTATACATTATTTGAATAATAATTATAATAATCCAATAAAATTACGTGATATTCTTGATCATACAAACTATTCTAAAAATCATTTAGAAAGATTATTTAAATTGAAGATGAACGTTACAATCAAAGATTATATTGCGCGTCTAAGATTAAGAAAAGCACAAGAATTAATTTCATCCACAAATATGTATTTTAAAGAAATAGCAATTCAAGTTGGACTCACTGATTATCGTTCATTAGTTTATTTATTTCAAACATCATTAGGAATTACCCCTTCTGAATATCGTGAAAGAAGTAGAGTAAATCAAAAAGAAGAGCATACAGTGGAAAATATAGATGAATAAATATTTAAAGCTATCGTCGCTGATAGCTTTTTGTTTAGAGATAATAAATATTATAATGTAAACAGCAAAGCATATTAATTGAAAAAAATAATTTATATGATAATATAAACACGAAAATTATATTGTTGGGAGGATATATTATGTACATTAGTGAAGATATAAAATATGTAGGTGTAAATGATCATGAAATAGATTTATTTGAAGGTCAATATGTTGTTAAAAATGGAATGGCGTATAATTCATATGTGATAATGGATGAGAAAGTGGCGGTAATGGATACAGTCGATGCTAATTTTACTCATGAATGGTTGGATAATATTCAAAATGTTTTAAAAGACAGATATCCAGATTATTTAATCATTCAACATATGGAGCCAGATCATTCCGCGAATATTATGAATTTTATGAAAGTATATCCAAATACTAAAATTGTTTCATCAAGCAAAGCATTTGCAATGATGAAAAACTTTTTTGATGAGGATTTTAAAGATAATCAAATTGTTGTTTCTGAAGGTGATACCTTGTCTTTAGGCAAACATGTTTTAAAGTTTATTGGGGCACCGATGGTTCACTGGCCAGAAGTTATAGTAACATATGATTGTTATGATAAAATTCTTTTTTCCGCTGATGGATTTGGTAAATTCGGTGCGTTAGACGTTGAAGAAGATTGGGCTTGTGAAGCTCGCAGATATTATATTGGAATTGTTGGAAAGTATGGAGTTCAAGTTCAATCATTGCTTAAGAAGGCTTCTACTTTAGATATTAATATTATTTGTCCTTTACATGGTCCGGTTTTAAATGAAAATTTGGGATACTATATTGGCTTATATAATACTTGGTCTAGTTATAGTGTTGAAACTGAGGGTATTGTTATCGCCTATACTTCTGTATATGGAAATACTAAAAAAGCAGTTTTATTACTTGAAGAAAAATTAAAAGAAAAAGGTTGTCCTAATGTCGTGGTTCATGATTTAGCAAGGACCGATATGTCAGAAGCGGTAGAAGATGCGTTTAGATATAGTAAATTAGTTTTAGCAACCACAACCTATAATACGGACATATTTCCATTTATGAGAGAATTTATCAACCATTTAACTGAACGTAATTTTACTAATCGTGTTGTTGCATTTATTGAAAATGGCAGCTGGGCTCCAATGGCTACAAAAGTCATGAAAGGGATGCTAGAAAAATCTAAAAATTTGACTTATGTTGAAAATAACATAAAGATTATGTCTGGAGTTAGTAGTTCTAATATTGAAGAAATAGAATTACTCGCAAACGAATTATGTCAAGAGTATTTAGCGCATCAAGATACAACTGCAAATAAAAATGATATGTCTGCTTTATTTAATATCGGATATGGCTTATATGTTGTGACAAGTAATGATGGCAAAAAAGATAATGGTTTAATCGTCAATACAGTGACACAAGTAACAAATTCACCTGACCGAGTTGCTGTAATTATTAATAAACAAAATTATTCACATCATATTATTAATCAAACCGGATTGTTAAATGTGAATTGTCTATCTGTTGATGCTCCATTTTCAATATTTGAAAAATTTGGTTTTTGTAGTGGCAGAAATACAAATAAGTTTGAAAATGAAGAAGTACTACGTTCAGATAATGGACTTGTATTTTTATCAAGATATATCAATTCATTTATGTCTTTAAAGGTCGAACAGTATGTTGATTTAAATACCCATGGCATGTTTATTTGTTCGATTACTGAGGCTAGGGTTATTAATAATAGTGAAACAATGACATATAAGTATTATCAAGATAATGTAAAACCAAAACCAAAGACAGATGGTAAAAAGGGCTTTGTATGCAAAATATGTGGTTTTGTTTATGAAGGTGATTCACTTCCTGAAGATTATATATGTCCATTATGTAAGCATGGCGTTAGTGATTTTGAAGAGATTAAATAAAAAAATTAGAAAAATGATTTAATAAATTATTTTATCGATGTAAATTTATCTATAAAAAAAACTTAGTTTTAATATTGTTAAAAAAAATATGATTATAAATATTAATATTAATATAATCCTCCATTACATAATATGAAATATTGTGCATATAATGTAGGGGTGATTTTGATGAAATATTTTATCTATGGGATAAAAGGTGTTGGGAATGCCGCGCTTGCTTCGATATTAAAAGATGAAGGAAATCATGTAGAAGGATTAGATGTAGATAAATATATTTTTACTGAAAATGAATTGAAAATGAAAAATATTTTCATTCATTCTTTTAACTATGATAATTTTTCAAAAGAATATATATATATTTTTGGACATGAATTTATAAAAAGTCCAATAATTGAAAAATTGATTGCTAATAATTATAAAGTATATGAATATAATTCTTTTATCTCTAAATATATAAAAGACAAGAATAGTGTTGCAATATGTGGAACTCATGGTAAAACTACGACTACAGGAATGTTAGCAAAAGCTTTAGAAAATCATTCTATTTCTTATTTAATAGGAGATGGAACAGGAAAAGGAAATAAAGATTCTGAATTATTTATTTTTGAAGCGTGCGAATATAAAGATCATTTTTTAGCATACGCTCCTAAATCGATTATTATAACTAACATCGATTACGACCATGTCGATTATTTTTTTAGTGAAGAACAATATATAGAATCATTTAATAAATTTGCTAATAAAGCAGAGGCTGTTTTTATAAATTATAGTGATTCTTATAAGATAAATCATCCTCATATGATAACATATGGTTTTGATAAAAATGCCGATTATGTATGCCTTAACTACGTTCAAAATAGTGATGGAGTGCATGCGTTAATAAAATGTAAAGAAAAGACTTTAGAATTAAACCTACCGATTTATGGAAAGCATAATTTAGAGCATGTACTAGGAATAATAAGCTTTTTAGATTATCAAGGATATGATGTAGAAACGGCAATAAAAAAATTGGAAAATTTTACCGGTGTAAAAAGAAGAATGGTGCGAACTATAATTAACGATGATGTGTTTATTGATGATTATGCGCACCATCCTAATGAAATAATAGCGTCTATTAATTCAGTTAGGGCGATGTATCCTAGTCGTAAAGTTATAGTCTTCTTTAAACCAGATCGCTATAGTCGTCTTATTAGGTTTAAAGATGACTTTATAACATCTCTTAAATGTGGTGATCAAAGTTTTGTATTACCACTTTATGAATCTTATTCTAGGTATCACGATAGTCGTATTTTATGTGATCAAAAATTGATCTTTTATTTAGAAGATGTAAATGAAGTTAAAAACTTTAATTTCCCATCTGAAAAGCTCGTTTTCTTGATGATGAGTTCAAAAGATATGTCATTATTAATGAAAGCGATTGTAAAGAAACGTGAAAACGAACATTGACAGTGAAAATATTTTCATTTAAAATGAAGATGTCGCGTAGATACCTAAACTTTTATTAAAAAGGAGGGTATTAAATGCGGATGAAAATGTTGGCTTTTGGCTTCGGGGTAATTACCGGAGCGGCCTTAATAGTAGCCATTCCTTGTGTTAAAGATTTAACAAATTCGATGGTCGATAAGGCTGACCGAGAAATCCATGCGGCTAAAAAAGTGCTGTTGAGTAAAAGTCGTAATTTAAAAGAAGATGTCATAGATGCGGCAAGTGAAATTACCGATGATATTAGAGATTTAACAGATACGATTCTTGTTGAAATAGGAGAGATTGATATTAAATCGTTATCTCCTTCTGCAAAACGAGCATTCAACAAAATGAAAGCACACGTTATAGCTTTAAAAAATGAACTTTTAAAGTAGCATCATTCATCTATAAGCGCGACTAGGCGCTTATATTTTTTTTTAAAAGGGGAGAGAAAAATGAAAAACACAAAAGATAGAGTTACGATTTATGAAGTAGCAAGAGCTAGCGGTGTCTCTCTTGCCACAGTGTCACGTGTCATTAATAAAAAAGGTAATGTCACAGAAGAAACTAGAAAAAAAGTTGAAGAAACTATTGTTAGATTAGGATATAAACCATCTGCAGTTGCACAAGCTTTAGCAACTTCAAAATCTACAAATATTGGAATTGTTATTCCGTCTGCAAATTATGTATATATTTCAAACATGTTAAATGGTATTACTGATGCCGCAAAAGAATATGGATATAGTTTAACTTTATTTGTTACCTCACATTCTAGAACAGATGCTTTAGAGGTTGTAGAGAGAGTTATTACTTCACATGTTGATGGCGCAATTATCTTTGATGATGAATTAGATGTTGATGATGTTAATCAAATATTGTCATATTCAGTTCCTGTAATTGCGGTTAATAATAATATTATAGGTGAAAAAGTTGGATCAATAAGCTTTGGTTATGAGCATAAGATTAAATCGATTATTCAAGATTATTTTAAAAATGGCGATAAAAAGATGTATTTTTTACATGCCCATAACTGCGGTCGTCTTTTAGATAGAATTGAAAAAGCATTTATTAGTGTTCATGTTGATGAAAATAGAAATTATGGATTATTGTCATGTGATGATTCTTATAATAGAACTTACAGTGATTTCCTTGAATTCTTTAAAAATACTAAAAAGGGTTATTTCTTAGCGTATCGTGATTCACTCGCGGCCGCGATTACTAATGCTGCGATTGATTCCGGATTAAAAGTCCCTGAAGATGTTGAGGTTTTATCAATTATTGGTACTAAGTATGCAGCGATTACAAGACCACAAATATCTTGTATGCACATTGATATGTACGAGGTTGGAAAGAAAGCAATGTTAATGTTAACTGCTTTATTGAATGAGTCATTAGAAGAAAAGCAATATAAATTTGAATCTACTTTCCAAAAAAGAAAATCGACAATCTAAGATATTGTAAGTTTTTAATTTAAAGATTAACTATTTAAGTAACTATTTTAAAGGGCAATTGATAATTCATTTATTAGGATTATTCAAGTGCCTTTTTTATTTTTATTATGAAAAATAATTAAAGTATATATGTACAATAAAAAGCTACTTTGTTAATATGAAAATATCTGTAAAAGAAAGGAAAAGTGTAATTATTTATAAGATAATTACTCATTTTAGGGTAAGTATATGGATATAAAAGATAGAAAAAGAAATTATCGTTATTTTATGGGACTTAATGCTTGGGAGATAGGGTGCGATGATGAAACCATTAGACCAATAGTTGTAAATGACGGTCCTTTAGGTTTAAGAAAGCCGGCTGATAACGATTTTGAAAAACAAGGTGATGTTTTAGAGACGGTATGTTTATTATCACCTAGTGCACTTGCGGCATCATTTAGTAAAAAAGTCTGTTATGAAAACGGCCGTTTATTAGCATTAGATTGCCTAAGTAAAAATGTTGATGTAATTCTTGCTCCTGGAATTAACATTAAAAGGAATACATTATGTGGAAGAAATTTTGAATATTTTAGTGAAGATCCATTTTTAACTGGAATTCTTTCTAGCCAATATATTTTAGGTATTGAAGAAAATGGAGGAGCGGCTTGTATAAAGCATTACGCGGCGAACAACCAAGAAGCTTATCGATTAACTAATTCTAGTGAGATTTCTTTAAGAGCTTTAAATGAAATTTATTTACGGGCTTTTGCCTACGCAATTGAACATGCTTCTCCAAGTTTGTTAATGACATCTTATAATAGAATTAATGGAGTATATGTTAATGAATCACCATATTTGATTCAAAAGAAATTGCGACATGATTTTAAATTTGAAGGTTTGATTGTTAGTGATTGGACAGCGGTTGTTCATAAAGGGAAAACTATCAAAACTGGACTTGATATAGAAATGCCGATTTCTAGAAGAACACCAGAATTTATTGATCAATTTTATGGAATAGATTTCAATGATGATGATATTTTAAATAGAAGATTAGAAATAATTAATAATGTTAAAAAGCTTGCTCTTAAGGAACGGAATTCAATTACTTATGATTTTGACTTAATTCATGAACAAGCGATAAAACTTGCTGAAGAATCATTCGTTTTAGTGAAAAATAAAAAAAATTATTTGCCTTTTAAAAAAGATGAAAAAGTATTAGTAATTGGTCATTTTGCTTCTCATCCTCGATTTGTAGGAGGAGGAAGTGCATGGGTTAAAACTCATCAAACAATCAGTTATTTAGATGCGTTAAAGATGGAAAATATCCCTTTTGATTACATTGAAGGATATGATATTAATAAATATCTTTTAGATGAAAAATCTTCACTTGATAAATTAAAACATTATAGTCAAGTTTTAGTATTTGTCGGTCAATATGAATCTGATGAATCTGAAGGATGGGATCGAAGTGGAATCTCTTTACACAATGAACAACTGCAATTGCTCGATTTTTTAAATGAAAATAATGTTAAATATGCAAGCGTAGTTGTTACCGGTTCAGTCATAGATATTTCTTCTTTAAAAGAACATGCTTCTTCAATTATAATTAGTTATCTTTCTGGAGAAGGAATGTATGAAGCACTACGTAACACTATTTATGGAGATAATAATCCTTCAGGTAGATTACCAGAAACATGGATTTCTTCTTTAGATGTTAATCCTATTTACAAAGAACTAGTAAAAAATAATGTTTATTATAGTTATTACGATGATGATATTTATGTTGGATACCGTTTCTATGATAAATTAGATAATAAATCTTTAATCAATTATGAATTTGGAGAAGGATTATCATATTCTACTTTTAGCTATGATGATTTTAAGATTGGTTTTGATGGTAAAGATGTAAACGTTTCATTAACTATCCATAATTTATCGAATATAGATGGTAAAGAGGTTATTCAAATTTATATAGGAAAGAAAGACTCTGACCTATATAGACCGATTAAGGAATTAAAAACGATTGAAAAAATATTAATAAAAGGAAATTCTAGTGAAAAGGTAGCTATTAAAATTCCTTATGATGACTTATCGGTTTATGATGTTGAATCTGATTTATTTAAAGTTGAAAATGGCGAATATCAAGTTTATGTTTCTAAAAATACTAGGGATATAATCTATTTCGATAATATAAGTATTAATGGTGAAATATTAGTTGAAAATAAACAAATTCCACATTTAGAAAGAAAAGAAAACCCAACTGAAATTAGTATAATCACACCGGTTGAAGAAGCTTTAAATGATGAAAAATTCATTTGCTTAATTAAAGAAAGAAATCCTAATTTAGATGTTAAGGAGTTTTTCAATAATCATCCTTGGATGTTAAAAGAACCTGTCAAGAACATTACTTTTAATGGAGAGTTGGATATTGATTTTTATTTGCTTCAAAAATACTATAAGTAGTATATAGAAGGAGATTTTAAAAATGAAAAGAAATAAATATATCTTAGGTCTTTTGTCACTTGTTACAATATCGGTTCTTATGGGATGCGGTAGTAATAATGAAATTACAACAGGAAATAATAATCCATCCGAAAATTCAACTGCTATACAGAGTACAGGTAATGGCGAACAACCAACTTCATCTTATCCAAAAGATTATTTTGGAACAGTGAAGTTTGATCAATTATATGTTCATGATAATGATTTTGATGGAATTAAGATTAGACCTATTTTATCAAAACCAGATATTGCCAAAGATGAAGTATTTACTTATGAAGTTGAAGATGAAAGCGTATGTGAAATTGTTGATGATAAGGTATATTTTGTTGGTGCAGGCGGAACTAAAGTTACTGCAAAAAGTGAACATTTAAAAGGTACATTTAGAGTTTATGCCTATGATGATTTTGTAGCAAATCATAGTGAATCATCTTGGTTTACAAATCAAGCTAAGAGCAGATGCTCAAATGTTAAGAATAAACTTGATGAAGATACAACTTTATTCGTTGGAGATTCATTTTTCCAATTCTGGGCTGAGAAAACAAATATCAGTGAAAGTTTCTCTGACGCCTTTAAAGAATATAATACATTAAACATTGGTATTAACATGGCAACAAGCCATCACTGGAGATGTATTCAAAGCAAGATATATTCCGAAATTAAAGTTGAACCAAAGAACATCGTTTTGAATATTGGTATTAATAATGTTGATGACATGTCTGAAGGAGGCAAGACTTGCGCTCGTAATGTTCAGTTATTGATTCAAGATTATCTTGAGTGTTATCCAAATACAAATATTTATTATTTTTCAATTACTAGATGCTCAAATATTTTTGCTTCACAATGGGAAAATCATTCTGAAAGTAATGAGATTATGAAAAAATATTGTGAGAATAATGAGCGTTTACATTATTTAGATGTTATGGAAAAATATGGTGATGATTACGCCTTATATCAACAAGATGGATTACATCCAAATCAAGATGGATATAATTTCTTTAAAGATTTAATTTTGAAAAACGTTCCAATGGCTAAAATTAAATAATTATTAAATTAAACGATAGCTGCTTTTTACCATTAATTGGTAGGCAGCTTTTTTAATTTTTATGTTTTTAAAGTAACGTAACTTTTTAAAAATTAGTTTATATTTCATTGATTTCACGCATTTTTATGAGTAAATTGTTCTAATTTAAAGTTGTAAATAGTTAGAAATGATTTTAAAGTTGGATAACATTAATTTTAATGGTTGATAAGTTGATAGTTACTATATTAAAATTACGTTGATGAAAGCGATTACACCATTTAAAAATAACAAAATGATGAAAAATCGTTAAATCAGGTAATTTATAAGGAGGATAATAAAATAATGAAAAAGAAATTGCCTTTATTGGTTTTATCCGCAATTATGCTCTTCGGTATAGCAAGTTGTGGTAATAAACCATCAGGTTCTACTGGTAATAATCAAACAACTTCTTCTATTCCAGTTACAGTTGAATCTGTTAAAGTTTCATGTGACACAACAAATGTTTTAGGCGGATCTAAAACTAACGTTAGTTACAACGTTACTGGCAGTCAAACTGGTTTAAAAGTTGATTGGTCAACATCTGATGCTAGTGTTGCTACAGTAAAAAATGGCACTGTAAAATTTGAAAATGTTACAGAGAATAAAGAAGTAACAATTACAGCGACAAGTCGTGATGATGCAACAAAATCTGATAGTATCACATTTAATGTTCATCATTCACCAATAGATTTAACTAAATCAACCGGAAATGAACTCGATTATTCTACATATTTAGAAGATGGAATTATCTCACATGGTATTGGTGGAGATCCATCATTAATGTTTAATGGAGTTTATGGTACTCAATGGTATGTTGAAGCTGAAATTACGGCTACTGGTTTTGCTGAGTCAGAAAATGCTGCAAAATATGGTATCATGACAGGTACAAGTGAAAATGGCGTTTGGATGAGTGCCGCTGATAATATAAAAACAGCCTTCTATTATGTACAAATGGATCGTACCGGAATTGCTACTGGATGGAATACTTTAGGAATGGTTCAACTTAATAGTGAGCTAAATAACTGGAATTGGGGTAAGCATGTCAAAGATTTTACTGTTTCTAATGATGATAAAGCTGTTCTGGATGAATCTTTTAAATTAGGTCTTTTACGTGATGGAGATAATTATTTCTACTTCTATGGAAAAGGTAGTAGTGAAGAAGAACAATCAACTGATTCTACAATGAAGTGCTATGGTAGTGCCAAGGTTACTACTATTGCGGCTGATGAACCATCATACGCATGGATTGGTGGATTCCAAACTTCTGCGTTAATTGAAAATGTTAAAACAATAGTTGGTGAAGATGTTAGAAATTTATATGACAAACCAACAAAAATTGAATTTGCATCTGATGAAACACTTCTTTATTTGGGAGAACAATATAAATTAAGTCCTACTGGAGATAAATCCCTTTTCAACTACGATGCTGTCACTTATACTTCAAGTGATGATTCAATTGCAACAGTCAATGCTAATGGTGTTGTAACTGCAAATTCAGAAAAAGCAGGCGTAGCTACAATAACTGCTAAATATGGCGAACTTGAAGCAACGTTTAAAGTGCATGTTTCAGCAAATCCAGCTGATAAAGTAACTATTGATGGATTAAAGGATGATTTAATTTATCAAAACGTTAGCAAATATGAATTCTCATTAAACGGAGAAGGCGAACATATTGATTTCTATGCTACAAAGAATACACGTGGTATTTATATGTTTGCTGATATATATGTTGATAAACTCAAAAATGGAGAAACACATGCTGACTGGTGGCAAAATGATAATTTTGAAGTTCGCTTCTTGACTAAAGATAATATGGCCGCAAATTATCAATTATGGGCTTCCGGTGATGGAAATAGTAATTTTGCTCAAAGTTCTGCAACTTTTAATAGTGAAAAAGATTCTGAAACTGGAAAATATAATGCGACAATTGAAGTTTTTGCCGAATATAAAGATTTAGGTCTTGGAAGAATTAATAAAGATGAAATTCTTGGTATTAGAATAGGTTCAAATGCTGATTCTGGTTGGAAAAGTATTTCTTGGGATTGGGCTAATAATGATTTTGGTAGTTATTATAAATTGACAAAGAATGGTTTAGTTCGCTCTGATGCAGAAATTGAAGCTATATTATGTCCAGATGGTGAACATAATATGACAGATTGGTATGTTTCAAAAAAAGTTACTTGTTATGTTGCAGGTGAAGAAGAACAATATTGTAAAAATTGTGGACACCTAGAACACAAAGTTATTGAGCCTAAAGGAGAACATACCTGGTGGACAAAAGAAGACTATGATAAATTAGACATTATTACATATTCAACATGTACAACACATGGTACATACACCACTTCTTGTAAATATTGTGGTGAAAAGCTTGATACAGTTTACAATGATTTACCTCTAGATCGTTCTAGTTTAAATCTATCATCATCTCATCATGATGGTGAATGGGTTGAAGATCCAAATGATTTATATGGTGGACATTGGTCATGCTGTGGTTCAGCACATGGTTCATCAATTACAAATGATAATAAAAAATCATCAGGCGGATGGACTGAACGTGCAAATTGGACCGATATCGCAACTGGTTTACGCGGTGATTTCGAATTTAACGCAAAATGGACTGTTAATTCAGCGTTCAACGGTGATGATGGAAATCTTTTAGCAGATACTAACGACCAACAATGGAGACATCCATTATTAGTTGTTTCAGATGGTGATAGTTCACATTGGGCAGAAGGTGCCGCTTATGGTGATAATGCAACATTCCGTATGGACTGGTTCGGATGGATGGATGATCGTAATGGAAATGGATCTACGCTTGCAGATGCTCAAAACAATGGTGTCTGGTATCTTGGAGATGGAGCAGATTTCTGGACTGAATTGAAGAACATTTACTTAGGTGGAACCATCGAACTTAATGCTAAACGTGTTGGTAATGATTTAACATTAACATATAAATTCACAGGCGTTAATGGATATGTTTATGATGGTACTGATAACTCGACATTATATGAACAAAAATTAACTGGTTTACATACTGGTATCTTAGACTTCTCATTATCTGCTGAATATTCTAGTTTCACTTTAAATAGTGTTAGATTAATTGAAGCAACTGAAGCTGAATAGTCTATAAATTACCTATATAGGATAGTTATCTCTTTAAATGGGGATACTATCCTTTTGTCGTTAAATAAAATAATTCATTTTTGAATTAATTTAGATTGAAGGAGTGTGATTTATAATGAATCCACGTACTACTGGATTAAAAAGTATTGCATATGAATTAGGATTATCTATTAACACAGTTTCAAGAGCGTTAAGAGATTGTGATGATATTAGCGATTCAACTAAAGAGAAAGTACGCCAAAAAGCATATGAATTAGGATATTTACCTAATAATGTATCTCAATTTATTAAACGTGACGGAAAACGTTTAGTTGCGGTTATTATTAATAGTTTGAAGAACAATTTCTTTTCTGTTATATGTGAAAAATTAGTTAATCTTATTTCATCTGAAAATTTTGATTTTACAATTATTTTTGCATCTTCTAAAAAATTTGAATTAGATGTTTTAAAACAATGTATATCGCAAAGAATTGACGGAATTATTACTCTTTTAGAGCCTGAAGATTCAGTTATTGAAACTGCAAAATTGAATCAAATTCCATTAGTGAGCATTGGAAGACAAATTAATAAAGAATATGTTGATGAAATATATTTAGATGATGAATTAGGTGCTCAACTTGCGGCTAATTATTTAATTAATTTTCATAAATTAGATAAGTTTGTCTATATAAAAATGCCAAATGCTGAGTGTTCTAAAAGAAGACAAAAATCTTTTATTTCAACAATAAATAGTTTACTTCCAAATTCTGAGTGTATTGTTATTGATCAAAAGCAAATCAATGGACAAATGATTAATTTAATTAATCAAGGTTATTTAGGTATTTTCTGTTTTAATGATGAACTTGCATATAATCTTTTGAAAATATTAAATAAAAAGATTCCAAATATTCGTCGCGTTTATCCTCGTTTACATATAGTTGGATTTGATTGCTTATCAACAAGAGTATGCGGTTTTATGGATTTGACTTCGATTGATTATGATTATGATGAAATGTGTGAAATTGCTTTTAATACTTTAAAAGCGAGAATGAAAAATAATAAAAAAGAAAAATCAGTCGTAAAATTACCAGTAACTTTACATCAAAGAAAATACGTATAAAGAACAAAATAAACAAAAAAGGGCTTAGGCCCTTTTTTCTATATTAAATGCAATAACTAGTCTTTTTGATTTGTTTTTTTAGTTTGTTTACGATCTTTAAGATAAATTATATAAATTACGCTTCCACCCATTATAATAGCGCTTATTAGCCAGGCGATAGGGGTGGCGAATGATATACCAACATATGAAGCATCGCTTAATGGATTACTAGGATTAATTAATGAAGGAATTATTAAGCAAATACCCACTCTTGCAAATAGTTCACCAATACCACTTATAAATGGAATAATTGGTTTTTTAATGCCTTGAAGACTTGATCTTGATAATTGAACAATTCCTTGAAGAATTAAGAATGGCAATAGAACTTTTATATATGTTGAACAGTAGAAGGAAATTCTTTGACCATCTTCGCCAACTAATTCATTTGCTGGTAGGAATATATAAGGAATATAAGGAATTAATATATAACCGATTACTAGCATCAGTAGATAGCTAATAATATCAATTATTAAAGCATCTTTAATGCCTTCTTTAATACGATTTGTTTCTTTTGCGCCATAGTTTTGACCAATAAAGCTTAATAGAGAAGAAGAAATAACGCTTAATGGGATTGTTAAATAGTTTTCCATATTTCCATAGCAACCAACAGCCTTTTGAGCAAGTTTACCGAATTCGTTTACTTTTTGTGCTTCCACAAAGGTCCCGATAAATAATACAGACCATTGAAATCCTAAAGGTAATCCCATTTTTAATAAATTAAGTGACATTTTTTTATCGAAAGTAAATTCATTATCATTGTATTTTAAATATGGGTATTTCTTATAGATATAAATAAGGGAAGCTACTGTATTAAATACATTAGCTATCAAAGTTGCTAATCCAACACCTTTAGTATCTAAATGGATTACACCAGTTAATAAAAAGGCAAATAGAATATTAATAATCGTTGATGACATCGATATGATAAGAGGAACGCTTGAATTACCTATAGAACGAAGGAAGTTACCTAAGTAATTCGATAGAATCATAAATATAAAACTAAATAATATAATTTGATAATAATCAGCGGATTTTTGTAAATAAACTTCATCAACATTTAATAATATTAATAAATCCTTATAAAAAATAAGACCAATAATAATAATAATAACAGCAATAATTGAAGAAAAGATTAAGGAATGATGAAATGAATCTCGAAGTCCCTTTTCATCTTTAGCTCCGTGCATGTTTGATGAAATAACCGCAAATCCTCCACTGCAACCATAGGCAAAATTAAATAAAATGCTAGATATAGGACCAGTTTGATTGACAGCCGTAACACTGTTACCACCAACTGTACTTTTTAAAACCAGCGAATTAATTAATGAAAAAGCATTATTTAACAATGTAGATATTAAAATTGGAATTGCAAATAGTATTATGACTTTCCAGGGAGTTCCCTTTGTTAAATCAATTGGCTTAAATAGTTTTTTAATAGCTTGCATATTAATTTATCACCTTCTTATAAATAACGATTTAATAATATAGCAAATACGAAAATATAAAACAATATTAAATCATTATTTTTAATGCTGAATAAAATCAAAAAAAATAAAAAAACATGGTTAAAAGTTAAGAAAACGTCCATAAAAAATCCATTTTTAAAAAAAATATCCATTTTATAAATTTGACACTAAAAAGCGCTTTCAATAATATTTTAGTATAAATTTATGGAGGATATTATGAAAAAAACATTTTTAAGAACATTATCATTATTATGTCTTGTCGGTAGCGCGATTGGTTTAGGTTCATGCGGTGGTTCAGAATCTACAGGTAGTGGAAATCCAACTGCTAATAATCCAACTGCTGGAGCTACAACAGAACAAACTCAAAGCTTAATTAAAAGTTTAACTGCAAAAAATGCAGAAGTTTCTATGCGTATTGGTGAGGATTCCAAAGCAGAAGTTTTCTACGAACTCAAAGGAAATGGAAGTTTAAACTCAAATGCAAAGAAAGTTGATGTCACATCTTCTGATGAAAAAGTTGTTAAAGTTAAAGGAACATCAACTGCGAAAAAATTATCTGCGGTTGGATTAGGTGAAGCTACAATTACAGTTACTTCAGTTTCTGATTCAACAAAATCATGTACCTTTAAAATTACAGTTAAAGATATATTCTTTAGCCGTGCATATTCAAATTTTGTTGGAACTGATGATACTTCAAAAGAATTAATTTCTGAAGGTGGAATTGTTGAAGTAGCACCTGGTGGAACCGGATATAGCCAAGCAAATTATGTCGTAAACGGAATTGATTCCACTGTTTGGATGACAGAAGTTACTATTGGAATTAAAAATATTCGTAGTGACGAGAAATTCCCAAAATTTGGTATTATGACCACTACAACTGATAAAGCCGCTGAAGGAACAAGTAATCAAATTCACTTCTTCTTAGATGGATATATCGGTGATAATAACAATTATAAATGGACAAACTTTGGTGTTTGTGAAGTCTTTAATGGCGGTAGCTGGGCTTGGAATGATGGTGTCAATAACTCTCAAGCACGTCATAAAGATAATGCTTATGTATTAAGTGATGGTAAATTTATTACAAGTGAATCATTTAAAACTGATAATGCAGATTTAGCAACTGCAGAAACTTCATTTAAAATGAAAGTCGCACGTAATGGATATCAATTCCATGTATGGGTTAATGATAATTATGCATTCTCTATGGAAGCTTTACATTATTTGCTTTCAGGCGCTGATGGTCAACCATGTGCTTCTATGCCAGGATTCTTTGAATTCAATTCCAATGTAGTATTCTCAAATTATTCAGCAACAAGTGTCGAATCCGAAGTTTTAGCGGCTATTAACGGAATCGAAGGCGGAGCAAAGATTATTGCTGAATCTGAATATGCTGCCGATTAATTTGAATATATGTTTTATAACAAAGAAACGACTCATGAATTAATTAAACGTGCTTCTCCGGCTAAGCCGGGGAAGCGTTTCTTATCTTTTTGTATAGATTATTTTATTGTACTTTTAGTGAGTTTTTTATTGTTTTCTTTAGGCTTTACAATTGTTAAAACTAATGATTCATACAAAAGAGAAGTTGAAATTGTTGATCGTGAAGTTACATATTACAATGAATTTGCTGAGGATACTGGACTTGTTGAACTTGAAGATGGAAATCGTGTTGACTCCATCTATTTAATAATTAAAAATGCATTTCGCGCAATTTATCATTCATATTTAAATTCATCGGTTCCTGATTTTGTTATCGATGATAGTGAATTGAATGGCACTATAACTAATGAAGATGGCAGTAAAACTATTACTGTTAGTTCATATGGTGAAGCCTCTTTAGAGACTGATACTATTTCATTTTTTTATACTAAATATGTAGTCGATCATTCTGAATTAAAAATAATTGATTTTAAAGAAAAAACAGCAGTGCAGTACTTATGTGAACTTTATGATTATTATTTTGAAGATGATTTATTTATAATACCGGCAGATAAAAATAGTATGCCAATTATGAAACCAGATACTGCAAGTAAGATATATACGTATTTCTTTGATGAAGATGCTGAAAAAAATAGTACTAAGAAGTATGAAGATGGAAAAAATTTATTTTATAGTTTTCAAATTTCATATCAAAATATGTTAAATGAAGCAGAAAATTTGCTTGTTGTTAGTGAGCCATATTTTACAGAGCATTACACTATATATCGTGATTCATATGAGAAACAAGGAAGATATGTGAATTATACTTTGATTATTTCTTTTGTTGTTGCGTATTTAGTTTCTGTTCTTTTACCAAAATTATTATTTGGTGATGGAAGAACAATCGGCCGCTTTTTAATGAAGTTAGGTGTTAATTCAATCGATGAAGAAAACGTTCCATGGTATGTTACTTTAATCAATTCTATTTTAGGAACGATTGGTTTTATGTCGGTAATGTTATTGATATTCTTATTCCCACCGTTTAATGGAATATATGATTTTATGTACATTCCTCTTTTAACATCATCAAGATGGCTTAGTTTAGGATTAATTTTACTCGTGGTTGCTATAAGCGCAGTTGCTATATATATTTCAACTCTATTTGCGTATAATAAAACCAGTTTAATTGACATATTAACTAGGACTAGAGTAGTTGATTTAAAACGCATTGATGATGATGAAAATGACTGACGATAAACTACAAAAATAACGGCATTATAAGCCGTTTTTTTCGGTTTATTTACATTAATCATAATGTAAAAATTTCTTGCCTTCTAAAAGGGTTTTTTAGAAAATAATGTTGTAAGCACTTACAACAAATTGTAAAAAGGAGAGATATTAATGAAAATTAAAAAGTTGTTTAAAAAAGGCCTACCATTGGTTTTATCATCAATGTGCATTGGCTTAGTTTCTTGTGGTGGCGGAGTTGATGAAACAACATCTGTAGACTACAATCAAAATCTTGATAAAAATGATCCGATTCTTGAAACGGATACAATCGCTAAAGATTTAGAAAAAGATGGAGATGGATTAGCTGTTTTTGATGAAGAAGTTCAAATCAAAATGTGGTCTATTATCGGTCAACCTGATAATGTTAAATTTAACAAAATTGTTTCACGTTTTAATGATGAATATTCAGGACAAATTCACATTGAAGTTGTTGAACAAGGTCACTTTGATTACTATAGTGCCTTAGAGAATGTTTGGTCAATGGATTTTGAATCTGCTCCAGATGTTTGTTTCATGCACAATGAAAAAACAACTCAATATGCCGCACGTGGATACCTCTATCCAATAACTGATACTCTATGGAGTGATGCAGGCGTTACACCATTAAATTTTGATAATGTTTATAGTAACATTGATCGTGTTACAGTTTATCGTGGAAGTCGTTTTGCAGTTCCTGTCGATGCACATGGATTCTTAACCCATATGCGTCAAGATATTATTAAGAAAAATGAATTGGGCTTTGATGATAATACTCGTTTCGTTCCAAATTCAAGAGCGGAATATCAACAATTATTAGAAGGCTTAAGAGCAAAAGCGGATGCTGGAACTTTATTAATTCGTGATATTAATAGAGGCGCAGATCACTCATGGAAAGCTGCTAATGCTTCAACATTCTATCCTTCATTCCATCAATCAACTGATCCAGATGGCTTAGGAGCTTTATATGCAAATGGTGGTAATCTTGTTTCTGATGATCAAGAAACAATTACATATCAAAACAACGAAGGTTTCTTAACCTATGTTACAGACCAAGTTGAAAGAGCAAGTGCTCGTTTAGTTGGTGAAAGTTCATCTAACACCTCAATGTTTGGTGCTGGTACCACTGTTATGTTTACAGAAGGACCATGGCAAACATCTGGAATTTATGAATCATCATATAACAATTCTGAATTACGTACAGAAGGTAAAGGCGTTTCTAAAGAAGATGCTGCTGATCCAGTTATTTCATATCCTTTAGCTGCTGTTCACTCAAATTCATGGTGGACTCTTGATGAAAATATGGGCACCGAATTAGGTAGCAAATGGTATGGTAATGGCCACGCTATTTCAATTACAAGACACTGTTCAAGTATGAAAAAAGTTGCTGCTGCTTTGACATTCATGAAATATTACATTGAAGGTAAATATGAAACTAAAGATGGCGAAGCTTATAATTTAACTGAATGGTGTTCAGCAGGACACGTTCCAGCTTGGAAAAACGTCTATGAATCAGAAGATTATAAAAATTTATTAAAAACAAATAAAACACTCGTTGGATTAGGTGATCCAGAAGATATTATTGCAATGGAAACAGTTGTTTATGAAGCAACGATTTTCCAATCATTGGCAGATGCTATTGCTGCTGTTCAAACAGCTTATAAGAATGGACCTGTTACAAAAGAACAAGCAATAGAAATCGTTAAAGATGCAGCAGCAGCTTCCCAAGTTACACTAGATATCATGTTAGGAAAATAGGTTAGTTTATTATGGAACGAACTGTTGTATTAGAAGATTATGCAAAAAATCGTTCAAGAAAAGTAGGATTATTCAAAAAGTATGGTACTGCCATACTTTTCCTCTTACCTTTCCTTCTTGCATTTATTGTATTCTTTGTTTTTCCATTATGTTATGGAATATATATTTCTTTATGCAATTTTAATTTTACAAAACCTGGAGATGCACAATTCAACAATTTTAAATGGTTTAAGTATTTGTTTGATTCTTCCATGAAGAATGGTTTATATGTTCAATCATTTTGGCGTTCTTTTTGGAATACGTTAATTTTTGGAATTATAATGGTTCCAGTCGCGGTACTTGTTCCATTAGCTTTAGCAATATTAATTAACACTAAAGTTCCTGGATATAAAGTTTTTAGAGCTTTAATTTATTTACCAGCAATTCTTCCACTTTCTGCTTCAGGAACGGTATTTGCATTGCTATTTCAATCGAAAACTCAAGGTGGATTAATTGATATTTGGTTTAATCTTGATATTAACTGGATTGAACAAGTATGGTTTTCTTATAAGTTAGGTGCTTGGAAAATTGATGTTGGCTATGGTTGGATTCCTATTTTCTTAATGTGTTTCTGGGGAGGATGGGGAGGAAACTTCATCATTCTTTGCGCAGGATTAGAAAATGTTCCTAAGAATTTATATGAAGCATGTTCTATCGATGGTGGCTCAAAATGGGATCGAATTAAAAACGTTACTATTCCAGGAATTAAAGGACAATTAGTTCTTTGCTTATTTACGACAATTATTGGTTATTTTGGATTATATGGACAAAACTTTGTTTTAAGTAACGGATTCCCAAAAATCCAAAAATTAAATGGTATTCCAGGTGGACATATGTACTCGACAATTCAATACTTTATACAAGATATTGTAACTAGTGAAAACTTAAAAACGAGTATGTATGGTTTAGCTGCAGCCGCATGTATTATTTTTGCAGTTATCGTTGGTATTATATCCGGATTACAAATGTATATTACAAGAGATAAAAAATCCGGTACAAAGATTTCGGAGGCGTATTTAAAATGGGACAAAATAAAGTAACTATTGAACAATATATCGGCTTCGAAAAAAAGAAGGCGATGGGAAATAATAAAAAAGTTAATGTTGGGAAAGTTGTAGCTTTTGTCTTTTTAGCGATTTTTTCAATTATTTGGATGATGCCTCTTGTTATTTTACTATTTGGTTCTTTAAGAGGACAAAACAGTACTCTTTCACGTCCGGATTTATTATTTAATCCGCCTTATGGATATACTTTTGATAACTATAAAATATTATTAAAAGGTGAATGGCCTGATTATATAATGGCTGGTGGAAATAATATTACTCAAAACGTGCATTATAGCACATGGTTTTTAAACTCATGTTTAAGTGCGATTGGAGGAACTCTTTTATACCTATTTGTTGCATCTATTGCGGCTTATGCCTTTGTATTTTTAGATTTTAAATATCGTAATGTTATATTTGCTATTCTTATTGGTAGTATGGTTATTCCAGGTGTAGCAACCACTGTTGGTAATTTACAAACACTTTATTCAACAGGTTTAACCAAAGTAAGTGTTTTAGCGCTTATTGTCACATCGCTCTCTGGTGTTTATGGAATGTATTTGATTAAAACGTTCTTTGAAGGAATACCAAAGGATTTAATTGAATCCGCAAAGATGGATGGGTATAGCAATTTTAAAACTTATTATAAAATCGTATTACCGCTTGGAAAAACCGCTTTATTTGTTCAAGGTTTATTCGGATTTATGGGCGGATGGAATGATCTTGTTTGGCCACAAACTTTATACGCTGGTTCAAACAATGCGATGCGTTGGACATTACAAGTCGGTATGGCGTATGTTGTTAACAATTTTAAAGGCGCTGATATGATCGGTTTATCACTTGCTGGTGGTGTCGTTTGTTTATTACCAGTTTTAGTTGTCTACTTAATTGCTCAAAATAAGATTATTGAGGGTATGGCAGGCGCCGGTATTAAGCGATAGGTATTATTTATATGAGAAATGAATATCCTCGTCCTGATTATAGAAGAGAATCCTTTATTTCACTATGTGATACTTGGGATTTTGATTTTGATGATAATAACATAGGACATAAAGAAAAATGGTTTAGAAGTCATGATTATAAAAGGAAAATTGAAGTGCCATTTTGTTATGAATCTAAATTAAGTGGAATTAATGATACGACATATCATGAATATGTCTGGTATCATAAAAAAATAGATAAATTGGGTCTTAATACTAATGAACGCTTGATTTTACACTTTGAAGGCGTTGATTATTATTGTGAAGTATACATCAATGGATGCTTTGTTAAGTCACATTATGGCTCTAATGGAGCATTTAAGGTTGATGTTACTGATTATATTGAAAAAGAAAATGAAATTACAGTTTATTGTTATGACCCTGCAAAAGACAGATCAATTCCTCGTGGAAAACAAGATTGGGAATTAACAGGACATGCAATATGGTATACGCGAACTACTGGTATTTATAAGCCAGTATGGATGCAAGTTGTAAATGAGAATCACATTGATGATTTTTATATAACAACTAAATTAGATAAGTATCAAATCAATATTGATTTAGAAGCCACTTTGGCTGAAGGTTTTGTAGAATTTGTAGTTAATGATCGTAATGATACTAAAAAATATAAAATGTCATTACAAGGTAAAAAAGCGATTTATTCATTTAACTTACCGAATGATTACGTTAATGATCGAATTTGGACATTAAATAATCCATTTCTATTTGATTTAACTATTAATTTATACGATAAGAACAATTCTTTAGTGGATAAAGTAGATACTTATTTTGGAATTAGAGAAGTAAGAACAGAGAATGGTTATCTTTATTTAAATAATGAAAAAATATATCAAAAGTTAGTGCTTAATCAAGGATATTATTTAAATGGAGTATTAACCGCTCCTAGTATTGAAGATTTTAAAAATGATATCGATTATATGAAGCAAATGGGATTTAATGGATGTCGAATTCACCAAAAAACTGAAGATCCTTATTTCTTATATTTATGCGATAAAGAAGGATTCTTAATTTGGCAAGAATGCACTTCTAATTATGGCTTTAATTCATATAGTCAAAGAAGATTAATAAATGAATGGATTGATATTGTTAAAAACAATTACAATCATCCTTCAATAATCTGTTATACCCCTTTAAATGAATCATGGGGAGTTGAAGGAATACCTTATGATAAAGAAATACAAGCTTTTGCCTTAACTCTATATCATTTAATTCATTCATTGGATTCAACTAGATTAGTCATATCTAATGATGGATGGGAACATTGCACTACTGATTTATTGACTGTTCATAACTATTGTCATGGTGCTGAACATGAAATTGAAAGATATCAAAAGTTCAAGAAAGATTTATCGACAAGAGAAAATATAACAAATTTCAATGCGATAAATAGATTTATAGTTAATCCTGGATTTGAAGATCAAGGAAAGCCAATTATTTTATCGGAATTTGGTGGTATTGCCTTTAGAAAAGATGTTGGAGGAAATGCTTGGGGTTATACCGTAAGTAATGATGAATCTCAATATCAAAAAGATTTAGAAAGAGTATATGCAGCGATTAGAAAATCGAAATGCATTCAAGGTATCTGTTATACACAATTGACTGATGTCGAACAAGAAGTTAATGGATTAATGACTTTTGATAGAAAGTTTAAAATTAATCCACAAATTATAAAAGAATTAAATGACAGTTTAGGCTCATTAGAAGAGACTGTCGAGGAAAAATAGGAGGAATTTGCATATGGCAAAAGTAGTAAATGAAAATATTGAACCTATTGATGGAAGCACGGTTGTTCCTTTAAAAGAAGCTGGAAGAATCTTAAAAGAACATGATAATCGTGTTGTCAATGGCGGTGTTGAAGCATTTGTTAGTTTAAAAGATATAAATAAAATATATCCTAATGGTGTTCAAGCAGTATATGATTTTAATATCGATATTAAAGAACATGATTTTATTGTTTTGGTTGGACCTTCAGGATGTGGTAAATCTACAACCTTAAGAATGATTGCGGGATTAGAAGATATTACAAGTGGATATCTTTATATTAATAAAGTTTTATCCAATTATCTTCCATCAAAGAATCGTGATATTTCTATGGTTTTCCAAGCTTATGCATTGTATCCTCAAATGACAGTTTTTGATAATATTGCTTTCCCTTTAAGAGTTAGAAAATATCATAAAGAGAAAAAGAGCGAGGTTTTAGTAGCCTGGAATCAAGTTTTAGAGGTTATTGAACATCCAAGTGATATCGTTGATGCAATTGTAGATGCAAATGATCGTAATTTAAATTATACAAATAAACCAGCATATATTAGCACTCGTTTAAAAATAAGCGATAAAGCTTCAAAAATTATTTTATCTTATCCAATTGTGGATATTGATTCTTTTGAAACTGTTCAAGTATTTAAAGATAAAGAAGGTAAAGAAGTACGTATTACTTTAAAAGAGAAGATAATTAAAGACGCTAATGAAGCAATTGCTAAAGAAAAAGCTAATCTTACATCAAAAGGATATGAAGTTGATGAATGCTATCGTTTAATTAAAGATGGTAAAATCGAATATCATGATGTTAGATTAACCAAAGAAGAAATTAGAAATAAAGTTTTTGAAGCTGCAAAAATTCTTGATTTAGGACCATATTTAGATCGTCGTCCAAAAGAATTATCCGGTGGACAAATGCAACGTGTTGCTTTAGGTAGAGCAATTGTTCGTAATGCAAAATTATTCTTAATGGATGAGCCATTAAGTAACTTAGATGCTAAATTAAGAGTTCAAATGAGAAGTGAAATTGTTCGTATTCATGAACAAATAGGTGCGACAACAATTTATGTTACCCATGACCAAACTGAAGCTATGACAATGGCAACTAAAATTGCAGTTATGTCAAAAGGATGGGTTCAACAAATAGGCGCTCCTCAAGAAATTTATTCTCATCCAAATAATATCTTTGTAGCGACATTTATTGGTTCACCTGCGATGAATATTGTCAAAGCTAACTATGATAATGGTTTAATAGTTTTAAAAGATGGTTATAAAATTCAAATGAGCAAAGAATTCATTGAAACTCATAATCGTTTCTATCAAGAAAAGTATGCTGATATTAAACGTATGCTTGAATTACCAGATTTCAAGAAAATGCACGCTTTAAAGATTATTGATGAAGTACTATTTACTGATCATTATTTTGGTTTAGAAAAATTTGAAAAAGGCTTAAAAGAAATTTTAGGTTTAGTAAAAGTTTATCGTAATGAATATTCTGAAAAAGTCACAAGTTTAATTAGTGATTTCTTAACAAATAAGAAAGAAGCATTTAAAAATGAATTAAAATTTATTCATTTAGATCGTAATGTTAAGAAAATTGAAGAGGCTTTAGAAGTTATTAAGACCATTGATGATGAACATGGTAAAAAAGCACTTGAATTAATAACTGAACAATATAATCTTGCAAAAGAATCTTTAAAGGCTTATGCAGGAGAAAGAAAAGAAGATATTCTTAACGAATATAAAGCGATGATTAAGGAAATTATCGATTTAACAAACGCGAACGTTGAAAAGGGCGCAAATGCTATTTTAGCAAAGCTTAATGAAATTAATGGTGAAAAGATTTTACCACTTGATGCTAGAAAATGGATTCGTATTGTTCGTAAAGAATTGTTAACATTTGAAAAAATGGATTCACGTGATATTGGTAAATTACATAATGCACAAGTATTTAGTGAAACTGAAACTAAAGCTGATGATACATTATATTATCAAAAACGTAGAAAGAAAGATGATAAGAAAAAAGCTATTAGAGTTAACTTAAATTCAGTTGATATCGCATTTGTTAACAACTTATATGATGTTGCTTTACGTTTATTAAATGAATATGAAGTAGCTTTAACAGGCAAGCATGAAGTCAAGATTGGTGTTCGTCCAGAACATGTCCATCTTGATAATGAATATGCTAACCCAAAGAAAACAAATCCATTTGTAATATCTGCGGATGTTGTTGAATTAATGGGTAGTGAATTATTAGTTCATACCACATGGAATGATGCAAACTTTATTGCTAAAGTTTCAACTGGTACATTAGTTAAGCCACATACAGAAATTAAGGTGTCAATGAATGGTGAAAAAATCCATGTATTTGATATCGGAAGTGGAGATGCAATTAAATAATTATGAAAAAGGGTATTCGATTCTATAAAAATATTTTTAATAGCAAAAGAAGAAATGGCGACGTTTATAAAAACGCCGCCGACCCTTTTATCTATAAATTTAACGGTATTTATTATTTAATTTGCACAAAGGAGAAAGGCCTTGTCCTTTTAAAATCAGTAGATTTAATTAAATGGAATTATGTAAATGAAGATAATGGTATCGTTGCGTGTGATGAATATTTGAAGTATGCTTTTGCGCCAGAAATTATGTACGATAATGGTTATTTTTATATAGTGAGTTCACCTTCAGGAAATGGACATCGAATCTATCGAGGTAAAAATATTGAAGGTCCTTATGAAGCTTATAACGATAACATTCAAGAATTAATTGATGGAAGTTTCTTTAAAGATTCATCAGAGTATAATTACTTTTTACGCGCTAGTGAAAGCGGAATTACGATTAAGAGATTGAAAGAAGATAATCGTGACTCCGATTTTATGCTGTTTGATGATTATTATAATTTTGCTAATACATCAATAGGTAACTGGACTGAAGGTCCATTTATGTTAAAAAGGTATGGATATTATTATTTAACTTATACTGGAACGCATTTTTTAAGTAATGCCTATCGTGTAGATTATTCTAGTGGTAAGAGTTTAAGCAAAGATGCTTTAGATTTTAAAGATACATTACTTATCTCAACAAAAAATAATTTCTATGGTTTAGGTCACTCTATGACATTTTTAGGACCTAATCTAGATAGTTATTATATTGCTTATCATAATATGATGCCTAATGGAGAACGTTATTTAAATATTTCTAGATTAATGTTTGATAATTATGGTCAAATGTTGGTTAATGGAATTAGTGAAAATAATAATATTCTTTTTGATAGACCATATTTTGAAAGAAGAATTAATGAAGAAAATTATCTTAGTGATAAAGTATTTGATAATAAGAGATTTTCTGTTGAATACAACTTTATTGGTAAAAATGTTAAATTATTTATTTCTTATCAAGATAAGAATAATAATCAATATGTTTTACTTAATGAAGATTCAATTGAATTTATTGAAAATAATAATGATGTTGAAAATTCAATTATTAAGTACTCATTACGAAAGAAATATGATTTAGAAGTAATTCATTCCATTAGATTACAATATGATCATAAGCTGTTAACTTTATATTTAGATGATATGGAATTGATATTAAAAGAGAAGTTGACAATTAGAAAAGGAAGAATTGGCTTTGAAAATAATAAACTTATCGATAGTTATTTAGCTTATTCTTTATTTGCTTATGGAACTAGTGATGTTGAATGTATAAAAAAGGATACCTTCTTTTTAGCGAATTCTATTCAAAATAAAGATGAAAATAGTTTAAATTTCTATATAGAAGAAAATGGAGAATATAATTTATATATTAAAGTCCATAAAGAAGGAAAAATTAAGCTTTTAATCGACAAACAAGTTATTGAATGTCAATTAAACAAAGGAAATAATTTCCTATGTTCAATTTATTTAACTAAAGGTAAACATTCCTTTAAGTTAACTGGAATAAGAGCAACAAATGAAATTGTTCAAATTAGAAGAAAAGGACATCCAACTTTAATTAATAGTGATAATTATTTAGATAATGTAAATATTTATCATCATTATTTAACATTACCAACGGGATTGTATTTAGAAAATGATCGTAACGCTCTTTTAAGCAAAGAAGAGTATCGATTATATGAATTTAAAGCCAATCTTAAACTAGTTGGATTACCAACAGATGATGATCGATTTGTCGGTTTAATTTGTGATGTTAATAATTATGGAAAGACTAATGAATTTGAAAATGCTTACTCATTTATGGGTTGGATGTTCGTTATGAATTCTAAGTTTATTAAAATAATTAGAACTAATTATATGCATAGCAAGGTTTTATATAAAATGAAAAAACCTTCAAAAGATACATTTGATTTTAAAATAAGAAAAGATAATGAAAGTGTCTCATTCTATTTAGATAATCAATTAATTTATAAAATAAAAGATAATTATTTCTTTTTACAAGGGGCTTTAGGAATTTATAATAACCACGCGAGTGGATTATTTAAAGAAATAGAAATCATTAATTTAGAGGAGGACAAATAGTATGAAAAAATTAAGATTTGCTTTTGGACTTACAGTGGGTTTTATAACATTTTTATCTAGTTGTAATGTTAATTCACCTGCGGCAACACCAACAACAACTACTTCGCATATTGAGTATACCTATTCATGTGCGACATATTCAAATCCTGTAATCGTTACAGACAAGACAGGTTATGATTATACAGGTGAAGTTGCAGATCCTTCAATAGTTAAAGGTGATGATGGCTGTCTTTATGTTTTTTCAACTAATCAAGTCGTTTTAAAAAGTGAAGATGGCTGTAGTTTTGAAGTTTTTTCAACAAATTTATTTTCAAAACCTACATGGCATAGTGATGTTTATCCTAATGAGCCATCATCAAAATTTGGTATTTGGGCACCTGATGTTGTCAAAGTTAAAGATAAATGGATTTATTACTATTCTTTAAGTGGTTGGGATTTACCATGTGGAATTGGTTACGCTGTTGCTGATGATATCGGAGGACCATATGAAGATAAGGGTAAATTATTTGACATTAGAGAAATTGGTATAGAAAATTGTATCGATCCACAAGTCTTTGTTGAAGAAGATGGAAGTGTTTACATGGCTGTTGGCTCATTTAGAGGTTTATATGTAGTTGAATTAACCGAAGATGGAATGGGTTGTAAAGATGGCGTTGAATATCAAAAAGAAAATAAGGTTTTAATTGCCGGAAAACCTGGACCATGGGATGGCTCAACCTATGAAGGAAGCTATATAATTAAAGAAAATGATTATTATTATTATTTTGGAAGTGCTGGAACTTGTTGTGAAGGTAAAAATTCTTCATATCGTGTTCTTGTTGGAAAAAGTAAGAGCATAACAGGGCCTTATATCGATTCAAATGGCTTTGCATTAACTACTTCAGGTTCTGGTATTACTAGAGGTAATAATGTTTTGTGGGCGGGAATGGATAGTGATCGTCCTATTTATGGTCCTGGTCATAATTCAATATTTAAAGATGATAAAGGCGATTTATGGATTTATTATCATGCATATAGTGCTGCAGATAATTTTAGAACCCGTCACTTGTTTATGGATAAATTAGTGTGGGATGAAAATGAATATCCATATGTATCTTATGTTGATCCTGATACTGAAAAAGTTGTTAATTATAAACCATCTTTTGAAATTGAATTAGATGGTCCAAGTTTTATAGTTAGATAGTAAAAGAGGTAAAATAATATGAATAAAAGAATTTTATATGGTTTTCTTGGATTCTTAATGGTTTTATCTGGATGTGGAGGTAATAGCGACAAATTAGTTCTTGGAGAAGTCTCCGCTTCTGATCAAGCTAAACCAACATCCACAAATCTAGAATATAACGACTATGGAATTGGAACAAAACCAGAATTTGATGAAGCAAAATGGTATCGTAATGATTTAAAAGACATGGCTTTACCTGATCCAGCGGTTATTGAAGTTGGCGATGGTTATTATATTTATGGAACTACCGATCGTACTGGTTCAAAGACTTTAGATTGCTATTACACAACAGACTTTAATAACATTGAATTGTTTATGAATATAGAAAATACTCCAAGCGATTATTGGGGTGAAAAAACACTTTTTGCCCCTGAAGTTTATTTTTATGATAATACTTATTGGCTTTATTATAGTGATGTAATGAAGGGTGGTTTACGTTATATTAACGTTATGACTTCAGAATCTCCAAGTGGACCTTTTGTTCCTTATAAAGGAAAGAATGCTCATGGTGAGGATGTTGATGGCTCTAAAGCCCCATTGTTTATGCATAATAAATCATTAGGTATTGGTGCATTAGATCAAACATTATTATTTGATGATGATGGATCAATATATATGTATTATTCATTATATGATACCGGAATTATGCAATATATTGTTGGTGTTAAAATGTTGGATCCAGTTACACCTGATTGGGATACATATAAAATATTAATTAGACCGGGTGAACTTTCACCAAATACAAAGAGTACAAACATTCTATCTTGGGAGGCTTTCCAATCATTTAAGGTTGCCGAAGGACCATTTATGTTAAAGTCTCCAAATGGTAAATATTATTTAACATATTCAGTAAATCATTACCCTGATCGTTATTATAGTGTTTGCTACGCTTATAGTGATACTCCATTAGGAGATTTTACTAAGCCATATACAAATGGAAAAATGTGGACTAATTTATTATTTGGTTATGCCGGTGGTATGAAAGGAACTTCAGTCTATGATAAGTGGACTGGCTTTATGTCAGGTACGGGCCATCACTGTTTCTTTAAATGTGGTGATCAAGTAATGATTGGTTATCATGCACATACAAATCATAGTGGTAAGGATGATAAAGGCAACTTCAATACTGGTAGAATGTTTGCAATGGATTATATTTATTTTGATGATGAAGGAACTCCATATGCAGAAGGACCAACTTATTCAATTCAACCTCTTCCTTCAAAGATTAGTGGATATTCTAATATTGCTTTAAATTCTAAAATAAGATCTACAAATGTTAATAATGTCGAACGCGCTGTTGATAATCGTATAGTCGAACATTATCATTTAACTAATCAAGAAGAGAACGAAGTTCAATTGAATGCTGGTAATTCATATATCGAATTAATTTTTGATAAAGAATATCATGTTGGTGGAATTAGTATTTATAATAGTGCTTATTATGATACTATTTTAAGTCAAATTGATTTTATTAATTTCTTTGATGGAAATGCCATAATAGATGTTTCTTTCCAAGAAGATTATATAAACAATGAATATGAATTTGTATTTCCAACTAGTGCATTTGTTTATGATTTTGCGGATATAACAGCATCAAAAGTAGTCATTGGATTTAAAACAAATCAAACAACTTTTATTAATGAAATAAGAGTCTTTGGATATTAAAAAAGGAGAATTATATGAAAAAACAAAGCAAATTACTTGTATTAGCGGCATTTACATTATTAGGACTATGTCAAACCGGATGTGGCACTAATAGTAATAATAAGACTGATAATACCGCTCCTGTACTTGCGGGAGATGATCAATTTAGAGTCTTTGATGAAATTAACACCTATGATAATAAGATGCGTGTTAATGGTGGAGAAGTTCCTGATCCATTTATTTATCGTTTTAATGGAATGTATTATCTTTATTTCACAACTGGTGGAAAATGTTTCAAAGCTTACAAATCATCAGATTTATTAGAATGGGAACCAGTTGATAATGGTTATAATAGTGAAGGATATGTATATGTTTATGCCGATGATGATTCCGACACAGTACCTAAAGATGGAACTCCTTATGCTCCTGAAGTAATTTATCGTGATGGTAAATTCTATCTTGTTGCTTCACCTTCAGGAAATGGACATTATATTTTAGAAAGTGATTCACCAGAAGGACCATTTACATCGATTACTGACAACATTGGTTTAGGTATTGATGGAAGCTACTTTATTGATAGAGATGAAAGTGTTTATTTATACACATCAGGATTAAATCTTTATGCGATGGAAGATGACATGGTCACTATTAAAAAGAATAGTGAAGGTGGAAATTATAAAATGTCACTTGCAAATTGTAAGGTAGGTGCATGGAATGAAGGACCTTATATGCTACAAAGAAATGGTGAATATTATTTTACCTATTGTGGAACTCACTATCTTTCAAGAGACTATCGTGTTGATTATGCTTATGCAAAAGCAGGTGCAGATATTTCTAAAAATAGTAGTTATAATCGTCAAGGAACGCTTGTTTTATCAACAGAAGATGATTTTCATGGATTAGGCCACTCATGTACAGTATTAGGCCCTGATATGGATAGCTATTATATTACTTACCATAATTTAGAAGGATATTTAAGATATTTAAACTATTCTCGCTTATCATTTAATGGATCAAAAATGGTCGCAAATGACATTAAAAAAGAGAATATGATAGGATTAGATGGATGTGCATTTAATGCTTATGATATTAGTGAATTTAATAATCAAGATGATTATTATTTAAGCTCAGTTAGTACTGAAGATACATTCACTGTTGAATTTAACACCATTGGTGAAGGAGAAATGATTTTCTCTTATGTCGATTCTAATAATTACAATATTTTAGAATTTAAAAATAATATTATTTCAATTTATGAAGTAAAGAATGGTAAGAAAAATACTCTCCATCAAACTACTTTAATTAAAACATACCGCACTGATGTTTACCATACATTCCGTTTACAACATCGTAATGGTAAAGTTAATCTTTATTTCGATAGTATTGAAAAAGAAAGCGGATTAAACATTTCCCTTAAAGGCGGTAAAATGGGTTATGCTAAATCTAATACATTTGAAGAAATTGGTTATACCGCTTGTTCAAATGTTGCCTTAGGTTCAAGTGACAATAAAGCATTTAATGGTAATACCATTTTAGCAAATGCCTATGATGAAAAATTATCATATTTAACTGGAGAATCAGGATTAGTTTTAGTTGATAAAGGCGGAGAATATAAACAAGTTGATAGCTATAATTTAGCTTTAAAGAACACTGGTGATAGAGCTACATATCGTATTTATGAAGAAGGTGGCGACTATAGTTTAAATATTCGCGTACCAAAGGATAGCATTGGTAAAAAAATAGGTGTTAGAATCGATGATGGTGAAGTTAAAGAATATACCATAAAGAGCGATAAACCAAAAAATGTTAATGGTGATGTTTTAGTTAATGTAGCTAATTTAAGTATTAGTGAAGGTCAACATTATCTTTCAATTTACTACGCTGATGAAGTTGAATTCTCTGAACTTCATTTAGAAGAAATAACATATGATGATGATATTGATATTACATTTGATCAATCATTTGATGATACTGATTGGTATGTAAGAAATGACTTGTATCTTTCAAATAGAGGAATTAATTCTAATGATCAAGCAACATGTGGTGTTGTTTCTAGAACAAAGTATAACGATGTCGATTTAACTGTTGATTTTTCAATTAATGAACCTTCCTCAGGACATGTAGCAGTTTTATTTAATATTAGAAACTATTCTAAGCATTATAGCGGTGATGCCGATGGCGCAAATAATAATAACTGTTATCAAGGCTTTAGGGTTGAGTTTAATGGTACTTCATTATCTTTAAAATACGTTGATTATAACTTTGTGAGTAGTATTAAGAGCATTGATGTTGATTATGAATATGGCGACATGGCTTCTATTAATATTATTCAAGAAGGTAATAATTGTAAAGTATACATGAATGATGAAAAGTATATTGATATTAACTATAATGTAGTTAATTTAAGTGGCGCAGTTGGCGTTCTTGCTAATGGATGTAATGCGACAATTAAATCATTAAGTGCATTTTCAAATCTATAGTTATTTGTGGCGGGTTGACCGCCACTTTTTTTATACTTTAAATTTAATGAATGATATTATCAAATACTTTTTAAGTAATAATTAGATAATGTTATAATTAAAGAAATCTTGGAGGTTAAGTTGTGAAAAAAATAAATCGTAAGGATCACTTATTAGTGAATGACAATTTCTATAATTCAAAAACAGGTGTCTGGTGTTTTATACCCGATAATGCTAAAAAATATAAACAAAAAAAACCATGTACTGGTTTTGGAATAATTCGTTATGATGAAGGTTCTGTTTATACCGGAGATATCTATTTTGATGGACATAATTATAATAAAATAGGTTTTGGTAGACAAGATTTTGCATCATCAGGATTAGGTAATGTTTCTTTAGAAAATGAAAGAATATTATGCTATGTAGGTCAATATGATTATCGTAAAACAGATTGGATTTATGGTGATGGTGTATTATATTTTGTTGATAATCATGGAAATCCAACACATTTTGTTAAAGGATTTTATGATGGAGTTGCAAAAATAGGAGAATATACAGAACCATTTAGTGAAAAGGATTTAATTGCAGGTTATTCTTTGGATATGGAATTTGATTATTGTCCTCGTGATGATTTATTTTATCGAGAATTAAGTGATTATAAAGATGATTCAAAGTTAGATACTTTATTTATTGGTGATTCTTATTTTGAATTTTGGCATTATAAAGAATTTGCAAACAGTGTATTTAAAGAAACATTTTCTCAAGATAAATATCTTAATTTAGGATTAGGTGGAACAAAGTTTAGTGATTGGTTAATTTATGGACCAAAAATTAAATTAGCATATGATCCTAAAAAGATTATTATTCATTTAGGAGTTAATGATACTCATTCATTGATTTCTAGAAGTGAAATTTTAAGAAATTATAGGTCACTTATTGAAATATTAAAATCAAAGTTCCCAACATCGAAAATTTATTTATTGACTGCAACTTTGTCACCTGCGTTTGTACATAAAGAAGACAATGTTAGAAAGTGGAATAAATTAATAAAAAAAGAAACTAAAAAAGATGGCGTGACTATTATCGATTTAGCGGATGTTTTAGAAACAAGATACGAAGAAAAAGGAATTAATTACTTTGTATCTGATGGGCTTCATTTAAATGAAGAAGGTTATAAGGTAATAATTGAATTATTGAAGGAGAATTAATTATGATCACATTTAATGAAAAGACAAGAATAGTGCATTTAACAAATAATAAAATAAGTTACTATATTTATATAAATGAAGAAGGTTTTTTAGAAACGCTTTATTTTGGTCAATATTTAAGTGGTATTGAGGATTCTTCTACAATTAGAAAAGCTAATGTTGATAATGGCTCAACTCAATATTTTGATGATAAAGAAAAGCAAGAAAAGACTTATAAAGATGTTTTTAAAAGCAATTATGCACGTTTAGAAATTTCAAGCCATGGAAAAATGGACAAAAGAGGCGCTCCAATTGTTTTAAGATATAAAGATGGTTCAAGAGTAACGCAATTTAATTATGTGGAACATCGTATTTATAAAGGAATTATTCCTTTAAAAGGTTTGCCATCCGCTCATGGAGAAAATGTTGAAACAATTGAATTTACTTTAAAAGAAATAGGCCATGATGTATATGTTAAATACTATTTATCCCTTTATAGCGATAAAGATATTTTAGTTAAGAATTTTGAAATTATTAATAAATCAAATGAAACCGTTAGTATTGAGAAAGCTTATTCAATGCAAATGGATTTTGATAACATGGATTATAAATTGGTTCATTTTTCTGGAAGGTGGTCCAAAGAACGTGATTATAAAATAAATGATGTTGTTGATGGAATCCAAGAAGTTAGTAGTAATTATGGAAGAAGCTCCCATAAAGAGAATCCTTTTGTTTATTTAATGGATAAAACCGCGAATATGTTTAGTGGAGAAGTAATTGGCTTTAATTTAATTTATAGTGGTAACTTTAAGTTTAGAACTTTTACAGACTATTATCATTCTCTCCATATAATTTATGGAATAAACGATGAAGATTTCTTATGGATTTTAAAACCAAATGAGTCTTTTGTAACTCCTCAAGCGGTTATTTCTTATTCTAATGAGGGTGTTAATAAAATGTCACAAAATTTCCATGATTTTATTCGTGATAATTTAATTACATATAAAACCGCTAAAGAATATCGTAGTATTTTATTTAATTCATGGGAAGGATGCATGTTTGATTTTACTACAGAATCAATGCTTTCCTATGTTGATGATTCTACTAGAATTGGCGCGGAATTATTCGTTTTAGATGATGGATGGTTTGGCAGAAGATATGATGATTATGATGGATTAGGGGATTGGTATGTTAATACTAAGAAACTCGATTTAGAACATATTATTAATCGTGTTCATGAAAAAGGAATGAAATTTGGATTGTGGTTTGAGCCAGAAATGGTAAATCCGTTAAGTGATTATTTTAAAAATAATCCAGATTGTATTTTAGGTGAAGAAGGGTATGATATTACAATTGATCGCCACCAATTCCATTTAGATTTTGCTTCTAAAAAAGTTGTTGACGATATCTATCAACAAATGATTGAAATATTAGATAAGTATCCAGTTGATTATATTAAATGGGATCATAATAGGCCAATTAATGAAACTTTTTCTAAGGCATTCCCAATAGAGCAACAAGGTGAAATTTACCATCGTCTTGTTTTAGGATATTATGATTTGTTAGATAGATTAATAAAACGCTATCCAAATATTATGTTTGAAGGTTGCGCCTCTGGAGGAGGAAGATTTGATTTAGGTACTTTATATTATTGTCCTCAAATTTGGTGTAGTGATGAATCAGATCCTATTCAAAGAATCTTTATTCAATACAATACTTCTTTAGGTTATCCATTATCCACAATAGGATCACATGCGAATGCAAATGAGATTACTTCTTATAGAACAAAGGCCAGTTTAGCCCTTTTTGGAACTTATGGATATGAAATGAATCCTAATAATTTAAAAGAGAATGAAATTAATGAATTGTTAGAAATTGCGGATATTTATAAGAAATATCATCAAAAAGTTATTCAATTAGGTGATTTATATCACATTATTTCTCCAAATGAGACTAATTTTATTTGCTTAGAATCAGTTAGTAAAGATAAGGAATCTGCTTTAGTACTATTAATGAATTTACTAAAAGAAGGAGATTCATATCGCTTTATAAAATTGAAAGGATTGGAACCTAATTCATATTATTATAATTCTTATGATAATAATGTTTATAAGGGTGAATACTATGAAAAAGTCGGTCTTAATTTTACAAGAGATTGGTTTAATGAATTTAGATGCTTGTTAATAACTATTAACAAGGTAAATAAATAAACATTATTTTTATTGAATAAACAATGAAAAAAATTAAAAAAAATTGAAAAATATTGTGTTTTTTTGCTCAAATAAAATCAAATTGCGAAGAAACACATATTTTTTATTATTTTTGTGATTTGCTTTTTTAATCAAAATTAAGTTTAATAAACTTGTAAAGTTTATTGAAAAAAGGAGTTAGAACAATGAAAAAAAAGAAATTTAGTCTTGCTTTATTGCTTATGATTTTAGCATCCTGTGGCGGCGGCGATACTACGACAACAACTGAACCAAAAGTAGTTCCACCTGAAGATGATAAGGTTCATTTAATTATTTTAGCTGGTCAAAGTGGCGCTCGTGGAAAATCCTTAAATTCGGATTTGACGGATGAACAAGCAGCGATTAATGATGAGGTTGATATAATCGCTGAAGGATTACAAATGCCTCATTTAAATAATATTCCGGAACATATTTCTAATGGTACAGAAATTGATGAATTAAAGCCAGGATATGGTGATGCTACTTCAGAATTTGGCCCTGAAATTGGTATGGGTCAAACAATGAGAAGCCGTTATTTAAAAGATGGAGAACTTAGAAAATCTGTCATTATTAAATATACTGCTTGTGGATCAACATTTACAAGTGATTGGTTCTCATCATCAGCGATTGAAGATGAAACAATTTGCCCTTCATTAAATTTAACTCAAGTTAGAACAAATGAAAAAACTGAAAAGCAAACTGGACCATTGACAAATAATTTATATGAAATTATAGATCGTGCAATTGAACAATTAACTGAGGAAGGATTTGAATCAGTAATTGATGGAGCGGTATTCTTACATGGTGAACAAGATGCTAAATTTGACGTTAATATGTCAATTTATGAAAAATCATTAGAATACTTTATTAAAGACTTAAGAGATTATGTTGGAAACAATGAACTTCCAGTAGTTGTAACTGAAGCAATTACTAATAGTGCAAAATATTCAAATCAATTACGTGAAATTCAAAAAAGAGTTGCTTCTAATGATGAACATACAACATTCATTTCAGCACGCGACTTATATCCAAACACTTTTGAACCATGGCATTTTGGCGCAGCTGGTTCTATAGAAATTGGTAATCGTATTGCTGCAGAAATCATTTCTCATTATGATTATCGTAAAGTAAGAAGCTTTGAAGAAAAAACAATCAATGTCCCTGCTGGTGTTAATATTGAACTTCCTGCCTATTTAAGAGCAACATTTGAAAATGATATGGAAGGTTTGGTTAAAGTTAGTTATACTTCATCATATGATAACACCAAAATTGGTGAACAAATAGTTAATTACAAAGCCACAACAGTTTATGGCGATTATAATGGCTCGTTGAAAGTTGTTGTTGGTAATGATCCATATGTTGATGGAACATTAAATGAATATTCAAATGTTAAAAAGAACACAGTTGAAGGCGTTGGAGATATCTACGTTGTTAAAGGTGAAAATGGCCTTTATGTTGGTGCAAATATTAATGATAATGATCTCTGGACCGATGGTGAAAACTGGGCAAGCGCAGATATGGGTCAACGCGGTGAAAACGATGATTTCCGTGTTTATATAACAAATGGTGAGGATGTTGATAATAAGATTGCTGTTTTCTTAAGTGCCGCAAATTTATTAAGAGTTTATGAACCAGGAACAGATTTATCTAAAAATGCTGAATTACCAAGACACAATATGGTTTATAGTAAGGACATCGAAAATTATAGTTATCGTGTAAATACAAAAGGATTAGTTAATGTTCAAAATGATCCATCTTCAGAAGGTATGACCCTTGAATTCTTTATTTCCTATGATGATTTAGGAATTGAAAATCCAGATGATATTCGCTTATGCTTCAATTATAGTAATGTGACAAAAGATAGCGGTAAAAAAGTTGCTACCGATCATTATTTTATGAAATCTAATGATAGCAAGTTAGAAGAAAGCATTAGTAATTACTTCTCAATAAGCGAATTAATCTAGAAATGAGTATCTTATGAATGTAACTGGGGCTGATCCACATATCTTATTTGATGCTAAAAGTGGATATTATTATTGTTATGCTACAAGCAATACAGGAAACTACCAATTCTATATATACAAATCAAAAGATTTAGTTAATTGGGAATATGTTGGCTGTGCATTAGATTCTGATGATGAAAATAACTGGGCAAAGGGATGGTTCTGGGCGCCTGAATGTTATTATAATCCACATAATGAACATTATTATCTTTTCTATAGTGCGCTTGTTAAAGATGAACTTGTGGAACACTATTTTGGTTGTAATGATTATGAAGAATGTACAAAAATTGGTGTTGCAGTAGCTTCATCACCAGAAGGACCTTTTAGAAATATCACTAATCGTCCATTAGATTATTATCCTTATGATCCTGAATATTATGATGTCGATTCAATTACGGATGATGTATTTTCTTCAAATATGACTTTAGAAAAAGGTAAAACCGCACCTAAGGGAATTTACCTATCATCAATAGATGTAAATATATTTTTCGATGATGATGGAAAAATTTATTTGTATTATTCTCGATGCTGTTATCGAAATTGTGTTTATGATCCTGAATATAAAAAATATATTGAAGAAAGTAATATTATATGTGTTGAATTAACTACCGATTGGTGGACTGATATAGAAGCATCAACGATGCCGACTATTCATCCTTCATATATTGGATATAGTAAAGATGGTAAACGTCGTCAGGATCGCTTTAACAATGTTATTAATTATCATATGCAACCACAAAAATGGGAAAATGGTCATGTGTTTGATTATGAAAACTTTGGAAAAAGAAATCGAAGATGGTCAGAAGGTAGTACGACATTTATATTGAATAAAGAAGGAAATAAAAAATACGGTATTATATATTCTTGTAACTGCTTTGAAAATGCTTTATATGGTGTAGGAATTGCATTTAGTGATTCTCCAATTAAAGGATTTAAAAAGCATGAAAAGAATCCTATAATTCACCAAATAACTGAAGATAATCTTTATTCGACAGGGCATGGTACCTTAATTAGTAAAGATGGAAAAGATTATTATTTCTTCCATGGACGCGATGATATATATAAAGATCGAATACTTTATGTAGCGGAAATTATATTTAATGATTTTGATGATATTAAAGTTAAAAATATAACAAAATGTATTTTAATTAAGTAAGAAAAATAAAATTTTAAAGGAATCAGTATTGATGTTTATCATATTGATTCTTTTTTTATAAAATTTGATAATTGGTGAATAATAAATAAAGAGCTTATTAATAAGAAAGCATATCATTTGCAATGATTAATAAATAAATATTATTATATTTATGGAGGTAAAAAATATGAAAAGAATAGCGTTTTTTGATACTAAACCATATGATAAAATTTATTTTGATAAATATAATAAGAATTATGAAATTGTATATTTTGAGGGCAAGTTGACCCATAAAACAGCTTCACTAGTTAAAGGATTTGATGCCGTTATTGCATTTGTTAATGATGATATAGATAAGAATGTAATTGATATTCTATATGATAATGGAATAAAGTTATTAGCGATGAGGAGTGCGGGATATAATAATGTCGATATGAAAGCGGCATGTGGAAAAGTGCATGTAGTTCGCGTACCAGCTTATTCTCCTGAGGCAGTAGCAGAACACGCTTTTGCTTTGCTTCAAACTTTAAATAGGAAGATACATAAAGCTTATATTAGAACACGTGATTTTAATTTTTCTTTAGTTGGACTGTCTGGTATTGTTTTAAAAAATAAAACCATTGGCGTTATTGGAACCGGTGCAATAGGTCGTTCTTTAATTAATATTGCAAAGGGATATGGAATGAATGTTTTGGCGTATGATCTTTTTCCTAATGAAAATTTAGGTGTTAAATATGTTGATTTAGACACTCTTTTTCAAGAAAGTGATGTTATATCATTGCATTGCCCATTAAGTAAAAGTACATATCATCTTTTAGATAAGAAGGCTTTTGATAAAATGAAAAAAGGAGTATATATAATTAATACTTCAAGAGGGGCTTTAATTGATGCCTCAGCGTTATTAAATGCTTTAAATGAAGGAAATGTTAGAGGTGCTGGACTAGATGTATATGAGGAAGAAGAACATTTGTTTTTTGAGGATATGTCATTAACGATTGTTAAAGATGATGTTTTATCATTATTGGTTTCTCGACCAAATGTCATTATTACATCACACCAAGCATTTTTAACAGAAGAAGCTTTAGAACAAATTGCGATAACTACACTATATAATTTGGATCAATATTTTGCATCTGAGCCTTTACAAAATGAAGTGGTTTGTAAGAAATAGTTGTAATTAATACTGGAAATTGTTAAAATAAAAGTGCGTTGATTAAGGAAAGTACTAGAATTTATAGAGAGCCTCGTATTGGTGAAAGAGGATAGCTAGGAAATACAACTTAGGAGCATCTTTATGAAAGTAAAGCGTGATATTTGCGACGTTACACGCAATATAAGTGAGAAATTAAAGGTTTCTAACTAAGGTGGTACCACGTATTATTTGCGTCCTTAGATTTGAAACTTTTTTTATTTTAAAGGAGAAATATTATGGGAATTTACGAAGAATTAGAATGGAGAGGACTAATTAAAGATGTCTCTGATCCATCAATTAAAGAAAAATTAAATAATGGAGGATTAACATTTTATATTGGAACAGATCCAACCGGAGATAGTTTACATATAGGACATTTTTCAAGTTTCTTAATTTGTAAAAGATTAAAAGACGCTGGTCATAATCCAATTGTTTTAGTAGGTGGCGCAACAGGATTAATTGGTGATCCAAAACCAGATTCAGAAAGACCGATGATTACAAAAGAAACTGTTGAGCATAATTTTAATTGTTTGAAAGCGCAGCTAACTACTTTATTTGGTTGTGAAGTTGTTAACAATTATGATTGGAGTAAAGATATTAACTTCATTGATTTCTTAAGAGATTTTGGTAAGTATTTTAATGTTAGTTATATGTTATCAAAAGATATTGTTGCACGAAGACTTGATGCCGGAATTACATACACAGAATTCTCTTATATGATTATGCAAGCGTTGGATTTCTGGTATTTAAATAAGACAAAAAATGTAACTTTACAAGTTGCTGGTCAAGATCAATGGGGTAATATTACAGCAGGAATCGAACTTGTTCGTAAAAAAGAAGGTAAAGAAGTTTATGGATTTACGATGCCTTTATTAACAAAGAGCGATGGAACTAAGTTTGGTAAAAGCGAAGGAAAAGCTATTTGGCTTGATAAGAATAAAACATCTGCCTATGAAATGTATCAATTCTTTATTAATACAGAAGATAGTAAAGTTATCGATTATCTTAAATTTTTAACTTTCTTAACGAAAGAAGAAATATTAGATTTAGAAGCTAAACATAATGCTCAACCTCATTTAAGAGAAGCACATAAAGCTTTAGCAAAAGCGGTTATTACTTTCTTACATAGTGAAGAAGATTATAATCAAGCTGTTAAAATTTCAAACGCCCTTTTTAATGGTGATATTTCTTCTTTATCATTACAAGAAGTTGAAATGGCATTTGCGGATTTTCCAAAATATGAGTTAAAGGAACACCCATTAGTTCTTGATTTACTTGTTTCAATTGGGGCGGCATCTTCTAAACGTGAAGCTCGTGAGTTTGTTAAAGGTGGAGCGGTAACAATTAATGGCTTAAAGTTTACTAATGAAAATGCTTTAATTAATGAAGAACTCGCTATTGGAGGAAAATACATTATAATTAGAAGAGGAAAGAAAAAATATTATATTGCTAGTTTTTAATCGGTATACGTACCGATTTTTTTAATAATCAAGTCAATAATCTAGTAAAATAGTTTTAATTGAATTTATATAAATATTGATAAAATAAGTTAATTATGCTAGATTTATGGAGAAAAAGTTAGTAAATGTTAAAAAAATACATTTTTTAAAATGAAAGAAAGTGATTTTATGATTGAAATAAAAGAATTAACAAAAGAATTTAAAAAGCCAATTCGTGGAGAAGGCGTTTTTGGAATGCTTAAAACACTTTTTTCTAGAAAATATACATCAAAAATAGCGGTAAATAATATTTCATTAAAAATTAATGATGGTGAAATAGTTGGCTATATAGGTTCTAATGGTGCAGGAAAATCAACCACGATTAAAATGATGTGTGGAATTTTAACACCAACATCTGGTAAGGTCTTTATCGATGGAATTGAACCTTATAAAAAGCGTCGTCAAGTAGCATCAAAAATAGGTGTTGTTTTTGGTCAAAAAACGCAGTTATGGTGGGATATTCCTTTAATTGAATCTTTTAAAGTTTTAAAAGAAATATATTTGATTGATGATCAAGAATATAATGAAAGAATGGAATTTCTATGCTCGACATTAGGAATAAAAGATTTCTTAAATCAACCAGTTCGTACTTTATCTTTAGGGCAAAGAATGCGCGCTGATTTAGCGGCTGCTTGGTTACATAATCCTCGTATTTTATTTCTAGATGAACCCACTATTGGTCTTGATGTTCTTGTTAAAGAAAAAATTAGGGAAGCTATTAAAGTCATGAACGAAAAGTATCATACAACAGTAATTTTAACAACTCATGATATGAAGGATATTGAAAATTTATGTTCACGAGTTGTTATGATTGAAGATGGTAATATTATTTATGATGGTTCTTTAGATAATATTAAGAATCGCTTTGGCGATTTAAGAACAATTACTTTAAAACTTAAAAATGAAGTAGATGTTGAAAGCTTAAATACATTTGATTCATTAGTTACTTATTCATGGATTGATGAATCTTTAGTAATTAACTTCAATGCACAAGAAGTTCAATTGGAAAAAATTATGAATTATATCTTAAAAGAGCTTCATCCTCAAGATATTAAACTATCTCAAATTGGTATTGAAGAAGTTGTAAAATCAATTTTAAGAGATCAAGAAGAAGGAGGCATTTCGCATGCTTAAAAAATACTTACCATTTTTTAAAGCTGGCGCAATGGACTTGTTAGCGTTTAAATTCGCAATTATAAGTTGGGGTATTGTATCTATATTTCAAGTAGCTTGTACTATATTTTTATGGACTTCTGTATATCAGAATTCTCCAGATGCTGTGATAAATGGCTTTACCATTCATGAGATGATTACCTTTCAAATATTTATCAATATTTATACATTTGTAACATTCGATAATCAAACGAGTGATACAATTTATCATGAAATAAATGATGGTACAATTGCAATGTCATTTGTTAAACCTATTTCTTATCGTTTAAGATTTGTAGCAACTAATTTAGGAAATGTGTCAATTCTGATGCTTGTATTTGGTATTCCATTTTTATCATTAGCATATATTGTTTTAGGATTATTAGGATTTATTAGTATGAACGTTAGTATCTGGAGCTTCTTACTTTATATATTATTATTCTTTGTGGCTCAATTGTTTGCGATTTTATTAAATGATGCAATTTGCTATATTTTTGGCATCCTTTGTTTTTATACAACAGCGGGATTTGGATTAAATCAAATTAAAATGGTTGTTATTAATTTTTTATCAGGAACTTATGTTCCAATTTCATTTTTTCCAGGAGTATTTAAAACAATCGCTTATTATTTACCTTTCGCAGGTATGGCACAAAATCCTATTTTAATCTTATTGATGAAAGTAGATTATATAGAAGCTTTAAAATGCATTGGATTAAGCGCAATATGGGTAATTATATTAGAGTTATTTTGCAAAATATTATTTAATCATGCTTCTAAGAAAGTTACTGTTCAAGGAGGTTAGAATATGAAACGATATATCAAGCTATATTTTGTTTATCTTAAACGAGCAATAATTACGCGATTAGAATATAAAAAAGATGCAATTATTGGTATTTTGTCGTTCTTTTTAGGCAATCTAGCTTCTATTTTAGGAATTTATTTTATTGTTAATAATATTCCATCATTAAATGGTTGGAATATGACACAACTAGGATTTCTGTATGGTTTTTCTATGATGCCTGTTGCAATTGATCATTTATTTAGTGATGATTTATGGTGTGTAGCTTATTGGAAAGTAAAGACAGGAGAATTAGATAAATACTATCTTCGCCCAGTACCGGTTTTGTTTCAAGTTATTGCGGAAACGTTCCAACCAGAGGCATTAGGGGAATTGTTGATTGGTATCATTATGCTTGTTGCGTGTGGCTCAAAAAGTGGAATTGTCTTCTCTTTTTCATATATTTTACTTCTTGTTTTTGCCGCAATATTTGGGGCTTTAATTATAACATCCACGAAGATAATTACCGCTGCGATTGCTTTTTATACTAAAAGATCAGGACCATTAACTCAAATAGTTTATAGTTTTATTGGTTATACAAAGTATCCTATGAAAATTTATCCTCGCGCGGTACAAATCCTATTTAATTTTATTATTCCATTTGGATTGGTAATTTCAATTCCAGTGGAATTACTTATTAATGGTGGTTATAACCCTTATTTATTGATGCTTCTTATTATTGGTATTTCCTCGGTATACTTATTGATGAGCATTTGGTTTTGGTCTATATCGGAAGGCAAATATTCATCATCAGGAAATAGTTAAGATCGTATTAGTTTACGATCTTTTTTTGACAATAAAAAAAGCATCCAAATTAATGGATGCTGATTTGAACAAATTATAACTTACGGTTATACCATTCAACGATTTGAGATTCTTGAATATCAAGTGGTAATTCATTACGTTCTGGTTCACGTAAGAATGTTCCAGTCTTTTCATCTTTATTGACACTGACATATTTGACAGTTGCGGCTAAAGATTCAAGAGACTCGACGATAACTTTTAAATTCTTTGAAGATTCTTTAACGCTGATGACATCGTTGACAGAGCATAAATAGCTTGGAATATCAACTTTATGTCCGTTAACAAGAATATGACCATGGTTAACAAGTTGTCTTGCTGCGCGGCGAGTTCTTGCAAATCCCATACGATAAACTAAGTTATCTAAACGAGATTCTAAAATACGCATAAATGCGATACCGGTAACTTCATGTGAGTTACTAGCAATTAAGAACAAACGACGGAATTGACGTTCGTTAACACCATACATAAGACGTAATTTTTGTTTTTCAACTAATTGACGTCCGTATTCTGTAGGTTTCTTTTTACGAGCGTTACCATGTTGTCCTGGTCCATAAGGACGTTTGGCAAGTTCTTTGCCTGTTTCAAGAATTGAGAAGTTTAAACGACGGGAAAGTTTCCAAGTTGCTCCTGTGTATCTTGACATATTTTTTTCCTCCTTTTTCTTTATTTTGCAAAATAAAGCAATAGGTGTACATCCTAGACTCCGGATGTTTCGATCATGAGGTTCACTACTTTCAGCAAGGTTACTACTCTAATTAATTTCAAAACATCAGACAAGTTATATGCACATGCTGCTTACATGCCTTTTTACTTTATCTTTATTTTGGTCTTTTGTCAAGAAAAAATGCATTATTTGCTAAAAAAACTTGTACCGTTAATTGATAATACTTTTTTTAATTAATCGCTGAAATTTTTAAATTTTTTTTGTTTTTTCTTTTTTTATTAGTTGATTGATTCTAAAAAAGTATTTAGTTTTAAAAATTAATATTAACAATAAAAAAATAGTAAAAAAAATATTGTAAAATAACTATTCAATTATTGAATATGATATACTAAACAAGCGAGGTGATTGATGTGTTTTTATTTGATTTAAAAAATCCGAAGATTTATATTTTTGGAGCGATTGCTTTAATTATAATAATTTTAATTATTATCTTTATGCGTCATTTTATTGTTTCACGAACTAAAGCGAAGAAAAAAGTATCTGAATTAGAAAGAAAGTATGAACATTTACATGCTGTTTTAATAGGTCGTGATGCTCAATACATTAAAAGATTAGAAATTATATCTCATAGTAACTTATTATATACTCAAATCCATGAAGATTTTTTATCGCGATTTAGAATAATTTTAGAGAGCAGTGATAAACAAGCGCAATACGCGATTGCCTTTATGGAAGAATTAGTGGTTTCCAAAAAGTTTAAAGAATTCAAAGATTCATATGATAAAAATTTACGTATTGTTGAACTTTTTGAGGCTCAAGTTACAGAATTAAATAAGGACTTAGAAAGTAAATTAGAAGATGAAGAAAAGTGCCGTAATAATGAACTTGCTTTAAAAGAAAAATTTAGAACAATAAAAACAATTTATTTTGAAAAACAATCAGAATTGATGTCGATTGAAAGAGCGTTTAATAGAGCTTTTGCGGGAATTGAAAATCAATTTAGTGAGTATGAAAAATATGTTGAAAGTGCCTATTATGATGAAGCTAATTCTTTATTACCAACAATTTCAGCAATGTTAGATGAACTTAATTACGCTTTAAAAGAATTACCTACTTTATGCGTTTTAGTGGATGATACAATTCCAACTAAAATTTCATCACTTCAAGAAGAAGTATTGGATATGAAAGCTAAGGCAATACCAATTCATCATTTACAAGTACAAACACTTTTAAATAAGATGACTGAAGATTTATATGTATTTCAAAATCGACTTGGCGAATTTAAACTTAAAGGTGTTAAAGAAAACTTATTAGCTATATCTTCTCAAATCGACCAATTTCATTCGTTGTTTGAAGAGGAAAGAAATGCAAAATCATTATTTGACAATGAATGTGAACCAATTTATGAAAAAGTATCAGTTTTAGAACGACAATTTATTGTTTTAAGACAACGATTAATTAAAGTAAAAGAAGTATATCGATTAGATGAATCATATTTAGATAAAATGGATCAAATTCAAAATGAAATTAATCTTTTGGGAGTTACTAAAAGACAATTAGATACATATATTCACGCTTCAACTAAGCAACCATATTCAATGTTGCTATCGAAAATGAATGAGCTTAAAGAAAGTGCATTAGCAACAGAAAATAATATTTTAGATTTTAATAATTATATTGATTCATTAAAGACGGATTCTGATTCAGCATATGCATTAGTTAATGATTCATATATTCATTTAAAACAAGCAGAGAAAATGGTTCGTGATATTGCTGTTGCTGCATATCAAGAACGTGTAAAAGATCGTTTTTCACAATGCTATCAATATTTAGATAACATTTATAATATTTTGGTAGTTACACCAATTAACGTTAAAGAAATTAATAACTATGTGAAAGCATTTAAAATAGTTTTTGATGAATTAATTAGTGAAGTTAAAGAACAAGTTCGCATTTCTTCTTTAGCTGAATTAGCAATTGTTGATGCAAATCAAGAAAGAATAAACAATTCTGAATATGATAAATCTTTAACTAGAGCGGAAAGATATTTTGAATCAGGAGATTTTGAAAAAGCTTATCAAGAAGCTTCTAGTGTTGTAAAAAAAATTAATTCACAAAGTGAATAAAATAGGCTAAGACAAAGTTATTTATAGATTAGCAGCATATTCTTTATTAGTAGGGAGGTTATGACTTTGATATATTTTGATTACGCAGCGACGACACCAATTCGTCAAGAAATATTAGATACATATACGGACTTATTAAATAACTTTTTTGCTAATCCTTCTTCATTACATCGTTTAGGTCAAGAAGCATCACATATGTTAAATATGGCTCGAGAGCAAATTGCTTCTTTATTTAAAAGAAAAAGTGATGAAGTAATATTTACTTCTGGAGCAACAGAAGCAAATAACTTAGCTATAAAAGGATATGCTTTACGTTATCAAAATCGAGGTAAACATTTGATAACAAGTAAAATTGAACATCCTTCAGTTTTAAAAGCGTTTGAACAGTTAGAAAAACAAGGATTTGAATGCACATATTTAGATGTTGATAGCAATGGAAAAATTAATATAGAACAATTAAAAAAATCAATTAGAAATGATACAATTTTAGTTTCTATTATGGCTGTTAATAATGAAGTTGGCTCAATTAATGATATCAAAGAAATTGCCTCTATAGTTCATCAATATCCAAAAGCTGTTTTTCATAGTGATACGACACAAGCAATAGGAAAAATTGATCTTCCATATAATGATATTGATATGTTTGTTTTAAGTGCACATAAACTTAATGGACTTAAAGGTAGTGGCGCACTTATAAAAAGAAAGCATATTGAACTTTTACCATTGCTAAGTGGTGGAGGACAAGAGTTTGATTATCGAAGTGGGACAAATGATTTTCAAAAAGAAGTAGTTTTAGCAAAAACTATTCGTCTCGCATTAGAAGATCAAAAAGAGCATTATTCAAAAGTTTTAGAGCTACATGAATATATGCTAAAATTACTTAAAAATGATGAGATTATTATTAATTCGCCACTTTGTGGAAGTCCTTATATTATTAATTTCTCATTTTTAAATAAAAGAGCAAGCGTTGTTGTTGAAGCTCTTTCAAAAGCGGGTATTATGGTATCCACAATCAGTGCCTGTTCATCTAAAAAAACCGCTCATAGTTATGTTTTAGAAGCAATGGGGAAATCAAAGCAAATTTATCAAAATTCATTACGGGTGAGTTTTGGTTATCAAAATACAAAAGAAGAAATTGATTATTTTATTAGGGTATTATTAGAAACAATAAACTCGATTCGATGAGGAGAATATTATGAAGTATGATCGTATTATGGTTCGCTTTGGCGAGCTATCTACAAAAGGAAAAAACAAAAGAGACTTTATTTTGAAATTAGCTTCTAATTTAAAGCATGCACTTAAGGAATTTAAAAACCTAAAATATGAAGTTCAAATGGACCATATTTATATTATTTTAAATGATGAGAATAGCGATGATGTATTAGAAAGAATTGCTGATGTCAGCGGTATTTCATCATATTCTTTAGTGGTTAAATGTGATGTTGATATCGATAAAATAATCGATACATCTTATAATCTTGTTTTACAAGAAAATGGTAAGACATTTAAAGTTAAAGCCCGACGCGCGGATAAAACATTCCCATATATTTCCGATGATGTTAATCGACTTGTAGCAACAAAAATATTAAAGGATAGTGAATATAAAGTTGATGTTCATAATCCTGATGTTTTAGTATCGATTGATATTCGGAAAACTGCTTGTTACATTTATACTAAAAAAATCGCTGGCGCTGGAGGATATCCTTTAGGCGTTGGAGGAAAAGCGATGATGATGATGTCAGGGGGAATTGATTCTCCAGTCGCGGCATATTTATTGATGAAAAGAGGAGTTAGCTTAGAATTTATTCATTTTGCCGCTCCACCATATACTTCAGAAGCGGTTATTGATAAACTTCGTGATTTAGCTAAAAAGTTAAATCGTTATCAAGAAAAAATTCTTATTCATATCGTTCCTTTTACAAAACTTCAAGTTGTAATTTATGAGCATGCAGATGAAAGCTATGCGATTACTATTATGCGACGAATGATGTATCGTCTTGCGGAGCGATTGGCGAAAAAAAGATCTTGTTATGCGATAGCTAATGGTGAATCTGTTGGTCAAGTTGCTTCACAAACTTTAGCCAGTATGTTTGTTATTAATGAAGTCACTTCTTATCCAATAATTCGTCCTGTTTGTGTTATGGATAAAGTTGAAATAATCAAGATTGCTCGCAAAATAGATACTTATGATATTTCGATTCGCCCATATGAAGATTGTTGTACCATTTTTGAACCAAAGAATCCAAAAACTGCCCCTAAATTAGATATTTCTAAAGAAATAGAGTCTAGTTTTGATTTTGAATCATTAATTAAAGAATGCTTAGATAATATTGAAACTATTACTATTGATTCAACATCAGTTGAACAAAAATATTTATAATTTTAATTTTTATGCAAACACTAACTTCGCTAGGAGGTGAGTGTATGCGTACTTTAAAAAATAGTTCGAAGAAAAACACTACAGAAAAGGCTGGCCGTAAACAAAGAAGCGTAAATAATCAACATAATGAATACGGTGAAGAACTTACTAATGTAAATTCACGTCAAAGAAAACAAAGAAGAACTACTACTTCTTCTAAAAAAACATCTACACGTAAGTAGTAATAGTCTATAAAGACGAATAGGTCATTAATAAGATATTATTCTTGTTAATGACTTTTTTTGAATTATTTTTGAAATGATGTTGAAAATAAAGATATGATAACTTTATATTTTATTATTTTATTTATTTTACTTCTGATATTAATGCTCTTTGTCATTAGTGTTCGCTGTACTATTGTAGCGTCAATTAATAAAGTGCAAGTATATATATTTAAAATTAAAATCTATTCTTTATGCAATGAAAAACTATTTAAAACAATTATTGATTCAGAGGTAAAAATGATGAAAGAAAAGGGAACACAAAATAGTTTATATTTGCATTTATTTAAATATATACACTTAAATAAAATTATAATTGAACAAGGCATAAAGTTTCGTTATGATTTGCTGTCAGTTTTATATGGACTGAAAGAAATTATTCAGAGTTTAGATTATAATCATTTGCTAAATATTAAATTATCATCAAAATGTGATAATACGAAAGTAATAGTAAGTTTTAGATTTTATTTAGGTATTGTATTAATTAATTTTTTATTACTAAGGAGACAAATTCATGAGTCAAAA
>CAZDEE010000009.1:10402-62189 GCA_964504595.1 uncultured Staphylococcaceae bacterium | reverse complement strand
CCCTTTTGACATTTTTAAACTATCATATGGAAAAATATTATGTCAATATATTTTTATTTAATATTTATATTTTCTATAAAAGAAAAGCCAAGATGATCATTATTACACCTTGGTTTTATCATATAAAAAGGGCTAGAAACTTTAGGTTTCTTAACAGCCCATTCCTTTTTTATTTTAGTGCTCTAAAGTTTTGTAGGGAAGCAAAAAAACAAAGAGGATTTGAAGGGGAAATGTGTCTCCCTTCTCCTCCCATTCTCTATATAATATAAAAATAATCCTCTATGATTAATATACCTAAAATCATTAAGGAGGATTACATGATTAATATTACTGAATTAGCTAATTTTCTGTCAATTAACATTGATGATATTGATAACATATCTAAATTTAGCAATCTATCTAACTGTAGCATTTACATTACAATTAAACGAAAGCACACTATTTGCCCTTCATGCCATTCTGAATCTTCTAATTTAAAGGAATGGAAAATTAAAAAAATATCTCATCCTTTGTTTCAAAACAAAAAAACAATCCTTTTTATTAAGTATCCTAACAAAGAATTAACTTTAACCCCTAATAAAAACAAAATCATCAAACTTAAAAAAAGCAAACGTGGTTCTTATAAAAAGACTTTAAAAATTAAATAAAAAAACCATCAAAATTTAGACTTTCGATGGTTTACTTCCCTACAAAACTTTAGAGCACCTTTATTTTAAAATCTTCTTTAATTCCTCTTCTTCTTTCTTTAAGCTCTCATCAATTTTACGCGCTCTATCAAAAGAATCATCAATAAAGAAATGAAGTTCAGGAACTTTTCTAATATCCATTCTTTTTGCTAATGAAGAACGAATAAATCCTTTAGTTCTTTCTAGTGCTTCCAAACGACTATTAGGATTTCCTTGGCCTAAAAAAGTCACATAAACTTTTGCGTGTGAAAAATCATTTGATACATCTACATCAGTTACAGTTACAAATCCAATTGACTTACTTTTAACTTCAAATTGAATAATCTCTGATATATTCTTAAGAATTAAAGCAGGAACTCTATCTTTTCTACTTGCCATATATATCGCCTACTTTTTAATTTCAACCATTTCGTAGCACTCAATGATATCATTTTCTTTTATATCATTATAGTTTTCAATCATAAGTCCACATTCATAACCTGTTTGAACTTCTTTAGCATCATTTTGATAACGTTTTAAGGAAGATAATTTTCCTTCATAAACGACGATTCCTTCACGAATTAATCTCATAGATGAATCACGACGAATTAATCCACTTGTAACCATACAACCTGCGATTGTACCGAGTTTAGAAACTTTAAACAATTGTCTAACTGATGCTTGACCTAAAACTTTTTCTTCATATTCAGGTTTTAATAATCCCTTCATCGCAGCTTCCATTTCTTCAATTAAAGCATAAATAATACGATGTAAACGAATTTCAATTCCTTCTTCTTCCGCTTTACTTCTTACTAAAGCATCTGGTCTAACATTAAATCCATATATAATTGCATTTGAAGCTGAGGCTAACAAAACATCACTTTCTGTAATTGCACCAGCAGTAGAACGAATAACATTAATTTTAACTTGGTCATTATTTAATTTCTCTAAGCTTGCTTTAATCGCTTCAGCTGAACCTTGTAAATCCGCTTTAATGATTATATTAATTGTTTGGACTTCACCTTCATGAATACGATTATATAAATCATCTAATGACATTGCGCTACTACCATGCATTTCGGAATTAACACGTGCTTGTCTTCTTTTTTCAGCAATTTCACGTGCTTGTTTTTCCGTAGGGAAAGCCATAAAATGATCTCCTGCAACTGGAACTTCACTTAAACCTATAATACTAACCGGTGTAGAAGGGCCAGCGGTACGAAGTATTTTCTTATACTCATTGGTCATTCTTCTTACGCGACCATACGCGGTACCAACAACGACAAAATCAGAGCTATTTAAAGTACCATTTTGGACTACTAAAGTAGCTTTTGGACCTTCACCTTTATCCAAATTAGCTTCTAAAACTGTTCCTAATGCATAACGTGATGGATTAGCTTTTAATTCAAGCATTTCTGCAACTACTAAAATATTTTCTAATAAGTTTTCAACCCCAATATTTTTCTTTGCGGAAATTTCACAGAAAATTGTATCTCCACCATATTCTTCAGGAATTATATCTAATTGCATAAGTTCTGATTTTACTTTTTCTGGATCAGCTCCAGGTTTATCGATCTTATTAACCGCGACTATAATTGGTACATTTGCCGCTTTAGCGTGATCGATAGCCTCTTTTGTTTGAGGCATTACACCATCATCTGCTGCTACAATAATAATAACAATATCAGTTACAGAAGCTCCACGAGAACGCATCGCAGTAAATGCTTCGTGTCCCGGAGTATCTATAAAAGTTATTTTTCTGCCATGGATTTCTTTTTGGTATGCACCAATAGCTTGAGTAATTGCTCCAGCTTCAGTTGATACAATATTTGACTTTCTAATTGTATCAATTAATGTAGTTTTACCATGATCTACGTGTCCCATAATTGTAACAACAGGAGGACGTTCTACTAAATCTTTTGGATCATCAATTATTTCAACTTCTTCAAAGTTTTCTTCAGATACAATTTTTTCCTTTTTGAAATCGTAACCTAATTCTAAACATACTTGACCTATTAATTCATCATCTAAAGTGGTGTTAATAGTCACCATTTTTCCCGCCATAAAAAGATTTTTAATGATTTGTGAAGCATTAACATTCAACTGCTCAGCAAGTTCACTAACAGTCAAGGCTTTTGTAAAAACAAAAACTCCTCCGTTAACTTTGTTTACTTCCTTTTGTCGATGGCTTGGGAAATTACTAACGCGTCCCTGATTGCCATTACGATTTCCTTTAAATTCTTTTTTTGCCATAGGATCACTCCCCTTTAATTTTAATTAACTGCTTTTTTAATTTGTGTTGCCAATGAATGATTTGTCACAATTAATATTGCAACTTGATTTTTATTAAGTAATTGTCCTAAGGTATTTTTATCAAATAATGAAATAACTTCAACTTCAGCAAGCGATGCTTTGAAAATAACTTTTTCCTTTAAATTAGCACTTGCGTCACTTGCTAAAATGATAATATTTCCTTTTTTTATTTTCTTTAAATTATCTTCACCTAGAAGAATATATTTTCCTCGTATAGCAAGTCCTATATATCCTAATACTTTATCAGTCATTTAATAATCCTTCGATTTTCAAATATACTTCTTCAGGAATTTCTCTTTCTAATGCCCTTTCAAGAGATTTCTTTTTACGAGCAATTTCTAAAGCTTCCTTTGATTTTTTAATATAGGCGCCTCTTCCATTAGCTTTACCTGTAAGATCAACAACAATATCACCTTCTGGAGTACGAACAATTCGAAGTAATTCTCTTTTTTCACACATTTCAAGTGTGGCAACGCATCTTCTCATTGGAATCTTTTTCATAATGATTTGATTTACTCCTAGTATTTATTATCTGTCATCATCATCGTAATATGAATCAAATTCATCATAATCGATTTCATCTTCTTCATACTCATCTTCTAATTGTTCTTCACGTTCAAATTCTTCTAATTCTTCATCAGTATAAATAGACATATATGTTGAACGATCGATTGTAGAAACTGATTCTTCTGTTTCGGTTTCTTCCTCTTCTGTACGATAAACCTTTTTACGACGTGCACCATATTGAGATTGACGATCGCGACGAGTTTTTTCGTTTTCTAATTCTTTTTCTAAGTCAGCAAGAGTAACTTTTGTATCTACTTTAGTTGTTTCTTCCACTTCTACTGTTTCTACAGGTAATTCTTCAGTAACTTCGGATTCAATAATTTCTTCAACAACTGAATCATCTTCTTTAATTACTTCTTCAACATTTTCTTCAGTATAATATTCTTCTTTTGTTTCTTCTTCAACTAAATCATCATTATAAACTGGTGTCGATAAGATAGATTTCTTTAATTCATCTTGTCTAATTAATTCTTCTTTAGTAATGAAGTTAATTCCTTCTCTCATTGCGTCATCTTGTTCTTTAATATCAATTGTCCATCCGGTTAAGCGAACAGCAAGACGAGCATTAACTCCACGTTTACCAATTGCTAAAGATAATTCATTATTTCTAACAACCGCAACAGCGCGTTTATTTTCTTCATCTAAATGAATACCGACAACATTTGCTGGTTTTAAAGCCTCAATAATATATAATCCTGCATTTTCTGTATAGGCAATAATATCTATTTTTTCTTTTTCACGAGCATTTCCTAATGAAGCACAAATTTTTTGAATACGACTTCCATTTTGTCCAATACAAGCTCCGATAGGATCGATATTTGGATCTAATGTAACGACAGCAACTTTACTACGTTCTCCCGCTTCACGAGCAATATCTTTAATCAATACTATGCCTTCATAAATTTCGGTAATTTCTTCTTCAAATAAACGTTTTAAATATCCTGGATCAGTACGAGAAACATTTATTTGAGCACCTTTTGTATTGCTTAATACATCAACAACATACAAACGAATTTGATCACCTACACGGAATGTTTCACCTGGTATTTTTTGTGAGTTAGGAAGATAAACACTTGTTCTACCAATATTTACAATTGCCGATCTTTCATCAACTTTTTCAACAACACCACGAATCATTTCGCCTTTTTTATCAATATACGCATTATAAATCGCAATTTTTTCTGCTTCTGCAATCTTTTGGCGTAAAACAGATTTAACATTTTGCGCAGTTAATTTTGTTAATTCATCAGTAGAAACTGGTATTTCATAAATATCGCCAACTTTATAAATATTAGCGTCTTTATTAGCGTCTTCTAAAGAAATTTGTAAAAAGTCATCTTCAACTTCTTCAACAACGGTTTTTAAAACGCACATTTCAATTGTTCCTTTTTTAGCATCAATGTCAACGCGTACTTTAGCTTCTTCTAAATCACCATTGCTAACAATACCTAATTGCTTGATAAATCCTTTTTCCATAGCTTCTTTTAAAGCTTCAATAATGGATTCTTTAGAAATTCCTTTCACGGCTTCTAATTCATTTAAAGCCTTAATAAATTCTTTTGCATTAATCATAAATCTATTCCTCTTTTATCTAAAACTTAATTGCTAATCGAGCTTTATCGATATTAGCTCTAACGACTTTAATGTTTTTCTTTCTAGTTTTAATGGTTTTAATAATAATTATTTCATCACTATTAACCTCGCTTAATTCACCTTCTATATAATTATCTCCATCAAGAGGATTAACAAGATGAATATTGATATATTTCCCAATGTACTTTTCTAATTTATCAACAGATATTGAGCGTTCCGCACCCGCACTAGAAACATCGAGAGTATATGGTTCATCTCCCCAATTTAAATTGTCCAATTCAATAGAAATTAATTCAGAAAGTGAAACTGTTGCATCTAAATCCATTATGCCATCTATTTTATCAATAGCAAAATGCAACGTTAGTTCATTATTTTCCTTTTTAAAAGTTAATTCGCATAATTCATAACCTTTTTCTTCAAGTAATGATGTAAAATGCAAATTAAGTTGCTCAAGATTCATTAATTATCCTCCATTTCAATAGAAAGAGTGAGGTTTTTCCTCACTCGCTAAAAACATATAGACATTAAGCGACCAAGTCGTTTAACACAATTATTATATGCTTTATAAGTCAATATTGCAACACTTAATTAAATATGTTAAATAAAAAGATTATCACTGCATATAAGCAATAATAATCTCAAATTTATTAATAAATAATCTTTTTCGTGACCGCATCAAATAAATGATATTTTCTTTTGTTAATAACTATTTCCATTTCTTCATTATTATTGATAATCTTTTCTGCCGGAGTAATAAATATTATATTTGAATTTCCAAATTTAGTATGGACATAATACTGATTACCTAGCAATTCAGCAATATCAACCTTAATTTTAAATGGATTTGAAGGTTCTACTTTTTTACTAATTTCTAATGTTTCATATATTTCATCAGGACGTATACCAAATATGAGCTTTAATTCTTTTTTATCAATCATTTGTTCGTATTGCTCAATAATATTTAGCAATTCAGTTCTGCGTTCATTTGCCTTATCAAGAATTTCAATTTCATATTCAAGTTTCTTAATTTCTTGAGAAGCATTTTTTATCTCCGATGATTCTTTGATAGAAGCAATCTTTTTCAACAATTCAATTTTATCAATATTATTTTCTTCAATATTCGCTAATTCTTTTTTAGCGGAATTTAAACTATTATTAATAAAATCATATATCATATTTTTTTGTTCTTTAGTTAGATTTATTGTAAATCCATTATCAAAAACAAGTTTATCTGTACAAGTAATATCAACTAAATTCATTGATGGTGAGCCAATAAATGTTGCGACAAAAGTATTCGCGGGTTGATTATAAATTTCTTGTGGAGTTCCTATTTGTTGGATATATCCTTTATTCATAACAACTATTCTTGTTGCCATAGTCATTGCTTCGGTTTGATCGTGTGTAACATAGATTGTTGTTGCATTTAAATCTTTATGCAATTTAATAATTTCACTGCGCATAGAAACACGTAACTTTGCATCAAGGTTACTTAATGGTTCATCCATTAAGAAGATTTTACTATCCCTTACAATAGCTCTACCTAAAGCCACTCTTTGACATTGTCCTCCACTCAAAGCATTAGGCTTACGGTCTAAATAATCTGTAAGTTCTAATATCTCTGCCGTTTTTTTAATTCTTTCATCGATTTCAGCTTTAGATAATTTCTGTATTCTTAAACTAAAAGCCATATTTTCATAAACACTTAAATGAGGATATAATGCATAACTTTGAAAGACCATAGCAATATTTCTATTTTTCGCTTGTATTGCATTAGAATAAACACCATCTATATATAAATCACCATATGTAATGTCCTCTAATCCCGCAATCATTCTTAAAGTTGTTGATTTACCACATCCAGAAGGTCCTACAAAGACAATAAACTCTTTTTCCTTTATTTCTAAATTAAAATCATAAACAGCTTGAATGTGATTATCATAGATTTTATTAATATGTTGTAAAGAAATAAAAGAATCAGATGGTGCAATTTTTTCTAAAGTAAGGCTTTCTTTTTGCCTTTTAATCATTTGATTATGAACTTTTATCTTTTCTTTTTTTATTTGTTTATCAATTAACTTTTTTTCTTTTTTTACACTTTTCATTATATTTACCCCTTAATACCAGATGTTGTTAAACCACTTATAAAATATTTTTGCAAACAGAAGTATAAAATAAGTATTGGTAAAATAGATATTACCGCCCCTGCCATAACTGTCGGCAAATTATTATTGTTTCCAGTGGAGAACATTTGTAAAGCGATTTGTAATGTATAATCTTTTTCATTAACTAAATAAGTTAAAGGTAAAAGATAGTCGTTATAACATGCAACAATACCTAGCAATGCTTGTGCAAATATTGCTGGTTTTGCAAGTGGAAGAATGACTTTAAAAAATGTTTTTCCATAACTTAATCCATCTATCTTTGCGCTATCTAATAAATCATTAGGAATCGATTCATAATATCCTTTTAAAAAGAAGACACAAGTCGCACTTCCAAACATTGGAGGAACAATCAAAGGGAAAAATGGGAAACTTTCTGTTATTCCTAAATTATCATACATAAAATATGAAGGTATTAATAAAATAATTGAAGGAAGCATCATTGAAAACATCAAAATTCCAAACATTATTTTCTTGCCCTTAAATTTTAATTTAGCATAGGCATAAGCCGCAATAGACGAAGAAAACATACCCCCTATAATTACTGGAATCATAATTAAAATTGTATTTTTCAAACCAACTAAAATCATGCTTTCTCCAGTTTCAAATATCGTATATGTTTCAAAAATATCTCTATAGCCTTGAAATCCTAATTGTTCAGTAGTTGGAAACCAAATAAATGGATTTTGTGTAGCAATTTGATTATTTGCTTTAATTGAAGTTATAAAAACAATATAAAACGGTATTAAATAGATTAAAGTAAATATAATCAAAATTATATAACTAATTATTTTTTTAGCTGGATTTTTTGTCATTTGAATACACCCACTTCTTCGAACCTATAAAATTAATTGCCGTTAATAAAATTGTTACAATTGTTAAAACCCAAGATACCGCAGCTGCTTTACCTAAGCCTCCTGCTTCTCCAAATGCTTTGTTATATAAATAAAATACAATTGTTAATCCACTATCATTTGGACCAGTTGGCGATATTAAATTACTATTTACTGCGTTTATAGATTGAAATCTCGCAAATTCTTGTAACGATCCTATCATTCCTATAATCAATAAATAGAATGTCGTTGGGGATAATAAAGGTAAAGTAATTTTAAAGAACTTTCTAAATGTCCCCGCTCCATCCATTTCTGCTGCTTCATAAACAGAAGGAGAAATCCCAGTTAATGCTGCACTATAGAGAATTAAATTAAATCCGATACTACACCAAGAAATCATAATAATCATTGCAGTCATAAAATAATCTGGATTTGTCAACCACGCTATTGGTTCTATATTAAATAAACCTAAAAATTGATTTATAATTCCATAATTTTTGTCTAACATTGTTCTCCACATTAATGTAACAGCGACAATAGAACAAACATATGGTATAAAAAATATGGTCCTAAATAATTTACTACCTCTAATTTTTTGTTGTAAAATAACCGCTAAAACAAGTCCAATAATCATTGAAATTGGAAGTGCAATCATTGCTTTTAATGTGTTTAAAATTGATAAGTAAAACTTCTCATCTTTAAATATTTCAATGTAATTAGTAAAAATACTACCAGTATTAAATTTATGAATATCTTGAATACTAAAAGATGGAACATCATTAAATGACATTATTAAACTTATAACTAATGGAATTATTCCAAATAAAAGAAAACCCACAATTGGAATAGCTGCAAAAAGCATTCCATAAATTTGTTCACTATGATCATGAGTTTTTATTTTATGCTTTTTGCATTTTTCACTTAATAACTTCATAATATTCTATCTTTCTGTATATTTCTTTAAAGCATCATTAACTCTTGTTTTATATTTGCTAAATAATTGTGATGTTGTTTGAACTCCATTTAAGACATCACCATTTAATGTAGGTGCCCAGATATTAATCCACGCATCATCTTTTAAATATGTCCAGTCTCCACCTTTTTGAACTTTTGCAGCATCTAAGAACACTTCATTATTATAAGGTCTTAAATCACTTGCTAAGAAGTTTTTAGTTTCATCGTAAGCTAAACTCATTTGGGAAGGAACGTTAAAACCTGTTTCAGCAAGAGCGTCTTGTCCTTCTACCCCACATAAATATTCCATTATCTTAAATGCTTTATCTTTATTTTGTGATTTTTTAGCCATAGATAAACACATTGAACCGCTGTGACCGGCAGAAACACCATCCTTATGTCTTGGAAGTGGAGCGCAATCCCAGTTAAATTTAGCATTTTTTCTAAACTCAACAACATCATATCTACCAGTGACATACATCGCTACTTCTTGGTTTGTAAACAATGCTAATTGATTGCTTATATCTTCTGGTTTTGGTGAAATACCACTATCAAACATATCAATCCAATATTCAAACATTTCAAATATAGAAGGTAACTCGACTAAAGTTCCGTTATTAATTAATTCGTCTTTCTTATCATAATTAGCCATATATTCTAAGTCATAATAATCAACAAAAGAATTTTTAGTATATTGATGATTGTTAATTGTAACATCCTTTAAAACTCGATAATTTGGATTAGTATTATCTAAAGTAAACTCCCAATATCCACCGCTATATGCTGGGTCATCTGTTTCTTTAAATTGAATGCAATCGCCACCAACGGACCAACCTGCAAAAAACCACCAACTTGAATAGAAACTCCATTTAGTTTGATGCTTGCTCGCAAGGGCATTATTATGAACAAGCAATGTTGATATTTCTTCTAATTCTTCAAAAGTCATTGCAATTTTATTATTGAATACTTTGTTTTCTGAATCATATCCAACGGCTTTATAAGTTTCACCATTATATGAAACAAGACCATCATTATCTTCGTCTTTAACACTAATAACCTTAATGCCTTGAGCTTCAAAAGCATCTTGATTATAAAAAATTACTGTTGATCCATTATCTTTAGGTAATCCCCAAATTTCAGAATCATTACTATGTTGAAAATTTGATGCATCGAATTGAAATCTTTCCATCAAAGATGGCCAAATATCATTTGTATCAATTCTTGTGCTTTTACTTATATAAGGTGTCAAATCTTCTAAATAATCGGCGTTAGCGTATCTTTTTACCATTGAATCGCCAACATAAAATAAATCTGGAGCTTGTCTACCAGTTAAATTTGTTTCTAATGATGAATAATAACTTGAAGATGGTTTCTTAACGAAATTAACATAAATTCCATCTTCATTAGTGTTGTTATAATCTTGGAGCAAATCACTAAAAACTTGAATTTCTGCTTGGTCTCCCCAACCCCATAAAGTAACTGTTGTCCTTCCTTCTGTATTAGGTGTTTTATTTCCACAGCTAGCTAATACAAATAAAAGGAAACTACCTATCAATTTAATTTTATTTTTACTCATAAGAGATCCTCCTTGTAAAACTAAAATTAGGAGTCCTTTGATTTACTAATATAAATCTGGATATTATTTATAATTATTTATTCTTGACAGGACTCCTATACTTTATCCATTCAAGACATATTTATTTAATTATGAGTTTTTTTGAAAGCGCTTTTTTATTTGAAAAAAAATCAAATTAAGAAATTTTAATATTTGAAACTATTCCATTAAAGTATTGACCTGAGAATTGGATGAAATCAAGGCCATTTCCGTCATTATGTTCAGAATTTGTGACATGTACGACCTCTAATTCATTATCAATGTAGTACTTATAAGTAACAACATTTGTTGTTTCATCCATTGAACAAGAAATTTTATATGAATGGGTTCCAATTCCATATTGAGAATAGGCATCTGCTGGTCTTCCACATCCTTTAGTATTATCTGTTGGATCTGGCATAAATTCAGTAGTAGGATTTTGCCAATTACTTCTCCATTGATAAGAAACCCAACCTGTACCTAAAACTGAGCATTCATATCCCCAGAAATCTAACGAACCATCTGCTTTGCAATTTCCACCGATAGTTAAGTCTTCCCATCCAATACTGTTACCTTCTGAATTCAAAGTATTCTTAGTAATAAAGAATTTACCTTGTGCTGAATATGATAAATCAGTTACATCAAATTCAATTGTCCAGTTATAAATGTCTTTAAATCCTTTTCCTAATTTAACAGTTTGTGCATCACTGTTTTGGTTATTTGTATAAATAATCATATCTTTTCCAACGATAAACTTATCTTGATAAACAAGTGTACCTATATCATAATATGTAAATCCATAAACTGTTGTATTCGATTCACTGACACTAATTTCTTTTTCTTTTAAAGTACCATCTTCGGCTTCGAATACTAATTTATAATTACCAACAGGAGCTTTAAAATATTCATAAGAAAGTGTTTTATCTTTTGATGTATATGTGAATAAGGTTGATTCTGTAACATCTTCAGTTCCTTTTAATACTTTTATAGATTTAATAGAAACATCTTTATCATTCTTTTTGGCGTCATAATATAAAACTATACCGCTATTAGGCATTGCAACTGATGATGTTTCTGTAACATCAATAACAGTTCCGCTTAAATCAGCATCAGTTACTGTGAATGTTGTTTCTGTTTTTGCGTTATTCATTCCTAAATCATTAACACTTGCTACTACTCTATAAGTTCCACTTTCAGTAGGAGTAAAGGTTCCATTATCCACTACTTGTTCATCATTATTTTTATCAAAAACTTGATAAGTAGGTGTTAAAACACTTGAGTAGACCGAATCATCACTAACAGTAGTTCTACTTTTGAAGTTTATCGTATCTCCTACAGAAAATTTACTATCAGCAAAATTCATGCTAATGGTTGGTGCTTGAGTATCGGATATTACCTTATATTCTTTAACTCCAATAGAGCCACTTGTATTATTTGATTCAACCCATACATTAGTTAATATATCTGTATAATTTGAGCCAACATTTAAATATGTATAAGGAACTCCATCAAATATAATTCCATAAACTGCAGTATTTTTTTCTGTGTTTACATAGCGTTCAAAGGTAATTGTGTGATTTCCTTCTAAAGGTGAACCATTTGTAATACTTCCAGGCGCATTATACCAACCTCCTGGAGCCCAGCCTTGATTTCTATTAACAGATAAATCCGCTAAATCGCCACTATCAGACCAAATCCACGCGGCCATTGTACCATTTCCACTAGATAATTTAATGGAATCATCATTATTTTCATTACGATTTCTAACCCAGCCAAAATATAATGCAGGATCACTATATATAGAGTCATACTTTATATCAGATAAATCATAAGTAATTGAATAGCTACCTTCAAATGTCACACCTGTAACTTTATATTGATTTGAAGTGAGCTTTGTATTTGAGCCTTTACTATAAGATGAACCAAATGTAATTATTCCATCATCACTTATAATAACATCAGAACCAGCATTATCTCTTGGAGCAAAGCTTTGACGTACTACTTCAATAGTAATTGTTTGACTAAAGCTCTTTCCATCACTTGTCACATATAAACTATTATCTTCATTTAAAACTTTAAAATTAACAACATAACTTCCTATAGCGGTTGGTGAAAATTCTTTAGTTGTTGGATTATAAACAGTTGAGGTAATATCATTATTATTAAGCTTAATCTCAACTGAATAATTAGGATTAGCTACTTCACCTAAATTTGTAAAAGTAGGTTCTAATTTAACAACTGTATTAACTAACATTTCATTTCTAATTGAACTAACATTAATTACATAATAATTTTCAACTTTATCATTTTTATTATTATCACATGATGGTAATAATACTAACGTACTAAGCAAGAGACATAATCCTGTATATTTTAACTTTTTCATAATTTCCTCCTATGCATTATTAAGATAATCTAAAATTATACAATCTATGTAAATTGATGAATCACATCGAATATTAATCGTATTTTGCCCACTTGATTTAATATATAAGTCAGTAAATAACCAACTAATAAAGTATGTATCATCATATTGTGTATTAGGTGCGAACAATTCATATTCTTGATTGTTAACAGTTATAGCAATCTTCGTTTCATTACTATCTCTATTAGCAAATCTAACACCTATTGCGTACCCTCCATTTTTCGGAACCATTACTTCAAAAGAAATACTTCCATTATTAGAGATGGATACTGCTTCATCATTACTTGCATATTCCGGTTGAGAAATAACATAACAATCATCAGTTAATGTTGCTTTCTCAGCTTCAAATTTATATCTTTTTACTTTATCACCACTTGGTAAAGCAACTTCACTACTTGCTTTTGAAATTTTTTCCACAACTGGTGTATTTCCATTCCATTCTAATTTTTGTAAACGGACTTGTCTATCCCATCCTGAACCGCTTTTTTTAGCGGAATGATAACAAATCCAATCTTCAGTTCCATCAGGTGATTTAACAATACTATTATGTCCTGGTGCAATAATTTCACTATAGCCCATATCCGTTTTCATTAAAGGATCAGTAGACTTAACCCAAGAGTCTCCATCTAAAATATTATCACCCTCTAATTTCAAATAAGCTATACAATAGTTGTCTCCACCAGAGTAGCTGCCACTATAGAATAGAATTGGTGTTCCATCAGGAGCAAACGTAACAGCCGGGCCTTCATTTTGAGCGGTTCCACCATCAATTTCCCAAATATTTGTTGGTTCACTAATACAGTGTCTTGTCGTTTCACTTGAGGAAACTTTAAGTGGATTATCTTGTTCTAATTCCTGAATATATAAATGTTGACGATAATTAACATTATAAGCATTAGGCCAACCAGCATAAACTATATATTGTTTATTATTATATTCAAAGAATGTGGCATCTATAGAGCGGTAATCATCTGGTAATTTAATTTCAACTGCAGTTTCCCATTCTCCAAAAATATCCGTTGTTTTACTTTTCATTCCATAAGTTCTTCTACTAGCATCTTTATCTATTTCAACCGATAAATCTTGTGCGGCAGTAAAATAACAATACCAATAGCCTTTAAAGAAGAACACTTCTGGAGCCCATATTTCAACTCTATCAATACTCTTTTGTCTGAATATAACTTTTGTTCTAGTTTCATCTAAGTTATTTTCAAATAACAGCGTTGGAGATTTGGTCTTAGTAACTCTTACTACACCACTTGTACTGTGCGTATAATAATAATATCCATCGGTATGTTTATAAAGCCATGGATCACCTACCCCTTTAGTTAAATCTAAAGGATTGTAGAAGGTGTCATTCATTGAAACATTTTCTGAATTTGAAATTCCATCTGCTCTTTTGCCATTACCTTTACCAGCACATGCTGTCATTAAAATCACTCCTATCAAACTTAAAAGAAAAGTAAATTTTAATTTTTTCATTTCAATCCTCCTTTTTAATTTAAAAATTCTAATCTTTTAATAATATGATTTTGATATACCAAATCCAATTCGTTAAAATAGCCGCTCCACCCCCAAACTCTAACGATTAGATTTTTATGGTTTTCTGGATTCTTCTGTGCGTCTAATAAAACATCTCTATTAATTGCATTTAATTGAAGTTGATGTCCTCCAAGATAAATGTAAGTTTTTATTAAACTGGCTACTTTTTTTATTCCATCTTCATTTCTAAATAATGTATCGTGGAATTCTAATGTCAATGGACCTCCATTACAGACATTTATTAAATTTGGTTTGGCAAATGATTGAATAACGCTCAACACTCCTTTTATATTATGGTTTAAAGATGGAGAATAATTTGCGCTAAAAGGTTCACCTTGTTTTCTACCATCAGCGGTTGCTTTCATATTCTCACTAAACCAAATATAATACATTGCTGTTCCTGTTCCAGCGCGGTATATACCATTTCTTTCATTTCGATATTTAGAGCATTCTAATGAAAATTTATCTAATAATGAACATGCTATATCATCTACATAATCATTATTATCACCCATTTTTGGAGATGATAATAATTCTTTTTGAATATGTAAATATCCTTCAAAATTATTATCTAAAGCATTTATCAATTCATCATAATCAATGTCTTTTTTATCAAATAAATGTAGTTTAATTGCCGACAGCGAGTCACTTGCAGTACTAATACCAACTCCATGAAATCCAAAATTGTTATATTTTGCTCCGCTAGAAATATCTTTATGATTTTCTAAGCAACCTTTCATTAATAAACTTTGATATGGAGATGGAATGATGAATACTTTTTTGGAACATTCCACAAGTCTAAAGATTTCCTTTTCGATTTCTTGATAAACATTTTGTAAAAATTCATCAAATGTTTTTACTTTCTTAAAATCACTATTTCTCAAAGCTTTATCAACCATTAATGGGAAATTAAGACCATCTATATTTGGAATATCCATTGCAACTTTTGGAATAATAAATTCCCAACAAGCTGCAACAACATAGTCTCTAGCATCTTCTAAGTCATATCCCATTTTTACTAAAGCTGGAATTACAACATCATCATTAGAGTATTGTGGAAATCCAAGTCCTTGTTTTGTTAATTCAGTACCTAATTGGAACCACTTATCATCAGTTTCTTTGTTAACTCTTAAATTAATTTTCGGATCGATTAATTTAACATCTAAAGATGCTTCTAAGCACAATTTAGTTAACTCATTAAATGCGCTTGTTCCATCTTTTTTTATGCCACCAAGAACTAATGATTGACCATTATCTCCTTGTTGAACACCAGGATATAAATCAGCATCCATATTTAATGAAATAAATAACTCTTCTGTAAGATTTTTAGCTTCTTCATAAGTTATTTTTCCTTCATTTATATCGTTTAAATAGAAAGGATACATATATTGATCGAATCTTCCAATTGTATTGTGTTTATTTGCGTTTAACCACAACATATAGTTCATTATTCTAAAGAACACAAGAGCTTCATGATATGAACTTGGTGCGTTATACGGAACCTTTAACAAAATTTTGCTTAATACTTTATTTCCAATTTCTTCAGCTTTCTTTTGATATTTGTCAACTAATTGATACATTGCTAAAATAGATTCTTTCATTGCTAATAATTCATCTTTTTCATCTTGATTCTTACATAGCAATAAATGCTCTTCTATCTCTTTTAATCTAAAATCAAAGCCTTTATTCAATGTGTACTCATAATCACTGGAAATATTTCCCACAATTCCTCCATCGAATAAAAGATTATCTTTACATAATTCTTTATATTCTTCTTGAGATAATGGATCAGGAACTTTTTTAATTGTTCTCATAAATCCAATTCTATCTTCTGGAAATAAAATTGGTACTTCATTTTCTACCATTCGTGATAATCGATGACTAATTCTTAATGGTAATGAAAGCTCTTTATCGTCAATCAAATCACTAATATCTACAACAATATCAGTTCTATATTTATGGTGTTTTTTTTCTAGCAATCTTTCATAAACTAATTTTACATTACTATCCATTATTATAAACTCCTTACTTTTATATTTGCTTTCTTAAATAATTCAAATCGAGGATTTGATGGGATGCTTTCGTCAAACATAGGTTTATATTCTTGATTTGCTAACTTATATTTGCTACCAGCATATTTGTTATAAGGTAACACTTCAACTCCTAACATATTTTCGCATCCCTTAATCTTATTAATAATTTGCATTATATTCTCTTCTGTGTCAGTGACATTTGGTATTAAAGGAATTCTTATTATAAATGGTGTACCACTTCTTTTAAGTATCTCTAGGTTATTTAAAATAAGTGTATTATCAATTCCTTCATAAACTAAAGCTTTTTCTTTATCAACAATTTTCATATCAAATAAAACTAAATCAATATTGGAAATAACTTCTTGAAAATCAACCGAATTACCATAACCTGATGTTTGTAAAGCTAAATGTGTTTTTCCTTTAAGCTTTGCAATAAGCTCTTTTAAAGCTTTTATTTGAAGTAATGGTTCACCGCCGGACAAAGTAATACCTCCATGATTCATATTCAATATGCCAATATTCTTTGAAACAATTTTTACAATATCATCTATTTCATAGTCAGTTGCCGCTAAACGAATTAAATTTCGTGGACATACTTCAATACATTTTCCACACGCATCACACTTTTCCCTTTTATGAGGACAAGCCTCAACACAACGATTGCAATGTAAGCATCCATTAGGGCTTCTCAAGCTCATATTTTTAAACTCTTTCCCTTCAGGAGAATGACACCAATTGCAATTCAATGGACACCCCTTTAAAAAAATTGTTGTTCTTATTCCAGGTCCATCATATAATGAGAATTCCTCAATTGAAAAAATCCTTACCTTCATAATCTCCAAGTATTATCTTTCTAATTGTTTTTAAATCATATTTAGGATTGTGAGATGCATCTAATAAGCCATTTGTTTCTTGTTTAACATCAGTTAACTGTGTGTAACAGAAACCATTAAAACCACTTTTTCTAACATTTTCTTGTATTCTTGCTAAATCAATTATTAATTTTTCTTTATCATTCGAAACAGAATATCCATAGAAATGCTCTTTTACCTCTGAAGCATAACTTAGTCCGCCATACTCTGTTAAAATAACCGGTTTATTACATGACTTTTCATGAACCGACATTAACTTTCTTCCCATCGGTTGAACAAAGTCAATGTTATCTCTTTGATATTTTTCCTCGAAATCTTCACCTGTTGATGAATAATCATGAATGGCAATAAAATCTGTTTCTTCTACTTGTTCCCAACCATCATTACTATCAACTAATCTTGTATTATCAATTGATTTAATGATATGGTACATACCTCTAATTAATGATTGTTGTTTATCATTATTTAGTGCCTTTCTAACTCCCCAACTTTCATTAAATGGAACCCAAGTAATAATAGAAGGATGATTGTATAATTGTTTAACAATATTTTGCATTAATGATAATGTTTTTTCAACTTCATTTGAATTAAAATTATATGCGCTTGGCATTTCTGCCCAAACAAGAAATCCTAATTTATCCGCTAAATAGTAAAAATAAGGATCTTCAATTTTTTGATGTTTTCTCGCGCCATTAAAGCCCATTTCTTTTGCTAATAAAATATCTTTTTCTAAGATATCAATTGAAGAAGGTGTTAAATCTCCTCCATCGAAATATCCTTGATCTAAAATCAATCTTTGATAGATTCTTTTATTGTTTAAGCAAATGTTACCGCTTTCATCTATGTGAATTTTTCTAAATCCAAAATATGTTTCAACTATATCAAGCGTTTTATTACGATCTAATAACGACAACTTAACATCATATAATGACGGGTTATCAACAGTCCAATAATGTAATTCATCAATCTTATCATAAGGTTCTAAATGAATAGTTAAATTTGTCTCTTTATTTTCAATACTTGAGCAAACTTTTTTAACCATCTTACCTTTATAGAATATTTCCACTAATAAGTCGCAAGAAACATTATAAGCGCATTCGATATTAAAATTGACGCTATTATTATCAATATTTGGTGTAATAAAAGCTTGTTTAATATAATTATCTTCAAAAGATTCTAGCCATACACTTTGCCAAATTCCACTACTAGGTGTATACCAACATCTTGATGTTTGTTCTTCCCAATATTGTTTTCCTCGTGGATTTGTTGGGTCATATTTATCTAAAACGCGAACTATAAGTTTATTATTTTTTCCTTTTATATACTTCGTTACATCAAAGCTAAATGATGTATAACCATCGTTATGACTTCCAATAAAAACATCATTTAAAAAAACCATAGCTATATTATCAACAGCGTTAAAATTTAATAAAATATTCTTTCCTATTAATGATTCATTTAAATCAAATGTTTTTTCATACCACATAATTTCATGCATTGTTTGATCATTAATTCCACTTAACTCAGTTTGATAAGCAAAAGGAACAACGATTTTTCTAGTTAATTTCTTGTATACAGGTACATTATTTCTTAAATATTTGTTTTCATCATCAAAATCAAAATTCCAATCTCCGTTTAAAGACTGATAATTTTGGCGTTTAAAATTTGGTCTTGGATATTCTTCTCTCATATTTTAATACTCCATTTTTTCGTATTTTTAGTATGCTGTAAAAAAACAAAAAAATCTATTGAACTCTATTATTTTGTTTTAAACAAGTTGAACAACTACAAGATTTATGTAATACTATAAAAAAGGAGATTTTATAAATATGCTAAAATGTATTGACCTAACATTAGGGGAAAACAATCAGGAATTACTTGAAATAGCCCACGCCCTATCATCGCCACAAAGACTAGAAATATTAAAGCTCTTAAACACTAGTTCAATGACCGTAAAAGAAATTGCGGATTACTTAAATTATCCATTATCATCTACTTTATTAAACTGCAATATCCTTGCATCTTGCAATCTAATTAATATCAAAGAAACATATACAAAATTAGGAAAATCAAAACTTTGTGATCGAAATTGTGATCGTATTAATCTAAATATTTTCCACGATAATGCAAAAGTTGAAAAGAAACTCATTGTTAACATTCCTATCGGAAACTATTGTGGATATGAGATACCTTATGGAATTGGTTGTGGTATTGCAACAAAAGAACATACATTAGGCGCGGATAATGATACAAACGTTTTTTTCAATGAAGAAAGATATAAAGCTGGATACATTTGGTTTGCCGAAGGTTTTTTAGAATATAGAGTTATCAACAGATCTATTCCATCTAAATTATCTTCTATTGAAATATCTTTTGAAATATGCTCTGAAGCTCCTTTTTATCGTAATGACTGGAAAAGTGATATTAGCCTTTTTATTTGTGATAAAGAAGTTGGAACTTGGACAAGTTTAGGGGATTATGGTGGCCGACGAGGGAAAAATAATCCTAAATGGTGGCCTGATGCTTTAACCCAATTTGGAGTTTTAACCAATTGGAAAATAAATTCCGAAGGAACATTTGTCAATGATAAAAAAATAAGTGATGTAACTATTCATGATTTAAATATAAAAGAAAAACCTTTTATTCCTATTAAACTTGGCGTAAAAAAAGATACAAAATATTGTGGTGGGATTTCTTTATTTGGAAAATCATTCGGTGATTATAATCAAGATATAATTATGGTATTTTATTGGGATTAATTGTGATTAACTTTTAATAAATCTGTATCTAAAGAAATTGAATTTGACAAAATGTCTATCAATGTTTTTTTGTCATCGCGAATATACGAAATGATAAAGTTAATAAAAGCGATAATCAGTGACAATAAAATAAAGCTCATCATTGTTATATTATAATTTAATATTTGGAATAATGGTTGAGTTATAGCATTTATTCCTCCAACAACTAAAGCTACGATAAATATCGATGACAAAGAAATAATATAATTTAGTATTAGTCTTAAAACCAATTGTCCAAGATTCAATTTCTTTTCATTTAAATCACAAACAATGACTCCACTTATTCTATTACCTAAAGAATAATGATCATTAAGAATTAAAGGAATTACAATAAATAAAATGCAAAATGTAAATGAAAAACTATATAAGTATATTCGATTACTTAATTTTGCTAAATAAGTGTAGGATTCTTGATACTTTAAATACTCATTTTGATAGAGACTTAGCGATTGAACTATTTTACTATTGTATTCAAATGTCTTAGTAAATAAATCAGAAAGCATTGTATTTGCGGATAAACCTTCTGGGTTATCCATTTGTTTTTCTAAGACTATATAATTATAAAGATTAATTGCAAATGAAACTTTTAATGTTGGATAATCTCTATTCATATTAAACATTGATGTATCTACGTTTAAATCTGTCAAAACTTTTTTATAGTATTCTTTACCCGATAATCCTTTATAATCTAATACCTTTTCATCTAGTGATGGCAAGTAATTACAATAAATATTTGCTAAATAATCATTTGCAATTGTTATTGGATAGTACTTATCTTTTATTATTTCATTACTATTAATATCATTTAATCCAGCTTCATTAAATTGTTGCTCATTTTCTTGATATGATAGCAATATATGTCCAATTGCCCATTTCTTGTACATGTCATTTAATGATAAAAGATTTCCATCATTATCTTGATCACTTAATTTTGCTTCATCGGTAATTTCCATCATTCTTTTAATTTGAACATTAATTATTTCATTATGATTTTTATAAACAGAAGAATTCACACATGCAAAAAAAGACATAAATGCCACGACAACATTTAATAAAATCAAAATGATATAATCAATAAAGAAACTTTTTATTAACTTGTTAAACGATGCTCCACTAGAGCGAGAATAAATATATTTTTTCATATGCACTATTATAATGCATAATATTTTAAAATTGCAATTGTTATTTTTATTGTTCTAAATTTTTATAGGGAAGCATTTTTTTATTATTCAACGCATTTTTTCAATTTTTTCACAAAAAAAGCTCTTTATGCAATTTCATAAAGAGCTATACTTTCTAATCTACTAATTATTACTACAAATAATCTATAATTATAAATATTATCGAAATAAATAACCATGTACCACCAACTACTCCTAGATAATTGATGCTTTGTCTTTCTTCTTCTTGTTTTAAAACACGATAGTCATAAAATGTTTTTGGTACATCTTGATATCTTTCACTTTTTTTAAACATACTCGCTCTTAATTTTTTAAAGGAATACGCAAATATATCAAACGCACCTTCTTGACTAATTAGTGTTAGAAGCCACATTCCAATAAACATAGCAGCATTTATAAACGCGGCATCTGATAATATTTTTGAATAATGTTCAGAAAATGAAAATTTATGTTCATTTATGTAAAATACTATTACAAAAATAACAACCGCAATTGAAACACCATATCCTAATAAATACTGAAATAGTCTTTTTTTCATAAATTACTATTTATTTAATCCCATTTCTTCTTTATATTTTTCAAATTCAGCATCATTACAATAAATGAAATGTCCAGGTGTAATTTCTCTTAATGTTGGACCTTGTGAACTATAATCATGGGCCGTACGAGGATCATAAGTTATACGTTGACGATTCTTTTCATAATCTGGATCTGGATGTGGAATCGCTGAAAGTAAGGATTTTGTGTATGGATGTAATGGATGCGCAAATAATTCATCTGAAGTTGCAAGTTCCATAATACGACCATAATACATAACTGCAATACGATCACAGAAATATTTAACAACTGATAAATCATGAGCGATAAATAATATTGTTAATCCTAATTCGTGGCGTAAATTATTAAGTAAGTTAATAACTTGCGCTTGAATTGAAACATCTAAAGCTGAAATTGGTTCATCAGCAATAATAAATTCTGGATTCATTATTAATGCACGAGCAATACCGATTCTTTGACGTTGTCCACCACTAAATTCATGTGGATATCTTGTCGCGTGTTCTGGTACTAAACCAACCATTTTTAATACTTCATTAACTTTTTCATCAATGAACTTTTTATCTTTAATTCCACGAATATAATAGCCTTCTGCAATAATTTCTTTTACAGTCATACGTGGATCTAATGAAGCAATAGGATCTTGGAAAATCATTTGCATCTTGGTCATTATTCTTTCGCTCTTAGCAAGTTTTAAAGCTTTTTTATATGAAGCTCTTAATACACGATAACCTGCTAAAGCTTCTTTAGTCATGGTTTTTGGTGAGCCATGTTCTTTTATATATTCAGCAATCTTTTCTTCATAGATTTTTTTAACTGCTGCAACGTGCTTTGCGGCATAAATTTTATCACAATTTTTTCTATCAAATTTTGCTGAGGCAATTTTAGCAGTTTGTTCTTCAATAATTTTATTTAAGTCAACATTGATTTGTTCAATTTTAATAGAATACTCTGCCTTTATAGCTTTAACTTTTTCTTCATAATTTGCTAAAGCCTTTTTATATGCTTCATCATATTCTTCTTTTGAAGCATCTTTAAATTGCTCTAAAGAACTAGACATCTCAACTTTTTGAGCATTTATTGCAGCAAACATTTCGCTTTTTAAAGCCTTTATCTTTTCGTCAGCTCTAATACGAGAAAACTTGATTTCTTTTTTATTCCATCTAACGCCAGCAGAAACACGAACTCCTTTAAAGTAGATATCACCAGAAGTGATGTTATAAAGTTTAATAATTGAGCGTCCAGTAGTGGTTTTTCCACAACCAGATTCTCCAACTAAACCAAATACTTCACCACGATACACATCAAAGCTGATATCATGAACAGCTTTGTTATATTTATATTCTCCAGATGCAAATTTAAAATATTGTTTTAAATGTTTAACTCTTAAAATCGCTTCTCGAGGTCCATCTACTGTATCAACCATCATTGGAGGAACATCGACATTAATTTTTTCTAATGCACTTACTGGAACATCATCAATATCAATTTCTTTTAAAGAAATAAAATATAAAGCAAATTGAGCTACTACAAGAACAATAGTAAGAGCTAATCCAATTCCAACTAATCTCCAAATAGATCTAAAATAGTTAACAATTACGAATACCACTATATCAATAATAGCAACTTCGATAATTGTTGAAATAAGGAAGTATAATCCTGAATTTTGTTTAATCCATGATTTTAATCTACTAAACATATCATTATTCCCCCTTACTTCTTTCTTTTGCAATTCTAATACGCTCTGTAACAATACGTGGTGGTACTACTTCAGGAGCATTTGGATGTAAAAGCCATGTAGCTGCATAATGAGTATCACTAATTTTAAATAAAGGTGGTTCCTCTTCAAAATCGATTTTCATCGCATATTTATTACGAGCCGCAAAAGCATCGCCTTTTGGAGGCAAAATCATATTTGGTGGTGTACCAGGAATTGCCTCTAATTTTTCTTTTGTATTTAAGTCAGGCATTGATGAAAGTAATGCCCAAGTATATGGATGACGTGGATCATAGAAAATATCTTGAACAGTTCCATATTCAACAATTTTACCGGCATACATAACAGCAATATCATCTGCCATGTTAGCAATAACACCTAAATCGTGAGTAATAAAGATAATTGATAATCCTTTTTCTTCTTTCAAACGATTAATAAGCTCGAGAATTTGTGATTGAATTGTAACGTCAAGTGCTGTTGTAGGTTCATCACAAATTAAAATATCTGGATTTGCACTTAAAGCAATAGCAATAACAATTCTTTGTCTCATACCACCAGAGAATTGGAATGGATATTGATCAAAACGTTTTTCTGCTTCTGGAATACCAACTTCTTTCATGAGCTCAATCGCGCGATCTTTAATTTCACGTTTACTAAGCACATGCACTTTTTCAACACAAAGTTTATTGACGTAATTAAATAATGATTCAGAATATGCCTTTTCATTATAAAGATCTTTATCAATGACTTTTTCCATATGTTCAATAAATGCTTTAACCGCATCAATTGTTTTTTGATAAATTACTTTTGGTTCAATAACAACTTCCCTACTAAAGGCTTTTTCTTTAATTTCAAGGTCTTTTGTATATTTGCCTTTATTAATTAATCTAGCTTTTTTCTTGTCGAATTTTGCTTGCTTTTTAATTAAGTCCAAAGAGGCGTAATATTCAGCAATATAGCCTTTAATTGTCGGAACAAATGTTAAAGCAATATCATCTTTTTCTTCACCCAAATAATATTGCGCTTTTTCAATTAATGGTAATAATTCTTTTAAGAATTTTTTAAGTTCTTTAGGATTGTAAGAATCAAAGTCACTAAAGTAAGTATCTAATAATTTTTTTGTCGAATCTAAAGTTTTTTCTTTATATTCGTGGGCAATTTTAAATTCTTCTTTTGAAGCAATTTCTATAAGTTGCATAATAGATTGCTTTTCTTCTTCAGTTAAAGCCCATTTTGGATCGATAACATTAGCAACAATTGCACGTACTAATTTAGCGCGATCAATTGCTAATTTTTTCATTTGTTTTTGATATTTTTTATTCTTTGGATTTTGTTCTAATAAGCTAAGAACATTACTTTCTTCTTCAAGAACACATTCACGAAGTAACTTTTCATCAGCGCTAGTTAAAGGCATATCTCTTGAATAATCTTTATTAAAGCAAATTGTATATAATTGTGAAACTACTGCATAATCATTTTGATTAATATGGTCCGTAAGTGAATAAGTACTTTCAGTCCATCTTTCAAATAAATGATTAATTGTTTTCTTATCAAGATAATTTGATTTTAGTGCCCATTTTAATAAGATACTATGAATTAAATCAATTTTTTTCTTTGCTTCTTTTTTAGAAGCTTTTCTTTTTAAAACCATCGCTTCTGTAAGTTGTTTACCAACTTTCATAAGAGGATTCAATGATGACATTGGATCTTGGAAAATCATAGCAATTTTTGAGCCACGAATCTTAGTAAAAGACTCTTCACTTAATTTTAATAAGTCTCTTCCATCATAAAGAATTTGACCACCATCAATAATCTTATTACCTGCAAGAATACCTAAAATAGCTCTTGAAGTAACAGATTTTCCTGAGCCTGATTCACCAACAATACCTAATGTACGACCACGGTATAAGGAAAAATTAATTCCACGTACCGCTTTTACAGTACCATTATTTGTTCTAAATGAAATACGTAAATCTTTAACTTCTAAGATACGATCAGAAGAACTCTTATCAATTGAATTATTATTAATTTCTGACATTATTCTTCAACTCCTCTCAATGATGGGTTAAAGGCATCACGTAAACCTCTACCAAAAATATTAAAGCTTATCATTAACAATGCAATAAATAAAGCTGGGAACAATAGAATATGTGGATAATTTTGTAAATATCCTTGACCTTCTTGTAAGATTGTACCTACCGATGTAAGTGAGGTATCGGTTTGAAGATCAATAACACCTAAATAACTTAATGATGATTCTGAGAAGATAACACTTGGAATCATCAATACACAGGAAGTAATAATTGTTCCAATTGCATTAGGTAAAATATGTCTAAAAATAAGTCGACTATCTTTTGCGCCTAATGTTCTTGCCGCAAGGACGTATTCTTGTCCTTTATATCGATAGAATTGCATACGAACACGAGAAGCAATTCCAATCCAACCTGTAAGAATAAATGCAAACGCTAATGTTGGTAAAATACCTACTTTTTCTGATAGATATAAATTAAATAATACGGCTACAATCATAAATGGAACTTGTGATAAAATATCAGAAATTCTTTCTAATACCAAATCTACTGTACCTCCATAATATCCTTCAATTGCGCCATAACAAATACCTATAATGATATTAATTAAGGAAACACAAACACCTAATAATAATGAAAATCTAGCACCAATTGCTAATCTTGTCATAATATCTTCACCAGATGCATTTGCGCCGAATACAAATATTGGCTCATAACCATTTGTCATAACGAAATAATTATGGTAATCTACTCTAATTTGAAGTGAACCACCTTTATTATTGTAATAAACATATTCACCATTCTCATCAACTTTATAAAGTGGAATTAATTCTCCATTACTATCTAATAATGGTCTAGTATTATTCGCATCTATTTCTTGATAAGTTGCATAATACCAGTTAGGATCATCTGCTTGTGTAGTTGTGAAATATGAAGGAGTCTCTAATACAGGATATAATACTTGTTTACCTGTCTCTCTTTCATATTCACGAATTTCTTCTATATGACTTAAAGTAGTATTGACATAACGATATCCGATTGCATATGTATCGACTCTTACTTTATGATAAGTTACTCTAATTGTACCATTTTTAACTTCTTCATAGGTTTCATAATGCTTAACAATATAACCAGGAATTTGAAGATTATGATAATAATCAATATCAGTCATATCATCAATAACTTTAGTACCATCCCAAAATCCAGTTCCATCAGTAATTCCTGTACGAGGAAGAACTTGTTTATAAACAGGATCATTTGTTTTCAAATCATAATGAGAAACTTCAGGAACAACAATAGCAAACAAAACCAAGAACATTAAGACAAAGAACGCAACAACAGAACCTTTATTCTTTCTAAATCTTATTAAAGCATCTTTTAAGTATCCAACTGGTTTTGTTTCAAATTTAGTATCAAAAATTGATTCATCACGTTTAACTAATTCAAATTTTTCTTGAGGTATATTTTTAAATTGAGTATTTTCCATTATTTTCTACCTCCAATTCTAATTCTTGGATCAACTAATCCATAACTTATGTCAACAACTATTCCAGCGACTAATCCAATCGCAACATAGAACATTGAAATAAATAAGAACACATTGTAGTCAACACTTCCAATTTGTATTGACTTTAAATAAACTTCAGCAATGCCATCAATTGAGAATACTCTTTCAATGACCATTGAACCACCTAAGATTCCAATAAATTCGCCTATAAACATTGGTAAAATAGGAACAAGTGCGTTTCTAAATGCGTGTTTAATTGTTGCTTGTCTTCTCGTCAATCCTTTTGTACGGGCTAATAACATAAATTCACTTGTTAATACTTCTGATAATTCATCACGAATATAACGAGTAAATCCCGCAATTGTACCAAATGCTAACGACATGATTGGTAAAGCCATAGATACAAACATTGACCAAGAGAAATAATTAGTTCCATCCATAACAGTTGGATCAAAAATTCCCCATCTAAAACCAAATAAGTATTGAACAATAAATGCATAGACATAGCTTGGTACAGAAACAAATATCATAACTGCAACTCCAATCAAATGATCTTGCCATTTATTTTTCTTTAAAGCTGAATAAACACCAAATACAATACCTAAAGGAACACTAAAGAGCATTGTATAAACATTAACTGCAATTGTAGCTGGTAATTTTCCTAAAACTTCACTTACAACTGATAAGCCAGGGAACATTTGTGTTGATAAACCCCAATCAAATTTTGTAAATAAGCCTTTTAAGAAAATCCAGTATTGAACTAATATAGGCTTGTTTAATCCAAGAGCTTCACGTTCAGCTTCAAGTTGATCAAGATCGACACCTGGTCCACGTGCTGCACTAACAGGAAGTAGTCTAACAAGAATAAAACACATTGTCATAATGATAAAAAAGGTCAAAATCATTAATCCTATTCTTTTTAAAGTGTATTTTAGCATAAGATAATCACTCCTAACTTTTCTTAAGTACCCTTTATCTTTTTTATTATCTTATATACGTACGCATACACGCGCGCGCATATAAAATAATACATACTAAGGGTATTTTGTATATAAAACACCCTTAATATGTAAAGTTAACGAAAACTAAACTAGATTTTGTAATCTAAGCTCTTCTTAACTTTCGCCCATTCTGAAGCAGTATAGTTATAAGTTGTTTCACGAATACCGCCACGACCAACGAGTGGTAAATCTTCTTCAGATCCTAATTGAACTTTATATGAAACGAGTTCGGCTTCTGCTCTTGATGTAAAGCAGATTGTTTCATAACGATTAATAATTGCTTTTTCAAGTTCTGATAAGATATTTAAACGGACTTCATGGCTTCCTTTAGCAAATCTACCACCGGAAGCGATAGCAACACGCCATTCATCATAAGTTAATGTTAAATCTGAATTGTTATTTTCTTCTTTTAAATATTCACCTTTAATTGTTAATGGTTCATTTTCTGGATGAAAACCATATTCACACATGGTGCTTTCTTTGGTATAAACTTGCATAAATCCATATGGATCCATTGTCATACCGCCCCAAATTGACCAAATACAATCAAAGTTACCACTATAGGCAGTATTGTAATAGTCTTCATCTTTACGAGTTGTAATATCAATTTTGCCTTCTAATGATGTTCCACTTGTAGCATTAGCAAGACATGTACGAAGGAAATTGATTTGTGCTTTAGAAGTCTCAGATTCAGTGTTGTAAAGTAAGATTTGAATCTCAATTTTATCATTTGGTTTTAAGCTTCCATCTGTACTCTTTGCAATTTCTTCATCATAGGCTTTTTGGAATAATTCTCTTGCAATTTCAGGAGAAAAACCATTTTCAATATATTCACCATCTTCTGTGGTATATAAATCTGTTGAAACACGTTTTCCTTGTTCAGTTTCACGATAAACTTCATTATTTGCATAGTCAGAAATATATTGGCTATTTAATAAAACTGTTGATGGAATATGACCTGATGTATATTCGGTTGCAAATAACTTACGATCCATTGCATAGGACAATGCTTTTCTAAAGTTGTAATTTGTTAAAATAGTTTTATTTTTTCCTGCTGTTTGACGTGCTGATAAAGCATTCCAATCAGTATTGAATGACAATTTTTGAGAATATGTAGTTTGTGTTTTATAAATTCTGCTTGAGCTACCATAAATTTTAATATCTTCTGCAGTTAAAGAAATATCATCCAAATCACCTTTTAAGAATTTTTGTAAAGCAACTGAGTGTTCACTAATAACTTCCATCTTAACACGGGTTGTTTGATATTGACCAGCATGTTTTCCATCAGAATATCCATACCAATTGTCATTCTTTTCGAGAATAACTGATTTTCCTGATTGGAATCTGGTTAATTTATATGGTCCATAAGACATATAATTTTCTTTTTTAGTGGCGTAATTTGTAATAGTTAATTCACCTTGAGTTGTTTTACCACCATCGTAATATGGTTGATAAACAATCCAGTTACCAGCAAGATTGTATTTTAAATAGAATTCTTCAATTTCAACAGCTAAATAAAGTGTTAATTGATAATCACCAGATTTAACTAAACCAACTGAGCTCCATTCAATACTTGGCCATGTATAGCGAAGATATGTAATAACGTCAACCATTGAATCGATTTCAGCTTGTGATCCTGCGCCAAGTAAAGCAGCTAAAGTTTCAATCATATCCTTATCACTTGTGGAAAGTCTATGATATCCTTTTTGCTTATCACTTAATGTGATTGATTCAATACCTAAATATGTTTTGCCATCTCCATCTGTTTTCTCAACACGATTAAATGTCATATATTTGGAGAAAATGTTGATTAAAGCTTCATTACCAGTGTTTGCTTGTTTATCAAGTGTGGTAAGTGCAACTTCATTAAACCATTCAATAATTGTATTGTACTCTGTTGATAATGTTGAAATGTATGCGTTATACGCATCAAAGCTGTAATAGTAAGGAGCATCATTATATCCTGGTTCTTCATAATACTTTGAATATTGTTCAAAAGTTGTACGGCCGGATTTATAATAAGCTTCAGCATTTGCAATTTGCAAAGTGTCTAAATAGTATGATGATGCACGATAGTTTTGCATAGTTGGATCAAGAAGATCTTTCATTGATTCAATATATGTATCAGCATTAATAGGTTCACCATTTTCCCATTTTGCATTTTGATTTAAATTAATAATCCATTTGACACCAGTATCACCCTCAGATGAGTTCATTGCATAATTAAGAATTTCATCATCAGTTAAATCATTTGCGGTATTATCATCCAATTGTGTATCGATTGGGTCTCCATCCGCCATTTCAGAAATGATTTTATAACCAATAGGTTTACCTGATGCATCTCTATCCAACACAAAGTCATATAATCCTGTTTCAGTATAGCTAAAGATTATTGATTCAGTATTTTCTTGCCATGTGTGGACATTCCAGTGTGTAGGACTACCGCTTAAATAGGTGTTATATTGATAATCAACTTCACTTTCTCCGCCACCACATGAAGTGATTAACATAACAGAAGATAATAAAGCGAGTCCAAATAAATAAGTTTTTTTCATAAAACTTCCTCCTTTTTCCTTAAGTATAATTAATATCATAAATATGATATGAATATCTTACTCTAATAAAGCCCCTAAGTCAACTAAAAAAAATTGTGTAAAAATGAAAGTGCTTTCATTAAAAGTGTTTTTTTCTTAAGAAAAAAATAACAATATCTTATACTAAACTAATTTGTTTTAAATTCTACCAAAAATATAGGGCGTTTTTTGAGGTAGAAAAAAATTTATAAAAATTATTTTTAAAGCCCTACTAATTTATAACCTTACAAATGGAAAAATAAAAAATCATTAAGGGCATCAAACATCAAAACATATAATAAAAAAATCCGATTTAATCGGACTTTTGTCAACAAAACTGGTGCCTCCTGCCAGAATCGAACTAGCAATAGATCCTTACCATGGATCCGTTATACCACTTAACTAAGGAGGCAACAAAAAAATATTAATATAAAAATAGCTCCAAGTCAAGATATTTTTAAAAATACCAAATTATTGCTTATTTAAAAAATATATTAAATATAAAATTAATTAAGTTCTGCAGCTTTTTAAATCATTATTTATTGTTTTTCATTATTTAAAAAAGATAATTCAATTGCTTTTGATACCAATCTAATTAATTCATCTGATAAAACAACTTTACCATGCTCAAATCCCGTCATCCTCATAACTCTTCTTTTTGATATCGATCTAATAGCATCTAACTTTAAATAACTGTGCGTTTCAGTTTCATAGCCTTCATTTAATTCAGGAATTATTCCTATATCAAAAGTCATTTCACTTCCAGGTGAATCTCTCGATGATAAAGGAATTACAATTACATTACCTAAATCAATCGCCCACACTAACGCATAATGCCCTTTTGTTTTAAAATCACTCAATTCTGTACCTACATTTATTCCAAATTCAACCCACACAATATCGCCTCGTTTTAAGTTATCCGGTTGCGCTCCATAACCAGATTTTTCAACAGAATTGCGAAAATAAGTTGTTTTTCTATCAAGCCATGATAAATATTCTAAAGCAATTTCTTCATCAATATTTACTAATTTATTAGAAATGGATGAAAATACTTTTTTCTCTGCTTTAATGATTTTCTTTTTCTTTTTTCCAAGCATTATTATCACCCAATATTAATATATGTTGATAATTAAATTACTCCACGAAAAAAAGTTTTTTACTTAACAATTTCTCCTTCTAGGTCATATTCATAACATGATGTAATTTTAACTTTAACTTTTTCTCCAATTTCAAGCTTTTCATCACTTCTAAAATATATATTTCCATCTATATCATCAGGAGCGTTCCACCAACTACGTAATAAATAACTTCCATCACGGTGTTTACCAACTACCAAACCTTCCATAACTTTGCCAATATGAATTTTATTCTCATTATATGAAATAACTCTTTGAATGCGCATTAACTGCTCATATCGTTCTTCTTTTATAGTTTCATCTATTTGATTTTCGAAATCAAATGACTTTGTACCTTCTTCTCTTGAATATGTAAAGGCACCTAAATGATCAAATTTAATAAGTTTTATAAAATCAATTAATTCAGAAAAATCCTTTTCTGTTTCATTAGGAAAGCCAACAATAATCGTAGTTCTTATAATTGCGTTAGGTACGATTTTTCTAATACGGTTATTAATTAAATCGATTAAAAATTCTTTATCGCCTCGTCTATTCATAGCTTTTAAAATATTGCTACTAGCGTGTTGAATAGGTAAATCAAAATAAGGAGTAAGACGTGGTTCTTTAGCAATTAAAAATAATAAATCATCATCAATTTCGTCTGGATAAAGATAAAGAAGTCTTATATATTCAAATTCTTTTATCGCTAAAAGCGCATTTAAAAGATCTGTAATAGATTTACGATTTTCAAAATCACTGCCATATCTAGTTGTATCTTGAGATATTACCACTAATTCCTTAATTCCTTTTTTAGCAAGCATTCTTGCTTCATCTAGTACTTCATTAAATGGTCTACTTTTAAATTGGCCTCTTATAAGAGGAATTGCACAATATGTACAACAATTATTACATCCTTCAGAAATTCTTAAATAAGCCGTGAAAAAAGGAGTAACAGTTAATCTATGTTTATATGAAAAATCATACAGAACATTTTTGTTTTCAAATAAAGAACTAATCTTCTCTTTTAATAAATGATATTCTCTAATTGGTACAAATAAATCAACTTCTGGTATTTCTTTCTTTAATTCATCTAAATATCTTTCCACTAAACATCCGACAACAACTAATTTCTTTTTATATTTAGTCATTTCTAAAATAGTATCAATAGATTCTTCTTTTGATGACGTTATAAATCCACAAGTGTTCACAATTATTACATCAGAAAAAGAAGGTGATGAAACAATTTCAAAACCAGAATCTTTTAACATACCTAGTATTTGTTCACTATCAACTTGATTTTTAGCGCAACCTAAACTTACTAATCCAACTTTTATTTTCATAATCATAACCCTATCCGTTCACAAACTGCTTTTTTATATTGACGATAACTTGCTAAATCATAATTATGAGTTATATTTTCTACTTCACAACAAAGAAGCGCTAAATCTTTATAATACGAACTTAGAATCGAACCACTAGCAATTAATTCTCGACATTTCAGAACATCTTTTTCTTTAAATTTTCGTTTTGAATGAACTTCTAAACAATATAGGATATCCAAATATGTCTCAATTTTTAATTTTTCTTTTGTAGTCATGCCATCACAGAAATTACATTTTTCAATTTCTTTACTTGTATTTCTTAATACACTTAGCATAGCAAAACTATTCATATCATCATATTTAGTTTTTGATATAATTGCGTTTATTGCGGCGTTCACAATAACACTCTTTTCACCTAATGATGATTCAATATTCTTCTTTATTGATAATAACAAATCAATTTCTTTAAACATAATAATCACATCCAACTACTATAGTTTAACAAAAAAATATAAACTTAGAAATTATTTTTTTAACTTCATTAGCTTTTATAAATTATTATTCTTACTTATAAAAGGAATGACTTCTAATAACGAATTTAAAATAAAAGGTTTATATGATAATACTTCTTGGTCAGGTTTAATTAAATCTGGAATCATACAAACGGTCATATTGGCCCTTGATGCGGAAATAATTCCATTTTTTGAATCTTCCAAAACTAAGCATTTTTTAGGATCAACACCAATTTTTGATGCAGCATATAAATAAACATCAGGACTCGGCTTTCCTTCTTTAACTTCATCACCAGTTACAATTAAAGGAAAATAATTAAATACATCTCCATATTTTTTATATTGTTCAATTACCTCTTTTGTTGATGATGTTACAACTGCGACTTTAATCTTGTGATATTTTAAAAACTCTAAAAGTTCAATTAGTCCTTTTTTTAAAGGCAAACCATTTTCTTCCATAAAATTAAATAAATATTCAACTCTTTTTTTCTTAAAATATTCATGATTATATTTATCTCCAAATAAAGATTTAAAATACTTATCAACAAAGTATTGTGACATACCAATTGTATTTTTAACCATATCCTCTGTAATTGGTAACCCTATTTTTTTACCTTCTTCAACTTTCGCCTTAATTGTAATAGGTTCTGTATCTAACATCAACCCATCCATATCAAATAAAACTGCTTCAAACATATAATCATTCCCTTCCTTTTTAGGATAATGAAGTGATCTAAAATATTCAAGTATTTAAAGTATTTCATTTTGTATTTTCTTCGCAAATTCAATAAATTTATTTTTCTTTTTATTTGTTAAATGTGGGTATAAATCCACAATTAAAACATCTAAGTAATCATCTATAAAAACAATATTTGATAAAAAAACATCGTTATCTGTATCATTTAAATGCCTACTCAATATATTTTCAGCATTTTCTTGATATTCTATAATTTCTTTTTGAATATCAAACAAATACTCATTTAATTCATTTAAATCATCTATAAAATTCTTTAACGCAACATTCTTTTTACTTCGAACAAATTTTATTTTTAATAAATCATTTTCAACAAGCAAAATATATTCTAATATAAACTTAGTGTTCTTTATTATTATATCTTCTTCTCTTAATTGAAAGCTTTTATTTAATAGTGATAGTTTCTTTGATAAATTTTCTAAATAGCTCTCAATAATTTGAATTTTTTTTATTTTTCTAATTTCAATTATGCTAAAAAGAATAATAAAAAATATAGAATAAAAATCTACCAATAAAAATCTTATAACTTCCCTTGTCGTCTTCGTGATTGAAACTATTATGAAAGCCATAACTATATGAATAAGCAATAAAAAGCAAAATACGATGTTGATTTTTTTCATACTATCACCAGTATTAGTTTAGACATCTTTCATTTTTCATAAGCAATTTTTTTAAATTTTTGATATTTATATATTGCATTATACTTTTTTTCTTATTAAAATAAGAAACGTTGTAAAAAAAGAACTATTTTTCAACTTTTTTTAAAGGAGGATTTAATATGAATATTCGTAATATCGCTATTATTGCCCACGTCGATCATGGTAAAACAACTTTAGTTGATCAACTTCTTAAATCATCAGGTACTTTTAGAGAAAATGAAGAAACTGTTGATAGAATGATGGATAGCAATGATATAGAAAGAGAACGTGGAATAACAATTCTAGCAAAAACAACCGCGATTAAATATAAAGATACTAAAATCAATATTCTCGACACTCCTGGACACGCTGATTTTGGTGGTGAAGTTGAAAGAATCATGCATATGGTTGATGGTTGTCTCTTACTTGTCGATGCCTTTGAAGGTACTATGCCACAAACTCGTTTTGTCTTAAAAAAAGCTCTTGAGGCCAAAGTAAAACCAATCGTAGTAGTTAATAAAATTGATAGACCTAATGGTGATCCTCAAAAAGTAGTTGATGAAGTTCTCGACTTATTTTTAGAATTAGGAGCGGATGAAGATTTATTAGATTTTAAAGTCATATATGTGTCCGCTTTAAAAGGAACTTCCTCATTTTCTCCAGATGCTAAAGATCAAAAAGAAGGTATGGATATCGTTTTTGATACAATTATCAATGAAATTCCTGCACCAAACGTTGATGAAAATGGTACTTTGCAATTCCAACCAGCGTTATTAGATTATAATGATTTCGTTGGAAGAATTGGTATCGGATGCTTAAAAAGAGGCAAAATCCATGTTAATGACATGGTTACTGTTGCAAGATTAGACGGATCTACACGTCAATTTAGAATTCAAAAGTTATATGGATTTTTAGGTCTTAAAAGATTAGAAATAAATGAAGCTAGCGCAGGTGAAATTATTGCAATCGCTGGTTTACCAGATCTTAATGTCGGTGAAACTGTTTGCGATAGTAACAATATCGATCCTCTTGAGCCTCTACATATTGATGAGCCAACATTACAAATGACATTTGGCACAAATACATCACCTCTTGCAGGAAAAGAAGGCAAATTATTAACTGCAAGAAAAATTGAAGAAAGACTTTATCGCGAAGTTCAAAAAGATGTTTCATTAAGATTCGTTAGAGTTCCAAATACCGAAACATGGGTTGTTTCTGGTCGAGGAGAACTACATTTATCAATTTTAATTGAAAACATGCGTAGAGAAGGTTTTGAACTCCAAGTTAGTAAACCAGAAGTAATTATTAAAGAAATTGATGACATTGAATGTGAGCCATATGAAGAAGTTCAAATTGATGTTCCTGAAGATTACTTAGGCGCAATTATGCAATCATTAGGAGAACGTAGTGGCGAACTAGTGAATATGACTACTGGAAATGGCCAAGCACGTCTTCAATACATTATCCCTTCACGTAGCTTAATTGGATTTATGACAAATTTCTTAACTATGACTAAAGGATATGGAATTATCAATCATACTTTCTATGAATATCGTCCTTTAATTAAAGGAAGTATTGGAGAAAGAAAGCAAGGTGTCCTTGTATCAACTGAACATGGTCTTGCTACTGGATATGCCCTTCAACATATTGAAGAACGTGGAACAATGTTTATTGAACCAGGTACTGAAGTTTATGAAGGAATGATTGTTGGTGAACACCATTATACAAATGATTTAGCAGTTAATCCTGTAAATGAAAAGAATCTTACCAATATGCGTGCAGCTGGTAGTGATAAAGGTGCGATTCTAAAATCTCCTCGTAGAATGTCTCTTGAAGCATGTCTTGATTATATTAACTCTGATGAATTAGTGGAAATTACTCCTTCCACTTATAGAATAAGAAAGAAAATTCTTGATACTGTTGAAAGAAAAAAATATGATGCTCATCAAAAAGCATTATCAAAAGAAGAAAAATAAAACAAAAAGAGCGATTTGTAATGAATTAAATATCATTACACTCCGCTCCTTTTTTTATAAAAAATAGCGTGATTCCGATAATAAGAATCACACTATTTAATTTTGCTAATTTGATTTATTTAGCTTTTGCTTTTTTTAATTTCTTTAAATCTTTAACGTGTTCACCTTGAACGATATCACCGCGTGATAAGTTCTTAGTTTGCATAACTTGATCAACAATCGCTTTAGCGCGTTTGAGTGATAAACCTGATTTAACCTTTAAAAGTGATGGAACTTCAGCATATGATTTTTTATTAGAGACATCAATAACTGGAATTGTTGTTCCATCGAAGAAACGTGGATCAACTGCAAAGAAGACTTTTAATGTCTTACCTTGAATTGTCATCTTAATAAGTAATTCTTTCTTATAACGGAATGAATCAGATGTTGCAGAAACACGTGTTTTAACACCATATGATAAGATATATGATTTTAATTCTTCATATTTTTCTTGAAGTTCAACTGGTGCTTTAAGCATTTTTTCAACAAAACTACGACGAATAATATCTAAATCTTGTCTCATGACTAAATCGTTATCTGATGGTGCTTCTGGTAAACGTTCAATATCATTCTCATCCATTAAATCTGCAATTAATTGTTTTGCACGTTTAACTGATAAATCGGATTTAACTTTTAATAATGTTGGAACTTCAGCATAAACTTTTTTACCACTAACATCAATAATTGGATATGTTGTTCCTTTATATGCCTTTGGATCTAGCGCAAAGAAGATTTTAAGTGTTTTACCTTGAATGTTAATTTTAACTTTAATTTCCTTTTTAAAACGATAGGAATCGCAGTGCTTTGAAATACGTGAACGAACGCCAGCATATGAAAGAAGTTCACGACGAATTTCCATATATTTTGCTTTAGTACTATCATCAAGACCTTCATATTTTTCCATAAATGTACGACGGATAATTTCACCATAAATAGAAGTATCAAGTGTATCATATTTTTTCTTTTCTTTTGGTGCTTCTACTTTAACAGTTTCATCAGTCTTAGCTTCTTCAACTATTTCTTCTTTAACATCATCTTCTTTTTCATCAGTTTCTTCTTTAACAACTTCGACATGATTAATGCTAACTGATTCAGTTGACTCTTTATTTGCAAGATAAACAGCATCAGACTTAACATCGGCAATACGAGCAACGATTGCATTAACGACTGAAATAATACAAATATCGACAACTAATAATAATGCGATATAAGTAAATGTTGCGATTTCTGGATTTTTAACATATGCAACAAAGCGTGCTCTGTAGTGATATGCAACAAGAGCAATTAAAACCATTGTAAATAAAACTATTGGTGCAACATATGAATATAATCCTCTTTTACGAATTACATTATAAGCAATCCATACAACTGCAAGAACTGAAACTCCAGCACCGCAAATAAGAACAAGATAAGTCATTACATCCCAAGGTCTTGTAAAAATAAAATTAAAGATGTAATTAAAAATCTTGCCAATATCTTTAAAGAATGCATCCTTAACAATAATCGCTACAACAGCAATAAGAGCTAAGAAAAAGCATAAAATTGCGATATTAAGAATTTTTTGAACTCTTTTTAATTTTGCGCTATCCATAAAATACCCTCCTTCAATTACCTATAATTACAAATAGCAATATAAGATACTCATATTATAACATGATTATGACACAGCGCCATTATTTTTTTAATTTTTTTTAAAAAAAAACGACAAGTTGCCATAAAATATCATGTAAGTGTATAGTTTAACTATAAATCATTAGCTATACATACACAGAATAACACTTTTTTAACAACTTATCATTCTTTAAATTTATTGTTTTTTATTGTTCTATAGTTTCGACATGGGTTGTACCATGATTACGAATTGAAACTTTCATAACGGCATTTTCACCATAAACCGCTTGCATCAATTCATAGAAAGGACGTACCTGATCATTTTGAACAAAAGCAAGTATCGTTCCAGCAAATCCTCCACCATGAACTCTAACTGCAGAATCTTTTAAAAATCTTCTTGTTAAATTAACACCTAAAGAAATTCCTTGAGCGGCATCACCAGCATAATAACAGTTTTGTAATAATTTATAGGATGATTCTCCTGATCTATTTATACAATCCAAGAATACTCTAATATCGCCTTCTTGTAATGCTTTAAAGCCTCTTTCAACTCTCTTATTCTCATCGATAAAGTGCATTGCTCTTAAAGCATATCTTCCACCTAATTTATGATAAACAAGTGGAATATTTTTAATTAAATACTTCGCACTCACATCATTTAAGAACTCTTTCTTAAATAATTTAGCAACATCAAACATATCTGTTCTAATTTGAGCATAGTGTTCAGTTAAATCACTATGACTACCACCAGTATTTACTAAAATAATTGAATAGCCATCAATCTTTGCGGATAATGTTTTAATCATAGGATTCTCAACATCAGCAAAATCAATATAGTTAACTCCACCTAAAGCAATTCCCATTTGATCTAACAATCCGCATGGTTTTCCAAAATAAACCATTTCAGCGAATTGAGCAATTTTAGCCATTTCAACGCGAGAAATTTTATCTTCATTATAATAATAATTAAGAATTTCACAAACTAATAATTCGAAAGCGGCACTTGAAGAAATTCCAGCACCTCTTAAAATATTGCTGGTTGCCTTAACTTGGAATCCACCAACTTTATATCCTCTATCAATAAATCCTTTTAAAACGCCTCTTATTAAAGAAATTGATTCACCATATTGTTCTTTTTTAATTTCAAGGTCATCTAATTCAATAACCATTGGATTATATCCCTCAGATATAAATGTTACAGTGTTACCTTCACATGGACTTGCCGCGGCTAAAATATCCATATCAACTGCCGCAACTAGAACCTTACCATGATTATGATCAGTATGATTTCCTAAAAGTTCAATTCGACCACTGCTAGAAAAAATGCTGTCAGCGTCGTGATCAAAATGATAACGGAAAGCTTTTATTAAATTATCTTTACGCTTTAAATACGTATCTAAATTTAAACCATATAATTCATCAACTTTACTCATACTATTCACCATAACCTTTCGGATTCATACTTTGCCAATGCCATGAATCATGGCAAGCATCAACCAATGTTTTTTTCGCATACCAATTAAGTTCTTCATTTGCTTTAGAGCAATCGGCGTAACATGCATCAATGTCCCCTTCTCTTCTAGGAGCAATTTGATATGGAATTTTAATATCATTTGCTGTTTCAAATGCTTTAACCATTTCTAAAACGCTAACGCCTTTGCCAGTACCTAAATTATAAATTAATAAACCTGGATTCTCCTCCATTTTTCTTAAAGATGCAACATGACCTACTGCAAGATCAACAACATGAATGTAGTCTCTAACACCTGTACCATCAACGGTGTTATAATCATTTCCAAATACATTCAATTTTTCTAATTTTCCAATTGCAACTTGAGTAATATATGGCATTAAATTATTTGGTATTCCATTAGGATCTTCACCAATTAATCCACTTTCATGTGCGCCAATTGGATTAAAATATCTTAATATCGTAATATTCATTTCCTTATTTACAAAAGCAACATCCTTTAATATTTCTTCAATCATAAACTTTGTGCGTCCATAAGGATTTGTGACACCACCAACTTCAGCATCTTCCTTAATTGGAACTACTTTAGGATTGCCATAAACTGTCGCAGAAGAAGAAAATACAATATTCTTAACACCATACTTTTCCATCATTTTTAATAAAATTAATGTGGAATTAATATTATTGCTATAATACATAAGTGGCTTTTTAACACTTTCTCCAACCGCTTTAAATCCAGCGAAATGAATAACGCCATCAATTTTTTCTTTTATAAAAATTTGTTCGAAATTTTCTTCATCAAGAAGAGATACTTTATAAAACTTTGGTCTAATACCAGTTATTTTTTCAATTCGATTAATAACTTCCTCTTTTGAATTGCTTAAATCATCCACTACGATAGGATTATAACCATTTTTAATAAGTTCAACTACCGTATGACTGCCTATATAACCAGCACCACCTGTAACTAAAATGTTTTCCATAAATTAACTCTCCTTTTAAATATCTAATATATCAATAAATCTTTGTAAAGGTTTTAAATTATTCTTGTCAACTTTAAAAACTGCAACATTTCCTAATATTCCTTTACAAGCTAAATTTATTTCATTCTTAATAATTGAAATACCCTCTTCAACAGTAACAGTCTTTCCTAAAGAACAATGTAATTTAGTAATCATATCACGATGTATTTCTAAATCTTGATGCTCAGCAAAATAATTATTTATATCAAAATTAGGATCATTTAATAAGACTGCTAATTCTTTAATTTGACGGTCTAATCTAGCTGGTAAAATAAACATACCCATTGCTTCAATAAGTCCAATGCCTTCACTTTTGAAATTATGATATTCTTTGTGGGCATGGAAAATTCCATCAGGATGTTCATCGTTGCAACGATTATTTCTTAAAATTAAATATAAGCTAAACATATTTCCATCTTTTGTTGCAATAGGAGTAACTGTGTTATGTTTTTTCCCATCACTAAAGTCAATAATATCATTTTCTTCATCACTATATTTGCACCAAGAATTATATATACTTTCTGCAGCTTCAATAATAGATTGCTTTGAAGTTGAAGAAATCTTAATAACAGAATTATACCAATCTAAATATTCGATTTTACAATCTTGATATTTCGTAGTCTTTATTTCTAAAAGTGGTTTAGAATACATCATCGGCATCTTATGTCCGCCACCTTGGAAATGCTCATGATTTAATATCGAACCACCCACAATTGGAAGCTCAGCATTTGAACCGATGAAAAATGTTGGAAAGCGACTTACAAATTCTAAAAGAGCACTAAATATTCTTCTGCCCATTACCATTGGTTCATGATTTTTTAATACTACGATACAATGTTCATAATAATAGACATATGGAGAATATTGCATAAACCATTCTTCATTATTTAAAACTAATGGAATCGTTCTTATATTCATTCTTGAAGGATGATTTGCGCGGCCAGCATATCCTAAATTTTCTTTACATAATAAACATTTTGGATATGTGATATCTGTTTTTCCAACTAGCTTAGCAATATCAGAATTTTTCTTTTCTGGTTTTGATAAATTAATAGTTATTTCAAGGAAATTGTTATCAAATTCAGCTTTCCAATATTTATTTTTACTTACTGCAGTATGTTGGATATAATTATTAAATATTTGAAGATTATACAAATAATCTAGAGCACTTTGCGAATCATTCTTTTCAAGAGTTAAAAACTTATTTAAAACCGCACTTGGTAATGGTGTAATTATTCCCATTACCTTAGTAATTAATAACTCTCGTTCTTTTGCATCTTTTCCTAAATCAGTAAGATAATCATTTAATTCATCAATAATTGTATCAGGAACAGTTAAACTATTTATTTCATCTATATCAATTTCTTCATCATCATAGCTATCTAATCCTAAAACATCTAAAAGACGATTTTGAATATATACCAAATCCCACTCATGAAGATCTAGTTTTAAAGTTGCATATGTAAGTAATTTTTTTATTGTTTTATTAATATTCATAACCATTCCTCCATAACACATTATGCCATAAATTTATTTTAAAAGTAAGTAAAAAGTCCGATAAAACCTAATGTTTTTAAATTTCTTCTATTTGATAAGAGATTACAAATGTCTCATGTTCAAATGCTTTTACCATCATTGATTCTATATTACTTTTCTTGCATTCAATGGCCAAAGCATTATATGTTAATAAATCTGGATTATGCGGATTTGCATAAATATGTAAAATTGGATAATTTGTGTCTACAGTTAATTTTAATTTTAATTTAGGATTAATTAAAACTAATGCTGGTGAATAGCGGCCATCATCTAAAACAAAATCATGATCTATACAGCTTATACCATTTGCATAAGGCGCTAAATGATTTTCAAGTTTTCCACCTTTTCTAAAATCAAAGAATGGTGTAACTGGAAGATTTTCTTTTACTATCAATTCGTGGTCGACACTTAAATAACGAGATGCCATTATTTTTAAATCCATATATGACATATCAATTTTTTCCCCCATATTAAAATATGCATGGTTAGTTAAATTAATTGGTGTGTCAGCATCACTTACTACATCATGAGTAATAGTAAAAACATTTTCATCTTCCTTAATTAAATATGTAATTGTGAAAATTACATTACCTGGGAATCCTGCTTCACCATCTTTAGAGTTATATGTAAAAATGACTTTTGTATAATCATTTTCTTCTTTAATTTCTGTTTTAAAATTCTTATTTGATAAACCATCAGGGCCAGAATGTAAACAGTGTTTTCCTTCATTCGCAGTAAATTTATAATCTACTCCATTTATTTCCATAACACTATTTTCAATACGTCCGGAAATTCTTCCAACCGTCTTACCAAAATAAGAAGGACTATTAATAAACTCAATTTCATCTTCAGGAGCTAATGTTAATAAAGTTTTGTAGAAAACTTTATGTAGCGCAGCGCCAAAAGAGGTAAGAGTAATTTCTAATCCTGTTTTGTTTTTTAACGTAATGCATTCAATTTTTTCTTCTTTGTAATTTATTTGTTTTTTATTTATTATCATAGTTTTCACCTCGTATTTAATTTTATCACAATAAGATAAATATTTGCTATATAAAAAGCTATATCAAACAATTTGGTGTTTTTTTGATTTTTTTATTTTTCTTTACATTTGTCAACATTTTTTATAACATTTAAATGGAGTGATGAATATGGAAATATTGTCTTTCAAACGCAAAGAACGAAAATTCATTTTGTCACGCAAACAAATGGAAAATATCATCCCTATAATTCTTCAATATATGAATTATGATAAATATTGTGAAAATGGAAAATGGTATTTAATTAGGAATATTTATTTAGATACTGATGACAATCATTTAATTCGTTTATCTACAATGAAGCCATATTATAAAGAAAAAATGCGCATACGTAAATATGGTTACTATGGCGATGGTAAAGATGCATATTTCTTAGAAATTAAAAAGAAAGTATCTGACATAGTCACTAAAAGAAGGATTAAACTATCGAAAGAAGAATTGGATTTATTTCTAGAAAAAAATATTATTCCAATCAAAAATACTTATATTGAAAATCAAGTTTTAAAAGAATTTAATTATTTTCTCTCTTATCGAAAAGTTCATAAAGCTCTATTCTTATCATATGAACGTTTAGCGTTTACAGGAAAAGAAGATAAAAGCCTTCGACTTACATTCGATATGAACCTATTAGCTAGAAGAAATAACTTAAATATTGACATTTATGACGAAAATATGGAAAAAATCATCGATTCTGACCAAATTGTAATGGAAATTAAAGCCAGCAATGCAATGCCATTATGGATTGTTAATATGCTATCAGAGAATTGTATTTATCGAAGAAGTTTTTCAAAATATGGTAACCAATATAAAAAAGAAATGCAAAGAAAAAGGAGTATTGTATCATGAGTTTATTATGTTTAACAGGAGTATTTGATTCTATTTTAAGTAATGAATTTACTATGGAAAATTGTATTATTATTTTATTAGTGTCATTACTATTAGGATTCATAATTTCATTAGTTTATCACTTCATCAAAAGAAAAGTTGGGTATAACAAAGAATTCCTAACAACGCTAATTATGCTTCCAGTAATTGTTTCGTTAGTAGTTTATTTTGTAAGAGATAATATCGCAGGCGGTCTTTCTCTTGCTGGAATATTTGCTCTAACAAGATTTAGAAGCGAACAAAAAAACACTGAGGATCTTTCTTATATTTTCATGTCAGTGGGTGTTGGATTAGCGTGCGGTCTAGGTTATGTCATTGCTTCTTCTCTTATTTGTATAATCCTTTTATTAGTGTTATTAGTTATGCATTTCACCAATTATGGAATGCCAAATTCAAGAAATATGACATTAAAAATAATTGTACCTGAAGACATAAATTATGAAGGAATCTTTGATGAAATCTTAAATAAATACTGCTATGGCTATCATTTAAATAAAATTAAAACTAGCGATTTTGGAACGATGTTTGAATTAACATACTTCATCAACGTTAAAGATAAAAGACTTAACAAAGAAATGATTGATGAAATACGAGTTAAAAATGGTAATATGAATGTTACTTTAATCGTTAGACGTTACGATTCAAAATAAATATCTCTTTAAAGAGAAACTAGGAGATGATGAAAGTTACTCATTATCTCCTTTTTAAATACTTAAAGATATTGCTAAATAAAATTTTATAAGAAACTGATAAACTAATTTATTTTTCTTTTAAATAAAAAATAGTATTCATCCTTAGGACAAATACTATTAAATACTAATATTATTAATTACCTGAATTGACTATTGGTTGAGCATCATGATTTCCACATAATACAACAAGTAAATTAGAAACTAGTTTAGCTTTTTCTTCATCATTTAACTTCACGATTTCTTGTTCGTTTAATCTTTGTAACGCCATTTCAACCATTCCAACCGCTCCATCAACAATCATCTTTCTTGCATCAACAATTGCTGAAGCTTGTTGACGCTGAAGCATAACAGCGGCAATTTCTTGAGCATAAGCTAAATAAGTAATTCTAGATTCAATTATTTCAATACCCGCTTCTTTTACTCTTTCTTGAATTTCTTCTCTAATTCTTGATGCAACTACTTCACTTGATCCTCTTAAACTACCATCATCAGCAATACCGTCGCCAGTTGTATCAACATTAGGCGCCACATCATAAGGATATACTCTTACAACATTTCTCAACGCTGAATCACATTGTAATGATAAAAATTCTTTATAATTGTCGACATTAAACACCGCTTTAGCGGTATCAACTATGCGCCATGTTACCGCTATACCAATTTCAATAGGATTGCCTAAGCAATCATTAATTTTTTGTTTATTGTTATTCAAAGTCATAATTTTCAAGGATAGTTTTTGAGAAACAACTTCCATTCCGTTTTCTCCATCTTTTCCCGCGAAAACACTATGAGTTGTAACATCACCGCTTTGATTTAATCTTGTTTTAGCCGCTGGATTGAAGCTGACACAAAATGGATTAACAAAATAAAATCCATCACCTTTAATTGTTCCAACGTATTTGCCAAAAAGGGTTAAAACAAGAGCTTCTTGTGGTTTTAATACTTTTAATCCTAAAAATACAATCCAACCAAATCCTGTACATAAGCCACAAATAATTAAGCCCATAACTGAAAGAAAATTTGTTTTCACTTCTATTAAATTAATAAAATAAACTAAACCTACAACCGCTATTAAATATAATGGAATCGCAGTTAATAAAACTAACATTCCTCTTTTTTTCTTTGTATAAATCTTTTCACTCATAATAATATTCCTCCTTTATATAATATGAATGTAAAAAAACTAATAAATAAATTTTAAATCTAAATAAAGAATCTAATCATTAAACTATATGTACATTATTTTCGTCAAATTGAGTTCTAGCTTCTAGTTCTTGATCAGGATATCCTATATAAACTAGTCCCAAAGGAATAATATAATCAGGAATATTTAATGCTGATTGAACTCGTTCTACAGCCTTTTCAACAGGATATATTCCACACCATAAACTTCCTAATCCAATGGAAGTTGCTGCAAGCAAAATATTTTCAATAGCCGCGGAACAATCTTGAATCCAAAAGTCATTATCTCTCTTTGACATAGAACGCGAAGTATTTCCTGCAACCACAATAGCTAAAGGTGCATTAAAATTACTATATAAAGATGACTTTTTTATTTTTTCTAATACTTCACTATTCTTAACAACATAGAATTCCCAAGGTTTTTTATTAACCGCACTTGGTGCCGCCATTGCACATTCCAACAAAATATTTAATATTTCATCACTTACTAGTTCTTGTTTAAACTTGCGAATACTTCTTCTTTTAAAAATACAATCGATTGTTTCCACTAAATCACCTCTTATATTAATTTTATCACAATACTCAATATATATGGTAATCCATTTAATAAAATAATAAAGCATTATTTATCTATCAATTTTTAACATTTACATTGCGATGCTCAATTACAAAGTAAGCGTCAAAAATTACCTTTTTTCAGTAAATCTGTAATGTCTACATATTCTTCACATATCTCTTTTTTTCATTTTTCCATTTAGATATTGTTTTACAAGATCTATTTTGAACTCTTCTAAATATTTATTGCATTCCATGTTCGAACCTCCTGCTTTTATTATTCGAGATTCGAACTTTTTTGTCTATTCTGGAAATTTTTGACGCTTACATTACAAATCTTCAAATACAAAATAAAAAAGCCCGAATAAATCGAGCAATTCTATTCAAATGGTGGTCCAAGCCGGGATTGAACCGGCGACACACGGATTTTCAGTCCGTTGCTCTACCAACTGAGCTACCGGACCATTTGATGGCGGATCTGACGGGAATCGAACCCGCGGTCTTCTCCGTGACAGGGAGACATGTTAACCGCTACACCACAGATCCAACATATGGCGCTTTTCTATTATCTAATATTCTGCAAAAAAAATCAATAGTTTTTTTATTTTATACGTCTGTTTTTTTATCTTTTTTGCTTTTTCACTATATTATCAAGTTAATTATCAACCAAAAATCAATATTTAAGATAAAAGAAACTGCCACTAATAGATATTCCATTAACATGACAGTTTCTAAAATAATTTTCTTAAATCAAAAATTATAAATTAAATATTATCTGCTTTAACTTCAAAGAATGCTTTAGGATGAGAACAGACTGGACAAATTTCAGGTGCCTTTTTGCCAATATGTATATGTCCGCAGTTACGACACTTCCAAATAACTACTCCATCTTTTTCAAAGACTTTTCCTTCTTCAAGATTTTTAATTAATTTACGATATCTATCCTCATGTTCTTTTTCAACACGACCAACAGATTCAAAGAGTAACGCTAATTCCGTAAAGCCTTCTTCTCGTGCTTCCTTTGCCATACGAGCATACATATCTGTCCATTCGAAATTTTCTCCATTTGCGGCATCCGCTAAATTATCAAAAGTTGATGGAATACCATCATGTAAAGCTTTAAACCATAATTTCGCATGTTCTTTTTCATTTTCAGCTGTTTCTAAGAAAATATCTGCGATTTGCTCATACCCTTCTTTTTTAGCTTTTGAAGCATAATAAGTATATTTTGTTCTTGCTATGGATTCACCCGCAAATGCTTCTAATAGATTCTTTTCAGTTTTTGTTCCTTTTAATTTCATTTTAAAATCTCCTTTTTATAAAAATATTGTACCCTATATTTTTGATTACAGCCATAAATAAAAGGATTAATAGTAAAATCTACTACTAACCCTTTTAATACTATAATTTTAAACTACAATGCAATGCTATAGAAACCTTTTGCAGGAACTGTAATCGTTTTAGAAGTTCCATTATAATTAACAACAATTTCGCGTTGGTTAGAAGTATTCCATGCTAGTGCATAATACTTTCCATTATTTTGATAAATACTTGTTGCAACACTATTGCACACTGTCGCATATGAAGCATCATCATGATTACCTAATGATTTCATTGCGTTAATCATATAATATGTTAATGCTAAATCATTTGGATATTCATCTCTTTTTAATGTGTTTTCATTAAAATTAGATAATGCTAAATCAGAATTAACTAATGATTGTATACACCACATATTGCTGAACCAACATTTTGGTGCACCCCCACGCGCTTTTAAGAATGCATTATAAATATCATTTAATTTATTTTGATGTTTTGAACCAAGTGCATATGAGGTTAAGTATTCACCGATTGGTAACCAGTGAATTCCATAAATGAATTCTGGATTTGGACCAAACCATGTTTGATATTCATTTTTTGCGCCCCATACAATCGCTAATGCATGTATACCAGTTGATGATAATTCTTTTGACCATGTATCTTCATCATAATTAAACCAATATTGTTTAATTGCAAATAATTCAGTTGTATATCCATAGATTGCGGCATCAATTAATTGTTGATTGTTAGTTGCTAATCCAAACATATATCCAGCAACCCATGAATTTAATGCTTCACCACATGATTCTTGATTGTTACCATCCATAAAATCGCCTAAACCATCAGCCCATGAATGTCCAGCCCAAGTATCAAATGAACGTAAGTATGGATAATCAGTATTTGAACGATCATAGTTCATATAATCCGCTAAAAAGAAATCGACAATATCTTTATATTTAGCATAGAATGTTTCATCATACATCATTGCAACTGCACTTGCATAGACTAAATATCCATGAGTGAAGTGGTGGTCGCTTAAACGTGAAGCAGTTGAGAAGTCATTATTATTATAATATGTACTTCCCCATGTTGAGTTATAGTATAAGAAACGTTGATCTTCTGTACCGGTATATGTAAACCAGTCAATTAATAAAGTCTCAATTTTACTTAAGAATGAATTTAATAATTTTGTTGAATTAATTTGGCTTGCCATAATGACGCCATTAGCAAGAGGATATATTGCCTTAGCATTCCAATATGGAGCAGGATCATCTAAATAATCAGCACTATCTTTTACGAAAATTCCATCGCTAACACAATTTTTATCTAATTGTTCTAAATATCCTTCTAATACATCAACCTTAAATTCGCTATTTGTTGGTAATGTAAATGATGGAAGAACACCATGGAATGTATCTGAGTAACTAATAATATTACTTGGATATAATTTTAAATTACCTCTCATAGATGGAATGTTATTTCCCACATATGTATAATTTTTACAAAGTTTATATTGGTGTGGCATTAATGCAACTAAAGCACGACTTTCATCACTTGAATTTAAATTTTGAGTATTAAATAAATGCGTTGTAGTTACTGAAGACGTATCATGATTAACACTATAATATGAATAAGAATCATTAATCATATTTGACGCAAATTGAGCATATATTTTTGCATCGCTTAAATCTTCAATAGGAGCAATTGATAAATAGTTTTCTTTAGTATTAGATATTTCTAATCCATCATTTAAAGTTTTATCAGGATGCATTGTATGTTTAGGAGTGAAGGTTGTATTTTCACTACCTGTAATTATAAAGTAATAATCTTTATATTTAGCGCCTCCGACACCTTTATTTGGATATGTGGATTCATATCCACAATGTCTTCCTGCCATTTTAACTATAATTGAAGAGCCTTTATAAGCTGATTTAATTTCACTTCCATCAACACGATAATAACTGTATCCTTTTGTAACACCATTATTGTCCATTTGAATATTAAAGTTCATTTCTCCATTACTTTCAAAGAATACAAATGGTGAACCTTGAGAGTAAGTTAATACCATTTGATCTTCGTTACCATCGCTTAATGCGACTTTAACACTATTATCACTATAGGATAAAATATTAGTAACAAGTCCTTTTGTAAAAGCTAGTGATGTGATAGATAAATCATCAAATGTTGGAGTAAAGTTTGATAATGTAGTAGCCTCTAAACCAGTAACAGTATCTTTAGCAACATTATAGGTTTCAATACCTCCTTGTCCAATTTTTGAAATAGAAACAGAATTACCTCTAACAACACTGCGATAGTTATTAATCATTAATCCAGTATTTGTGGAATTAGCAAATAATCCACTAAACCATGAGTTAGTTGGTACTTTCTTTTCATTTAAATTCCACTTAACACCATTTGGATTATTTGGATGTGAGAAGTACTCACTATCTGCTAAAACATCATTAGAAGCATATGATCCACTTCCAATTGTATTAACATCATTTTTCTTATTTACTGCTTCTTCATTTTTAGTATAACCGACTGAAGAAACTGTAACTGAACGGACTTTAGTAATTTCTTGTCCATTGCCTTTTAAAGAATATTTTAAAGAATATGTTCCTTCTCTACCATAGTTAACATTGCCGCTAACTTGTACATAAGAAGTTACATCAGTATTTGTATCACTTAATCCTTTTATTCCCTCAAAGGCATCAAAATAATGACCTTTAGCAATAGTAATATTATCAGCACCTTCGATTGAGCTTGGCGTGAAACTACCTTGTTCATTTGTTGTAGGAATATTTGGATTTCCTGGATTTGGATTTGGGTCTACGCCTGGATCTGGATTTGGATTATCAGGTGTAACTGGTGTACCACCTTTATTATAGACCGCAGTCATGTAGATATTTCCATTTTTATTAATCCAATTCAAATTAATTTCACTATTGTTATCATATAATTCAACGCCAACATTAACGTTAAATTTAAATTGATTATCACCAATAGGACCAACTTTTTCTGACCATACTTGCTTACCATTTACAGTCATATAATTAAAATTATCACCAAAAGCACGTTCATATTCACTTTCAGTAATAGCAAAAGATGCATATGAATCATTGTAAAAATTTAATAATGTAACCGTGATAGTTTCCGCTGTAGGATTATCAGGTGTAGGCGTTGTTGGTGTTGCTGTAGTAGGTGCTCC
>CAZDEE010000009.1:0-10302 GCA_964504595.1 uncultured Staphylococcaceae bacterium | reverse complement strand
TCCAGTCGATGGTGTTTGAGTACCAGTAGAGGTCGTTCCAGTGGTTGGATTAGTAGCCGTTGATGATGTGGTAACATTCGATGTAACATCATTATTATTTCCACAGCTAGACGCTGCAACTCCAAGAAGCATCGAAGCAACAATTAATGGTAAAGTTTTTTTAAACTTCATGTTATTTTCCTCCGTTTTCTTAATTCTTCAACTTTATATTTTAATTATAGCAGTAAAGAAACCGGTTTCATAGATAGAAATAAAAAAAAGTTTAATACATAGAGTATCAAACTTAGAATTAACAATGGTTGCGGGGAAAGGATTTGAACCAATGACCTCCGGGTTATGAGCCCGACGAGCTACCAGACTGCTCTACCCCGCGATAAAATTTAATGGCGGAGACACAGAGATTCGAACTCTGGCGGGACTTGCATCCCCTATCGGTTTTCAAGACCGACCCCTTCAACCACTTGGGTATGTCTCCATATGGTGGACCCACTAGGGCTCGAACCTAGAACCAACCGGTTATGAGCCGGGAGCTCTGCCATTGAGCTATGGGTCCAAAAAAATGCAAAAAAATAATGGTAGCTGCGGGGGGATTCGAACCCTCGACCTGCCGGGTATGAACCGGCCGCTCTAGCCAACTGAGCTACACAGCCAAAACTAATGGTGGAGCCGACGAGGATCGAACTCGCTACCTCCTGCGTGCAAAGCAGGCGCTCTCCCAGGTGAGCTACGGCCCCATTAGGCGGTTACGCTCATATATTTTATCTAGTTTTAGTTGAATATGCAAGCTTTTTTTTATAAATGTTACTATTTCTCCCTTCTATAGCCATTTCTCTAATCATTATTGCATACTAAATAATCATTTTAAAAGGGATGCACATCAGTACATCCCTCAATAAACTCTAATTAGCTTTTATAATAATTGCACTATAACCAGGTAAAGATGAAGTTGAAGCACTATTTAATGAATATATTACTTCTCCATTATAGCCACTAAGTTTAATTGAACTACTTCCATAGTTTTGGAAACAATAATAAGTTCCATCTGTCGAAGTTCTCTTGAAAGCAAAAACCTCGCCGGCATTAGATAAATTAATTGCTTCATAACTTCCATTAATCAATGTCTTAGTTTGAGACTTAATTTTAGTTAATTTCATAAATTCACTTAAAATAGATGAACTATCTTCTTTTTGTTCTTTAACTCCATCTATTGTTTTGTTATATGAATCCCATTCAATACCATAAGTTTTGTCTCCTGAGAAAGTAAACCCAGTAGTTTCTTCAGTCTCTTCTTTCGCCCATTTAAATGGTTGACGATACCATCTATCCGCATGCGCGGTTGAATCATCATCATTATTTCCAGACATACCTAATTCATCACCATAATAAATCCAAGAAATGCCAGGAAGTGTCATAATAGTGGCGGCGTACACCTTTGCAGATTGTAAACCTTTATTTGAATTAGATGATGTTACAACACCTGGTATAACATCACTGCTTGGCATTGTTCCCACCATATTATTCATCATTCTAGCAACATCATGATTTGATGTAAAAATCGAATCTATCGCCTTATTATCTCCACGATATTTATTATATGTATTAAGCGTTCCTGGATAATCCCATGTTCCACCATAAGAAACATTAATACCATCCGCTCCTGGTTTAAAGCTACCTGCTCCAGATGAGTTACTACCAGAAAGAGTCTTGGCTTTCCACCAATTTTTCGAAGCTGAAACAGCCACTTGAGAAAGATTATAATACATATAGAAATTTAGCATTGAATCTAATCCTTCATAATATGGTGCAACTCGATATGCATGTCCATCAAAGTTTTCACCAACGATAAATGCATTTGGATAATGCTCTTTTAATTTTGCATTAAACTCTCTAAAGAAATGTAAATTCTTTGTTAAATTACTAGAATAATCTGTTTTAGTTGCTTCATCATAATCTTTTAAAATTGAATCTCCCGTCGAAGAATTTACTTCATCCGCCATATAAATGTGTTTAACCGCATCAATACGGAATCCTGATACACCTTTTTTTAACCAGAATAAGCCAACATCAACAATCGCATCACGGGTATTTTGATAAGAATAATTCAATTCTGGCATCGAGGTCGCAAATTTTCCATAGTAAGAGTAACAAGAAGTTGAATATTCATGCCATTCATTACTTAATGATGTATTTGTATCATGATTTTCCCATTGATAATAACCACGATACTCTTCCACTAATGATGCTGAACGTTGGAACCATAAATTATTAATCGAGGTATGATTAATAACAAGGTCCATAACAATTTTAATACCTTTTTCATTTGCCCGTCTTAATAATTCTTCATAATCTGCCATCGCAGACGCACTTGTAGGACGACCTTTTTCATCTAATAGATCTTTAAAATTAGTATTCTTAGACCCGAATTTTTTATCGACTGCACAATAATCAGAAATATCATAGCCATGATAACTATCGGATTGTTGAATAGGAGTTAACCATAAAGCGTTTATATGTAATACCTCACTAAAGTAATCTAAATGATCGGTAATTCCTTTAATATCACCAAATCCATCTCCATCTGAATCAGCAAAACTACTAACCATTATTTGATAACCAGTTCCGACATTGTTATAGAATTCTTCAGATGTTTTTGCCTTGTCATATGTCTTGGTAAAATCGACATTATTAAGTTTATCTGATGTGTTTGTGCCATCATCACTATCATAAGGATTATCCGGAATATCTCCACCTTCATAATGATGTTTGAATTCAACACTATCTTGAATGATAAAAACATGATACGAGCCATCATCCCATTTTGCTTCATCTGTATAGAAAAATTTATTTCCTCCACAATCTGATTTCCAGTGATCACCACTATTTTTAGAATCTTTATAAACGATTAAAAATCCTATTTCTGTGCAAATTTCACCATCATTTGTATAACTAACAGTAACATCACCTTCATTACCACCATCATTGTAAGTCTTAGTTAAATCTAATTTACCAACAACTCCAGTATAATCATCATATTTTAAAGATCCATTTTCTTCCATCCATTCAACTTCTCTACCAGTTGAATCAACAGGTTCACTTTGCCAAATCCATAAATTCCAATCTCGATAATCATTTTCATTATTTTCATATCGATAATAATGAATATATAAATGATTTTCTTTTGTATATTCTTTTATTGATTTTTCATATTCAACCGGATCTGTAGCTTGAATCTCTGCTTTTTGCCATTTTGCATATAAAGTAATATTTTCTGCAGGCATTGTTTTAAAATTCGTATATTCATTTTTATAAGTGCCAAAATCACGGTACCAACCTTTAAAAGTAAATCCTTTTTTTGTTGGATTTGCTGGCCATTCAATAGATTCTCCAGCCTTCGCAATTATTTGATTGATATTTGTACCACCATCACTATAAAAATTTATGCGATATTTTGCTTCGATTACCGAATTTATATTACTGCCTCCGCCTAAAGAGGAAGTAGAATCAGAGGTTTGATTATTTTGATTACCGCATCCACACATCAAAATAGCAAACAATAATAAATAAGTTATTCTTTTCTTCATCATTGTTCCTCCTTATTTTTGGGAAATTTTTGCACTAAAGCAATAAACACCCGATGTATTTTGGGTCCATGAAGCACTCCAATCAACAGAGATAACATATTCGCCCGCTGAAGTAGGTAACGAATCAACTATATCAATCGATTGTTTAACTTCATTTCCTTGATCAAAAATAATAATTAAGCCTTTAAGATTAATATCACTACTTAATTCAATGTAATATGTATTTTCCTCTAAAAGAGTCATATTAGATGTTGCACCATTAGTAAATAAATCGCTACTTGAACTCTCGCTTCCCCAATAATGTAAACGAGGATTTGTCGCTTTTGGACTCCATCCAGTTGGTAAAGAAAATTCAATATGATAGACATCTGTAGTAGGTATAATCACTTTCTTTTTTAATCCACTTACAGAAATATTAATTACATTTGCATCAGCAATAAAAGTGTATTTACCATATACTTCATTTAATTGCTTATTATTTGCCTTTACTACAGGGGTTCCTTCGTAGTCTTGATTAATTGATATTCCAAACGACACTTCACTACCTTGATTAACACTAGTTAATAAATTGCCAACATAAGTAAAACTATCATCTGTTTTCCAATTAATAGTTGATTTAGAAACTGCTGTACTAGTCCATAAAGCATATAAAGTTGTATCAGATAACACCTTATCTCTTATATAGACCCATTCAACTTTGCAATAAGTATCATGATACCAACCTTCAAATTTATAATTATCTCTAGTTGGCTTTTCATTTTCTAAAGTTGATTTAATATTTGTTCCACCAATTTTTCTTTCAACTTCAAATGACTTATATATACCTCCGCCTTCATAATTCAAATCAAGTTTTACTGTCCAAATATTTGTTGAATGAGTTGGCTCTTCTTTTTCCTTATGAACATAATTAGAATTCGAATTACAAGATACAAGCATTATTGTTAAAAGAGATACAATAATATTTTTAATTTTTTTCATCATTATCACTCCTTAGAAGAAATAATTGCTCCAAAGCACCATTCACCAAATCCATTTTGTTCCCAGCCTTCATTAAAAGTCAATTGATAAGAGCCAGCAGAAGAAATGTTACAATCGATATTGCGGGATTGTTTTTTATTTCCAACTCCTCCATCATCTTGATACATAACAATGATAATACCAGTTATTGTTTGACCTAGTTGTAATTCAATTTCATATTTATAATCATTACCTTCAATCTTGGTCATCATACCACGTTCATCGTTCGCAGCACTTTCACCACTATCCCATGATATATCATTTCTAAATTCAGCTCCGTCATTATTTTCATCGGTTCCCCAATAATAAATCTTTGGATTATAAGCAGCCGGATCCCAACTTGGTAATGTATAATAAAGTTCAACATGTTCGACCGCCATAATATTAGTAACTTTAACGACATTTATTAGCTTTGTAACTTCAAAGCTATATACATCATCAGTAGGAGTTATTTCTTCTCCATTAACCAATACGCGAGGATTACCAGTATAATCTTCTTTATCGATACGAATTTTAAAAGAAATAGTTGTTCCTTTTTCAATCGATGTTGGTAATTTTTCATCTTCATTTACGGATAAAAATGTATAATCACTAGATTCTGTCCATGTGATACTAGCGGATGTTGATTTTGGATCAAAAGCACTAATAGTTAAGTTATTTAAATCACCACTATAAAGAGTTGCTCCTGTATCAAAAGAAAGATTTAATGCAGTATCTGAAGTTTGCTCACCATCATTACCTGAATTAAAGATTACATTTACATACATGCAATCATTAGCCGATTCAATTTCATAATAGTACATATCGACATTCCCATCATAGCTCATTCTTTCTCCAGGCCATGTCGCATTCATTCTTTCACCTGTACTATCCCACATATAAGCATAGACATCTGTCCATCCTTTTGGATTTTCAAAATAAACTTTATAAGAATTTGAAATCACAGTTAATCCAGAAATTTCAAATGTCACATTTTCAGTAACAGCGTAGCTATAAACACCATCTTCACCTGGAGTAATAACGGTTCCATTCGCAGTTACTATAGCAGTTCCAGTATAACCTTGACTTTCTACATTTACTTTGAATCTAACCATATCTCCATATTCAGCTGTGTAAATTAAACTACCTCCATCAACTGGAACATATGTGGCGCCTAATTGAGTTTGATAAGTAATAACATAATCAGTATCAATTATTTCATCACCATTTAACTCCCAGTTTGCATATAAAGTCATCGATTGACGAACTGGAGTTTCAAAATTCCATAAATATTGTTGACGGCAATATGGATCATCGTACCATGCCACAAAATCATAACCTTGACGTAATGGATTTGCAGGTTTTTCCACCGAATTTCCATCTTTCACTTTTGATTCAAGATATGTTTTAAATTTATTTTCATAATTATAATCGAAAGTAACATTCCATATTTCATTTGTAATCGGCGCAGTTGTCAAATTTCCGCTAGTTACGCCACTAGTTGTAGGATTATTACTTGGTAAAGTAGGACTACCTGTAATTGTATTACTATTACTACTTGTATTAGTGTTATTTTTTCCACATCCTGTTGTAATTGCACCAACTAAAGCAACCCCTAAAAGAGAAAATAATAATTTTTTATTTTTCATTATTGTTCATTCTCCTTTCTTTTTCTTGATACTAAAAAGGAAATTCCTGCAGTAGCTATCGCAAAAGATAAAATAGATATTCCTACTGAAGCTTTATTATTTGAAATATAACTTTTAGCATTCATAACTAATTTTATCGCACCATTAAAGATTTCTTCAAAAGCACTACTTAAAGTTAAATTTGGATTGTATTTTCCTCCTGTTCCTCCGCCAATTGGTGGTGCAACATAAGTCCAATCAATCTTTTCCATTCCTTGATAAGCACCATCATTATAATCTGCATTATAAGAACTAGTATCTACTAAAACAATCGTTTCATATTGTTCTAATTCAATACTTTCAACAGTATTATTAGAACTTTGTTCATGTAGTCCATCATTATCAAAAATAATTGACCATTTTTTTGTTTTATAACCTAAATTAAAACTTCTTTTACTTCCAGAGTTCATTACAATGTAAATCATTCCGTTTATATCATTATCACCAGAAATATTAAAGGCAACAAAGTTATTAGCGGTTTCTCTAATTTCAAAAATTTCTTCATTACTGATATCTTTTCTTGAATTTAAACGCAATAAATTATGAGCTTTTCTTACTGCAATCATACCTTTATAATATTCAAAAACAGATTTATATTTTATTTTACGATCATATTTCACAGCGTTAACTTCATCACTAGCATTGTATGAATTTGCATTAAAATCACCAACTTGTCGACCGGCTCCTTCACTTTCAATCCAAGGTTTAGTTCTTAAGAACTCTTGTCCTGCTTGAATAAATGGAATACCTTGTGAGAAGAAAACAATTGCATCGGCTAAATTATTCATTTTAATACGGTCTGCTTCTGAAGAAGAAGCTTTTGAATAACTAATTTTATCGTACAATGTCATATTGTCATGACATGCTGCATAATTTATCATTCTTTCAGCATCTAATGTTGGAGATGCTGTATTATATCCTTTTAAATTTGCCACCAACTTATTTTTAATTTCATTATTATTCAATTGTCCTTGTGCAAATCCTAAAGAAACATCTTCATTTCCGCCTCTAATTAAGCTGCGAATCTCATCATTAAAGACACCAACACCTGGAATCGAAGTTAAAGCTCTTACAGTTGTTTGAGTATAACCTCTTCCAGAGCCTCCTTGACCATCAGCGTCCCATGGTTCACCATAAACAAGAACATTATCATATTCTTTTTCTAATTGAGTGTATACTTCACCCATTGTAGTAGAATCTATCAAAGCCATTAAATCAAAACGGAAACCTGATAAATTGTATTCTGTAAACCAAAATTTAGTAGAATCTAAAATGAATTTTCGAACCATTGGTCTTTGTGAAGCTATTTCATTACCACATCCTGAACCATTATAGAAATCACCATCAGCAGTTGTACGGTGATAATAATCAGGTACAATGTAATTAAAATTGGAATTAATAGCCCTTGCTGTATGATTATAAACAACGTCCATATTAATAGCAATTCCTGCTTCAGTAAATGCTTTAACCATTTGCTTAAATTCAATGATTCTATTAAATCCATCATATGGATTAGTCGAATATGAACCTTCTAAGCAATTATAGTTAAGAGGATCATAACCCCAGTTACGTCCACTTGAAGAAGTTTCATCAACAGTTGCAAAATCATATGTTGGCATTATTTGAACATGTGTTACACCAAGTTCTTTAATATGATCTAATCCTGTTGTCACTCCTTGATATGAAGTACCAGATTGCGCTAAACCTAAGTATTTACCTGCCCATGAAGAATTTCCACCCCATGTTTTATCAATAGTTAAATCCCTAATATGAAGTTCATAAATAATTGCATCAGTCGGTTTTTGAATTTGTTCAGGTCTTACACCTTTAACAAATTGAACCTGCTCATTAATTTGATCAAAATCAACTACTAAACCACGAATACCATTAATACCGCATCCTTTTGCGTATGGATCAATTGTTTCATTCGTAGAGTTTCCATTTGTAACACTATATGTATAATATGCACCATGCATAATTGCTGGTTCAATATGATACCAAACTCCCTTTTCTCCTCTTGTCATATAATAGATTTTAACTTTAGTATCAGAGCCTCCTAATGATTTTGGAGTTCCTGTGTTATAAATATTTAATATAACTGAAGTCGCTAATGGAGCCCATAATTTAAAAGAAGTAGTTCCATTATTCTTATCAAAAGTAACACCTAAATCATCACCATTATAGGTATAGTTATTAATAAACTGTGTCGTTTCATAAATACCCGCAAAAGACGAATTTGATGTACGTGGTGTAGGATTAAAATCCAATTTAACAGAATAAGCACGATCAATTGGAACCCAATTTTCAAATGTGGCAATAATAGTTCCATTTGAATATGTAAAAGTATAATTTTCCATTTCGACATCATCTTGATAAATATGGAATTTATCTTTAGTAATATTTCCTGTCTTTGTGGAAATAACTTTTGTACGAAGCTCTTTCATACTAACAAATATTGATGAAACAATCTTATCATCCTCAGCTTCTTCTAAACTATAGAAAATGTTTTTTAAACCTTGGTATAACCAAATTTCATAATTTCCATTTGGAGAAGTTTCAGGAATAGTTAAGAATCTATCAGAACCAATATCCTTATCGGTCCAAGCTTTTCCTCCTTTACGAACAATGAATCCCATTTGTTTCATTCCAACATAGTAATCATCAAGAGGAACGGTTGCAATTTTACCATAGCTATCACTTTTAGAAAATTCAAAAGCGCGAGCTTCTCCTCCGCCCGGTTCATAGTTCCATGTGTAAAAATCCCATCCGGAATAATTGTTATCTGTTCTCTTATAGTGAACAGTAATTTTGGTTGTCGCAATTTCCGCTGCTTTTGCCATTTCCACTTTAGGTGCGAAAGAAGCAATAAGAGCTAAAAAGAACAACCAAATAAATAAAACTTTTCTTTTCATAAATTTATCCCTTCCATAAGTTGCCTATATGATAGCATAATTAAATAGCTATTGTAAGGGCTTACTAGGCATATTATTATGTTTTTATTATATAAAAAACATAAAATCGACTATAAATGCTACTTTAACCTACTTATTAAACAAAAAAGATAGCATTACGCTACCTTTCAATACAATTATTTATCTTGCTCAATAATTTCTTTTAAAGCTTCAATAGTAACCTTAATTGCCATTTCAGTATCATGAACTTGTTCATTTGGAAGATTTCTTTTGGCCCGTTCTTGATTTGCAACAACTAAGAAACAAGAACCAACTTTAACTTTCAAATAACTTCCGACAATAAACAATGCCGCGGATTCCATTTCACTTGCTTTGCAACCTAATGCACACCATGCATCCCATTTAGATAACAATTCATTTTTATTAGGAAGAGTTTCAGGGCGATGTTGTCCATAAAAAGCATCTTTACATTGAACAACTCCAACATGATTTCTTACCCCTAATTTTTTAGCAGCATTCCTTAACGCTATTGTCACATCAAAATCCGCAACAGCTGGATATTCTATTGGAGCGTATTCTTTAGTAGTACCTTCAAATCTAACCGCTGCAGAAGCAATAACTACATCACCGCTTTGAACATCTAAATCCATTCCACCGCAAGTTCCAATTCGAATAAAAGTATGCGCACCACAAGCGACTAATTCTTCTAATGCAATTGATGCAGAAGGTCCCCCAATTCCAGTAGAAGTCACTGAAACTTTCACACCATTTAAATAACCAGTATAGGTTATAAATTCTCTGTTATCTCCAACTAGCTTAGCATCATCAAAAAATGAAGCTATTTTCGCGCATCTTTTTGGATCACCTGGCAAAATAACATATTGCCCTATATCTTCTTTTCCAACACCTATATGGTATTGCTTCCCTGTACCTTGTGCATAATCAATCATAAAAAAATCTCCTTATATTTATTTTATCACGAAATAGTATCTAGCTCCATATTTTATTTTATTAAGCGTATTTATTCATATCAAAATAGAATTGCTTAAATATGAAAAGTATATTTATTTAAATTCGAACTTGTTCGAACCTAAAAAGTTTCTGCATCTATAATTCACGTTTAAG
>CAZDEE010000008.1:0-66335 GCA_964504595.1 uncultured Staphylococcaceae bacterium | reverse complement strand
CCCTTTTGACATTTTTAAACTATCATATGGAAAAATATTATGTCAATATATTTTTTTATTATTTTTGGCTCTTTAAAATCTGGGGTGGTGTACTTAATTTTACCAATCATCTTAAATTTTAAAGAGCAAAAAATTCTATAAATCGTTTTTAGTAAAGTCCCAATCTGGATGTACTTGATTAATTTTCATCATTATTTCACTCATCAAGCTTTCTTCATCAAATAAACGACCGACTTCTTTTAATTTTTCTTTTTTATAAACATATTTTCTATAAATATTCCTTGCTTCATCATAATCTTCAATAATCAAAGAAACAAAAGCAAAATAGTTACGACATCCCTCAATAGAATTACAAGCATTTAATAATCTTCTATTATTTACAGATATAGAAGCAAAATATTGTTCAACCTCTTCTTTAGTTTTTGTTAACGTTAATAAATATAATTTAGCTGGTATAACTTCTATATACAAATCTTCTGATAATTCCTCAGATTGAAAAATTAATGAATCAATAATTTCTTCCGCTTTTAAATAGTCTTTTTTATAAACATAGCCCAAATACGCATAATAATTATTTCTTGAACTAATATAATCAACTTTTTCAAATATTTCTGGTTCAGCAATTGGATTACCTAAATATAATTCATATTTTATATTACATATTTTATTAAAAGTATCGATATTATCATTAGTGACATACTTCATTAAAATTGCATCATTTGTGCTATCTAATCTAAATGGAACAATATTATAAATAAGTAATATTCCAGCGACAACAGCAAAGATATAACCTCCATATTTTATAACTGGTGAAACATCTAATAAACTTGGTAAAATTATCATAATAACCATTTCAACAATTAAAAACAAAGATCCCATCCAAAAATATAATATCGGTTTAGTTTTTTCTTTTACTGGAACGATTTTTGTTTCTCCTGTAAAACCATCATATGCTCCATCATAACCTATTTTCCATTTATCTTTTGTCATATAAAATGTTAATCCTAAAAATGAAACTGAATAGGTTTTATATCCTCCAAGCTTTGCTCCAAGCATATGCGCTAATTCAAATAAAACTACATTAAAGACAAATCCTAATACAATTGCAACAATAAAAAATAACAATGAATTAGAAATGTACATATTCGCATCAGCAATAATATTTCTTCCAATTAGAAATACAGCAATCACTAAAACAACATAAAATAACAAACTAAAATTAACAGCTTTTTTCATTTAAAAATCCTCCTCTAAGCAGTAAAGATATATTTTTTCTGCCTCTTTACGATCAATCTTTCCACCAAGACTTTCAATATGTTCTCTTTTATCAAACAAAACTTCTAAGAGCTTGTTTATGTCAGGCTTTTCAATGCCTAATTCTCTAAAACTTATCGGCATACCTATTTTTTTGAAGAACGATTGGATCGCCACGATTCCAAGATATGCTGCTTTGCATTCGTCTTCTTCTTTAATATCCATAACTTCACGCGCAAAATAAGAGAATTTTTTTACATCGCTTTTATAGTATAGCATACACCACTTAGGAAATAAAACAGCAAGTCCTGCTCCATGCGCAACAAAATCATAACAACCACTTAATGCGTGTTCTAATTGATGGACCGGCATTGGTGTTTTCTTTCCAATTCCAGTTAATCCATTATGAGAGAAAGCTCCTGCAAGCATCAAAGCTCTTCTTGCTTCATAATTAGTTAAATCTTCAACAACTATTTCTCCAGCTTTTTTTACCGACTTTAATAAACCTATTGCAATTTCATCAGCAAACTCAACATTTAAAGACGGATTAAAATATCTTTCAAATGTATGCATCATAATGTCAACAATACCACAAGCTGTTTGATATTTACTAACACTATATGTTAATTCTGGATTTAAAATTGAAAATAAAGGTCTATTAAATTCGCTATTAAACCCTTTCTTTTGACTTCTAGAACTATCCGATATGACACAAGATGTCGACATTTCACTTCCCGCTGCAGCAATTGTTAAAATCGTCCCAAGAGGTAATGATTTTGTCAAAACTACTTTCTTATCATTAAAATCATAAGGATTACCATTATAGTAATATCCTGCACATATTAATTTAGATGCATCAATAACAGAACCGCCTCCAACAGCTAAAACAAAATCTATTTTATTTTCTTTTGCTATACTAATACCATCAATTACAAAAGTAAGTTTTGGATTTGGCTCCACTCCTCCTAATAAAACATATTGGATTTCATTATCTTTCAAAGATTCTTCTATTACATTTAATAATCCGGATTCTTTTACTGACTTTTGACCATAAACCACTAAAACATTTTGATAGTTGTATTGTTTAATAATCTTACCAACATCTTTTTCTTTTCCTTTACCTACTATAAGTTTAGTAGGTACCACAAAATCAAAACAATCCATACTACTTCCTCTTATATCTCTTTTCAAATCTTTCTATTGCTTGATCGATATATCCTTCGCATAAAATTTCTAATCGATTAATAAGTACTTCTTTCTTTTCTTTCATGCCATTATCAACAAATCTAATAAAAACTGATATAATAGCCGGATTATAAAAACGAGCAATAAATCTTTTATCTTCCAAAGATAATACCTTATTTACATCTTTTAAAGTTAGCGATCTCATTTGAACAGCAAATAATGATTCAGATAAAAAATCAATAAATAAATCTCTACCTGCACTTGAAACAACATTCTTTACAAAGTCATGATTTTTTTCAATATATGTTAAAAAAGCATAAAGTGCTTCCTTATAATTAGAAGCTGTTTCAATTTCTTGAATTGACTCATTTAAGAAAACCCAAGTTAAAAGATCATATATATCACGAAAATGATAATAAAATGTTTGTCTCTTAATTCCACATAATTTTGTTAAACGACTAACTGTAATTTGATCTAGTGGTTCATTAGACATTAATTCTTTTAACTTTATTCCTAATTTTTGTTCTGTTTTCATTTCTATGCTCACTTCTTTAATTCACATATTTCGCAAGCAATTCTTGCTCCTAATCTTGCGTTATTTAAAACCAATTGAATATTGGCTTCAAGTGAATCTCCTTTTGTTAATTCAACAACTTTTTTAAGTAAAAACGGAGTAATTTCTTTTCCTTGAATACCTTCTTTATCCGCTTCTTTTAAAGCTTTATTTATTGCAGAAGTAATTTCTTTTTCATCCATCGCATATTCTTCAGGAATAGGATTGGTAATTAAAATGCCTCCTTGTAATCTTTCTTTTCTTTTTTTAACAATTATCCGAGCAAAATCTTCTACATCATCAATTCGATAATCAACTTTCAAGCCGCTTTTACGGGTATAGAAAGCTGGTAATTCATCTGTTTGAAACCCCAAAACTGGCACTCCCATTGTTTCAAGATATTCTAAAGTTAAAGGCAAATCTAAAATTGCTTTTGCTCCTGCACAAACAACAGTAACATCGGTTTTACATAATTCTTGAAGATCCGCTGAAATATCAAAAGTTTTATTTCCATCGCGATGAACTCCACCAATTCCTCCAGTTACAAAAATCTCAATATCCGCTTGTTTTGCTAAAATCATTGTTGCCGCAACAGTTGTTGCTCCCCACATTTTTTTAGCGTAAACAATTGGCAAATCTCTTCTTGAAACTTTTGCAATTCCTTTTCTTTTTCCAAATTCTTCAATTTCTTCTTTAGACATTCCTATTACTGCTTCTCCATCAATAATACCTATTGTTGCGGGTATCGCTCCATTATCACGGATGGTTTGTTCAACCAAAAAAGCAGTTTCTACATTTTTAGGATATGGCATCCCATGAGAAATAATTGTTGATTCTAATGCAACAACAGGCTTGTGATTTAATAACGCCTGCCTAACTTCATTTGAAATTTTCATAAATTGTTCCTCCTTCTTACATAAATACTTGTCATATTCTAATTCTTTGTTAAATATTTTAATTATCTTGTTTTTGTCCAATTCAACAACAATCTATCAGAAATATAATAGAACGCCAATGTTGGAATCAATACAATAAATAACCCCTTAATATTATCCATACTTAATGATTTTATAGATATTCCTAAAAGATTATTAGAGTAACTTGTTGAAATTAATTCTGTTACTAAAATTGCAAGTACGCCTAAGCTAACGCAAGCAACGAACAAAATACCTCTATATTTATTAAACGGCAAACACACTCTTAATAAAACGACATAAGACATTATATACATCAATATACATCCACATGTTTCTGCCGCTTTTTTATCTCCTTCTAAAATACCAAAATCATATAAATTTTGATTTCGGAAAATAAAATAAGCTGAAACCCCTAAAGTAATTGCAATACCTCCAGGCAGTGCTTTTTGAATAACATTAGTAACGAAATTACCTGATATTCTCTTCTTATTAGGCTGTATCGCCATAAAGAATGAAGCAAGTCCTATTGATAACATTTCCCAAACATAGAAATTGTTTGTAGAGAATGGGAAAACTTTATATTGAGGTGGTAAAATTGAGAACATAACAACCGCCCAAATTATCGAAAAGAATATACTAAATATAGTTTTATTCAAGAACAAAGAAGAAACGTTTTGTAAATTCGAAATCGCTCTTCTTCCTTCTGCAACAATATCCGGTAAAACACTAAAATTAGAATCTAATAAAACAAGATGAGCTACATCCATTGCCGCTTCAGATCCTGCTGCCATTGCAATTGCGCAATCAGCTTTCTTTAAGGACAATATATCATTTACTCCATCACCAATCATAGCAACAGTTCTCTTGTTATTTCTTAATGATTCAACAATCACCGCTTTTTGTTCTGGAGTAACTCTTCCAAAGACTGTATAGTCATTTGCGACCGCAGCAACTTCTTCTAAAGGCATTCCTTCTAAAGATATATATTGTTGTGCTGTTTCTACTCCAACTAGACGAGCAATTTCTGAAACCGCAATTGGGTTATCACCAGAAATAATTTTTACACTAACATCATTTTTTCTAAACCAAGCGATCGTTTTTGCAGCATCTTCTCTTATTCGATCATAAATAATAAACAAAGCTACCGGTTCTGCATCTTGAGGAACGATATCTCCTTTTAATTTTGTTTTTGTATAAGCAAGCATCAATACCCTTGTGCCTCTACTTGTATAATGTTTGATTTTCTTTAATATCTCTTTATCTTTGCCTTTATAAACATATTCAGGTGCGCCAAACAAATATGTACCTTTGCCTTTAAACGATACCGCCGAGCATTTTCTATCACTTGAAAATGGTAATACACCAACTGGTTCATAAGCGTTATTAAAAGGATATCTATGCATCATTGCAATTGCGGTTTGATTCGAATCGTTAACCGCTTTTAAATAAGACCCCATTATTGAATCTAAATCAATTCCATTAAAATCATCAAATACAATAACATCTTCAACACTCATTGTCCCATCTGTAATTGTTCCAGTTTTATCTAAACATATCGTATCAACTCTAGCGAGCATTTCGATACTATAAAGCTCTTGTACAGAAGCTCTTTTTTTACCTAATCTAACTACACCTGTATAAAGAGTCATTGAGGTAAGTAAAAACATACCTGATGGAATCATACTTACAAGAGAACCAGCTGTTTGAGAAATAACAATTGTAATTCGCTCATCAACCGTCATACTTTCTGATGATATTTGCACAATATTTCCTATCGCCATAATTATGCCAAGTGGGATAATAATAAAACTAATTATATGGAAAATAAAATTTAAAGATTTCAATAATTCTGATTTTGGTTTATCAACGACTTTTGCTTTACGTTGAAGTTGCTCAGCGTAATTATCATCACCAATTTTTTCAACTTGAACAACCGCTGTTCCTGAAGTAACGTAAGATCCAGCATAAACCGTATCACCTTTTTTCTTTTTAACCGCGATTGCTTCGCCTGTTAATAAAGATTCATTAACTTCAATAACGCCGCTTCTAACTACAGCATCCGCACTTATTTGTTTTCCTTGAGTTAAAACAAGAATATCATCTAAGACAATTTGATCGGAAGGAATTGTCATTTCACGAGCATCTCTAATTACCTCCGCATTTGGAGCGGTAACTAATCTAAGTTTATCAATTGTCTTTTTCGCGCGTATATCTTGAAATACGCCAATACCTATATTTAAAATTAAAACAACTAAAAATAAACACTTTGTCCATTCACCAACAGAAATAAGAGCTATTCCAATAACTATGAGTAAAATATTAAAAAGCGTTAAAAAGTTTTCTTTAAAAATTTGTCCATATGTTTTCGAATAATGCTTTTTAGCTTTATTTATCAATCCATCTTCTTGCCTTGCGGCAACTTGAGAAGACAAAAGACCTATATTAATATCTGGTTGAAAACGAGTATAAAAATACTTTGATTTTTTCTTTTCGATCTTTTGTATTTTTTTTGTTTTATTTTTCACAAGCATCTCCACCTATTCTTTATAATGTATATTATACATTATATTTTCGCTTACAAAAATGTTTTTTAAATTAAGACACATTAAAAATAATAAAATATGTTTATTTGATAGATTCAACGACTGATGCTTGTTCATTTATCGATATGATTACTTGATAATATTTATTAATATCTTCTATTGTCGCTCTAATAGGTTGTTTTTCTATTTCAAAAAGCAAAAAAGATACAGAAATCGCTTTATTTCTGTTTATTTCCGTTTTAGTAGAGCAAGAATAACTTATTTGATTATCTATAATCACTTTATTAAAAACAAATTCTTCTATTATAATTTCTGATGCCACTTTTACATCTGTTAAAACAGGTTTCTTTAACAAAAACACTGATACAGAACTAGCAAAAAATATAAAAAGCAACATTAAAATGATTGTACAAGCCCTATAAATGAGTTTCATTTTTATCACCATATATAGTTTGCTCTTATATATATCTATTATTCTTTTTTATTTTCTCTCTTTAATTTAAAAAAACTTTTCATCAAAGATGCCGCTTCTTCTTCTAATATTCCTCCACTTACTTGTGGCCTATGATTTATATTAGGAACTTCAAATAAATTAAAAGATGATCCTAACGCTCCTCCTTTAATATCTTTTGCGCCAAAATATACATGTTTAATCTTGCTCCACATAATTGCTCCAGCACACATTGAGCATGGTTCTATAGTCACATAAATATCACAATTTTCCAATCTCCATGATTTTAATTTTTTAGTTGCTTTTCGAATAGCAACAATTTCCGCATGTGCGGTAGTATCATTGGTCTTTTCTCTTAAATTATGACCTCTTGCAATAATTTTTCCGTCTTTAACAATGACACATCCTATAGGAACTTCATCTATTTCATAAGCCTTTTTTGCTTCTTTAAGCGCTTCTTTCATATATTTTTCATGTATTTCCATCTTTATAATCCTCTATAAAAAAACCATTGCACATAAGATGAATGCTTATGGCTGCTACGTTCCCGTCCTGACCAGGTTCACACCACCTTATCGCAATGGCAAAACTATTATATCATAATTTATATTTAATTTGTCAAAGTAATTTCTTTATTGATAATTTTAATTTGTTATTAATCTCAAAAATTAAAAATACACTATTTCTGATATTTTTTTCACGTTTTATTTTTAAAACAGCCTATTTGTCATTTTCAATAAAAAATTATTCTAATATTTCAATTTTTGTTTTAACAACATTTTTTAAAATTAAAAATGAGATTATTGCAGTTAAAAACTCTGCGATAGGAAAAGTCCACCAAACAATATTTATAACATTTGAAGAAAGTGTAAATAAATACGCGACCGGAAAAACAAAAATAACAAGTCTACATAAAGCTGTTAAAAACGGTTTTAATGCGAGTCTTAACGCTTGAAGTATTCCTTGAATCGCAACTGTACATCCCATAAAAATATAACCTATCGAAGCTATTCTTGTTGCCTTTTCACATACATCTATGAGTTCAACTGTCGATTCTCCTGAAAGAGCGAATAATTGAGATAGTGGTTTAGCAATTATTTCAAATAAAATTGTTATTATTATAGTTACAATAAATGTATCAATAATTCCATATTTAATACAATCTATCGAACGCTTTTTATCTTTCATTCCATAATTAAAAGAAAGTATTGTTATAATCGTGTTAGAAAGTCCAAAGCAAGAAAATAATGCAATTTGCTGTATTTTATAATAAATTCCAAATGAGCCAACCAAAACTAAAGATTCAACATTTGCGGATCCTAAAATAACATTCATTCCCGCCATCATCACTGAAAGTAAACCTTGCATTAAAAACGCCGAAAAACCTATTGAATATATTCCTTTGACAATTTCCTTTTTTGGTCTAATAAACTTCAAGCCACTACTAATTTCTTTATTCTTTGTATAATGTAAAAGCATCGCCACTAATAAAGATACAAATTGCCCTAAAACCGTTGCCCAAGCCGCTCCACTTGTTCCCATGTTAAGCGGAAAAATAAATATATAATCAAAAATAATATTTGTAATAGCGCCCAACACTTGTGCGATTGTTGAATACATTGTTTTTCCTGTTGCTTGCAAAAATCTTTCATAAAATGTAAAACCGATAGATCCTAATGAAAGAGAAGAACAAATCATTAAATACTCTGTTCCCATTTCAATTACTTGTGTGTCACTTGTAAAAAATGAAATAAACCATCTTGACCCAAATAATCCAAATAACAAAAATATTAAATAAATAACTATAGCTAAAAATATTCCATTGCCGGCAACTTGATTTACTTTTTCTTCATTCTTTTCTCCTAAACTTTTAGAAAGCAGAGTATTTAACCCAACACCAGTTCCAACACCTATAGCAATAATTAATATTTGTATCGGAAAAGCATAAGTTAATGCTTCATTTGCTATTGCTCCAACTTCTTTAATATTTGCAACAAAAATACTATCTATTACATTATATAATGCTTGTAAAATCATCGATACCATCATTGGAAGTCCCATCTTCCAAAATAGTTTTTTAAGCGGTTCTGTTGCCATTTTATTCTGTTTGATATTTTCCATAAACTCTCCTTTAAATAAAAAAAGTGTGTTCATCCAATCAATTGGACTTACACACTATAGTTGCGCATTGACTTAATCATTTTATCGATTTTAACTTTAAAATTCAAGCAAACAATTTTATTTTTTTACTCTTAACTATTATTACAGATGAGCCTTTATTATTTAAAAAAGCAAATTAAAATCGGGTATTTAACCCGATTTTATTACTTTTTAATAGGTTTTAAAACTTTAATTCCGCCCATAAATGGAACAAGTACTTCTGGTATAATTACCGATCCATCTTCTTGTTGACATTGTTCTAGAAGAGCAGGGAACAAACGACTTGTTGCAAGTCCTGAAGCGTTTAAAGTATGACAGAACTTAGGTTTTCCTGTTGCGGAATCACGATATCTAATCATTCCACGACGTGCTTGATAATCTCTTGCGTTACTCGCAGATGAGACTTCTTTATAAATACCCATACTTGGAATCCAAATTTCAACATCATATGTTCTTGCCATTGAATGAGAGCAATCTCCTGCGGCAAGTTTAGAAACTTGGAAATGTAATCCTAATCTTTCAACTAAAGAGGATGCTTTCTCCACTAATTCTTCAAATGCTGCATCACTTCCAGTTTCAGTCGTGTATTGTACAAGTTCAACTTTATTGAATTGATATCCTCTAATCATACCTCTTTCTTCAGTACGATAACTTCCTGCTTCACAACGATAGCATGGTGTATAAGCAAAATATTTTTTAGGAAGTTCTTCTTCAGAAAGAATTTCTTTTCGATGTAAATTTACAAGTGCGGTTTCTGCAGTTGGGAGCATAAATTTATTTTCTCCTTCTAACCAGAAAACATCTTCTTTAAATTTTGGGAATTGTCCAGCAGTATAGCCACTTTCTTCATTTAATAAATGTGGTGGAAGAATCATTGTGTATCCATCCGCAAGGTGAGTGGAAATAAAATAGTTAATTAAAGCCCATTCAAGTTGAGCGCCTAATCCTGTATAAATCCATGTACCTCTACCGGAAATTTTTGCGCCTCTTTCATAATCCACTAAACCTAATGATTCAGCAAGTTCAACATGATCTTTTGGTTTAAAAGAGAATTGTGGCTTAGTTCCAACAACACGAATAACTTTATTATTTTCTTTTTCTCCGCCTAATAAATCTTCATCTGGTAAATTTGGTAAAGCCTCAACAAAAGTTTTTATTTCATTTTCTAACTCTTCTAATTTCTTTTCATCGTCCGCCATAGAAGCAGATAATTCCTTAACCTTTTTAAAGATTAAAGTAACATCCCCTCCTTCTTTTTTTACTTGAGGAACTGAAGCAGATAAAGCATTTTTTTCTGCACGCATAGATTCGACTTTTTGTAATAATTCTAAGCGTAAATTCATTTTAGCAATTAAATCCGTAAAATCGACATCCCAGCCCTTTTTCTTAAGTTCTGCAGAAACAAATTCTGGATTTGTTTTAATTAAATTTAAATCTAACATTGTTTTTTCTCCTTTCAATCAATAAAAAAAGCCCCTTAGTAGGGACGTAATTAACGCGGTACCACCCTTTTTTATTTCCTTATCGAAAACATATCTCTTTTGCTTTTAACGCAAGCAACGGAACGATTAAGTTCTCTCTAAAAGGTGGATTCAAAAGTTAATCTATCATCTTTCACCAACCGATGACTCTCTACAAGTACTTCTCTTTTTACTGGCCTTTATCTTTGAGCATCTTTATTTTACTAAGTAACAAACTGAATATCAAGATATATAAATCGATATTTTTGTTTTATCACTTTCTTTTTTATAATATAATGTTAATGAATTGAGGTACTTTTATGATTTTTTTAAATTCTGGTCTCAAACTTGTTGAAATTTTAAAATATATTTTTATTGCTATAGTACAAGGAATCGCAGAAATTCTTCCTATTTCTTCTTCAGGACATATAACCCTTGCTAGCGAATTAGTGGGAATCGATCCTTCTTTAACTTTATCAATTTTTCTACACGCTGGTAGTTTAATCGCAGTTATTGCCTTTTACGCAAAAGAAATATGGTCGATGATAAAATATACCTTTCTATTTATTTTTAAAAAGGATAGAAGTGAAGAAGCTTATAAAAACTCAAGACTAGTTTTAATGCTTATCATTGCAACAATTCCTGCTGGTTTAGTAGGACTTTTATTAAAAGATATTATTGAAGAAGTATTTAAAAGTAGCGTTTATTTAGGAATCGACTTCTTAATTACCGCTATTATTTTATATATTATTAGTCGTCTAAAATTTGAAAGAAAAATTAAAGAAATGACTGTGTTAGATGCCGTTGTAGTAGGATCTTTTCAAGCAATTGGGGTTTTACCAGGCATTTCACGCTCTGGAATTACAATTTCAGGATTGAAAACAAGAAAATTCAATAATGAAGATTCTGCAAATTTTGCATTTTTGATGTTTATCCCTATATCCGCCGGTTCCTTTCTTATTGAAGTTTATGATTTAATAAAAGAACCAGCTTTATTTGATTCTACACTTACAGTTCCTTATATTATTGGAATTATTATTGCCGGAATAGTTACTTATTTTTCTTTAAAGTTATTATTAAATATTATAAAAAAAGGAAAATTATGGTATTTCAGTATCTATTTGTCTATTCTTGGTATCGCTGTTATTACATTAAGCTTATTAAACATCCTATAATTTTAAAAGTAAAAAGACTATATAAAGTGAAGCTAAGCCGCAAAACTCTTGAAAACTATAAAGAAAAACGGGGTTGAAAATTCAATCCCGTTCTTATTTAAAGAGCGTAAACTACATCACTTGCTTACAGTCTTTTTTTATTCTTTTGTTTCAATATCTTCTAATATTTCTTCATCATCATGAGGAACAATTGCAATCGAAGATATTTCTTGACCTTCGTCTAATCTAATCAAACGTACACCTTGTGTATTTCTACCAGCGATTTTAACTTGAGATAATGTCATTCTAATAACAATACCACCTTTGGTAATAATCATTAAATCTTCATCTCCGTTAACCGAGGATAACGCAACTAAAGATCCTGTCTTTGGAGTAATATTTAAAGTTAAAACACCTTTAGTACCTCTTGAAGTTAAGCGATAATCATCCACAAGAGACATTTTACCATATCCATTTTCTGATACAGCAAGAACGTATTTACCTTCTAATGATGTCGTTGCACCTACAACATAACTACCATCAACATTAATTCCTTTAACACCCGCGGCTGTTCTTCCCATCGCACGAACATCGCTTTCGTTAAATTTAACCATTTTTCCTTTATTAACAGCAATTCCAATTAATGATTTTCCGTCTGTACGTTTTACAGAGAATAATTCATCACCATCTTTTAATGATATAGCTATCTTACCATTTTGACGAATTGAAGCAAATTCTTTAGCTTCTGTACGTTTTACAAGACCTTCTTTTGTAATAAAGAATAAATATTCACCATCTTTATATTCGTCAATAGAAAGAATCGACATTACTTTTTCATCTTTATCTAAATTTAATAAGTTGACGATTGGTAATCCTTTTGATGTTCTAGAAAATTCAGGTATTTGATATCCTCTAATACGATAGACCTTACCTTTGTTTGTGAAAAATAAGACATCTGTATGGGTTTTCGTATGAACTAAAATATCAACAACATCATTTTCATTTGTTTGCATTCCCTTAATTCCACGTCCACCTCTATTTTGTGTTTTAAAGGTATCTGTAGCTAAGCGCTTAATATATCCATTCTTAGTTAAGGTAACAACTATTTCCTCTTCTGGAATTAAATCTTCGTCATCAATATTTGATAAATCATTAGATAGTACTGTTCGTCTATCATCTGAATATTTTTCTTTAATTTCATCTAATTCCTTAATAATTAATTCAATGATATTTTCTCTTGAGCTTAATAACTCGCGATATGACGCAATTAAGCCTCTTACTTTTTCTAATTCATCTAAAAGTTTTGCTTTTTCTAGTCCTGTTAATTTAGCAAGTCTCATATCTAAAATTTCTTTTGCTTGAATTTCAGATAAAGAGAATCTTTCAATTAAAGCATTTTTTGCAATTTCAGTTGTTTGACTATTTCTAATTAAAGAAACTATTTCATCAATATTGTCTTGTGCAATTAACAATCCTTCAAGAATATGTTCACGATTTAAAGCTTTTTTAAGTAAATGATTTGTTCTTCTTTCAACAACTTCAACTTGATGTTCAAGATAAAGTTTTAAAACATCTACAATTGGAAGTACTTTTGGTTGTCCATGATCTAAGACAAGCATAATGATACCAAATGATACTTGTAACTGAGTTAATTTAAATAGTTGATTTAAAATAACTTCTGGAACAGCATCTTTTCTTAAATCAATAACAACTCTAATTCCTTCTTTGTTAGATTCATCTCTTAAATCAGTAATTCCTTCAATCACTTTGTCACGAACAAGTTTGGCAATAGCTTCAATCATGTTAGATTTATTTACTTGATAAGGAATTTCTGTAACAACTATCCTTTTTCTTCCATTTTCTCTTTCGACTATTTCAGCTTTAGAACGAATAACAATGCTTCCTTGTCCAGTTTCATAAGCTTTTCTAATTCCGCCTTTACCTAAAATCAAACCTCCAGTAGGGAAGTCCGGTCCAAACAGACAAGTGTTCATTAACTCTACTGCTGTAATATCAGGATTATGCGCAACAGCTTTAACAGCATCAATTACTTCACCTAAATTATGTGGTGGAATATTAGTGGCCATACCAACAGCAATTCCGTTTGCTCCATTGACAAGTAAATTTGGGAATCTAGAAGGAAGAACAACTGGTTCTTTTTCACTTCCATCATAGTTGTCCATGAAATCAACTGTATCTTCATCTATATCACGGACCATTTCCATAGCTATCTTGGCCATTCTTGCTTCTGTATAACGCATCGCCGCTGCGCTATCACCATCGATAGAACCAAAGTTACCATGTCCATCAACAAGGGTGTAACGAATAGCAAAAGGTTGAGCTAAACGAACTAACGCACCATAAATTGAGGAGTCACCGTGAGGGTGATATTTACCCATAACATCACCGACGATACGCGCAGATTTTTTATAAGGTTTATCTGGTTGCATACCCAATTCACTCATTCCGTAAATAATACGACGATGAACAGGTTTTAAACCATCTCTAACATCTGGTAAAGCACGGGAAACAATTACAGACATTGAGTAATCTAAAAATGAATTACGAACTTCTTTCGCTAAGTCAACATCCGCTAAACCAGCAACTATTCCTTCTTCAATATCGCTCAAAGAATCAACTTCTGCTTGTTCTTCTTCAGTTAATTCTTCAACTTTATTTTCTTCATCAGCCATCTTGTTTTCCTCCTTTACTAAATATCTAAATTCTTAACAAACTGTGCGTTTGCATGAATAAATTCTTTTCTTGGTTCGACTTTTTCACCCATTAACATATCAAATACTTGATCAGCTTCAATCGCATCGCTAAGGGTTACTCTTAACATTTTTCTTGCATTAGGATCCATTGTTGTTTCCCATAATTGGTGAGCATCCATTTCACCTAAACCTTTATATCTTTGGATATCAAGTTTTGCTCCCGCTCCAATACGAGCTTTTAAAACCTCTAATTGCTCATCGTTATAACAATAGAAAGTTTTCTTTCTCCACTCAACTTTATAAAGAGGAGGTTGAGCAATATAAATATATCCTTGTTCAATAAGTGGTCTCATGAAACGATAGAAGAATGTTAATAATAAGACTCTAATATGCGCACCATCAACATCAGCATCGGTCATGATAACAATTTTATGATAACGAATTTTGCTAACATCGAAACTCTCTCCAAATCCTCCGCCGATAGCGGTAATCATGTTTCCGATTTCAGCATTAGCAAAAATATGTTTTTCTAGAGCTTTTTCAACATTCAAAATCTTACCTCTTAAAGGTAAAATCGCTTGAATTTCACGATCTCTACCATTTTTAGCACTTCCACCTGCGGAATCTCCCTCAACAATATAAAGTTCGCATTTTTCTGCATCTTTTGAAGAGCAATCAGCAAGTTTACCAGGTAAAGTACTAATTTCAAGAGCGCCTTTTCTTCTAGTTGCTTCACGAGCGTTTCTAGCTGCTAAACGAGCATTTGCCGCTAAAACAACTTTATCCATAATCAATTTCGCAGTTTTAGGATTTTCTTGTAATAATCTATTTAATTGTTCACCAACGATCGAAGAAACAATTTTACGAACCTCACTATTTCCTAATTTGGTTTTAGTTTGTCCTTCATATTGTGGATTAGGGTGTTTAATAGAAATAATAGCAACTAAACCTTCACGAACATCTTCGTTTGTAAGATTTTCATCGTTGTCTTTTAAATATTTATTTTGTTTAGCGTAATTATTAATAACACGAGTAATAGCTAATCTAAAGCCTTCCTCATGAGTTCCACCTTCATGGGTATTGATATTATTACAGAATGAATAAACGTTAGAAGAGTAGGAATCGTTATATTGCATTGCTATTTCCGCATAAACTCCGCCTTCTCGACCTTCACAATAAATAACATCTTCAAATAAAGGAGTTTTGGCTTTATCTAAATATGTGACATATTCTTTAATCCCACCTTCATAATGGAATTCTTCTCGAACAGGCGCTTCACCACGATCATCGGTAACAATCATATGAATTCCCTTATTTAAGAAAGCCATTTGTCTAATACGATCGCGAATTGTTTCATAACTATATTCTGTTGTTTCTGTAAAAATTGTCGCATCCGGTTTAAATGTAACAGTTGTTCCAGTATCTTCACAATCACCAATACGAGTTAAATGATTTTCGACATGACCACCATCTTTAAAGCTAATCCGGTAAATTCCGCCTTCTTTATGAACGATTACTTCCAACCATTCTGATAAAGCATTAACAACCGAAGCACCAACCCCATGAAGACCTCCAGAAACTTTATAACCGCCGCCTTCACCAAATTTACCACCTGCGTGTAAAATCGTATAAACAGTTTCAACTGCAGAAACGCCGGTTTTTGATACTATTCCTACAGGAATTCCACGTCCGTTATCGCTAACTGTAATCGTGTTTCCTTTGTTAATTGTTATCTTAACCGTATCACAATAGCCCGCTAAAGCCTCATCAATTGCGTTATCAACAATTTCCCAAACTAAATGGTGAAGACCAGCTGACGAAGTAGTTCCAATATACATACCTGGACGTTTTCTTACAGCTTCTAATCCTTCCAATACCTGAATGTTTTTTTCTGTGTAATCCGCGGAAGCTTTTTCTAATTCTTCTTCGCTTATTTCAACTTTGTTTTCATCTTCCATAAGTAACCCTCCTTGTCACTTTGTGATCTGCTACATCATATACTGTCACAGATTCTTCTTTATTCCATTCGGTTGTAGTTATAATCACTTGACTATAATTCCGAATAAATTTCAATAATTCTTTTTGTACTTCTTCATCTAATTCTGAGAAAGCATCATCTAAAATCAAAATAGGTTTTTTGTCTTCATCTTTAACCAGCTCATAAATTGCTAGTTTTAGAATCAACGCTCCTAGTCTTTTTTCTCCTTGAGACCCTGAAGTCTTAATTTCGATATCGTTTAGGGCGCAGGAGAAATCTTCTCTGTGTATCCCTATAGATGTTAAGCGATACCGCAAATCGTTCTCTTTGGCCTTTTCAAAAGCTTTTTTAGCGCATTCTTCAAAACTAGATTCGTCAGTTTTAACAAAAGGCTCGTATTTAAAACAATATTTTTTTCTACATTTTGTTAAAGTTTTAGAAATGTTTTCAACAATCGGATTTATCTTTTGAAAAAAGTTTGTTCTAAATTTGATTATCTCTTTAGACGCTTCTATTAGCATACTGGTCAGAACATCTAATTGAATCAAATCAACATTTTCTTCTTTTAAAAGCGTATTTCTTTCTTGAAGAATCTTTTCATATTTCCTAATCAAGAGTAAATACTTTTTTGATTGTCGAGAAATCTCTAAATTAATCAGCCTTCGTCTTTCAGAAGGTGAGTCATCAAACAAGAACACATCACCCGGTTTAAAAACAAGGACATGACATTCGTTTAATAACTCTGATAGAGAATTGATTTTTGAACCATTAACACTTATTTGTTTTCCTTTTGATGTCAAAATCACGCCAACATCAACTTTTCTTTCACCGATTTTAAACAAGCCTCTCATTTTTGAAAACGGACTTCCATACTTTCTAATTTCTTTTTCATCATTAGTTCTAAAAGAACGAGCTATTGATAAATAAGAAATAGCTTCCGCCAAATTGGTCTTTCCAGCCCCGTTTTTACCAACGAAAACATTAATATTAGGTTCTAACTTTAAACTCAAGCTCTCATAGCCACGAAAATTAAGGAGTTCAATCTTTTCAATTATCATTCTTTAACAATTTGGAATTCTTCATCATTTATTTTAACGATCATTCCATGATAAAGTTTTCTTCCACGACGATTATCTTCTTCGTCATCGATCAACGGTGTGTTGCAGGAAAGAAAAAACTTAGCTTCGCCTCCATTAGAGATAATATTAGTAAGTTTTAAAAATTGACCTAAGGTTATATAAGGCGTATGGATTGCTATTTTTTTCATCTTTTTTCTCCTTTTATTTCCGACTTACTATATTATACCAAAAATAAAGAAAAAAGGAAATATAAATATTTCCTTTGCTAAATCTTATTTTCGCTTGTATTTTTGCTTATAAATTAATTGTAAGTTCTCATTGGAGTTACTAATTGAATTTGTGATTCATCTTGACCATTTTTAATAACAAATGGCTTCATTTCTCCTAAGAATGCAAGAGTGACATCTTCTGAATTACAAGCTTTAATAGCTTCTATCACATAATTAGAATTGAATGAAATTTCTAATCTTTCTCCATCGTATTGGCAAGTATTAATTCTTTCTGTTGCTGATCCAATTTGTGAAGATTTTGTTGAAACTTCAACACCTTCAGATGACATTGTCAATTTAACAACGTTTTCTTTTTCTGATAAAAGGAGAGAAACACGTTCCATTGCGGAAATTAATTCTTGTGAATTAGCTTCTAAAAAATAATTAAATGATTTTGGAACGATATTTTTTGTATTAGGGTAATCGCCACTTATTAAACGCGAACTAACGATGGTTGTTCCAAAAGAGAATAAAGCTTTAGTTTCATTAATAGCTAAAATAACATTTTCAACATTTTCACTTTCAATTAACTTCGAAACTTCTGTCAAAACTTTTGCTGGAATATTTGCGGTGAAAGCATAAGTCACATTTAATTCAATTTCTTTTCTAGCTAGACGTGCACTATCGGTCGCAGTTGCGGTTAATCTTCCGTTATCCGCTTGTAAATTAACTGCAGTTAATATAGGCCTTTGTTCTTTGTTAGAGGCTGCAAACGCTGTTTGTGAAATTAATGTTTGGAATAATTCTTTATTTATTGTTAAAGAAACTCCATTGTTACTTAAATCAATTTCTGGATATTCTTCAACTCTAATTGCGTTTAATTTAAAATTAGAACGATTATCACTAATTTGAACTATTGTGTCATCTATAACTTCAAAATGAATTTTTGATCCTTCAACTTTTCTAACAATATCCGTTAAGATTTTATTAGATACTAAAGTTGCTCCATATTCAACATCAGTAATAATTCTTTCTTCACCATTCATTGTAGGAATTAATGTTTTAATAGTTATTTCATTATTACTTCCGGTAATAGCTAATCCATCTATTGTTAATTGCAATTTAAAATTAATCATAATAGGAATTGGTGATTTTGAACCAATTGCTTTACTTGCAATATTCAAGCCTTTCAAAAAGGCGTCTCTATCAATTGTAAATTTCATATATTGAATCTCCTTAAAAATTTAATAATTATAATAAGGGGTGTGGATAATGTGGAAAAACTCATTTGCTTAACCCTTATTGTTAATATTATACCATATTTATATGGTAAATGTTAGATTTTTTACTTTTTTAAACGCTTTTTTATATCGTTTATTGCTTCTCCTAATTGTGGAGTAGTCTTTAAGTTTTTCTCAACTTTTTCCACAGCGTCCATAACGGTGGAGTAATGCTTGCCACCAAAGGCGTCTCCAATCTTCTTAAAAGGAACATCAAGCATCGTCCTAATAAGATACATTGAGATATGTCTAGCCATTGCTAATTGAGCAGTTCTGGTATTTCCTTTTAGTTGTGAAACTGTTAAATTATAATAATCTGCAACAACTTCGATGATTCGTTCTTCATCTAATTTTCTTTCGGTTTCCTTTACATTGATAATCGAAGAAACTGATTCTATAGCTAATGCTAAATCAATGTGATTAGATTGTTTTATGTTTATAGAATAGAACAGAAGTCGATTAATTGCGCCTTCTAATTCACGAACGTTTTTTGAAAATTTGTCTGCGAAGAACTCTAAAACATCATCATCGAAATTAGCTAAATCTAAATTATTCGCCGATATTTTCTTCTTTAATATTGAAATAAGAGTGTCTTTATCAGGATTTTGGATGTTTATACTCAAACCAGCATTGAATCTTGTAACTAATCTAGCCTCAAGTCCTTTTAAATCGTTAGGATGTCTATCGGAGGTCAAAACAACTTGCTTACCTGCGTTTATCATCGTATTAAATAAATTGAAGAACATTTCAGCGGTTTTAACTTTATCCGCTAAAAATTGAATATCATCGATGAGCAAAACGTCGATTGATTTAAAGAAATCTCTAAAACGTTCGATTTCATTTTCTCCTCTTGCAGAACGAACAAATTCATCAACAAAATCATCTGTAGATATGTATAAAACTTTTAATCTAGGTGAATTCTCTTTAATATAATTTCCGATCGCATGTAATAAATGGGTTTTTCCTAACCCTGATTGTGAATAAATAAATAAAGGGTTAAATAATTTACCTGGATTAGAGGCAATCATAAGAGATGCTTGTGAAGCCTCCCTATTACATTGTCCGACTACAAAACTATCAAATGTATATTTAGGATTAATGAAAGAATTACTAAAATATTTTGATTTTTCTCCAATTGTTGAATGATTTTCAGTAGATTCTTTTAAATTATTAACAAAAACAAACTTGACTTTAAAATTGGACTGTGTGGTTTCTTTAATAATTTCTTCAACTAAATTTTGATATTTTTGATTTAAAATTGTTTCCGCTAAATGGGAATTAGCTGAAACTATGATTTCATCATTATCGATTGAATGAATATAAGTTTGAGAGAAAAAAGAATCAAAGATATGACGATCTTGCAATTTGCTTTCAATCTCTAATAAAACCTTATCCCAAATACGTTTTTTTTCAGAAACGGTTTTCAACATAAAAAAGCACTCCTTTACAACTTCATAAATGATACCATAAATATGAGGAAAAAGTTCATCGAAGTTAGCTGTTTGAAGTTTTCCACATAAAAAATGCAAAGAAACAGCCGATAAAACCTACTTTTCCACATTTTCCACATCTTTTTAATGTGGGAAATGATGTGAACAAATATCTCTTGAATGTGGAAATGTGGGAAATTACTTTTACAAAAAATATAGATTGTAAACGATTTTTGATTGATAAGTTAAATTGTAATTTGAGGTTAGGTATAGAAAGGGCTTTTTTTGTTTACAAAAAAAAGTGATTTGGTATAATAATAATAAGCACGCGGAGGCATAATTTTTATGAAAAAAAGTAAAAAATGGTTGTCATTAATTCCAACATGTATGTTTTTATTTACTCTTTCTGGATGTGTATTAGCAAGAGGAACGTATGATGGAGAGATAAAACAAGTAAATGGTTTTTCAATTAAAGAAGGACAACATTCAGGACATTTTGTTTATGAGATAAACACTGAAAATTCTTCTCAAATTTTTAGTAGATTAAACATATCTATTACTAACAGCAGAGTTATATATGAATATGGCAAATATTCAATTAACATCATCGCTTCTGTCAGCAATAGTGAAGATTTCACTAATAGCGTATCAGTATCTCAAAAAATTGAAGCGGGGAAAAGCGCTCTTAACTCATTACAATTATCTTTTAGTGAGAAGACTAGTGAAATAGAAGCTTTGAACGCTAATAAGCTTTATGTGAAAATTGAGATATCCACAGATGAAAACGATGATAGTTTTGATCCATCATGGGCTGTATTAGGAAATATAAAAATTTCTGGTGGAGAAAAATTAAAAGGTGGAGTGGACGATGGAGAAAAAGTCTACTTGTCTTATAATTTTGATAATTTGAACGATTTTGATTCAACTGTAGAAGAAAAAGAAAACGTTACTATTTCAAATGGAAAATTGATTCCAGAGCAATTTGGTCAAACATCCTATTTGATTTATAATCTTAAAACAGATAATGAAGCGAACAGCTTTGAAAATTTAAAACTTAAAATAGAAAACAGTATGTTGAAAAGTAAAACGGGAATAAAAGTTGATGATAATGGAAATCCTGAATTAGATGAAAACGAAAATCAAATAACTGAAGAAAAAGGAAAGACAAAAATTACCGCTTATGTAAGTAGCAGTAAGGATTATTTCTCTGGAAATGGAAAGTCTTTGGTATCATCGGTTGAAGGAATTACAGAAGGAGTAATCGATTTATCAGATTCTGTTTCAAATATAACAACATCTAATGTGTATGTTAAAGTTGAAATGAGTAAAGATGAAGGAATTGAATTTGACAATGCATTTGATTATTTAAATATCGGTAAAATAAGCTTTACCGGAGAAGAAAGTAAGAAAAATGATGCATATTTAGAAAAAGATTTAAGCAAAGAATCACAAGAATACATTAATTTCAACAATGTCGCTTCTTATACAGAAAAAGCACAACAAGAACAATTGAAGCTTGATGGAAATGGAAAGTGTGAATATGTTCGTTATATTTATAACGATGATGGCACATATGAAATAAAAAAAGCAAATGTTTGTTCTTGGAGAGAAAAAGGTGTTAGTTATAAAAGAAACTGGGTTGCGGGATTAACATCTAGTCAATTAGAAAAAGTTGTTAGAGATTTATCATTAACAGCAAGTAGCAATGAAAATCTCTTGTATGAAGGAAAAATCAACTTAGGAAGTAATAGAAATGTACCTCTTTTTGTAAAGCAAGTCGCAGATGAGTATTATGAATTATCATTTGATTTAGAAACTTATACAGAAGGAGAAGCTACAGTTAAAGATGAATTAAACAATTTATCTAAGAAGAAAGCTTATGAATATTCGAATAAAGTTTTCCAAGATTATTCTGCAGAAGGAGAAGGAAACGTTGTTCATATCAACGCTGATGGCGTTCGTGAAATTTATATTCATACAGGAAATCTAATCCAAAGAGTTAGTGATTTAGAAAGATTTAAAAAATAAGATTAAGGCGGTCTCAGTACCAGCCTTTTTTTCTTTTAGCCTTGGGTTTTTTCGTGGTTTTACTTGATTTATTTTTAATAAAAATATATACTTATCACGCGTATACGATAAATCGGAGGTGTATTTATGAAAAGAACTTATCAACCAAGCAGAAGAAAACATCAAGCTACACATGGCTTTAGAGCAAGAATGGCCACACCAAATGGTCGTAAAGTTTTAGCTAGACGCCGTGCAAAAGGCAGAGCCGTACTTTCAGCTTAAGGATTGCGTAACCACTAGTGATCGTGCTGGTGGTTTTTTTGAATACTTTGATGAATGGAGGAACGATTAATGAAGATAAAGTATCGTGTTAAATCGCATGAAGATTTTCAAAAAGTTGTTCATTCTGGTAAATGTGAAAAAAATAAGACTTTTGTTATTTATTACTTAGATAAAAGTTTAAGTCATCATCGTATAGGAATATCAGCGCCTGTAAAACTTGGAAACGCAGTTGTTAGATCAACTGTTCGTCGACAAGTTAGAAGCATGATAAGAGAATTAGAAGAAGATTTAGTTCCTTATGACTATGTAGTTATAGCGCGTAAGGAATATTGTTTAAAAACATATCAAGAAAATTTACAAGATTTGAATAGTTTGTTTTTGAGAATAAGGAGGAAAGTTGATGAAAAAAAATAGTAAAAGTATTTTAAAAATTACCGCTATTATTTTTGGTTTATCTATGATTACCGGTTGTACCGCAAACTTTTGTTCCGTTAACGATAAAGCGCATATGTTATATACTTATGATTCAGGCTTAAAATATGATGAATCAGGAAATTATATATATGAAGATATCACAACAGGTGAAGGTGAAAACGCGACAACAACTAGAGTGTTACAATTTGCTAACCCAAAAATTACTGAAGAGATTTCTAAAATAGGTGATAGTTATGATATCCCATCGCCAAAATTCTTTAAAGCAATAGATGATAAAACTTTAGAGTTGGCGAAAAATGCATGGCAAGAAAAAAATGATGAAAAAGAAAAAGATTTTACAAACAAAGAAATTCTTGAGCAATATGGATATCTTAAATTCGCCGGACAAGTTATAAACAAAAAAGGAAAAGCTGTTGATACATTATGGGTCAACTGGGATAAAATGGTTGAAGAAATCAAGGTTGAAGTCGGACTCGATTATGTTCCAGGAAAAGATTTTATCACTCAATATAAAAGAGTTATGGAAACTTATGTTTCTGCAAACAGAACATGTGTTACTCCAGAAAGTGGATATTATGGACCAGAAGGAAGTAAAACATGGATCGATGGAAAAACATGGAAAGATGCTTTTGATAAAGGTTTTATTGAAGGTTTATTAGTTTATCCAGTTGCGTGGTTAGCGCATAGTTTAACAAATGTGTTCTTACCTTCCTTAGGTAATGGATGGGCACAATTTGTGGCTATTCTTATTTTGACAGTTATTGTTAGAGGACTTTTGATGTTGTTTACATTTAGATCTACTATGGATCAACAAAAGATGTCTGCATTACAACCAGAACTTGCTAAACTACAACAAAAGTATCCTAATTCAAATACAAATCAATATGAAAAGCAAATGCTTGCTCAAGCTCAAATGGCTTTGTATAAAAAACATAAAATTAATCCAATGTCACAATTATTAACACTTATCATTCAATTCCCAATCTTTATTGCTGTTTGGGGTGCGTTAAGTGGATCTAGTATTCTAACATCTGGAGATATCTTTGGAATGAGCTTAGGCAACTCAATAAGCGCGACAATTACAACATGGTCCTTTGATGGAGCATGGTGGACTGCGATTGTGTTATTTGCTTTAATGACAGCATCACAAATAATTTCAAGTCAACTAGGTAGATGGTTACAAGCAAGAGAAACAAAGAAAGTTTCTAAGATGGGTAAAAACCCAGCTGCGGACGCTCAAAATAAACAAATGAAGATAATGAGTTGGATGATGACAATTATGATTGTTATTATGGGCTTCTCATTACCATCTGGAATGGGTATTTATTGGTTAATTGGAGCGTTAATTTCAATGGTTCAAACCGTTATCACACAAAATGTAATGAAAAGGAAGAAAAAATAATGAAAAGATTTGTTGCAAAGACTGTAGATGAGGCTCTTGATATCGCGGCAAACGAATTTGGCGAAAGTAAAGAATCTCTAGTCTATAAAGTTATCGAAGAAAAGAAGGGCTTATTTATAAAAAAAGCAGAAATCGAAGTTTATGATTTATCAGATGCGGTTGAATTCTGTGAAAATTATGTTGTTAATGTTATTTCCTCTTTTGGAATAACCGCAACGACAAAAGCTACATTATCTGAAGGTATTATTAAGATTAATATTGATTCAGATCATAATTCCATTTTGATTGGAAAGAATGGCCGAACATTACAAGCTTTAAATGAATTAACTAAACTAGCTGTTTCTTCAAAATTTAAAAAGAGATATAGAGTTTTACTCGATATTAATGAATATAAAGATGGAAAGTATAGCAAAGTTGTTTCAATGGCAAGACATATGGCTAAAGAAGTTCAACGTTCTCATCAAACAATTACAATGGAAGCTATGCCTGCTGACGAAAGAAGAATGATTCACAATGCTTTAAGTAATATGCCACATATTAAAACAGAAAGTGTTGGAGAAGGAAAACATCGTCAAATTACAATTAAATATGTTGATTAATTAAGAAAAAGAGCCATTAGGTTCTTTTTTTTGGTAATATATAAGAGGAAGTGAGAATTATGTTTGATACTATTGTTGCTTTAGCAAGCGCGCCTTTAGTTTCTGCGATTGCAATTATTCGTGTTTCAGGTGCAAGAGCGTTAGAAATTGTAAGTAAATGTTTTAGTAAGGATTTAACAACTATAACAAAAAGAACAATTGAATACGGATACATAAAGGATGAAAATAAAAAAGTAGATGAAGTTTTATTAAATGTTTATCCAGGAACTAGATCTTATACTGGAGAAAATTTGGTTGAAATTCAATGTCATGGCTCAATGATTATTATTCGTCAAATTATATCGTTATTAATTAAGCATGGAGCAAGACAAGCAGAAAGAGGAGAATTTACTTCACGAGCTTTTTATAATGGAAAAATTGATTTAGTACAAGCAGAATCGGTTAATGATATAATTCACGCTCAAAGCGAAGAAGCTAAAGATTTAGCTCTTCTTTCATTAGAGGGAAAAACCAGTGAAAAACTTAATCCAATTAAGACTTTAATCGCTGATTTGTTATCTTTGATTGAAGTTAACATCGATTATCCTGAATATGAAGATATAGAGATTGCTACAAATCAAAAAGTTATCGAAGATGTTAAAAAGATGCAAGGAATTATAGATGGATTAATTAAAGAAGGAAAACAAGGAAAAAAGATTAAAGATGGAATTAAGGTAGCTATTGTTGGTAAGCCAAATGTTGGAAAATCATCTTTATTAAATGCATTAATAAAAGAAGAAAAAGCAATTGTTACTGATATTGCGGGGACAACAAGAGATATAGTAGAAGGAGAAGTCCTTTTAAAAGGAATTCCTATTTATTTTTTAGATACCGCAGGAATTCATGAGTCTAGTGATAAAGTCGAGTCAATTGGTATTTTAAAAGCTAATACAGTTATCGATGAAGCAGATTTGATATTGTTAGTAATTGATTCATCAAAAGAAGAAGATCAAGAAGATCAAGAATTAAGAAAAAGAACAGATTCTAAACGAAGAATAATTGTTTATAACAAAGATGATTTAAAAACAATTATAAAAAAAGAAGATGGCATTTATGTGTCGGCAAAGAATATGGAAATTTCTAAATTAGAGAAGAGTATTTTAGAAGTTTTAGAAATCGATCCAGAATCATATTCTCGACCAAGTTTTTCTAATGAAAGACAATTAGGCCTTTTAAATAAAGCTAGAATTGAATTAGAAAAAGCTAAAGATGACGCTGAAAAAGGATTAACTTTAGATTTAGTTGCGGTATCGATTCAAGATGCGTATCAAAGTATATTAGAAATATTAGGAGAAGCAAAAGGAAATGATTTCTCTGAGGAGATTTTCTCACGTTTTTGCGTAGGTAAATAAAGATGTTTATTGATACACATTGTCACTTAAATAGTGAAGACTTATTAAATGAAGTTGATGAAGTTATTTTAAGAGCGGGAAACGAAGGAGTAAGTAGCTTTTTTGTTGTCGGTTGGGATATTCCTTCGAGTAAATCCGCTATTAGTTTAGCAGGAAAATATCAAAATATATACGCTCTTGCGGGAGTTCATCCTTGTGATATAAAAGATGTTAATTTAAATGATTTAGAATTGTTGTTAACTGATAGTAAAGTCAAAGCGGTTGGAGAAATTGGTCTAGATTATTATTGGGTTAAAGAAATAGAAGAAAGAAATAGACAAAAAGAATATTTTATTAAGCAAATAGAAATTGCTAATAAATATCATTTACCAATATCAATTCATTCTCGAGACGCTATTCAAGATACATTAAGTATTTTAAAAGAGCATCGTCCTGAATATGGATTTATTATGCATTGTTTTAGTGGCTCAAAAGAGATGATGGAAGAATTTTTAAAGTTAGGTGGATATATTTCTTTTGGAGGACCAGTAACATTTAAAAATGCTCAAAATAGTAAAGATTGTGCTTTGAATGTGCCTTTAAATAGAATATTAATTGAAACAGATTGTCCATATTTAACTCCACATCCATATCGCGGAAAAAGAAATGAACCATGTTATTTACCTTTAGTGGCTAAAGTTATCGCGGAAATAAAAGGAATAGATATTCAAGAATTACAACAAGCATTAATAGAAAATACAAAAAGGATATTTAAAATATGAAATATAACTGTTCTGCAATAATTGTAGTTGAAGGGAAAAGTGATGTTTCATTTTTAGAAACATTTATTGATGCTGATTTTGTTATTACTAATGGTTCAGAAATTTCTAAAGAAACGATAGCGTATTTAAAAACTTTAAAAAAGAAAAGAGATATTATTGTTTTAACAGATCCTGATTTTCCAGGATTACAAATTAGAAATAAAATTGAAGAAAATATTGATGGTGTTTTGCACGCTTATGTTCGAAAAGAATTTTCAATTAGAAATCATAAAGTTGGTGTAGCGGAATCGACTAAAGAAGAAGTGATATACGCTTTAAAAAATGCATTTGCTTTAAAAAATGAAATAAATAAAAGTGATTTAACCAAGAAAGATTTATATGAACTAGGATTTATAGGTCAAGAAGATAGTGATTGTTTAAGAAAAAAAGCGGCAGAACATTTTAGTTTAGGGTTTGTTAGTAACGCAAAAACATTTTATAAGCATCTATTAGCGGTAGGAATTAATAAAAACGATTTGTTAATATGGAGGAAAGATAATAATGATAGCAAGTAAAGAATATGTTCTTTCAAAATTAAATGAATATAGTTTATTTCCTAAAAAGAAATATGGACAAAATTTTTTAATAGATGAGAAAATAGTTAATAAAATTGTTGAAGCTTTAGATGTTACTAAAGAAGATATTATATATGAAATAGGGCCTGGCCTAGGAGCGTTATCAGAACCTTTAGCGGCCAAAAGCCAACCTTTGTATTTGTTTGATATTGATGAAAATATGATTAATCATTTAAAATCAGTGTTTAGGATATTTACCAATGTTAATGTTATAAAAGAAGATTTTTTAAAAGTTCAAGATGATGAAAGAGTTAGTAAAGTTATTGGAAATCTTCCTTACTATTTAACGACACCAATAATAGAACATGTCTTACTCGATTTTGATATAGATACTTTTGTATTTATGGTTCAACAAGAAGTTGAATCAAGATTAACCGCTAAAAGGAAGACAAAAGATTATGGACCTTTAAGTATTTTAATAGAACAATTTTATGAAATTGAAAGAGTTTGTAAAGTTAATAAAGGGTGTTTTTATCCAATCCCTCATGTTGATTCGGTAGTTTTTAAAATTATTTATAAGAAAACAGAGGTTAATAAAAAGAATTATTATTCTTTTTTAAAGAAATTATTTAATCAAAGAAGAAAGACTGTTTTTAACAATTTAGGAGAAATACTTAAATTAAAAGAGGAAAGCTCTAAAGTATTAAATGAATTAAATATTCCGTTAAATAAACGTGCAGAAGAGTTAACCAAAGAAGAAATTTTTTCTATATATCAAATAATAACTAAAACTAAATAAAATCATATACATATTAGAGGTGATTGGTTTTATGGAAGTTAACGATATAGTTACTAGATATTCTTATCATCATGATATTTTATTTAGAATATATAAAATCGAGAATGGGATTGCTTATTTAAAAGGAAAAAATATTCGATTAGTTGCAGACGCTTTAATAAGCGATTTAAAAAAGGTTAGTATCATTAATGAGGAAAATATTCCCTATTTAGATAACGCTTTATTAAGGCAAAATACAGTTCCAGGTGTTATTCTCCATATTGATGGAGATGAGCATTATTTAAAAAAAGCGATGCAGGCTTATAAAGAATATAACGTACAAGCAATCGGATGTTTTATAAATGAAGAAGAAATCCCTTATAAAATAAAATCGTTGCTATTAAAACATCATCCGGATATTGTTGTTATCACAGGGCATGATGCTCTAGAAGGTAAAAATGTTAATGATATCAATAGTTATCGTCATTCCTCAGATTTTGTTAAATCGATATTAGAAGCGAGAAATTATCAATCTAATAAAGATAGCCTTGTAATTATTGCTGGAGCGTGCCAAAGTTATTATGAAGCCCTCTTAAAAGCGGGAGCAAATGTAGCTAGTTCGCCAACAAGAGATAATATTCATTTACTTGATCCGGTTATAATTGCGACATTGATATCCAAAACAAGTGTTAGTGAATACGCTTCGATAAAAGAAATCATTAATAGTACAATTACAAAAAGATTAGGTGGAATTGAAACCAAAGGAGTTGCTAGAAAAATATATCTAGGAGGTCGCTAAAATGAAAGTAAAGGCAAACGCGAAAATAAATATAGCTTTAAAAATTGTTTCTAATAGGAAAGATGGATATCATGATTTAGAAATGATTATGGTACCTATTGATTTATATGATGTTATTAATATTGAAATATTGGATGATGAATATGAAACAAATGTTGAATTTGATGATTATTCTATTCCTTTAGGAAGTCGTAATAGTGTTAATAAAGCTATAGAAGCTTTGAGAAACAGATTTAAGTTTAAAGAAGAATTTGATGTTTATGTTGAAAAAAGGATACCTTCTCAAGCTGGTCTTGGAGGAGGTAGCGCTGATGCTGCATTTACTCTTATGGCAGTAACGGATTTATTAAAACTTCCTCTAAGTGAAGAAGAATTGATTGAAATAGGTAAGGAAATAGGCGCAGATGTTCCTTTTTTCTTAGTTAATAAAGCTGCAAAAGTGGAAGGAATTGGAGAAAAAATAACCCCATTTGAATTAAAAGAAAAGCCATATGTTCTTCTTGTTAAACCTTTTTTAGGATGTTCAACAAAGGAAGTATATAACAATTATGATTTGCTCGATAAAACCGAAAAAGGCGATATAGAAAAGACTATAGAAGCGTTACAAGATGGCGATTTAAAAAGAGTTAATGAATATCGATATAATGATTTAGAAAAACCAGCAATTATGATTTTAAATGATATAGATAGAATTATTAATTCGTTAAAAAATGATGGATTTGAGGCCGTTGGTATGAGTGGTTCTGGTTCAACAGTCTTTGCTTTATCGTTTGATAAAGAGTTGTGTATGAAAAAAAGTAAATATTACAAACAAAAAGGCTATTATGTCGTATTAACTTCTATCATTTAAAGAGAAAATTCATTATAATAGATATTAGATGGAGGAAGTATAATTATGAATTTATACGCAATAATTTTAGCTGCGGGAAAAGGAACCCGTATGAAATCAAAAAGCCAAGAAAAATCTAAAGTTGGTTTTGAGATTATGGGCAAAACTTTATTAGATTATGTTTTAGACTCTTTAACTCCACTTAATTTTTCAAAAATAGTGACAATTGTTGGTCATAATGGTGAATTTACTGAAAAAATAGTCAATGGAAGAACAAATATCGCCTATCAAAAGCAACAATTAGGAACAGGGCATGCAGTAATGCAAGCAAGACAATTTTTAGAAAACGAAGATGGAATAACTTTAATTACATGTGGTGATACTCCTTTATTTACTACAGAAACTTTAAGACAATTATTAATTTCACATATTGAAAGTAAAAATGACGCAACAATTTTAACCGCAATTGTGGATAGGCCTTATGGTTATGGAAGAATAATTAGAGGAGAAAGTGGCGAGGTTTATGGAATTGTTGAACAAGCAGATGCCACAAAAACAATTGAAGCGATAAAAGAGGTTAATACAGGAATAGGAGTTTATAACAACAAACAATTATTCGCTCATTTAAATGAATTAACCGGTAAAAATGCTAAAAATGAGTTTTATTTAACGGATATGATTTCTATTTTTAGAAAAGCAGGACTTAAAGTTGGTGCTTCGGTTATGGAAGATTATCGAGAAATGTTAGGTATAAATGACCGAGTTCAACTTGCGGAAGCAGGAGAAATATTAAAACAAAGAATCAACAAAAAACACATGTTAAATGGTGTTACTATTATAGATCCTAATAATACATATATTGGTCCAGAAGTTGAAATAGGCGCGGACACTATTATTTATCCAGGTAACTTTATTATTGGAAAGACCATTATTGGAGAAAATAATATTTTAAAATCAAATAACTTTATTGAAAATGCGGTTATTGGTAATGATAATGTTATCGGCCCTATGACAAATATTAGACCAGAAACGATTATTGAAGGAAATAATAGAATTGGATCTTTTGTTGAAATAAAAAAAGCAACGATGAAAAAAGGTTCTAAAGCTGCACATTTAACCTATTTAGGAGATGCTGAAGTAGGAGAATATTCTAATATCGGAGGGGGTACTATTACCGCAAATTATGATGGGGTTAATAAATTTAAAACTATCATAGGTAATAATGTTTTTGTTGGAACAGGATCAACAATTATTGCTCCTTGTGTAATTGGGGATGGAGCGTTTATTGCTGGAGGCTCAACAATTTATCAAGATGTTGGAGAGGATGATTTAGCTTTCGGAAGAGCGTATCAAACTAATAAAGTTGGTCGGGCAAAAGGAAAAATAAAAAAGAAATAAATTATTAAAAAGATTGGATAAATAAAAACACTTATATAAGGATTGCTACTTTGTAATAGCAACCCTTTTTTAGTGACTAAAAAATGAAAAAAAAGATCCTATAAAAATTTTTAAGATTGACTATATAATACTAACAAAAAAGTAAACCCCCTTATAATGTTATTGTATCTATTACATCATTAGGAGGTTTACATATTTAATTATAGCATGTTTTATTATTTATTTCGCTTGCTTGCTAAAATGTTTAATAATACATAAATTGATAAGAAAAAAATAATTGTAATAATTAAAATTAAATACATTTTGGTAATAGATACGTAATTACCAAAAAAGTATAAATTACAATCAAGAGAGTCTTTTAATGATTCTAATGCTTCCTTTGGAATACCAAGTTTTTCAATTTCTTTAAGAGAACCTTGCATTGCGTGATTTCGCATTAAGGAAGTTCCATAGGTCCCTGGTAAGAAAGAAATAAACTTTTGTAAACCTTCACTAAAAGAAGAAATAGGCATATATGCACCACAGATAAATCCATATCCAGAGCTTATGATTGTTCCAACCGCAGAAATTTGACCTTGTGATTTAAGAAAAAAGTTGATAACTGAAGAAAGAGCGTTTCCAAAAAAGACTAAAAGAGTAATATCTAATATAATAAGCAATACATCGCTAAAAGATAAAAACCATCCAACTATAGCAAGATATCCTAAACAAATTCCATATGCAACATAGCAAATTAAAAGAGTGGTAATAAGATTAGCAAAATAATAAGAAAGAGATAAAGATATAGGTTTTACAGGCGAAACAGTAAAGTCTTTTATTGAACCGTTTACTTTATCTTGAACCATTAACATATTAGAGCAAAACGCTACAGTAATGCAAGAAACCGCTAAAATAGAAGATATAATTTCGCCTCCAACAAGCCCATCTATTAATTTTTCATTTAATTGATCAGTGCTTGGAAAAGAAGAAACAAAACTATCACGGAAAACATTTCCTAAGAATGTAGAATAAAGGAGAAGTAAAATTGCTGGAGTAATAAGTGAAGTAAAAAACATTCCTTTATCTTTAAAAAACAATTTTATATTACGTTTTATAAGAATTAATACTGTATTCATTTTTCGTTTCCTCCTAGCTTTTTACCAGTAACAGCAAGAAAAACATCATCCATTTTTCCTTTTGTGATTTCATAATCGACGAAAATGTGAGGATATTTAATAATAAGTTCTGTTGCAACTTTAGTATTTGGAACAGATAAACGATAGGCATCTTTTATTTTTTCATATTTTAAATTTAGCTCTTTAATATTGTCTTCTGCAATGTTATATAAAGTAATATAATCACCAGTATAAGTGTTTTTAAGTTCAAGAGGAGTTCCTTCTGCTGCTATTTTACCATTATCGAGAATAATGACATAATCCGCTTCTGCTGCTTCTTCCATATAATGAGTAGTAAGGAACACGGTCATTTTCTCATTTTTACGAAGTTCATAAATGACATCCCATAAGATTTTCCTTGTTTGAGGATCAAGTCCAGTTGTAGGTTCATCCAAAATTAAAATTTTGGGTTTGTGTAATAAAGCGCGAGCAACATCTATGCGACGGCGTTGACCACCTGACAATTTTCCAACTGTTCTCTTTAATAAATCCTTAAAATCAAGAATATCCGCTAGTTCTAAGACGCGCTTTCTAAATTCGTCGCCAGTTATGCCATATAAAGCCGCTCGACTTTGCAGATTATCATAAACTGATAAAGCGGAATCAAGAACAGAATTTTGAAAAACAACTCCCAACTCATTTTTAATATTGTTTTTTTCTTTGTCTAAATCATATCCATCAATAATTATTTCTCCGCTATCTTTAAAGAGTTGGCCACATATAATGTTTATTGTTGTAGATTTTCCTGCACCATTAACTCCTAAAAATGCAAATAATTCCCCTTTTTTTACATGGAAACTTAAATTTTGAACTGCTTTAACTTCACCAAAACTCTTGGTTAAATTTTTTATTTGAATGATGTTATTCATAATTATTTCCTTCTTAATTATTGTTTGTTTTCGTATTTATATTTTAATCCTTGATACATATCGGTTAGAGCTTGACTACAAAGTTCTTCGCTCCAATCATAGAAATTTGTAGCTATCATCGTAGCGATTCCATGAACAAATGTCCACATTTCAAAATAAAACATCCATGCCTTTTCTTTTGAAGTATTAACTTGACTACAAATTAAGTTAATAATCATTTCGGCTTCAGGAGCTTGTTTTTCTTTTTCTTCATTAGATCTTTCACACATGAAGAGTAATCTAAACAATTCTTTTTCTTCTTTGGCAAAACGTATATAAGCCATACCACTTGCTTTATATGGAGGGTATTTTCCTTTTGCCATATCTTCTTTAAGATAGCTTTGATAAAAAGAATAGGCTGTTTCGATAATTCCTTTTTGCAATTCTGCCATATTTTCAAAATGACTAAAAATAGGCCTTGATGTAGTTCCTATCTTTTTTCCAAGAGAACGAGCAGAGACTGCATTAAAGCCTTTTTCTCTTGTTAATTCAATTGCAGCGTTTAAGACTTCTTCTTTAGTAAATAAGTTGTTTCTTGGCATTATAATCACTTCCTATATAGGTTACATGCGTTGCGTTACATGTGTAACTTTATTATAAAAAGGAAGTTATATATTGTCAATAAAAAAAGTAGTCACCCTAATTAAAGAATGACTACTTAAAGTTATTTTATTAATTTTAATCGATATTAACGATAAAATTAGTTTTTGCGGTTTTTAATTGCGGCTTGAGCAGCGGCTAAACGAGCAACAGGAACACGGAATGGTGAACATGAAACATAGTCTAAACCAGCTGAATGGTAGAATTCGACAGATTTTGGATCTCCACCAGTTTCACCACAAACACCGACATGTAAATCTGGGCGAGTTGAACGTCCAGCTGCGACTGACATTTTAACTAATTTGCCAACGCCATCTTGATCAAGTGTCTTGAATGGATCTTCTTCAAAAATCTTATTTCCATAATAGTCTGGTAAGAATTTTGTGGCATCATCACGGCTAAATCCAAATGTCATTTGAGTTAAGTCGTTTGTACCAAATGAGAAGAATTCTGCTTCTTTAGCAATTTCATCTGATAATAAAGCAGCACGTGGGATTTCGATCATTGTACCAATGTGGTAGTGTAATTCGATTCCTGATTCGGCAATTAATTTATCAGCAACTTTGGTAATAATAGCTTTGACGAAACGTAATTCACGAACATCTAAAACAAGAGGTATCATGATTTCTGGTTCGACTTTAATGCCTTTCTTATTAACAGCAATTGCAGCTTTGATAATTGCGCTTGTTTGCATTTCACAAATTTCTGGATATGAAACTGCTAAACGGCAACCACGGTGTCCCATCATTGGGTTGAATTCGTGTAATTCAGCAGCACGATTCTTAATTTGTTCAACAGTTTTACCTGTAGCAGCGGCTAATTCAGCAATTAAGTTTTCTTCTTGTGGTAAGAATTCATGGAGAGGTGGATCTAATAAACGAACGTTAACATTTAATTCACCCATAATTTCATATAATTCTTCGAAGTCTTTTTGTTGCATTGGTTCGATTTCCGCTAAAGCGGCTTTACGTTCTTCAACGTTATCAGCTAAGATCATTTTTCTGAATGAGAAGATACGATCTTTTTCGAAGAACATGTGTTCAGTACGGCATAATCCGATACCTTCAGCACCGAATAATTTTGCTTGTCTTGCATCACGTGGGTTATCAGCATTTGTACGAACTTTTAAGGTACGAGCTCTATCAACCCAAGCCATTAAACGACCGAAGTAACCAGCGGTTAAATCTGGATTAACGGTTTTAATTGCGCCAAGATAAACTTTACCGGTAGAACCATCTAATGATAAGACATCATCAGTGGTGTAAACTTTGCCATTGATAGTAAGTGTTTTGGCTTCTTCATCGATGATAGCTTCTTTACATCCACAGACACAGCATTTACCCATACCACGAGCAACGACTGCAGCGTGTGATGTCATACCACCACGCATAGTTAAGATACCTTCTGCGGCGACCATACCAACGATATCTTCTGGAGATGTTTCGGCACGGACTAATAATACTTTTTCACCAGCAGCGTGTCTTGCTTCTGCTTCTTCAGCAGTAAAGGCTAATTTACCAGTACCAGCACCTGGACCAGCAGCTAAACCTGTTGCGATATGAGTGGCTTTTGCAAGTTCATCTCTATCGAATCCAGGAAGTAATAATTTATCAAATGTTAAAGCATCAATTCTTAAAACTGCTTCATCTTCGGTAATAACACCTTCATCAACTAAATCACAGGCGATTTTTAAAGCTGCAGCTGGTGTTCTCTTACCATTACGTGTTTGTAAGAAATATAATTTACCATCTTCAACAGTAAATTCCATATCTTGCATATCACGATAGTGAGCTTCCATTTTCTTAATGGTTTCAACGAATTGTGTATAAACTTCAGGCATTCTTCTCTTTAATTCATCGATGTGGAATGGTGTACGAATACCGGCAACAACGTCTTCACCTTGTGCGTTTGGTAAGTATTCAGCTGAAATAACATTTTCACCAGTTGCTGGGTCACGTGAGAAAGCGACACCAGTACCGGAAGTTTCACCCTTATTACCGAACGCCATTGATTGAACGTTAACTGCGGTTCCCCATGAATATGGAATACCATTCATCATACGATAAACGTTTGCACGTGGGTTATCCCATGAACGGAAAACTGCGGTAACAGCTTCGATGAGTTGAGTATATGGATCTTCTGGGAATTCTTCGCCAAATGTAGCTTTATAATAAGCTTTGTATTTTGCGACTAATTCTTGTAATTCTTCTGCAGTAACTTCTGTATCGAGTTTGTATCCTCTTGATTCTTTTAAATCTTCGAGCATTTTATCCATGTCGGTACGTGGATGACCTTTTGCAATGTTTGTAAACATTAAAATGAAACGACGATAGCAGTCATATGCGAATCTAACATTTCCAGTTTCGTTAGCTAAAGCGGCAACTGTTTTGGTGTTTAAACCGAGGTTAAGGATTGTATCCATCATACCTGGCATACTAACACGAGCGCCTGAACGAACGCTGACGAGTAATGGATTGTGATCTCCACCAAATGTTTTTCCAGAATCACTTTCAACTTTATGAATAGCTTCATAAATTTCTTTGACTAAGTAATCTGGAAGGTTTTTTCCACTGTCATAATAAAGAGTACAGGCTTCTGTTGAAACAGTAAATCCTTGTGGAATTGGGACTCCAATGTGAGTCATTTCTGCTAAGCCAGCACCTTTACCACCTAAAAGTTCTTTGCCTAAACCGTAAGCTTCTTTAAAGTGATAGACATACTTTTTATCTTGCATTGTTTTTCCTCCTATATTTCTACATTTGTAGATTGCTTAATGCTACGTGATAATAATATCATAGATATTAAACTTTTGCATAGAGAAATATTAAAAAGTTGGTGCTTTCAGAAGAAGACTGAATATAATGTTATTTTTTGTTAAAAATGATATAATTATAAAAAATTAAACTTTTAAGTTTAAGAGCTTTTAAAAATTAGCTCATGGAGGAACTATGGAAAAACAATCATACGCTCTTGCAATTGATTTTGGTACTCAAAGTGTTAGAGCGGTTATTTTTAATAAAAACGGTGAAACATTGGCAATAGAAAAAAACGTTTATAGTCCTGCGTATTTTTCTTCACAACCAGGATATTGTGAACAAGATGCTGATTATTATTATGAAAAAATGAAAGCTGCAACAAAATCATTAAGTGAAAAAAATCCAGAATTAATGAAAAATGTCACAACATGTGCAATAACATGTTTTAGAGATACAGCGGTTTTATTAGATGAAAATTGTAAGCCGATTAGGCCGTGTATTTTATGGTGTGATCAAAGAATGGCAAAGTGTGAAAAGCCAATGCCTTTCTTTAGAAATCTATTATTTAAAGTTGTTGGAATGACTTATACTGCGGACATGAACAGACAAAGAACTATGTATAATTGGCTTTTAGAAAATGAACCAGAAAACATTGCTAAAGCTCATCATTATGTAGCTTTATCTACATATCTTATCTATAAACTTACAGGAAACTTAATAGACGCAATTGGTAATTATACAGGTCATTATCCTTTAAATATGAAGACAGGAAAATGGTTTAAACCATATAGCTTAAAATATCCTGTTTTTCCAATACCAGAAAAACTTCTTCCAAAAATTGTTAAAGCGGGCATTTTATTAGGCACTATTACAGAAGATTGTTGTAAAGAGACAAATATTCCATTTGGATTAAAAATATATGCATGTGGTTCTGATAAAGGCGCGGAAACTATTGGAACTGGTTGTATTTATAAAGATATGGCATCGATTTCTTATGGAACTGCTTCAAGTATTGAAGTATCCAATAAAAAATATATTGAGCCAGAAACTTTTTTACCAGCTTATCCAGCAGTTATTCCTAATCTCTATAACATGGAAGTGCAAATATATAGAGGTTATTGGATGTTAACATGGTTCGTCAAAGAATTCGCGGAAGGAGAAGCAAAGGAGGCCGCTATTCAAAAGATGGCGGTTGAAGAAGTTTTAAATAGACATTTGATGGAAATTCCACCAGGTTCTCAAGGATTAGTTCTTCAACCATATTGGGGGCCAGGATTAAGTAGACCTGAAGCTAAAGGTGCAATTGTCGGTTTTTCTGATTATCATACAAAGTTACATATTTATCGCGCAATTATAGAAGGAATTGCATATGGATTAAGAGAAGGACTTGAAGGTATTGAAAGAAGACAACATAAAAAAATTAAAGAAATTAGAATATCAGGAGGAGGTTCCCAAAGTGATGCAATTTGCCAAATAACTGCAGATATTTTTGGAGTGCCAGTAAGTAGAGTGCAAACTTTTGAAACAGCATCTTTAGGAACAGCAATTTTAGCCTTTACGGCGGATGGACAATTTGATAGTTATGAGGAAGCAGTTTCGACAATGGTTCATAAATCGAAAACGTTTTATCCTAATGATAAAGCGCATGAACAATATAATTATTTATACGATAAAGTATATATGAAGATGTATCCTCGTTTGAAAAAAATATATAAATCAGTAAGGAAGTTTAATAAGAAAAATGCATAAAATGTATCGTTTCTGTAATAAAAACTGTTTAGTGAATGTATCAAATTCGCTATTATTTCACTATAAGTTAGATACTTATCATGATCCAATGGATGATTTAGTGAAAAAAATGGAGCTATATAAGAAAATTGTGGTTCTTCTTTTTGATGGAATGGCATCCTCTTTATTAAAAAGACACTTAAAAGAGAATTCTTTTTTAAGAAAACATGTTTATAAAGAAATTGATTCTGTATTTCCTCCAACAACAGTCGCGGCGACTAATGCGTTGCTGTCTGGAAGATTCCCTAAAGAAACATTATGGCTAGGATGGAGTCAATATTTTCAAGAGATTAATAGTCATATTGATGTATTTTCTAATAAAGAGACATATACAAAAGAAGATTCTATTTATCAAAATCCTATGGATAAATTAGGAAAATATGAAAGTGTTTTTACAACAATTTCTAAAAGATGCCCTTTTGTAGCGGTTAAGGAAATATGGCCAAGCTTTAGAAAAGATGGTGCTTCTGATATAGAAGAATTTTTATGTAAAGTAAATGATCATCTTCTTAATAATGAAAATGCCTTGATATATGGATATTGGCCTTCTCCGGATAAAGAAGCACATATGCATGGAGTTGATTCAATATTTGTAAAATCATTTATTGAAAATATTAATGATGCTTTGGAAAGTTTGACTTATGCACATAAGGATACTTTATTTATTGTTTTAGCGGACCACAGTTTGGTTGATGTTAAGTTTTTATTGATTGATGAGCATAAAGATTTTTTTGATACTTTAGAAAGACCTTTTGCTATTGAACCTCGCGCCGCTACTTTCTTTATTAAAAAAGGTAAAAAACAAAAATTTAGGGAATTATTTAATCAATATTATGGTGAATATTTTGATTTATATACTAAGCAAGAAGTTAAAGAATTAAATTTATTTGGATATGGAAAAGAACATTTTGATTTCGATAGGATGTTAGGTGATTATCTAGCGGTGTCGATAGATAAATATTGCTTTGATTATGTTATTCCAAGTCGTTTAGAAAAATATTATGAAGAATGCATGATTGCCGCTCATGCGGGAGGCTTAGAAGAAGAATCTAAAATAAGCCTTATTGTGATTAATTAAATATTAAAGTATAAAAAAACCAGTGAGAATATTGAATCCACTGGTTTAATTTTTTATTCTAGTTCAAAAGCGCCGGTATAAAGTTGATAATAAGTTCCTTTTTTCTTAAGGAGTTCTTCATGAGAACCTCTTTCGATAATTCGACCTTTTTCTAATACCATGATCGCATCACTGCTTTGGATAGTAGAAAGTCTATGAGCAATGACAAATACAGTTCTGCCTTCCATTAATTGAACCATACCTTTTTGTACTAATCTTTCAGTACGAGTATCGATTGATGAAGTTGCTTCATCGAGAATCATAACTGGGACATCTGCGATTGCCGCTCTTGCAATAGAAAGTAATTGTCTTTGTCCTTGAGATAAATTAGAACCATTACTAGTTAACATGGTATTAAATCCATTAGGCAAGCGGGTTATAAAATCATAAGCATTTGCGATTTTAGCGGCTTCATAAACTTCTTCATCGGTTGCATCTAATCGACCATAACGGATGTTTTCCATTACTGTACCGGTAAATAAGTTTGTATCTTGTAAGACGATACCTAATGATCTTCTTAAATCAGGTTTTTTAATTTTATTAATATTAATTCCATCATAACGGACTTTGCCATCCGCGATATCATAGAATCTATTTATAAGATTTGTAATTGTAGTTTTACCAGCACCGGTAGAACCAACTAAAGCAATTTGTTCACCTGGACGTGCATAAATAGAAACATCGTGTAAAACTATTTTTTCTTCATTGTATCCAAAGTCGACTTCTGTTAATACAATATCACCTTTTAATTCAGTGTAAGTTACGGTTCCATCTCCATGAGGATGCTTCCAAGCAAAGTGTTTTGTTCTTTCGTTTGTTTCAATCATGTTTCCGTTTTCATCATATTTGACATGAACTAAAGAAACATATCCTTCATCTTTTTCACTTTCTTCATCGAGTAATTCGAATATACGAGATGCGCCTGCAACGCCAAGAATAATGAAGTTTATTTGTTGAGCGAAGTTGTTAATGTTGTTTGTAAACATTCTAGCCATCATTAGGAAAGAAGTAACATCACCATAAGTAATTTCTTTAAATCCAGTTAATGTTAAGTTTGGAATTTGTTTACTATAAATAAGGAGGATTGCTCCAACTACCGCAACAAGGACATAAAGGAAGTTGCCAATATTTCCCATAATTGGGCCAAGAATATTTGCGTTTGCATTACCGATTGTAGAAACATCGCATAAATGATTATTTAATTCATCAAAATCGGCAATTGAGTCATTTTCATGAGTAAATACTTTAATTACTTTTAATCCGTCGATTGATTCTTCAATAGAACCTTCAACTTTTCCTAAAGCTTTTTGTTGTTTGACGAAGTATTTAGAGGATTTACCACCAGTGTGTTTGGTGTTAAGGAACATAAACACAGAGCCGATTATAACAATTAGTGTTAACCATACAGAGTAAGATAACATAACTACAAGCAAGGCAATAACGGTAAACGAAGCTTGGAAAATTGTTGGAAGTGATTGGCTAACTAATTGTCTAATTGTATCTGTATCATTTGTAAAAATAGACATGATATCACCATGTGCATGGGTATCAAAATATTTAATAGGCAATGTTTCCATATGATCGAAAAGCATTTTTCTTAAATCATTTAGGAATTTTTGAGTAGTAATGGCCATGACATAGTTCCATGTAAATGAACCAACCAAACCAAGAATATACATAATTCCCATAGTAGTTAAGGTTTTAGTTAATGAAGGCCATGGGTCAGTGCCATTTCTAATTGCGCTAACAATAATATTAGTAATTTCTCTTGTAACGATAGAAGAGGTTAAATTACCTGCAGCCATAATTACGATACAAATCATAGAGATAATAAGTTGTAATTTGTATTTGCTAAATAATAATTTAATTAATCTTGGTAAAGTTCCTTTTTTGGCTTTTTCAGCTTTACCTTTCATATTCATTTTAGGCATATTAATTACCCCCTTTCTTGGTTTGGGTGTAATAAACTTCTTGATATATGGCGTTTGTCGCTAATAATTCTTCATGAGTGCCAATTTGATCGATTCGGCCGTTATTTAAGACTATAATTTGGTCTGCATCTTCAATAGAAGAAATTCTTTGTGCGATGACAATTTTTGTAGTATTTGGAATTTCGTTTTTAAGGCCGACACGAATCAATTTATCGGTTTTAGTATCAACTGCGGAAGTTGAATCATCGAGAATTAATATTTTTGGTTTCTTTAAGATTGCTCTAGCAATACATAATCTTTGTTTTTGACCACCAGAGACATTTGTGCCGCCTCTTTCAAGGAATGTATCGTATCCTTGAGGGAACGACTTAATAAATTCATTAGCTTGAGCAATTTGCGCTGCCTTTTCAAGCTCTTCATCACTTGCTTCTTTATCGCCCCAACGAAGATTTTCAGCAATAGTTCCTGAGAATAAAACATTCTTTTGTAAAACAACTGCGACTTGGTTTCTTAATGTGTCCAAATCGTATTCACGAACATCTTTTCCTCCAACAAGAACTTCTCCTTCGCTTACATCGTAAAGACGAGAAATTAAATTGATAAGAGATGTTTTTCCTGAACCGGTTGAGCCAATAATACCAATAAATTGACCGCTTTTGATACTTAAATTAATATCTTCTAAGGTATTTTTAGAAGCGGAAGAAGAATATTTAAATGAAACGTTTTTAAATTCTACCGAACCATCTTCAACACTATAAATAGGATTATCTGGATTGACAATGGTTGGTTCTTCTTCTAATACTTCAGCAATACGTCTTATAGACTCTAAAGACATAATTAACATAACTAAAATCATTGATACCATCATTAACGCCATCAAGATTTGTACTCCATATGTTAATAATGAAGACATTTCAAAGACTGATAATTCGCCCCATTCAATTTTAGAAAGACCGTTTTCATCTTTAATAATATTTCCGTTTGAATCAGTCATTAATTTAGAAGTTCTCATAATTAAGCTTGCACCTAATCCACACACTAATATATTAGAAATATGGATTGAGAAGTTCATTAATGGATTGTTGAAAGCAACAATTTTTTCAGCTTTAATAAAGTCTTTAGTCATATCATCGCTTGCAGCGTTGAATTTTCCTTGTTCGAAATCTTCACGAACATATGATTTAACAACACGAATTCCAGCAATATTTTCTTGAATTGATTCATTTACTTTATCATAACGTTTGAAGACTCTTCTAAAGACAGGAAGTGATTTCCACATGATGATTAATAAGCCAATTAAGACAATTGGAATTAAGGCAATGAAAATCCAAGCCATTTTACCACCAGACACAAAAGCCATTACGGTAGAGAAGATAAGCATTAAAGGTGCTCTAACGACAATACGTATACACATTTGGAATGCTTGTTGAGCATCGGTAACATCGGTTGTCATTCTCGTAATAAGTGAAGCGTTTGAAAATTTATCGATGTTTTCAAAAGAGAATGATTGTAACTTACGATATAAATCGCCTCTTAAGTTCTTAGCTAATCCTGTTGATGCTTTTGCGGCGAATACACCACCTAAAATACCACAGGCTAGAGAAATAACTGCCATACCAATCAATAAAAGAATATATGGAATTAATGGAGTGATTCCCGTTACAGTATCAACTTTTTCAATTTCACCTAATAAAACTGACATTACGAATGGTAAAGAGCATTCCATGGCAACTTCACCAATCATACAAATAGGCGTCGCAATCGCATATTTTTTATACTCTCTAACACTTTTTAAAATTAATTTAACTTTAGGCCAAAGAGCGTCTTTGTTCTTTTTAATTGTTTTTGACATTAATATACCCCCTTATTTAAATCTTTAATAATTTCATCTTTTAATAAAACTCTTAATAGTAAATTTTTATTTGGACAATGGAATAATTTTTTTCCACTCTGTAATCTTTCATAAAATAGTCCTCTTAATAATGATAAGAAAACGTGGATTAATTCATGAGGGTTTTCCTCATTAAAAGTATGTTCATTTTGACCTTGTTTTATTATTTCAAGAAGCAATTCAGGAAAATATTTATGATTTTTATCCTTGTTTTTTGGTTTTGGTATAGTCTTTTGATAATCCATAGTTAAATATAGATACATATAGTAACAATTTTCCTCATCGTTTTTTAATAGATTAAGAACATTGTTAACAAAATGAATAACTGCTTCTTTAGGTCCGTTATCAAGAAGCCAAGTTCTTGGATAGCAACGTCTTCCGACCATCTTGGATTCATCCATCATCGTTTGAAATAAATCCTCTTTGGAAGTGAAATAATGATAGAAAAGGCCATGAGAACAACCATAAGCTTTTGTGATATCATCGATTTTAACAGCGTCATATCCTTGTAATGAAAACAAAGAGAGTGAGGCTTTTAAAATTTCAGCGCGTCTATTTTCTTTGATTTCTTGAAATTGATCTTTAGTTCTAGGCATCTTTCACCCTCCTTTTTAATTGACAATTTTGTCAATGCTACAATCTTATATCGGAGGTTAAAAAAAGTCAATATTATTTTATAAATAATATTTATTAAGTATAATAAGCTATTTTGACTTTGATAAAAGTATATCTATTTAAAGATAAAATCTGTTTTAAAACAAATATGAATTTATGTTTTGATGTGTTTTAAAAGGCCTATGATTTCTTCATCATTTAAAGGTCGATATTCACCCTCTTTTAAACCATCTAACGTTAAAAAATCCATACGAGTTCGGTGTAAATCGATTACTTTATATCCGTTCACTTGAAACATTCTTTTAATTTGGTGATATTTTCCTTCGTGTAATATTACAGAAGCGACATTTTTATCTAAAATAGTTAATTCTGAAGGTAAACATTTATAGCCATCTTCTAAAATGACTCCACTTTTAAAAAGAGCTATTAAAGATGAATCTAAATCCTTATCTAAAGTAACTTTATATTCTTTATTAACATGTGTTTTAGGCGATAACAAAAAATGATTTAGTTTTCCGTTGTTTGTTATTAAAAGTAATCCAGTTGTGTCTTTATCTAATCTTCCAACTGGAGATAAATCATTAAAAGGTTCGTTAATTAAATCCATAACTGTTGGTAAATTTAAGTCTTCTGTTGCAGTTATATATCCTTTTGGCTTATATAAAATATAATAATGAAATTCTCGATATGTTACAATTTCATTGTTATAACTAATTATGTCTCTTTCCTCATTTATAATGATGGAGGGAGATGTTACGATTTCATTGTTCACTTTAATAAGTTTATTTTTTAATAGTGTTTTAACTTCTTTTCTAGTTCCTAAACCAGAATGGCATAAATATTTATCTAAGCGCATTTTGTTTCATTTTCATTAAGTGAACAATATTTATGAAAGAAATGATACATTAAGAATCCGGTTGTGGCTCCTAATAAAGAGCCAACAAGAACATCGCTAGGATAGTGGACGCATAAATATACACGTGATAACGCAGTTAACGCCGCTACAATTAATGCTGGAATACCAAACTTCTTTTTATTGATCATAAATAAAAATACTGCTGCGTTGAAAGAAACAAAAGAATGTCCTGAAGGCATCGATTTTCCTAAAGAAGGTACTTTTCCACCGATAATGTTATTTAAAAATCCTAAATTTTCATGTCTTACAAACATTGAATAAACAAAATCGCTTAATTGCTCGTTTTTTTCAAATGGGCGAGGACGGCCGATTATATTTTTAAGAATTACATCATTTAATATCCAACCAAATAATATTGTGATAAGAAATAATATTCCAAATTTACGATATTTTTTGGTAATGACTAAAATTAAACCAACGATAATCCATAATAATCCAATATCATTTAGTACTGAAAAGTATTTTATAAGTTGATTAATAAAATCTGAACCATGGAGAGTATTGTCTATCCATTTTAAAAAATCAATTTCCCATTGCATAATAATCACGCTCCAAAGAAATTATAATATATATCTTATTAAATAAGTAATCTTTTTTTGTTTACCATCACAAATCTTTAATAAAAATAAAATAACTTCTAATAATAAGAATAATGAAAGGAGATAATTTATGCCACATTTAAAATGTTATGAAAATGGTTGTCATTCAAATTATTGTGATCATTGTGTCTTAGATTCTATTAAAGTTGGGTTAGATGCATATTGTCATTCGTATCGTCCAAAAGAAATTGAAACAAAAGATGATTCTAAATTTGAATATGAATTTGCGCGCGATATGGGTTATGCTTCTAATTTAGATAGCCATCCTATTCAATGTGAAAATTCACGATGTAAATATCAAGAATCTGGAATGTGTCATCATAATCATGTAAGAATTGCCGCTAAAGCGCAAGGGCCATTATGTGTTAGTTACATTCCTCACTATAATGAAGGTAAATAAAGGAGGAAAGTGTTCCTAAGCCTCCAATAAATGGCAAGAAAAGCATACTGATTATTCTAAATGTTAATTCTGGATTATCACCAGGATTTGATCCATCTTGATATGAGGAAAATGATGAAATGAGCATGAGTAATAAAGCGGCGATAACAAACGCTACTCGTCTAACAAAACTAGAAATCGACATTAATGCTGCTTCACGATGAATTTGATGCTCATTATAGTCTTTATCAATGATTTCTGCCATCATTAAATCGGGTGTAATTAAGAGACCTCCGATAAAAGGTACAGAAATAATTACATTTATTAATGTTGAAATGAAATTAAAAGAACTTGCTAATATAAATACTACAAACGGCAAGAAAATAAAGGACATTTTATAAGCAAAACGATGTCCTTTTTTATTGATTAATTTAGACCAATATCTAAAGGAAATCATTATCATTATAAAAGTGACAAAAATGATAATAATTTGCTCAACACTATTAAGATGTAAGGTATATTTTACTAGGAAAGGTAAAATAGTAACCAATGTTCCTAGAATAGTTAAAAACGTTGCTGTAGAAATTAAATACCATACAAATGCTTTATTTTTAATTACATGATTCCAAGTTTCTTTAAAAGTAAATTTTTTTTCTTTCTTTTGGCTAGTATAGTAATATTTTGTTTCTTTAATATTCATAAGAGAAATCATAATAAGAATAATTGCTAAGGAAATATAAATAACACACGTTCCTAAGTATCCGACATATTCTTTTATTATCGGCGCTGTAATAAGGGCTAAACCGGTTCCGATTAATTCGAAAATGTGTTTTAAAGAAGAAGCTTCAGTTCTACTTTTATTATCTTCAAATAAAGTAACAAACATCGCATTGTAGTTTACATACATTAAAGAAGAACAATTATCAAACATGATAGTGATAAATAAGTAATATAAAAATATTTGTGTATTTGAAAGCGCAGTGTTTTTATTAATATAGAATGTGAATAAAAAGGTAACACTAAAAATAGGAAGACCAAATATTAGCCAAGGCTTTCGTTTGCCGTTTTTAAAAGAAAACTTATCAGAAAGATAACCAAAAAGTAAATCATTAATTCCATCAAATAATAAGAAGATAACCTTAGCAAAACTGGCTTGTCCTAATGATATTAACGCCATTTCATCAACATAATATGAATAGTTATAGCTAGTAAACATTTGGGAAATTAAAGATAAAGCAAGAAGAATTAATGAATAATATATTGCGGTCTTATTTTTCATGTGTTCCTCCTTATTTTTATTTTCTCTCTATGTTATAATATGCACGCAATAGGGAGATATAGTCATGAAATTATTAGTTGGTTTAGGAAATCCGGGAAAAGAATATAGTTTAACAAGGCATAATATGGGCTTTATGGCCTTAGATGCTTTTGCATCACTTGAAGGAGTTAGTATTGATAAAGAAGGATTTCATGGAATTTATGCTAAAGTAAAGATTAATGGTGAGGATGTTATTCTTCTTAAACCATTAACATATATGAATTTATCGGGACAATCAGTACGTGAAATCGCTGATTATTTTAAAATTAGTATTGATGATATTGTCGTGGTTTATGATGAAATGGCGTTACCTCCTGGAAAAATCCGTTTAAGAATTAAAGGCTCTAGTGGAGGACATAAAGGAATGCAAAATATTATCGATCATTTTAAAACAGATAATATTAAAAGAATTAGAATTGGTATCGGAGAACCAACTTATAATTCAATAGATTTTGTTTTAGGAAAACCAGGCCCTGAAGATAAAAAGTTAATTGATGAAGCTTTAGAACAAACGGTAAAGGCTTTAAAAGCAATTATTGGACACGGATTTTCTTATGCGATGCAACACTTTAATTAGGAAGTGGGAGAATGAAATTTTTATTTGAAAAATTAAAAGCAAATAAAGCTAAAGCCGCCCTGATTGCAAAATCAGGTTCTTTTGCGGTGGAAGATAGTTTTGGAGTGGCTCTTTTAGTTGCGGCCGCGTTTAAAGAAAAACAAGAAGCGTACACAATTGTTGCTAATAATTTATATCACGCTCAAAAAATATATGATTTTTTGTCTTCTTTTATTGGAGAGGAAAATTGTTTGTTTTTTCCAGTGGATGAAGTTTTAAGATTAGATGCTGTTTCTTCATCAAAGGAAATGCTTGCGCAACGCCTTTATGTAATGCATGAATTATGCAAAAAAGAGAAAAAAATATTAGTTACCCATGTTGCAGGAGTAATTCGATATTTACCAAAAGAGGAATTATTTAAAGAAAAAACGATAACTTTTAAAGTCGGTGAAGTATGTTCTTTTAAAGAAATAAAAGAAAAATTGGTTGCTATAGGCTATGAAAAAGTAAATAAAATTGATCAAAGTCTTCAATTCGCAGTTCGTGGTGATATTTTAGATATTTATAGCGTTAATGAAGAACAACCAGTAAGAATTGAATTTTTTGATGATGAAATTGAAAATATTAGATATTTTGATATAGCAACACAAAGATCTTTGGAAGCTCTATCTGAAATTACAATTTTGCCTGCAAGCGATATGCTTTTTACTAAAAAAGAGTATGAAAGCATTGAAGAAATTATTAAGGAAAAATTGGCGAAAGATTTATTAATTTTGCCTAATAAAGAACGCTTAGAAGTAAAAGTAAATAATGATTTAAATCTATTTAGGATGAATAAAATAACTGCTTCCTTATATTCTTATTATGGAATTCTTAAAGAAGAATATAGTAGTATTTTAGATTACGCAAATCATTCAACAATTATTCTTGTAGATAAAAAAAGAATTTTAAATACTGCAAATCAAATGCTTCAAGAAGAAACAGATTTCTTTTTAGAAGGACATGAGCAAAGTAATATATTAACTGGATTAAGTTTATATCAAAATATTGAACGGATTTTAATGCGGTTTAAGAAAACTATTTATATGAATCCATTATTAGAAAAAGAAAGTGATATTCCTTTTTTGGTTAGACCAATACTTTCTTCTTCAAATACTTTTAAAGATGCATTACAACTTATTAAATACTATTTAGAAACGGACAATAAAATAATTATTTCATTATCGAGTGAACAGCAAAAAAAAGCTATTTCTGATATGTTGAATGATAATAATATTGAATATTCATTAATAAGTAACAATCAAACACCAAAAGATAAGTTATCAATCATGATTCAACCTTTCCAATCCGGATTTGAATTAGTTGAAGAAAAAATTGTGATTCTTTCTAGCAATGAATTATTTGGCTATCGAATTCATCAATCTCGTTTTTTAAATCGATATAAGGAAGCGGTTATTTTAAAATCATATGAAGAATTAGAGCCAGGAGATTATATCGTTCATGAGCAAAATGGAATTGGAAAATTTATTGGTATAAAAACCTTAGAAGTTAATGGATTACATCGTGATTATCTTCAAATCGCTTATGCAGGAAGCGATGTTTTATACGTTCCTTTAGAACAATTTAAATTAGTAAGAAAATTTGTTGGAAAAGATGGAGCGACTCCAAAAATTAATAAATTAGGTTCAACTGAATGGGAAAAAACTAAACGAAGAATTAAAGATAAAGTTAATGATATGGCTGATCGACTTATCAAACTTTACGCTGAAAGGGAATCAACACCAGGATTTGCTTTTAAAGAAGATGATGAATTTCAAATATCTTTTGAAAGTCAATTTCCTTTTGAATTAACAAAAGATCAAGAAACAGCATTAAAAGAAATAAAAGAAGATATGGAGAAGCCAACGCCGATGGATCGACTTTTATGTGGAGATGTAGGTTTTGGCAAGACCGAAGTTGCTTTTAGAGCGGCCTTTAAAGCGATGCTTAGTGGAAAACAGGTCGGTTTATTATGTCCAACTACTTTGTTAGCGCGTCAACATTATGAAAGAGCAATGGAAAGATTTGCTTTTTTTGGTATTAAAATTGTAGTTCTTTCGCGATTAATTCCTCAAAGTGTTCAAAAATCTTACATTGAAAAAATAAAAGATGGCAGCGCTAATTTAATAATTGGTACACATCGATTATTATCAAAAGAAATAGAATTTTCTGATTTAGGATTGTTGATTATTGATGAAGAACAAAGATTTGGAGTTGAACAAAAAGAAAGAATTAAAGAAATGAAACAAAATATAGACGTTTTAACTTTAACAGCAACTCCGATCCCTCGAACATTACAAATGTCATTAGTGGGAATGAGACAATATTCACAATTAAATACCGCGCCGATGAATAGATTACCAATTCAAACATATGTTGTACCTCATAATGATGAAATGGTTCAAGAATTAATTGAAAGAGAACTTGCAAGACAAGGCCAAGTATTTTATCTTCATAATCGAGTTTCTTCAATTTATGGTGTTGCAAGAAAAATACAACAAATGGTTCCGGATGCTAAAATTGGTGTTGCGCATGGAAAAATGGAACATGAGGATATAGAAGACATCATGATTAAATTTTATAGTGGTGAAATCAATGTTTTAGTATGCACTTCAATTATTGAAACAGGAATTGATATTGAAAATGTTAATATGATTATTGTTGAAAACGCTGATCATTTTGGCTTGGCACAGTTATATCAAATTAAAGGTCGAGTTGGTCGAGGCGGAAGAATAGCCTATGCATATTTACTTTATAATCCAAACAAAGAAATGACAGAAACGGCTAAAAAGAGATTAAAAGCCATTCAAGATTTTACTGAACTTGGAAGTGGTTATCGAATTGCACAAAGGGATTTAATGATTCGTGGTGCGGGAGATATTTTAGGTTCTGAACAAGCGGGATTTATTGATACAGTAGGTATTGATATGTATATGAAACTTCTTCAAGAAGTAATTGAAGAAAAACAAAAAGGAACTGAGGAATCAATAGCAAAAGAAGGAAGCAAAAGAAATATATCTATCGATGCATACATTCCATCAGTTTACGCTTCAGATGGAGATAAAATCGAATTATATCAACAAATTGATAACGCTAAAACATGCGATGAATTAGCTAATATAGCAGAAGAAATTCATGATATTTATGGACGTATTCCAGTAGAAGTAAATAATTTGTTACAAAAGAAAAAAATTGAACTTTTATTAAACGATGATGTATTTGAAGATATGTTAGAAAAACAAGAATCTATTAATTTATATTTAAATAAAGAATTCAGTTCGATAAATGGGATTGGTATAAAGTTATTCCAAGCATTAACGGCTTATTTATCTTATATTAAGGTCACATACACAAATAAAAAAATAATGATTTTATTTACTAAAAAAGGAGATTGGATAGAAAACTTCTGTAGTATTCTAACGAAAATTAATGAATTAAATAAATCTTTACAATAATTATTTGAGTTATGCTCATAATAAGTCTAGAGGTGTTTAATTATGAACTCTATCGGCGCAGTTAGAAGAATAGATGAGCTAGGAAGAATAGTTATTCCAAAAGGAATAAGAAATCGGTTAAGAATAAATGAAGGAGACCGCCTCCAAATAGGCATTAGTGATGATGGAGGAATTGAAATTAAAAAATATAATGCTTTTCATAGTAATTATGATGTTATTTCAAATATTGTTTTGACTTTAGAAAAAGAAATAAAAAAGCCTATTGTTATTATCAATGAAGAAAAAGTATTAACTAGGAGTACGTCTGTTGCAGAAGAAATAGTTGATGGTGAGATGATTGATGCAGAAGTATACCAAAAGCTATTCAATTTAAAAATATTTTCTTTAGAGTATTCATCGTTTTTACAATATGGAAAGAAATATTCTTTTATTATTATTCCTTTAGTTTTTAATAGTGAAATTCTTGGAGGATTAGTTATATTTGATAAAAAAATAAGTGAAGAAGATATGCGTATTGTGCATGCATTTAGAAACTTAATAACAATGATTTTAAAAGTGTGATAAAATGTTGTTGGAGGAACAAAATGAGATTAGATAAATATTTAAAAGTTTCAAGGTTAATTAAAAGAAGAACGATTGCTAAAGAAGTAATAGATCGTGATGTTGTTTATGTTAATGATGTTATTGCTAAGCCTTCAAAAGAAATCCATGTTGGAGATATTATCAAGTTATGTTTAGGAAAAAAAGAAATTGTCGTAAAAGTATTATCTTTAGCCGCTACATCAAAGAAGGAAAATGCTTCTGAACTTTATGAAGTGATATCAATTGATGTTATAAATCCTCTTGCTTAATCATATTGTTAAGTAGGAGGTTTTTTTATGGAAAATGATAATAAGTCATATGATATTTTAATTCAAAACAGGGAAAGTGTTGGATTGAATGGAGTTCTTAAACTAGATAGTTTTAATCATGAAGAGTTTTTAATCAATACTGAACTAGGATATGTTCATATAAAAGGCAATAATTTAAGTTTAGGTTTTATGGATATGGAAAAAGGGACCTTGACTATAAATGGAACAATTGAAAGTGTTGGCTATATAGGTAAAAATAAAACAGAACCAAAAGAAAGCTTTCTAAAGAAATTATTTAAATAATGACTCTAAAACAACAATTTCAAGTATTTATCGGGACAATTATTATTACTCTTTTTGCTTGTTTTTTATTTAGTATATTTAATCGTTTATTTTATAAAAAACATTCTTCAATCGTAAGATTATTATTTGAAACGATATTTTTTATAGCTATCTTTTATGGATATTTTCGATTTTTAGTATTTACTTGTCATGGAATATTAAATATTCATTATTTGCTAGCTTCACTTATCGGTGGTATTTTTTATTATTCATTTTATGCTTATTATGTTAATCGCTTTATAGAAAAGAAAGTAATTATCATAAATAAAAAGTTTTTGTCGCCAATTAATATGAAAATATCTTCTTTCCGTGCTATAATTAAGAAAAAAGTTAGGGGGAAGAAAAATGTTCAAAAACAAGCATCGGGCTCTTAGTTATGTATTTGGTTTAACATTTATTCTTTCTTTAGTTTTAATATCTTTCACATCTTTAGCCTTAATAGATAATTATCGTGAAAATAAAGAATTAAATAAATTAATAGAGAAAATAAAACAGGATTATACTGAAGATGAAAAAGAAGATTATTATACTTATTTTGAGAAAGATGAGGATATTACTTCGGAAAAAGATGATGATACTTCTTCTAGTAAAGGAGAAGAAATAATATATTTCTAAATACAATTATTAAATTACAAGAAGCGACATAAAGCGCTTCTTTTTTTTGTTATTCTCTAATAGGAAGTGATTATATGGAAATGACAAAAGAAGTATTGAAACAAAAAAGAATAGCTTTAGAATGGAAAAAAATTGAAAATTATATATTTCCTATATTAGCAATGTGTTTCACATTGTTAGAAGAGGCGTTTTTGTTTAATCCTTTGATTTTAGCAATTTTATTTGTTAGTTATAAAAAATCAGGAATAACATATTTTTTAACTTTTTTTACTTTAATTTTTACATCTTCAATGGTTAATATTTCTTATTCTATGGAATTGTTAATAATAGGATTAGTGCAATTCTTTTTATCTTTTTCTTTTGTAAGAATATGTTTTAATAGTGAATATAAAGAATACTATCCGGTATTGATTTTATGTCTTTTAATTAGTGGAACCATGTTAATAAAGTCGTTTTCGTTAAAGTCGTTAGTTTATTGCTTTATAAGTTCCGCTTTAACAATTTTCTTTGTTTATCATGGTAATGAGTTTAATAGAGCAATTGATGATGAAACTTTTATAATATCTAAATTCAGCTATATTGTTTTAGAGATGGTGGTTTTTATTTCTAGTATGGTTTTTCCAATCGCTGGATTAATTTTAATTAGAATAATATTATTAAATAAAATAAAGAAAGAAAATATAACTATATCTCTTTTACTGTTAATTTTAGTTTTTATATCTTTATTTTTTATATATCAGTACTCCATTAATAATTGTTTGATGATTTTGCTTCCTTGTTTATTAATGTATATAAAAGATAAAAGATTTAATAAAGTAATTCTCTTAATACTAACAGTTATTGTCTCTTTTATTATAGATCCCTTGTTTTATTCAAATGGACTTTTTTATCAGACTGTTGTTGCGGAAATTATATTCTTTGCTCTGCCATTAAAAAGCAAACTAAAAGTTAAAAAGACAGAAAAAGAAAAAGTGTTAGAGATAGTGAATCATTTAGAAGGTTATTTGAACGCGATTAATTTTGAATTTGAATCAAATCCATTAACTCCTCAACAAAAAGCTGCTTCAAGAGTTTATCAAAGAGTATGTTCTAGTTGTGAACATTTAGAATATTGTAAATTAACAAGGAATTTAAGCAATTATGTTGGTGGAAAAATAAATGCAGAAATGAGAAAATCAATTAATAAAGAATGTATTAAACCTTACAAATTAACATTAGAGTTACAACAAGGTTATCAAATATTTATTAGTTCAGAAAGTTATTATCAAGAAGTATTAAAAAGGAAAGAAATGCTTTTAGATGTTCTAGAAAACATCAGAACTCCTTTAAAAATCACGAAAGAGGAATTATTAGAAGAAAAAGATTTGAAAACAAAAATTAAAGAGCATTTAATAAGTGAAAAAATAATGGTTAAGGAAATTAAAATCTTAAATAATAAAATTGTTGTTTTATTAGAAAGTATTATTGAAGAGTCTAATAAAGAAATAATTAAAAAGATATTATATTTATATATGAATGAGTGGTTTACTATTTCTAATGAATATGTTTCGTATTTAAATCACCACTATGTTGTAGAATATGAATCGTTATCAAGAAAAAGTATAAAATATATGACTTATACTAAAGCGGCAGGTAGTAAAAATGGCGATTACATTGTTAGTGATAATATGGGCAATAAAAGAATTATTTTATTGTGCGATGGAATGGGACATGATGAAAAAGCTTATTCTTCTAGCATGAGTGTCGCAAATACATTTATATCTTTATATAAGCAAGATTGCGATATTAATCGCAATTTACAACAAATCAATAATATGTTTCGTGTGGGTTCGACTTATGATAATTATTCCACTTTTGATTTTATGGAAATTAATTTACAAACACTGGAATTAACTAGTATTAAAGCCGGTTCTGCTGAGTCTTATATTATTCGTGACAGCAAAATAATGGCAATTGAATTAGGAGGATTACCATTAGGAGTTTTAGATAAAGTTGATTATCGAAGGGCGACTTTTCAATTACAAGAGGGAGATATTCTTTTAATGATTAGTGATGGTATTAGAGAGTTTATTAAAGAATTAGATAAGGAAATTTATAAAGAAATTCATGATGAAAATGAGTTTTTCCGTAGTTTGTTTAATTTAGCATTAGTAAATATGAAACATTTAGATGATGCGAGTATGATTGTTTGCAAAATTTTGTGATAGAATATATGCGGTGAGCGAAATGGAATATTTAGATAGAGGTAAAACATATATTGCTGCAGTTTCATTTGGGCCAGATTCAATGGCACTTTTGAACATGCTTATTAAAGAAAAAATTAAAGTAGTTGTTTGCTTTGTAAATTATCATAAAAGAATTGAAGCTGATCAAGAAGAAGCTGGATTAATTAAATTTTGCAAAATTAATAAAATAAAACTTCATATTTTACATGCGGATACCGCTCCAAAACATGTTAATTTTCAAGCTTGGGCTAGAGATGTTAGATATCGTTTTTTTAAGGAAATTTATGATAAATATAATGCTTCTGCTTTGTTAGTAGCGCATCATAAAGATGATGATGCAGAGACTTTTTTAATGCAAAGAAAAAAAATACTGCGATATTACGGAATTATGCCTTCTAGAACTATATATGATATGGAAGTTATTAGGCCGCTTTTAAACTATCGAAAAAAAGAATTAAAAGAATATTGCTTGGCAAACAATGTTCCATTTGCAATTGATGATTCAAATAATCATGATGATTATGAAAGAAATAGAATTAGGCATAACTTTATTGAAAAAGCGACTGATGAAGAACTTAATTTAGTAATTGAAGAAAAGAATAAACTTAATAAAATAAGAGAAAATCAATTTGATAATATTAATAAAGTTTTTAAAGATAATACTATTTGCATTTCAAAGTTTTTGCTTTTAGAAGAAGAAGAACAAATTCTTTGCCTCCATCATTTTATTAACCAATATGTTAGTGAATATGTGCTTAGTAAATACAAGGCAAAAATGATGGTGCAAGCAGCTCAATCTAAAAAGCCGAACTGGAAAATGACATTATTATCTCCATATCAATTAGTAAAAGCCTATGATGTTTTTTATATTTGCCGAATAGGAGAATTGGAATCTTATGAATATCATTTAGAGAAACCTTGTAAATTAGATACTCCATTTTTCTATTTAAATTTTGAAGGAGATACTTCGAATCGAAATATTTTCGATTACGATTATCCTCTTACTATCAGGAATTATAAATCGGGAGATTATTTTGAAGTGGGTGGAGCAAGAAAAAGCGTTAGAAGGCTGTTTTTAGATTGGAAAATACCTACAGAACTTCGTAAAAAATGGCCTGTTATTTTAAATTCTAAAGGTGACATAGTATATATCCCAAGATATCGTAATACATTTGAAGATGATGGGACTAATAATTTTGTTGTGAAAAGTAAATTAGGAATTTAAAAATAATTTAAAGTATTGTATAATACTTTACGCTGAGTGTCATACTAATGGAGTAAAAAACGCTCAGTATGGTTAATGAAAAATTAACAATAATATTGTAATATATTGCTTGATGTTAAGAAGGGGGTAATAGAATGAATCAATCGAAGAGAAAAAGTATTTTAAGTTTTATGTGGCCATATTTGATTTTATCAGCACTTATGGTGTTTTTTATTGTTATTACATCTAATTCCAGAAGCACAAAAACAGAGTATCCAATGCTTAGTCGTGTAGCGGAAATTTTATATGAAGAAGAAGTAATTGATGTTACAGTTACACCAAAAGAAAAAGTAACTTCCATTACTGGTACCTATGTTGTAGTTAATGAAGAGAAAAATACTCGTTCAAAAGTTAATTTCTCTTGTCAAGTTCCTTCCTCATATTTTGATACGCAAGAACATGAATTAACTTATAACACTTATGATGAAGAAGGAAATATTCTTTCAAGTCAAACAGTTACTATGACTATTTCAGAAATCTTAGATTCTAGATTAAATTCTGAAGGAAAATCATATTATGAAGGTAAATTATCAATCGTTGATGCATATCAAACAAATTGGTTTGAACAATGGTTACCAACAATATTGATGCTTGGTGGCGGAATCCTTATTGCTGTATTTGTGTTCTCAAGATTTTCAAATTCCATAAATAATTCTAATAATAAGGCTATGGAATTTAATAGATCACGTGCAAGACGTGAGGATGCATCTAAAGTTAGATTCACCGATGTTGCAGGCGCAGATGAAGAAAAAGCTGAACTTATTGAAATGGTCGATTATTTAAAGAATCCTAAAAAATATGCTCAATTTGGTGCTAAATTGCCAAAAGGTGTTTTATTAGTTGGGCCACCAGGAACTGGTAAAACTTTGCTTGCAAAAGCTGTTGCGGGCGAAGCGGGGGTTCCATTCTATTCAATTTCTGGTTCTGACTTTGTTGAAATGTTCGTTGGTGTTGGTGCTGGACGTGTAAGAGATATGTTTAAGAAAGCTAAACAAACCGCTCCATGTTTAATTTTTATTGATGAAATTGACGCAGTTGGTCGTCAAAGAGGAGCTGGTATGGGTGGCGGTAACGATGAACGTGAACAAACACTTAACCAATTATTAGTAGAAATGGATGGTTTCTCTGATAATGCTGGAATTATTGTTATGGCGGCAACAAACCGTGATGATGTTCTTGATCCAGCTTTATTAAGAGCAGGTCGTTTTGATAGACAAATTACTGTAGATTTACCAGATAGAAAAGGCAGAGCGGCAATATTAAGAGTTCATGCAAGAAATAAACATATTGATCCTTCAGTTGATTTCGATAATGTTGCAAGAAGAACAACTGGCTTCTCTGGTGCTGATTTAGAAAATGTTTTAAATGAAGCTGCTATTTTAGCGGTTCGTGAAAATAAACCACTTATTACAATTGCTGAAATTGATGAAGCGATTGATCGTCGTATTGGAGGTCCAGCTAAAGCTTCTAAAGCTATGACTGAACATGAACGCCGTCAAGTTGCATACCATGAAGCTGGACACGCTGTTATCGGTTTAAGAATGGAACATTCTGATAAAGTTCAAAAGATTACAATTGTGCCACGTGGAAGAACAGGCGGACATGTTTTGATGGGACCTGAAGAAGATAAATTCTTGTTGACAAAGAAGGAACTTATAGCAAGAATTGTTGGATATTTAGGTGGAAGATCATCTGAAGAAATATTCTTTGATGATATTTCGACAGGAGCACATAATGATATTCAAGTAGCTACACGTATTGCACGATTAATGGTTACTGAATATGGTATGTCTTCTTTAGGACCAATCCAATATGAAAGAGATTCTGGATCTGTCTTTTTAGGAAGAGATTATACCTCTTCACAAAAGAATTTCTCAACTCAAATAGCATATGAAATTGATAAAGAAGTAAGAGTAATTATTGAGGATTCACATCAAAAAGCTTTAGATATTTTAAATGAATATCGTGATGATGTTATCTTAATTGCGGAAACTTTATTAAAACAAGAAACAATTAATGCAGAAGAAATCGCATACTTATTAGAACATCGTGAACTTCCAAAGAGAGAGACTGTTGTTGCTGAAGAAGTTGTGAAAGAAGAAAATGCAGTTGAAGAAACAAAAGGAGATGAAGGAAAGGAATAACCTTTCCTTTTTTAGTAATAGTTATGTGGAATATTGGAAACATTAAAATAGAAGGTCAAGTAGTATTAGGTCCGATGGCGGGCTATACAAATATAGCTTTTAGAACATTTAATAAACCATTTGGGGTTGCTGTTTCTTATACAGAAATGGTTTCAGATTGCGGATTAGTTTATCAAAACAAAGAAACATATAAGTATTTAGAAATAAATGAAAATGAAGGGCCGGTAGGAATTCAACTTTTTGGAGCGAGTAAAGAGACTTTATTAGAGGCGCTTAAAATAGTAGAATCAAGTCAATATAAGTATGATTTTATTGATGTTAATTTAGGTTGTCCAGTTCCAAAAGTAACGAAGACTGGTGCAGGTTCAGCTTGGTTAAAAAGAAAAGATGAATTGTTCGATATGATGAAGGCCCTTGTTGAAGCTTCCAAAACACCAGTAACCGCTAAAATAAGATTAGGATGGGATGAAGATTCGATTAATTTTTATGAAGTTGTTGAATTACTTCAAAAAGCAGGAGTGGCGATGATTGCTATTCATGCAAGAACAAGAAAAGAATTGTATACCGGTAAAGCTCATCATGAAATGCTTATGGGATTAAAAGAAAAAATGTCAATTCCGTTAGTGGTATCAGGAGATATTTATACTCTTGAAGATGCGATTCGAGTTAAAGAAATGACAAACGCAGATGCGATTATGGTGGCAAGAGGAGCTTTAGGAAATCCGTATTTAATCACTCAAATTGATCATTATTTTAGAACAAAAGAAAAACTACCATCTATTTCTTTAAAACAAAATATTGAATATTTAAAGAAGCATTATCAATCTCTTAAAGCACTTAAAGGAGAATTTGTAGCAATAAAAGAAATGCGAGGTATTGCTCCATTTTATCTTAAGGGATATCCAAATACTAAAAATTTAAGAATTAAACTTTCGACATCTATTAATAATGAAAAAGATTTTTTTGAAATTATTGATAATATCTAAAAAATACACTAGTTAACAAAAAAGTAGGACACTATTCAGTTTAAGAGATAAAAAGTGGTTAAATTGATTGGAATCTAAATGATTAAAAATAAGAAGGTCTTTCAAAATTGAAGAAAAAATATAATACTCAATATATTTGATTAGATCTTCTTTTTTATTTTATTTTATTTTAAAATCATTAAGTAATTGATAATGTAATTACACTTTATAGTTTGTTTGCTATAGCATAGTGTCTATTTTATCTATATCGCTTTAAAACAAACTGTTTTTTTGTTAATGCTCTATAATATCGCTTAATTTGCTTTAAAAAGTTTGTAAAATATAGTATTATATTTTAGCTGAGGTGATTTTATGGCAGACATTAAACTAACAGAACAAGAAATTAATCGTCGTAACAAATTAGAAAAGTATATTGAAAGAGGGATTGATCCATTCGGACAAGCTTTTGATAGAACACATTATTCTTCGGAAATTAAAGAAAAAGTTGCTGGCTTAACGCATGAAGAAGTTGAACAACTTCATTTAGAGGTTTCTATCGCAGGTAGAATTATGTTTATTCGTAAGATGGGAAAAGCTAGTTTCTTTGCCATTCAAGATTTAAAAGGAAAACAACAAGTTTATATTAGCATTAACGATGTTGGTGAAGAAATATATTCTCTTTTCAAAATGGCGGATGTTGGCGATATTGTCGGTGTTAAAGGAACAATTATGTTAACTCAAACAGGAGAACCAACTGTAAAATGTAGTGAATATACTCATTTAACAAAAGCTTTAAGACCACTTCCGGAAAAATATCATGGTTTAACTGATAAAGAAGAAAGATATCGTCGTCGTTATGTTGATTTAATTATGAATGAAGAAGCAAAACGTGTTGCGATTTCTAGACCAAAAATAATTCGTGCAATTCAAGAATATTGTGATAATTTGGGCTTTATTGAAGTAGAGACTCCAGTTTTACAATCTATTCAAGGCGGGGCAACAGCGCGTCCATTCATTACACATCACAATGCATTAAATAGAGAATTCTATTTAAGAATTGCTACAGAATTACCTTTAAAACGTTTAATCGTTGGTGGATTAGAGAAAGTATATGAAATAGGTCGTTTATTTAGAAATGAAGGTATGGATTTAACTCATAATCCTGAATTTACCACAATCGAATTATATGAAGCCTATGGTGATTTATCATCAATGATGAGAATTACTGAAGGTATGATTAAATATGCCGCGAGTAAAGTTATTGGAAAAGAATTATTTATGAATATTTTTGATCCTGAAGGAGAAAAAATTGATCTTTCCAAACCATTTAGAGTAGTTACAATGTGCGAAATGATTAAAGAATATGTTGGAATTGATTTTAAAAACAATCATTATTCTTTAGAAGAAGCAACAGAACTTGCTTTAAAACATGGAATTAAAGTTGAAAAACACTTCACTGTAGGACATATTATTGATGCTTTCTTTGAAACATTCTGTGAAGATAAATTAGTTCAACCAACATTCTTATGCGGTCATCCAGTTGAAATATCTCCTCTTACTAAGGTTGATTTAGATGATCCACGTTTTGTCCAAAGATTTGAACTTTATATTGGGGGACATGAATTCGCTAATGCGTATACAGAATTAAATGATCCTATCGATCAAAAGAATAGATTCTTAGCGCAACTTGCGGAACGTGAAGCTGGAAATGATGAAGCGAATGAAATGGATATTGATTTCATTGAATCATTAGAATATGGAATGCCACCTTGTGGTGGTGTTGGCATGGGAATAGATCGATTAGTAATGTTCTTAACTGAACAAACATCGGTTAGAGAAGTTATTTTATTCCCAACTATGAAAGATAGATAAAAATTATATGCGGACGATTAAAGTCCGCTTTTTTAAATCATGATTGGAGTGACATCTTTATGAAAGAGCAATTTGTTAGAACTTCATATGTTATTGGAATTGACAATGTTGAAAAACTTTCAAAGTATAAAGTAGCTATTTTTGGTTTAGGTGGAGTTGGAGGATATGTTGCTGAAGCATTAGTAAGAAGCGGGATTGGCAACTTTGCATTAATTGACTTTGATGAAGTATCAATTTCAAATTTAAACAGGCAAATAATTGCTACTAGAAGCACAATTGGAAAGAAGAAAGTTGATGTTATGAAAGATAGAATGTTAGATATTAATGAAAATGTTAAAATCGAAATATTTCCAATTTTTTATAATGAAGAAACTAAAGAACAAATAGATTTATCTTCTTATGATTATATAATTGATGCGATTGATTCTGTAACATCGAAATTATTATTAATTAAAAAAGCAAGCGAATTAAATGTTCCTATTATTTCTTCGATGGGAACAGGAAATAAATTAGACCCATCTAAATTAGTGGTTACAGATATTTATAAAACTTCTATGTGTCCTTTAGCAAAAGTTATGCGTCATGAATTAAGAAAAATAGGAATTAAACAATTAAAAGTGGTTTATTCAACGGAAGAACCTCATATACATGAAGATAATAATGATCGTAAAATAGTTGGTAGCACGCCATTTGTTCCTTCATCCGCTGGGCTTCTTATTGCTAGTGAAGTTATTAAAGATTTATTAAATAAATAGTTTAAAAGTATAAAATAGGTCAATAATTCTTAATAGAAAACATAAATTTGTTTTAGGAGAGTGGCCTATGTTAGAAAAATTTTCAATAGAAGCACAAAGAATAATTGCATTAGGTGAGTCTTTAGCTTTTGATATGTCATCATCGTCAGTTAGCAAAGAACACCTTTTTTTAGCGTTTTTAAAAAATGGTGATAATCTTTTAGCGGAAGAATTAAGCAAATATCAAATTACTTATATGAATTTTATGTCTTTATTAAATAAAACAGAGCAAGATGATGATGTTTTCTTTATGGAATATGAAGCAAGTTTTAAAATCTTTTTAGATAAAGTTGTTATGAAAAGCAAAAGTTTAAAAGAAGATAAAGTTTCTTTAGAGGTTTTAGCTTTAGCAATTGTCGAAGATAATGAAGGCATTGTTAATGATTATTTAAGGTTGATGAAAGTGAATAAAAAAGAAATAATGAGCAATATAAGTAAACAAACAAAAAGAAAAAGCGATTTAGATAGTATTGTTGACCTCCATGAATTAAGTAAAATAAAAAAAGATCCATTGATAGGACGAGAAAAAGAATTAGATCAACTTATTAGAGCTTTGAAAAGAAGAAATAAACCAAACGCTTTAATTATAGGTGCGCCAGGAATTGGGAAAACGGCAATTGTAGAAGAACTTGCAGCACTACTAGCTAAAAATAGAATAAAAGGTTTGGAAGGGAAAAGAATATATGAATTGGATTTATCTTCAGTTGTTGGAGGAACGAAATATCGAGGAGAATTTGAAGAAAAATTAAAGAAAATTATTAAGAAAGTTAAAGAAGATGGTAATGCAATTCTTTTTATTGATGAAATTCATAATATTATTAAAGCAGGAGGCGCAGAAGGCGCAATAGATGCATGTAATATTTTTAAGCCATATTTAAGTCGAGGAGAAATTCAGTTAATCGGCGCGACAACAATTGATGAATATCATGCAACAATAGCTAAAGATAAAGCTTTAAGTAGACGATTTCAAATTATAAAAATGAATCAATCAACTAAAGAAGAAACTAAAAGAATATTAAATGCGTTAATACCTTTATATGAAGACTTCTATAAGATAAAAATAAAAAAACAAATTGTTGATTATATTGTTGATATCGCAAATGAATATTTATCAAATAAAACTTTTCCAGATATTGCAATTGATATTTTAGATAACAGCTGTGTAGTAGCAAAAAAAGAATTAACAATAAGCGATATTAATTCAACAATTGAAACATTTTATAATATTTCTGTCTTGTTTATTAATAAATCAAAGCAAACAAGAAAGAGCTTACTTGAAAATATATATGGACAAGAGTCCGCGATTAACAAGATATATAGATGGTTGAATTATATCGAAAAAGGAAAAAAGATATCTAACCGTCCACTTGGAGTATTTATGTTTGTAGGGCCTTCTGGAGTAGGAAAAAGTGAAACTGTGAAAATAATTGCTAAATCATTTTTAAAAAATGAAGATGCATTTATTAAATTAGATATGGGAGGCTATAATGATGTTACTTCAATTAATAAGCTAATTGGTTCTCCACCTGGATATACAGGTCATGAAGAAAAATCGGCTTTTATCAAGACTTTATTAGCGCATCCTAATTCGATTATTCTTTTAGATGATATCGATAAAGCACATACAGATGTTCTTAATTTTTTCTTAAATATATTTGATGAAGGCTATTTTTATGATTCAAAACAAGAAAAAATTGATTGCTCAAACACAATTATTATAATGACTTCTAATTTTGGCTTTGATAATGATAATTTGTTTGGAAAAAGAATTCATCTAGATTCGAGTAAAAGTGATAGTGCGAGTATTGCGCATAGGTTACAAACAAAATTTAGAATTGATTTCTTGAATAGAATCGATGAAATAATTGAGTTTTCTTTTATTGATGAAAATGCACAGAAGCAACTTATTTTATCTTATTTAGACAGGTTATCTGAAAGGGAATCTTTTGAAGTAGCGGATATGGAGATAAATCATGATGAAATAGAAAAATATGGAGCAAGATACTTGCAAAAAAGAGTGATTTTAGAAGTTGCAGAAAAGCTTGAAGAACAAGAAAAAATTAAATAAATAATTAGGAATTTTTTATTTTAAAGCGTAATTATAATTGGTAGATTTTCTACGATTAAGTGCGCTTTTTTTCTTCTTTACATCCAGGGTGAATTATTATATAATAATTCTGCTTATGGAGTGAAGGCCATAAAGAAACTCTCTGCTAGTTAAACTAGCCAGATTGTCCAAAGGGAGGTGTACTCATGAAAAAGTACGAAATTATGTATATTGTTAAAGCTAATCTTGATGAAGAAGCTCGTAAAGAAGTTATGAACAAGATTCATAGTAACATTACCAACAATGGTGGTACCATTGATGATGTTAATGAATGGGGCTTACGTGATTTAGCTTATCCAATCGCTGATGAAACAAAAGGATTCTATGTTGTTATTAAAGTCACAGCAGACACATTTGCAACTTCAGAATTCGATCGTCGTGCAAAACTTAACAACAATATTCTTCGTCATTTAATCGTTCTCGATCATGCCGAATAATAAGGGGGATTCCATTTTATGATTAATCGTGTAGTTTTAGTGGGTCGTCTTACTAGAGACCCAGAATTAAGAAGAACCAGTTCTGGCATAGCTGTTGCTTCCTTCACTATCGCAGTTGACAATCGTACCAAAAGTGGTGCGGACAAAACTGCCAGTTTTATTCCATGTACAGTTTGGAATCAAGCTGCAGATAACTTAGCTAAGTTTACAAAGAAAGGATCTTTAGTTGGCGTTGAAGGACGTTTAAATCAACGCACATACGATTCAAAAGATGGCCGTCGTGTTTCTGTTATTGAAGTTATTTGTGATTCTGTTCAATTCTTAGAACCAAAAGGCGCAAGCGCTACAGCAAGCGAAACAGTAGGCAAAGATGATACTGTGATTTTTGATGATTTGAACGATGATACAGGTGATAATAATTTATCCGCGATTGATGTCGCAGATGATGATTTACCATTCTAATAAAAAATATTACTTAAAGAAAGGTGGTTGAAACAATGGGTTTCAAAAAAATTAGACCTCGTAAAAAGGTTTGCTATTTCACCAAAAATAAGATTGCATACATCGATTATAAAGATGTTGAATTATTAAAACGCTTTATTTCTCCAAACGGAAAGATTACTCCACGTCGTGTTACTGGAACAAGCGCAAAATACCAACGTGAATTAGCTAAAGCAATTAAAAACGCTCGTTTTATGGCTTTATTACCATACGTTATTGATTAGTTTTAAAACTAATTAACGTAAATTATAATTTTTATAACTAAGATCATTATTTAAAGTAATGGTCTTTTTTTATGAAAAAATCTTTTAAGATATTTAAATATGATAATTATTGGATATTCAATATTATAAAACATATATATTTTTTAAATATGTATAATCGTAATTAAAATTTATAATTTTAAAAATAATAGTAATACTAAATGAAAAAAGAAGATTCTAAGGTTCTTTAAAGAAGAACGGGGATGAATTTTTTTCAAACCCCGTTTTAATTTATAGCTTTTAGACTTTTTCGTAAAAAAAGATTAGTTATACACTTGGAGTGCTATTAATAAAGTAGACACAAGAGGGGGGGAAAGTAGACATCATGTTA